>CAYUZO010000014.1:0-39562 GCA_964449735.1 uncultured Ferrimicrobium sp.
GTCTACCGCGACGAGGGCGAGGGCGAGCCGGTCGTGCTGCTGCACGGCTGGCCCGACACCGGGGCGATGTGGGAGCCGGTCGGTGCGCGCCTCCTCGAGCACGGGTGGCGCACGGTCCGACCGGACCTTCGCGGCTGTGGCGCGAGCGACAAGCCCACCGAGGTCGCCGACTACGCCATGGCCCACCTGGTTGCCGACGTCACCGGCCTGCTCGACGACCTCGGACTCGAGCGGGCCCACCTGGTGGGCCACGACTGGGGGGCGGCCCTCGCCTGGGCGGTCGCGCTGCTGGCGCCCTCGCGGGTCTCGAGCCTGACGGCCGTCTCGGTGGGCCACCCCGTGGCCTTCGCCGGCGCGGGGGTCGAGCAGATGGCCCGCAGCTGGTACACCTACCTCTTCGCCCAGCCCGAGCTCGGCGAGGCGCTGCTGCGCTGGCGCGACCACGAGGTGATCCGCCAGTGGATGAGGCATCCCGAGGCTGAGCGGATCGTCGTCGAGCTCGAGCGCACCGGCCAGCTGTCGACCCACCTGAACTGGTACCGGGCCAACCTCTCCGCCTGGTCCTTCCTCGCCGAGCCCCTCGAGCTGCCGGCGGTGGGTGTGCCGGTGCTCGGCGTGTGGTCGAGCAAGGACCCCGCGCTGTGCGAGCGGCAGATGACCGACTCGGCGCGACACTGCTCGGCGGGGTTCACCTACCGACGTCTCGAGGGGGTCGGTCACTGGGTGCCGCTCGAGGCGCCCGAGGAGCTCGCCGCGCTGGTCGACGAGCACCTTCGCTCCTTGTGACCTTCGTCACGAATCGTCCTCGCCCGCGTTCCAGCGCCGAGAGCGCGAAGGGCCAACTGCTAGAACAGAACCTATGAAAATTGCGCTGAACAAGGAGTCGCGCGCGGGCGAAACCCGGGTCGCGCTGACTCCCGAGGCGGTGGCGACCCTCGTGAAGGAGGGCTGGGAGGTCGTCGTCGAGCGCGGGGCCGGTGTGCTCTCGCACTTCTCCGACGACGCCTACCGGTCGGCCGGTGCGACGGTCGCCGACGCGGCCGCCGGGGACGTCAACCTGCGGGTCAACCCCCCCACCCTCGAGGAGGCCCAGCGGGTCCCCGAGGGATCGCTGCACCTGTCCTTCCTCTCGCCACTGCTGGCGAGCGACGTCGTGCGCGCGCTCAACGAGCGGCGCGTGACGGTGGCCTCCTTCGACCTGCTGCCGCGCATCAGCCGGGCCCAGTACATGGACGCCCTGTCCTCTCAGGCCACTGTCTCGGGCTACCGGGCGGCCCTCGCCGGGGCCACCCACTTCGACCGGTTCTTCCCGCTGCTCACCACCGCCGCCGGCACCATCCGACCGGCGAAGGTCCTGGTCATGGGGGTCGGCGTCGCGGGCTTGCAGGCCATCTCCACGGCCAAGCGCCTCGGTGCCAAGGTGCGCGCCTACGACGTGCGCTCGGCCGCCAAGGAGGAGGCCGAGTCGGCGGGCGCGGTCTTCGTCCAGCTCGGCGTCACCGCCGACGCCGCCGGCGGCTACGCCCGCGAGCTGACCGCCGAGGAGCGCGAGCTCCAGCAGGCGGCGCTCGTCAAGGAGGTCGCCAACGCCGACGTCGTGATCACCACCGCGGCCGTCCCGGGCCGCAAGGCGCCGATCCTGGTGACCCGCTCCATGGTCGAGGCGATGGCCGAAGGGTCGCTGATCATCGACATGGCCGCCGACGGCGGGGGCAACTGCGAGCTGACCCGGGCCGGCGAGGTCGTCGACCACCAGGGGGTGCGGGTCGTGGGACTCTCCAACCCGCCCGCCCAGATGGGCGCTCACGCCAGCTTCATGTTCGCCAACAACGTGCTCAAGCTCCTGGCCCTCTTCGGGTCCGGCGGGCAGTTGGCGCCGGACTGGACCGACGAGGTCGTGGTGGGCGTCACGGTGGCGAGCGGGGGGCGGATCCACCACGCGCCGACGGCCGAGGCCCTCGGCGTGGCGGCCGAACCGATCAACCCGCCGGCGCCCGCGCCGGAGCCGACCGCCGTAGAGGAGGCCTGATGGGCAACGCCCTCGTCCAGTACGCCACGGTGCTGGTGCTGAGCATCTTCGTGGGAATCGAGATCATCGCGAAGGTCCCCAGCATCCTGCACACCCCGCTGATGAGCGGTTCGAACGCCATCCACGGGGTCATCTTGGTGGGATCGATGCTGATCCTCGGTTCGGCCACCACCAACGCCCAGGAGGTCCTCGGGTTCCTCGCGGTGATCCTGGCGACCCTGAACGTGGTGGGCGGCTTCGTCGTCACCGACCGGATGCTCGAGATGTTCAAGGCCCGGGCCCCGAAGAAGCCGGCGGCGCCGTCGGGTGAGGAGGCCTCCAAGTGAGTCGCGGCACCCTCATCGACCTGCTGTACCTCGTCGCGGCGACGACCTTCCTGCTCGCCCTGAAGGGCCTCGGCAGCCCGAAGCGGGCCCGCCTGGGCAACGTGATCGCCGCGGTGGGGATGCTGGTGGCCGTCGTGGCCACCTTCTTCCAGCACGTGGACGGCCACAGCCTGCACCACGTGGGGCTGATCCTGCTCGGCATGGCCATCGGCCTGATCGTGGCGGTGCCGGTGGCGCGCTTCGTCAAGATGACCGCGATGCCCCAGCTGGTCGCGATCTTCAACGGGGTGGGCGGCGGCGCCGCCGCGCTGGTGTCGATCACCGAGTTCATCCACATCAAGTCGACCCACCCGGCGACCTACGTGACCCTGGAGGTCCTGCTCGGCGTCCTGATCGGCACGGTCTCCTTCTCGGGCTCGGCCATCGCCTACGCCAAGCTCCAGGAGCTGATGACCGGCCGTCCGGTCACCTACCCCGGCCAGCAGCTCATCAACGCGCTGGTCGGCCTGGCGGCGCTCGTGCTGATCGTGGTGATCCTGGTGGGCTCGTCCACCACGCTCCTGTGGATCCTGCTGGCCCTGGCCGCGGTCCTCGGGATCGCCTTCGTGCTGCCAATCGGCGGGGCCGACGTGCCGGTGCTGATCTCGCTGCTCAACTCCTTCACCGGCCTCGCGGTGGCGGCCTCGGGCTTCACCCTCGGGTCGAACCTGCTGATCGTGGCGGGCACCCTGGTGGGCGCCTCGGGCATCCTGCTCACGCGGATGATGTCGGCCGCGATGGGCCGCAGCCTGCCCAACATCCTCTTCTCGGCCTTCGGCTCGGTGGTGACCGCCTCGGGCTCGGCCGAGAGGGCCGACGGGCGCTCGGTGCGCTCGGGCACCGCCGAGGACATCGGGGTTCTGCTCAGCTACGCCAGCCGCGTGGTGATCATCCCGGGCTACGGCCTGGCGGTCGCCCAGGGCCAGCACGTGGTGCGCGAGCTCGCCGAGGAGCTCGAGGCCAAGGGGATCGAGGTGGTCTTCGCCATCCACCCCGTGGCCGGGCGCATGCCGGGCCACATGAACGTCCTGCTCGCCGAGGCCAACGTGCCCTACGAGCAGCTGAAGGAGATGGACGAGGCCAACCTCGAGCTCCAGACCGCCGACGTGGCCCTCGTGGTGGGGGCCAACGACACGGTCAACCCGGCGGCCAAGGACGACAAGAGCTCGCCGATCTACGGGATGCCGATCATCGACGCCGACCTCGCCGAGAACGTGGTCTTCTTGAAGCGCTCGATGCGCCCGGGCTTCGCCGGGATCGAGAACGAGCTGCTCTACAACCCCAAGACCGTCCTGCTCTTCGGCGACGCCAAGGACACCCTGACCAAGTTGGTCGCCACCGTCAAGGCCTCCTGAGCCCGGTCCCTACCAGCCTGGTCCCGCCGTCGTGGTGGTGACCGACGAGGAGCTGGCGGAGCTGAGCGCGGCGACGTGGAAGCCGCCCACGTTGTCGCCCGTCACCTCGTGCGCGGTGTGGTCGCCGACGTAGCGGTAGAGCGGGTGGCCGCGCCAGGCGACCTGGCGCGCCCCGCCCGGCCGGGTGAAGAGGCTGAGGCCCTTCACCTTCTCGCCGCTGAGCCGGGCGCCCTTCTTGAGAGTGAGCGGGGGCCAGGCGCTCGCGCACGTGCTGGTGCAGGTCGAGTGGTCCCGCGTGTCGCCGGCGTAGGTGTAGAGAGCGAAGCCGCGGGCCGTCTCGAGGACGGTGCCGTGACCCGCGACCCGGCCCGTGATCACCACGGGACGGGTCGCGGCCCCAGCGGTGGGCGGCGCTATCGACACGGCGAGGAGCAGCGAGGTCGCCGCGAGGCCGGTGAGCAGGCGGGTGAGTCGTCGGACGGGCATGGTGACCCCCTCTCGGGCGCGCAGCGCCCGGTCGTGGGGGGACCACGTGGTCAGCGTAGGGGTGGGGGCTCCCGGGCGGGCCGGCGGTTCAGGCGGTCAGCTCGTCGAGGTGGCTGAGGACCCGGGCCTCCAAGGTCCTCACCGCGGCCACGTTGGCGCGCACCTGGTCAGGGGTGGAGGCGCCGGCGATCACCGAGGCGACGGCCGGGTGGCTGAGCAGCCAGGAGAAGGCCAGCGTGAGCAGGGGCACGTTCACCTCCTCGGCGAAGGCGAGCAGTGACCCCACTCGGCGCTGCAGGTCCTCCGAGAGCCAGTGGGCGCTGCGCTCGGGCGCCATGGTGGCCAGGCGGGTGCCGGCGGGCACCGGCTGGCCGGGGCGGACCTTGCCGGTGAGCAGGCCGTTGGCGAGGGGATAGAAGGGCAAGAAGGCGACGCCCATCTCCTCGCAGACGGCGAGCACCCCGTCGCGCTCGGGGTCACGCGCGAGGAGGGAGTACTGGTTCTGCACCGAGACGAAGGTCGGACCGTCCCCCGCGGCTGCCCGAGCCTCGCGTAGCTGGGCGGCGCTGAAGTTGGAGCAGCCGATCTCGCGCACCTTGCCCTCGGCCACCAGCTCGCCCAGCGCGCCGAGGGTGTCGGCCATAGGGACCCGCTCGTCGGGGTAGTGCAGCTGGTAGAGGTCGATGTGCTCGAGCCCGAGGCGCGCGAGGGAGTCGTCACAGGCCCGGCGCACGTAGTCGGGGTGGGCGCCGAAGCGCTCCTCGTCGATCGGCATGCCGAACTTGGTCGCGACGACCGCCTCGTCCCGGCGGCTGCCGAGGGCCCGTCCGAGCAGGACCTCGGACTGGGTGGCGCCGTAGGTGTCGGCCGTGTCGAAGAGGGTCACCCCGGCGTCGAGGGCCCCGCGCACCACCGCCTCGGCGGCGGCGTAGTCGAGCCGCCCGCCGAAGTTGTTGCAGCCCACTCCCACGACCGAGACCGACAGCGAGCCGATCGAGCGCTTCTCCATGGCACCTCCCGCGCGCAGTGTAGGCACCGCCGGGGCGGCGCCGGGGGGCGACACTACAGTTGGGTCGGACCCGGAGGAGAGATGAAGGTAGTCGTCAACTACGACCTGTGCACCAGCAACGCCGTCTGCATGGGGATCGCGCCCGAGGTCTTCGAGGTCCGCGATGACGGGTTTCTGTACCTGCTCGACGAGAACCCCGGACCGGAGTTCGATGAGCGGCTGCGCCAGGCGGTCGCGGGCTGTCCCAACGGCGCGCTGTCCCTGGCGGACTAGGTGACCGGGCCGCGGGTCCGCTTCGCCCCCTCCCCGACGGGCTTCTTCCACGTCGGCTCGGCGAGGACCTCTCTCTTCAACTGGCTCTACGCGCGCCAAAACGGTGGCACCTTCGTGCTGCGCATCGAGGACACCGACCTCGAGCGGGGCCGCGAGGAGTGGAAGCAGGGCATCATCGAGGCGATGGCCTGGCTGGGCCTCAGCGCCGACGAGGGGCCCTTCCTCCAGAGCGAGAACGCCGCCGACCACGCCGCCGCCGTTGAGGCCCTGTGGGTGGGCGGGCACCTCTACGCCTGCGACTGCTCGCGCGAGGAGGTGGAGGCCCGTGCCCAGGCGCGCGGCCGGCCGGGCTATGACGGTCACTGCCGGGACCGGGGACTGGACCGGGAGGGGCGGGCCCTGCGCTTCCGGGTCCCTGACGAGGGGGCGACGGTGGTCGCCGACCTCATTCGCGGGGACATCTCCTTTCCCCACGACGCCTACGACGACTTCGTCGTGGTGCGCGCCAGCGGCGTCGCGCTCTACCCGCTGGCCAACCTGGTCGACGACCGGGTGGCGCGCATCACCCACGTGATCCGCGGCGAGGACCTGTTGCCCACGACCCCCAAGCAGATCCTGATGTGGCGGGCCCTCAACGCGTCGGGTCACCTCGGCGAGGTGGCCCTGCCGGCCTACGCCCACCTGCCGATGCTCGTCAACGAGCAGCGCAAGAAGCTCTCCAAGCGCAAGGACCCCGTCGCCGTCGAGTCTTACCGGGACCAGGGTTACCTCGCGGCGGCCGTTGTCAACTACCTGGCCCTGCTCGGCTGGAGCCCGCGCGACGGGCGCGAGATCATGACCCGCGAGGAGATGGTCGAGCTCTTCCGGCTCGAGGAGGTCCAGCCCTCGCCGGCCTTCTTCGACCTGAAGAAGATGACCCACTTCAACGGCGAGTACCTGCGCGCGATGAGCCCCGGGGAGTTCATCGAGGCGGCCCGGCCCTGGGTCGCCCCGTGGTCGAGCTCGTGGCGGCCGGCCGAGGGGTCCCCGCCGTGGCGGGCCGAGCAGTTCGACGAGGCGGTCTTCGCCCAGATCGCCCCCCTCGTCCAGGAGCGGGTCTCGCTGCTGTCCGAGGTGCCCGCGATGGTCGACTTCCTCTTCCTCGACGAGCCGGTCCTCGACGAGGCCGCCCTCGAGAAGACCTTCGCCGACCCCGCGGCGCGCGACCTGCTCGCCGGCGCGCTCGAGGTGCTCGGACAGACCCCCTTCGAGGCGGCGGCGCTGCACGAGGCGGTCGCCGCGCTGGGCGAGGCGAGGGGGATGGCGCTACGCAAGGCCCAGGCCCCGGTGCGCCTGGCGGTGACCGGCCGTCTCGTCGGCCCGCCGCTGTTCGAGTCGCTGGCCCTGCTCGGGCGCGAGCGGGTCCTTCGGCGCCTCGAGAGGGTCCGAGAGCGCGTGGGCTCGTGATCTTCGGCCCGATCAAGCTGATCCTTCGCATCGTCTCGCTGGTGGTGAGCGTCGTGGTGCTCTACTTCGCGGGCACCTTCGTGCAGATCTGGCTGCGCGGCCACGAGCACTCCATCGCCCACGCCCAGGCCATCCTGGTCTTTGGCACCACCGAGGACAACGGAAAGCCCTCGCCCGAGCTCACCGCCCGGCTCGACGACGCGCTGGCCCTCTACCGCAGCCACCGCGCCCCGTGGGTGGTCGTCACGGGCGGCAGGAGGCCCGGCGACGTCTTCACCGAGGGCGGGGTCTCGGCCACCTACCTCGAGGCCCGCGGCGTGCCGAAGAGCCGAATCATCGTCGGGGGCGGCTCGGACACCTGGCAGAACGTGGGCACGGTGATCGCTCAGATGCGCGTGCACCACCTCACGTCGGTCCTCACGGTCACCGATCCCTTCCACGAGTACCGGGCGATGGCCATCGCCTCGGCGTGGGGGCTCACGCCCAACCCGGTGCCCGTCGCCAACTCGCCCACCGGCGGCCCCTCGCTCTGGCGCTACTACGCCAAGGAGACCTTGGCCGTGGGGGTCGGTCGGCTCGTCGGCTACGGCCGGCTCTCCTCGTGGACGACCACCGCGACCCACCTCCCCCTGCCCCTGCCCGGTGGCGGGTAGGAGTGACGAGGGGTTAGACTCCTACGGCCCTTCGGGGGTGGTGTAATTGGCAACACAGCTGGTTCTGGTCCAGTTATTCAGGGTTCGAGTCCTTGCCCCCGAGCGAAGTGGTGCGGTCGTTGACCTCGCCGCCTCATGGTCCCATCGTCTAGTGGCCTAGGACATCACCCTCTCAAGGTGGAGGCACGGGTTCGAATCCCGTTGGGACTGCCAGAGACGCCCGCCCCCTCGGGCGGGCGTCAGAGCTCGAAGGCCTCGTCGAGGGGCGTGAACCCCGGGGCGCACCGGGGCCAGGGGAAGGCCTCTTCGACCCGCGCCGCCAGGCCGATCAGGTCCCGGTCCCGCCAGCGCGGCGCGGTGACCTGCAGCCCGAAGGGCAGCCCGGTCGTCAGGCTCCCCATCGGCAGGCTGATCGCCGGCAGACCCACCACGTTCTGGACCGCCGTCGAGTAGACCTCGGGGGGCAGGCTCCCCACCGGGTCCTCGGCGCGCAGACGGCCGTCGGCGAGGAAGCCGGTGCTAGCCACGGTCGGGGTGACGAGCCAGGCGTCAGCGAGGATCTCGTCGAGGGCCCGCACGTACGCGAAGCGCCGGCGCCGCGCCGCGAGATACTCCTCGATGCCCACGTCGAGCCCCGCGCGAAGGAACTCCTGGCTCGAGGGGTGCATCAGGTCGAGGTGACGCTCGACCCAACTGCGTCCCAGCGAGGCGACGTGCTCGGCGCTCGTGACGACGAACCAGTCGAGGTCGGGGTCGCCCCCGGCGAAGAAGCTCTCCGGCTCGCGCCAGGTGAGCTCGAGGTCGAGCAGGTCGGCGAGCGCGGCGGCCCCCTCGCGCAGGGACCGCTCGACCTCCTCGGGCAGAGGGCCGAGGGGAGAGGTGCGCGTCGCGGCGATCAGGCGGCGAGGCGGGGGTCCCGCGAGGTCCAAGGCCGCCGCCGGGGGCGACCCGGGGTCGCCCGGCGCGGGCCCGACCATGACGCCGTAGAGCAGTTCGAGGTCGTCGGCGCTCGTCGCCAGGGGGCCGTCCGTGGAGTAGTCGATCCAGTCCGGCGCGGGGTAGCGCCCGATCGCCCCGGTCGTCGGCTTCAGCCCGAGCAGGCCGCAGAAGGAGGCGGGAATGCGCACTGACCCGCCCCCGTCGGTCGCGGTGGCGATCGCGACGAGGCCCGCCGCCAGCGCCGCCGCCGACCCTCCGCTCGAACCGCCCGGCGAGAGCTCGAGGTTCCAGGGATTGCGGGTGATCCCGGTGGCGAGGTTGGCGGTGTAGCCCTCGAGGGCGAACTCGGGCAGGGTGGCCTTGCCCACACTCAGCGCCCCGGCCCGGTGGAGGCGCGCGGGCGTCACCGCGTCGTGGGGCGCCGGTGGGGCGTCGGCCAGGGCGAGCGATCCCTGGCGAGTGGGGTGGCCGGCCCAGTCCTCGAGGTCCTTGATGAGCGTGGGCAGCCCCGCGAGGGCCCCTCTGGGCCCGTCACCGCGATCGAGGTCGGCCGCCCGGGCGAGCGCCCCCTCGCCGTCGAGGAGGGCGGCAACGTGGAGATCGCTGTGGCGCTCGAGGCGTGAGAGGGACTCGGTGACGAGAGCGGTCGCACTGACCCGTCGATCGCGCACCGCCGAGGCCAGTCGGCGCAGTCCGCCCGGCCTCATGCGATCAACGGCTGCGGCCCGTCGCCCTCGAGGGGGAGCCCGGCGGCGGCCCAGGCCTGCATCCCGCCCTCGAGATTGGCGACCGCGTGACCGAGCTCGCCCAGGTACTGGGCGGCGCGCGCCGAGCGGGCTCCGGAGCGGCAGACGCAGACGATCGGGCGGTCCCGGTCCAGCTCGCGCGCGAAGAGGGGGAGGTCCCCGAGGGGGAGGTGCTGGACGCCGGGGGCCCGTCCGGCGGCCCACTCCTCGGGCTCGCGCACGTCGAGCAGGAGAGCACCCTCAGCCTGGCGGCGCGAGGCCTCCGGCGCGTCAATCCGTTCCAGATCTGCCATATCCCCTCCGTCGGGCGAACTCTACCGAGAGGGAAGGAGCGTTCCTAGACTGGAAGGCATGTCCAGCGTCCTCGACACGATCACCACCGACGAGCTCGTCGAGCGTCTCGACGGCCCGGACCGGCCCTTCCTACTCGACGTGCGCGAGCCCGACGAGGTGGCCGACTGGGTCATTCCCGGCGCCCGCAACATCCCTCTCGGCCAGCTCGAGGGCCGCCTCGCCGAGGTGCCCGAGGACGCCGAGGTCGTGGTGATCTGCGCCAAGGGGGCCCGCGCCACCGAGGGCGCCGCCCTGCTGGCCCGACACGGGCGCGCCGGACGGGTCCTCGAGGGCGGCATGGCCGCGTGGGGCTCCACCTACGACACCGTCGAAGCCGAGATTGGTGGCGCCACCGTCGTCCAGGTCCGTCGTCGCGGCAAGGGCTGCCTCTCCTACCTCGTCGGGGCCGGTGGGCGCTGCGTCGTGATCGACCCCTCCATCGACTCGACCCTCTACGGGGACCTGGCCGCTCGCCACGGCTGGCACGTTGCCTACGTGGTCGACACCCACCTGCACGCCGACCACCTGAGCGGCGCGCGCGACCTGGTGGCGGCGACCGGGGCCCGGCTGCTGCTCAACCCGGGGGACCCCTTCTCCTTCGACTACGAGCCCCTCGTCGACGGGACCCGCCTCGAGCTGACCGAGACCGTGGCCCTCAGCGTGGAGGCGGTGTCGGTCCCCGGCCACACCGAGGGGTCGACCATGTACCGACTGGGCGAGGCGGCGGTCTTCACCGGCGACACCCTCTTCCTCGAGAGCGTTGGGCGTCCGGACCTCGCCGACCAGGCCGAGCCCTTCGCCCACCACCTCTATCGCAGCCTCCACGAGCGGGTGATGCCGCTGCCCGACGAGGTCCTAGTGCTGCCGGCCCACTGGGGGGCGGGAGTCGTGGTGCACCACGGCGAGCTCGTGGGACGTCGGCTCGGCGACCTGCGGGCGACCCTGGCGCCCCTCGCGCTGAGCGAGGAGGACTTCGTCGCGTGGGCCGTTGCCAGTGTGAAGGACCGCCCACCGAACTACCGGCGCATCGTCGAGGTGAACGCCGGATGGGCTCTCCTCGGTGACGACGAGGGCGAGCTCGAGCTCGGACCGAACCGTTGCGCCATCGCCTAAGGGCGGCGTTCTCGACGCCTCACGGCGGCGCTACTCGACGAAGGATTCTTGCGGTCTGCTGAGTTTCGACGACGTGACACTTTTTGCCGTGAAGTCCCTTCCTGTCACAGGGTTTCAGCGAGTGATTAGTGATTTCTCACTTTTGACCAGGGAATTCGAAGACGGCCGAGGTGAAGTTCTCCTGAGAGGGTCGAGCAGGAATATGGGACTTCGGTATTCGCGCCATGACCTGGACCTTCTCTATACTCGGCCCTGAGGTTTCGACGCGTGGCTCGGCCACGGGGCGACGTCTCGTGCCGGGTTGTGTTGTGGTCGATGCCCATCGGCCCTTGTGAATGGAGAGAAGTGAGCAAGAGAGCTTCCGCGAAAGGACTCCCGATGAATGCCTTGCAGCGTTTGACCAGCGGTCTGACGAAGATCGTCGCAGGGGCCGCCATCATGGTGGCCGGGGCGTTGCCGCTGGCGGCCGCGAGCGCGGCTGGCGCTGCGACCACCGCTCCGACCTTGACCAGTTCGAGCGCGTCGAACCCCTTGAGCTTCGATGGCTACGCAGTCGTCGGTCAGGGCTTCACGGGGGCGATCGGCCTCACGGGTACGGGCTTCGCCAATGACGCCGCCCTCGGTGGCCAGGCGACCCTGAGCACCAACGCCACGGGCGTCACCTTCACCAGCGTGACCGAGACCTCGTCGACTGCCGCCTCCGCCCAGGTGGTGGTGTCGCCGTCGACTCCGACCGGCTTCTACACCCTGACCCTCACGGACGACAACGGCACGTCGAGCCCCATGACCATCGGCCTCGCGGTCGTGGACGGTCCCCAGGTCGCCTCGGTGACGGGTAACACCGTGGCCGCCGGCGGCTCCTCGGCCGTCGCGCTGACCGGCACGAACCTCGACCTCGTGGACATGTCCAACAGCACCCTCTCGGCGCCTGCTGGCATCACCGCCACGTGGGCCTCGACCCCGGCCGCGACCGCCACCAGCGCCACGATCAACGTGAGCGTCTCGGGCAGCGTCGCCCCGGGCACCTACACCATCACGGCGACCGACAACGGTTCCGGTGGCTCGGGCGCCCTGGGCATGGCCTCGATCGCCCTGACGGTGACCTCGGCCGCCGCTCCGCCGGTGAGCATCACCTCGACCACTGAGATGGCCGCGGTGGCGAGTGGCTCCTCGACCCAGAACTTCTCGATCACCGGCACCGGCTTCCTCGCTGGCGCCACGGTCCAGGTCTACGCCGGCGGCAGCTGCTCGACGAGCTGCGCCGCCGCCACGGGCATCAGCCTGGCGGGCGCCACGGTGACCGTGAACAGCGCGACCTCGATCACGGTGACCGGCGTGACCATCACGGCCACGGCCGCGACCCAGTACGACGTCAAGGTCACCAACCCCAACGCGACCGGCGCCTACCTGACCGACGGCGTGGGCGTGGGCGAGCCCGGCGCGACCGGCTCGAGCACCCCGATCGTCGCCCCGGTGGCCCCCCAGATCACCAGCGTGACCTACGTGAGCCCCAACACCAGCCTGGCGGCGGGCGTCTCGGCCATCGCCTACGTGACCGGCACCACGGGCTTCCCGCTGTCGACCGGCTCCACGGTGACCCTGGCGCCGACCGCCTCGAGCCCCTCGAGCGACGTTGTCACCGGCACGGTCCTCTCGGTCTCGAGCTCGAACGTGGCCACGGTCAAGTTCCTCGTCCCGCGCTACGGCTCCACCACGGTGACCTCGGCCACCACGGCGGGCGCCCAGACCACCCTCGCGGTGGCCAACGCCGCTGACGTTCCCTCGAGCGCGACCCTGGTCGTGGGCAGCACGCTCTACCCGCTGGCCATCTCGGGCACCACGGCGACCTCGATCACCTTCACCTCGACCACGCTGCCCGCCGTCCCGGCTGGTGCCGTCGTCGAGTACGCCTACCCGAACTCGAGCACCTTCGTGCTGACGGCCAACAACGGCGCCAACGTCGAGACCCACGCGGCCTCGGTGGGCGCTCCGGCCGCCGCCGCGGTGACCGACGCGCTGGGCCAGGCGGTCTCGGGTGACGTCTTCGCCCCGGGCACCTACACGGTCAACGCTGACGTGCCGGGCTTCAACTTCGGCTCGTCGGCCTCGGTGGCCTTCGCCTCCTCCTCGGGCATCACCGGCACGGTGAGCACGGTCAACTCTGGCATGGCCAAGATCACCTTCAAGGTGCCCGCCAGCCAGCCCGACACCGGCATCACCCTGGCGAACGCCGCCCCGGCGACCAGCGCCACGCTGGTCCTGGCCGGCACCATCGCCGGGACCGACCTCGCCGCGGGCTCCAAGCTCACGATCGACGCCGGTCAGCCCAACGCGGAGACGGTGACGGTCGCCTCGACCTACGTCGCGGGCTCCTCGACGGTCCCGCTCACCACGACCCTGCAGTTCGCCCACCTGGTGGGTGCGGCGGTCTCGGGCATCAACCTGCCCACCGGCGCGGTCTCCAACATCGACGGCGTGCTGTTCAACGGGTCCGGCTGGGCCTACGACATGGGCGCGATCTTCAACACCGGAGTCGCCCCGACCTCGGCCACGGTGACCGCTAGCCCGGCCACCCTGGTGAGCGGCAACGCCCAGACCCTGGCGCAGTCGGTGACCTTCACGGTCCCGACCACCAACAACGACCACACCGCCGCCAACTGGAAGGTGACCTCCTCCAACGCCAACGTGACCTTCACCACGACGGCCGCGACCGCGACCACCGTCGTGGCCACGGCGAGCGTGATGCCGGCCACCCCGGCGGGCAACGTCACGGTGACCATCACTGACGGTGTGACCACCTACACGCTGACCATGGCGGTCGTCGTGAACATGACGATCACCGGCCTGACCGCGACCGGCACGGCGCTGACCACCACGGGCACCAACTCGGTGACCCTGGGTGTCTACGGCACGGGCTTCGCTTACGGCAACGACGTCTGCTACGTGGCCAACGGCCTCAGCATCGACCCGGGTGTCGCCTGCACCGTGGACAACGCGCCGACCAACTCGGCCACCGTCCTCACGGTGACCATCACGGCCGGCCTCGGGGCCCTCAACGGCACCGACACCCTGGTGATCGCTGACGGCACCGGTGCCAACGGCTCGGCGGCCGCTCTCAACGCGGTCGTGATCTCGGGCCAGCCGACGGTGACCTCGGTCGCCCCGGCGAGCATCCTGTCGCAGCCGGGCGCCCAGGCCGTCACCTTCACCGGCACCGGCTTTGACACCACGTCGAGCCTCGTCGCCGCGACGGAGTACGACAGCACGGGGGTCTCGCTCGGCTCGGCGACGGTCGCCACCACCAGCTCGACGGCGACCACCGTCGTCGGCACGATCTCACTGGGCGGGCCGGACGCTGGTGGCTACGTGCTGGTGACCCTGCAGAACAGCGCGCACCAGCTGGCCTACTTCAAGGTCCCGGTCGTCGCCGGTCCCCAGATCATGCACACGAGCACGATCTCCCCGACCTCGGTCGTGGTCGGCTCGACCAGCGTGCCCTTCACCATCACCGGTGGCGGCTTCCTGCCCGGCGCGACGGTGACCCTGCCCACGGGCCAGGGGACGGCCACGGTGACCACGGTGACCTGGAACAAGATCACCGGCACCCTGAGCATCCCGGCCACCGCGACGGTGACGGGCTCGAACACGCTGACGGTGAAGAACACTGACGGCGGCGTGGACACCGGTCTGTCGATCGCCACCCTGGCGGCCCCGACCATCACCCTGGTCAAGCCGACCGCGGGCGTGGCGGGCTCGAAGGGCTCGATCGTGATCACCGGCGGTCCGTTCCTCGCCGGCGCCACGGTCACGGCCTCCAACACGGGCCTCGCGACCCTCGGCACCCCGGTGGTGAGCTCCTCGGTCAACACGACGAGCACCTGCGCTAGCTACGTGGCGGCGACCTCGCTGAACAACGGCTGTGACACCATCACGGTCCCGGTGACCTACGTCTCCTTCAGCGGCGGCACCCCGCTCAGCTTCGGCCTGACCGTGACCAACCCGGCCGGCTACGGCACCGTGTCCACTGCGGCCACGGCGATGACCGTCAACCCGGGTCCGACCGTCACCGGCACCTACTACGTGGCGACCTTCACGACCAACGCGGAGATCACCATCACGGGCGCCGGCTTCCAGTCGGGCATCACGGCCACGAGCTCCAACTCGGCCTACACGGTGACCGCGGTGAGCGCGACCTCGCCGACCCAGCTGATCCTCCTGGTGTCCACCTCCTCGGCGGCCACCTCGGGCACCAGCAGCCAGATCACCCTGACCAACCCTGACGGCGGCACCACGACCTTCACCCTGAACGGTGGCCCGGTCCCGGCGCCCGCCCTCAAGGTCACCACGGTCAGCGGTCGTCCGGCCAAGGTCGGCAAGACGGTGGTCTTCGTGATCAGCGGTGCGAACCTTGGCGGCGCCACGGTGAGCACCTCGGGCACGGGCATCACGGTCCGCAAGCTCTCCAACACCACCAGCCAGATCAAGGTCGCTGTCACGGTGAAGAAGGGCCACAAGGTCGGAGTCGCCAAGCTGAGCATCACCAACGCTGGCGGCCACACGACGATCGCCTACTCCATCAAGAAGTAGTCGATCCGACCGCACGGTCGTGACGAGGCCCCCTCCTTCGGGAGGGGGCCTCGTTCGTTGTGGGGGAGTTTTGGAGCTGAGTGGATTTCTGGGGGCTCGGGGAAGTAGGGTGTGCTGCTCTCAGTGCGCTGGTCTTCTAGCAAGGGTCTGAGGTGGCTCGGCCACGGGGCGACGTCTCGTGCCGGGTTGTGTTGTGGTCGATGCCCATCGGCCCTTGTGAATGGAGAGAAGTGAGCAAGAGAGCTTCCGCGAAAGGACTCCCGATGAATGCCTTGCAGCGTTTGACCAGCGGTCTGACGAAGATCGTCGCAGGGGCCGCCATCATGGTGGCCGGGGCGTTGCCGCTGGCGGCCGCGAGCGCGGCTGGCGCTGCGACCACCGCTCCGACCTTGACCAGTTCGAGCGCGTCGAACCCCTTGAGCTTCGATGGCTACGCAGTCGTCGGTCAGGGCTTCACGGGGGCGATCGGCCTCACGGGTACGGGCTTCGCCAATGACGCCGCCCTCGGTGGCCAGGCGACCCTGAGCACCAACGCCACGGGCGTCACCTTCACCAGCGTGACCGAGACCTCGTCGACTGCCGCCTCCGCCCAGGTGGTGGTGTCGCCGTCGACTCCGACCGGCTTCTACACCCTGACCCTCACGGACGACAACGGCACGTCGAGCCCCATGACCATCGGCCTCGCGGTCGTGGACGGTCCCCAGGTCGCCTCGGTGACGGGTAACACCGTGGCCGCCGGCGGCTCCTCGGCCGTCGCGCTGACCGGCACGAACCTCGACCTCGTGGACATGTCCAACAGCACCCTCTCGGCGCCTGCTGGCATCACCGCCACGTGGGCCTCGACCCCGGCCGCGACCGCCACCAGCGCCACGATCAACGTGAGCGTCTCGGGCAGCGTCGCCCCGGGCACCTACACCATCACGGCGACCGACAACGGTTCCGGTGGCTCGGGCGCCCTGGGCATGGCCTCGATCGCCCTGACGGTGACCTCGGCCGCCGCTCCGCCGGTGAGCATCACCTCGACCACTGAGATGGCCGCGGTGGCGAGTGGCTCCTCGACCCAGAACTTCTCGATCACCGGCACCGGCTTCCTCGCTGGCGCCACGGTCCAGGTCTACGCCGGCGGCAGCTGCTCGACGAGCTGCGCCGCCGCCACGGGCATCAGCCTGGCGGGCGCCACGGTGACCGTGAACAGCGCGACCTCGATCACGGTGACCGGCGTGACCATCACGGCCACGGCCGCGACCCAGTACGACGTCAAGGTCACCAACCCCAACGCGACCGGCGCCTACCTGACCGACGGCGTGGGCGTGGGCGAGCCCGGCGCGACCGGCTCGAGCACCCCGATCGTCGCCCCGGTGGCCCCCCAGATCACCAGCGTGACCTACGTGAGCCCCAACACCAGCCTGGCGGCGGGCGTCTCGGCCATCGCCTACGTGACCGGCACCACGGGCTTCCCGCTGTCGACCGGCTCCACGGTGACCCTGGCGCCGACCGCCTCGAGCCCCTCGAGCGACGTTGTCACCGGCACGGTCCTCTCGGTCTCGAGCTCGAACGTGGCCACGGTCAAGTTCCTCGTCCCGCGCTACGGCTCCACCACGGTGACCTCGGCCACCACGGCGGGCGCCCAGACCACCCTCGCGGTGGCCAACGCCGCTGACGTTCCCTCGAGCGCGACCCTGGTCGTGGGCAGCACGCTCTACCCGCTGGCCATCTCGGGCACCACGGCGACCTCGATCACCTTCACCTCGACCACGCTGCCCGCCGTCCCGGCTGGTGCCGTCGTCGAGTACGCCTACCCGAACTCGAGCACCTTCGTGCTGACGGCCAACAACGGCGCCAACGTCGAGACCCACGCGGCCTCGGTGGGCGCTCCGGCCGCCGCCGCGGTGACCGACGCGCTGGGCCAGGCGGTCTCGGGTGACGTCTTCGCCCCGGGCACCTACACGGTCAACGCTGACGTGCCGGGCTTCAACTTCGGCTCGTCGGCCTCGGTGGCCTTCGCCTCCTCCTCGGGCATCACCGGCACGGTGAGCACGGTCAACTCTGGCATGGCCAAGATCACCTTCAAGGTGCCCGCCAGCCAGCCCGACACCGGCATCACCCTGGCGAACGCCGCCCCGGCGACCAGCGCCACGCTGGTCCTGGCCGGCACCATCGCCGGGACCGACCTCGCCGCGGGCTCCAAGCTCACGATCGACGCCGGTCAGCCCAACGCGGAGACGGTGACGGTCGCCTCGACCTACGTCGCGGGCTCCTCGACGGTCCCGCTCACCACGACCCTGCAGTTCGCCCACCTGGTGGGTGCGGCGGTCTCGGGCATCAACCTGCCCACCGGCGCGGTCTCCAACATCGACGGCGTGCTGTTCAACGGGTCCGGCTGGGCCTACGACATGGGCGCGATCTTCAACACCGGAGTCGCCCCGACCTCGGCCACGGTGACCGCTAGCCCGGCCACCCTGGTGAGCGGCAACGCCCAGACCCTGGCGCAGTCGGTGACCTTCACGGTCCCGACCACCAACAACGACCACACCGCCGCCAACTGGAAGGTGACCTCCTCCAACGCCAACGTGACCTTCACCACGACGGCCGCGACCGCGACCACCGTCGTGGCCACGGCGAGCGTGATGCCGGCCACCCCGGCGGGCAACGTCACGGTGACCATCACTGACGGTGTGACCACCTACACGCTGACCATGGCGGTCGTCGTGAACATGACGATCACCGGCCTGACCGCGACCGGCACGGCGCTGACCACCACGGGCACCAACTCGGTGACCCTGGGTGTCTACGGCACGGGCTTCGCTTACGGCAACGACGTCTGCTACGTGGCCAACGGCCTCAGCATCGACCCGGGTGTCGCCTGCACCGTGGACAACGCGCCGACCAACTCGGCCACCGTCCTCACGGTGACCATCACGGCCGGCCTCGGGGCCCTCAACGGCACCGACACCCTGGTGATCGCTGACGGCACCGGTGCCAACGGCTCGGCGGCCGCTCTCAACGCGGTCGTGATCTCGGGCCAGCCGACGGTGACCTCGGTCGCCCCGGCGAGCATCCTGTCGCAGCCGGGCGCCCAGGCCGTCACCTTCACCGGCACCGGCTTTGACACCACGTCGAGCCTCGTCGCCGCGACGGAGTACGACAGCACGGGGGTCTCGCTCGGCTCGGCGACGGTCGCCACCACCAGCTCGACGGCGACCACCGTCGTCGGCACGATCTCACTGGGCGGGCCGGACGCTGGTGGCTACGTGCTGGTGACCCTGCAGAACAGCGCGCACCAGCTGGCCTACTTCAAGGTCCCGGTCGTCGCCGGTCCCCAGATCATGCACACGAGCACGATCTCCCCGACCTCGGTCGTGGTCGGCTCGACCAGCGTGCCCTTCACCATCACCGGTGGCGGCTTCCTGCCCGGCGCGACGGTGACCCTGCCCACGGGCCAGGGGACGGCCACGGTGACCACGGTGACCTGGAACAAGATCACCGGCACCCTGAGCATCCCGGCCACCGCGACGGTGACGGGCTCGAACACGCTGACGGTGAAGAACACTGACGGCGGCGTGGACACCGGTCTGTCGATCGCCACCCTGGCGGCCCCGACCATCACCCTGGTCAAGCCGACCGCGGGCGTGGCGGGCTCGAAGGGCTCGATCGTGATCACCGGCGGTCCGTTCCTCGCCGGCGCCACGGTCACGGCCTCCAACACGGGCCTCGCGACCCTCGGCACCCCGGTGGTGAGCTCCTCGGTCAACACGACGAGCACCTGCGCTAGCTACGTGGCGGCGACCTCGCTGAACAACGGCTGTGACACCATCACGGTCCCGGTGACCTACGTCTCCTTCAGCGGCGGCACCCCGCTCAGCTTCGGCCTGACCGTGACCAACCCGGCCGGCTACGGCACCGTGTCCACTGCGGCCACGGCGATGACCGTCAACCCGGGTCCGACCGTCACCGGCACCTACTACGTGGCGACCTTCACGACCAACGCGGAGATCACCATCACGGGCGCCGGCTTCCAGTCGGGCATCACGGCCACGAGCTCCAACTCGGCCTACACGGTGACCGCGGTGAGCGCGACCTCGCCGACCCAGCTGATCCTCCTGGTGTCCACCTCCTCGGCGGCCACCTCGGGCACCAGCAGCCAGATCACCCTGACCAACCCTGACGGCGGCACCACGACCTTCACCCTGAACGGTGGCCCGGTCCCGGCGCCCGCCCTCAAGGTCACCACGGTCAGCGGTCGTCCGGCCAAGGTCGGCAAGACGGTGGTCTTCGTGATCAGCGGTGCGAACCTTGGCGGCGCCACGGTGAGCACCTCGGGCACGGGCATCACGGTCCGCAAGCTCTCCAACACCACCAGCCAGATCAAGGTCGCTGTCACGGTGAAGAAGGGCCACAAGGTCGGAGTCGCCAAGCTGAGCATCACCAACGCTGGCGGCCACACGACGATCGCCTACTCCATCAAGAAGTAGTCGATCCGACCGCACGGTCGTGACGAGGCCCCCTCCTTCGGGAGGGGGCCTCGTTCGTTGTGGGGGAGTTTTGGACCTGAGTGGATTGCGCGGGCGCGGCGGCGAGAGTTCGCGCTTAGCGACGGCTCCAGGTCGAGCCCTCGGGCCCGTCGTGGACCTCGAGGCCCGCTGCGGCGAGCGCCTCGCGCACCCGGTCGGCGGCGGCGAAGTCCTTGCGCGTGCGCGCCTCGGCGCGCAGCTCCAAGAGCGCGTCGGCGAGTGGCGCCGGGTCGACGAGGTCGGGACGGGCCCCGGCCGCCAGGCGGGCGAGTTGGGCGACGGCCTCGACGCCCCCGGCGAGGGCCGCCTCGGTGAGGTCGTCGAGGGAGGAGGAGGTCGTCGGCGTCGCGGTGGGGAGGACCCGGGCGGCCCCGGCGCCGAGTTCGGCCAACATGACGGTCTCGCCGCTCGTGATGACGCGCTCCTCAGGGCCGGCGTGCCAGGTGGCTCCGCGGCGCCCGCTGACCGCCAGGGTCCCCGCCGAGAGGTCGAGGGTCACCGCGGTGTGCTCGTCGATCCCGAGGGTCGCGACCTCCGCGGGCAGGCTGGCCTGGAGATGACGCAGGCGGCGCTCGCCGAGGTAGCAGAAGCGGGTGTCGTAGTTGGCGCCCTCGGCGTTGTCGTAGTGGGGGATGACGACGCAGGGCAGTCCCAGTCGGCCCATGAGGCCGAGCCCCTCGAGCCAGTAGGGCTCGTCCACGCCGGCCTTGTAAATCTCGTAGATCGGGGGGGTGAACTCACCCAGGGTGAGCGCCGCCGCCGAGGCGAAGGTGACGACGCCCCCGGCTCCGAGGACGCTGAGCAGATCCTCCACGAGGCCCATCGGGGCCCACTGGCGCAGCGCCCAGCTGGGACTGCCCGGTCCGGCGAAGACGTAGGTGGCCTCGCGTACGGCCTGGCGCACGAGGGCTACCTGGGCGGCGGAGGCCTGGTCGAGTCGAGTGAGGTGCAGCGGCTCCATCTCCACCTGGAGCGAGACCCGGAAGTACTCGAGGATCTTCTCGGTCATCTGGGGGACGTTCTCCTGGAAGCCGTAGGCGGTATCCAGATTCACCGCCCGCACGCTCTCCAGGCGCGAGAGGGCCGCCCGGTGAACCTTGGTCATGGAGGGGGCCGTCTCGCCCGAGCCCAGCAGCAGCAAGGTTCCTGGCGCCATGGGGGCAGCGTACCGGGAGGGTGGCTAGGTTGGGTCCGTGAGCATCGTGGTCGAGTACCAGCGCCGGGTGCGCGGCCAGGTGAGCGCCCCCCTGGTGCTCTGGGCCCTGGTGATGGCCGTCGCCCTGTTCCTCACGGAGGCCCGCTGGGCGGGGGCTGACGGGCCGACACTGGCCCTGGTGGACTGCGTGGCGCTCGGGCTGCTGCTCGGCTGGCGGCGCCGGGTGGCCGCCGTCCTCATCGCGCCAGCCCTCTCCTGGGCCGTCGCCTGGGCCCCACTGTGGGTGGCGGCCATGATCCATCACGGGGTCCTCGCCGGACTGCTGGTGGGGCTGCTGCTCATCACGGTCGGCTGGATCGGCGTCGCCGCCGCTCAGATCCTCGTGGTGGGGGCGGTCGCGCTCCTGGTGCGGGCCCTGCGTGGACCTGGGTCCTCGACCGTCACCGTCTTCGGCCCCGACGGGCGGCGCGACCTCTAGAGGTTGCGCAGCATCGTCGCCAGCATCTCCAGCCAGACCTCGTTGGGCTCGGGCGCGGCGGTGATCGCGTCGAGCTCCTTCGCGATGCCAAAGCCCTCGATCACGATCGCCAGCTGGCGGCCCGTGAGGCGCCGGCCGATCACCCCCCGGGCCTGGACGGCCTCGGTGAGGGCGGCCATGCCCTGGAGGTGGACCTCTTGGATCTCGGCCCAGCGCTCGCGCATCGCCGGGCGGGCCAGCGCCGCCGTCGCGACCCGCAGGCGCACTCGGCGCAGCTCGGCCATCGAGGCCTGGACCTCACGCCCGGTGCGCCCGGCGCTCAAGAAGGCGATCACCTCCTCGACGCTGCCTACCTCGCTGATCCCCGCCGCGAGGATCTCGCGGTAGGTGGCGGCGGCGCGCTCGAACATCGACAGGAGGGCGGCGTCGACGAGACCCTGGCGGGACCCGAAGTGGGCGTAGATGACCGAGGAGGACAGGCCGGTCGCCCGGCAGATGTCGGCGATGCGCAGTGAGGACTCATCCTCGGTCCACAGCGTCGCCGAGGTCGCCTCGATCAGTCGGCGGGCGGTCTCGCGGGGCTGGATCGGGATGGTCTGGGTCACCGGCTACCTGGTCTCCTCTCACGCCGGTCGTCTGGTCGGAGCTCTCCGACGCCCTGTCAGGGACCCGTCACGATGTTCGCGAGTCTAGAGAGATTCCCCGCCCAGAGACGCCGTAACAGGGGCCGGGCCACCACCTCGCCGAGCCGGCCGGCGAACCACCACGGCAGGTGCAGCTCCTCGCTCCAGGCAAGGCGGGTCCCGCCCGGGACCTCGGTGAGGGTGAAGCGGCCCACCCCGGTCACCAGCCCCTCGTGGGTCACCCCCATGGCGCGCCCCTCCTCCCACTCGGTCACCCGCATGCGATCGAGGGTCGAGAGGGGCCCCACCTTGGTCAGACAGGTGAAGGTGGTGCCGACGCCGCGCTGGCGCTCGGAAGTGAAGCGGATCTCGCGCGCGTCGGCCATCCAGCGCACGTGCTCGTCGATCCGCTCGAGCGCCGCCCAGACCCGCGCGGGGCTGGCCGGCACCGTGCGGGCCACCTCGATCCTCATCTGTTGAGCTCGGCCAGGGCGGCCCAGGCCGCGCGGGGCGGCTCGCGCAGGTCTCCGGCGATCACCTGAAGGCAGACGTGGTCGGCCCCGGCCGCGCGGTGCTCGGCCACTGCGGCCGCCACCATTTCGACGTCGCCGTGCAGGACCATCGCCTCCTTCAGCCGGGTCGAGCCGCCGCGCACGAAGTCCTCGTCGGCGAAGCCCTGGCGGCGCCAGCTAGCTCGGTAGTTCTCGAGCCCGGTGTAGATCTCGAGGTGGGCGTGGGCCGCCGCGAGGTAGGACTCGCGGTCCCCACCGAGCACGACCGCCTGCTCGACGGCGAGGAAGGCCTGACCGAGGCTCTGGCGGGCGGCGGCGGTGTGCTCCGGTCCCACCAGGTAGGTCAGCGCCCCGTCGGCCGCCTCCGCAGACAGGGCGAGCATCCTCGGGCCGAGGGCGGCGAGGACCCGCGGGACCCGTCGGTCGGCCTCGGGCGCGAACATCGGCGCCGCGTCCATGGCGGCGAGGTAGTCGCGCATCGTCGCCAGTGGCGAGCCGTACTCGCCGCCGCGCAGTCGCTCGACGAGCGGCCGGTGGCTGACGCCGAGTCCCAGCACGAAGCGGTCGTGGCTGAGGGCGCTGAGGGTCCGTCCCGCGTTGGCGCTGGCGACGGCGTCGCGGGCCCAGACGCTGGCGATGCCCGTGGCGACGCTGAGGCGCGAGGTGGCGCTGAGCAGCAGCGCCGCGTGGGTGAAGGCCTCGCGCCCCCAGGCCTCGGGGATCCAAAGGGTCGAGAAGCCCCACTGCTCGATCTCGGCGGCGAGCTCGCCGACTCGCTCCGCGGGCAGGGTCTCACAGGTCGAGGTCCAGATCCCGACGGTGGCGCGCAGGCGGCTCAGCGTGGCGGGAAGGGGCTCCACGGCTTCACCTTAAGCCCGCCTTGCCCACCCTTCGCCCGGGCGAGCACAATGGCTGGATGGCCTACGTCGTCCTGGTGGTGTCGGCCTGGCTCTGCCTCTCGGCGGCGACGGCCCTGCGCCCGAGCCGGCGAGGCCTCTTCGCCGCCCTGGCCTTCCCCGTCGGCTGGGCCGCCGGAGAGCTGGCGGGCCAGGCCCTAGCGGTCGAGGTTGCCCTGGCCGGCCTACTCGTGTGGCTCGGCTGGCCCCAGGGGGCCCTCGGGGTCGTCGTCGACGTCCTCGTGGCGCTCTGCCTGCTCGAGAACGCGGCGCTCGTGGCCATCTCCTTCCGGGCGCGCACGGTCGTGCGCCACGCCCTCGAGGGAGCCTCCCGTCGGCCGCTCGCGGTGGGTCGACCCGGTGAGGACCGCTTCGGGCGCTGGTGGCGCACGGCCATCCAGTTCCCGTACCACCCCCGCGACCTCGAGCTGCTGAAGGACCTGCCCTACGGCCCTGAGGAGCGCCACCGCCTCGACGTGTGGCGCGGTCCCGGGGCTGGTCCCGGCGCCCCGGTCATCCTCTACGTCCACGGCGGGGCCTGGACGATGGGGGACAAGCGCGAGCAGGGCCGCCCGATGCTCCACGAGTTCGTCGCTCGCGGGTGGATCGCCGTCAGCTGCAACTATCGGCTGGCGCCGCGCCATCCCTGGCCAGCCCAGATCGAGGACGTGGTGCTCTCCCTCTCCTGGATCAAGCGCGAGATCGCCGCCCTCGGCGGCGACCCTGACCGGGTGGTGATCTCGGGCGGGTCGGCCGGGGGGCACCTCGCCGCCCTCGTGGCGCTGGCGGCCGCCGACCCCGCCTGGCGGCCCGAGGGCACCGAGGACCTCGACCTGTCGGTGCGCGGGGCGATCCCCTTCTACGGGGTGCTCGAGATGACCGGCGACGAGCGGCACTGGCGCGGTCTCGGGGCGGGGCTGCGCACCCTGCTCGTCGGCCGGGTCCTCCAGCGTCCCTTCGAGGGTCACGAGGAGCTCTACCGGTCGGTCTCGCCCCTGCACCGCCTGCACGCCGACGCCCCGCC
The DNA here is from genome assembly GCA_964449735.1 of uncultured Ferrimicrobium sp. Taxonomy (GTDB): domain Bacteria; phylum Actinomycetota; class Acidimicrobiia; order Acidimicrobiales; family RAAP-2; genus RAAP-2. The sequence goes on from CAYUZO010000014.1 coordinate 24,535, forward strand.
CTTCCTCGTCGTCCAGGGGGTCACCGACACCCTGGTCGACGTCCAGGTCGCGAGGGACTTCGTGGCCCGCCACGAGCAGGTGGCCCTCACCCCGATCTACTACGTGGAGCTGCCCTTCACCCAGCACGCCTTCGACGTCACGGCGAGCCCGCGCACCTCGGCGACGACCCGCGCGGCGGTGGCCTTCGCCGAGTCGGTGACGGCGGCGCGACCGGCGCTCTCAGAGGAGCTCGCCGCCGCCTACCAGTCACCGCCGGTGCGCCTGCTCGTCGAGGTGGAGCCCGGGCGCTGGGAGGAGGCCCCGTCGCTCACCGAGCGGCTCGGCCCCTTCGCCGTCGTCACCCCGGACCACCCCTTCTCGGTGCCCCACGACGAGCGCGCGACGGTCCTACGGCGCGAGGAGTTCACCTCGACCCTCGCCGCCCGGGGACTCGCCACCTTGAAGACGCGGGCCGAAGACCCGACCGGCCGGTGGCCCGACGAACACGGCGCGGCGCTCGTGGGCGAGGACCGGCACCTGGCGCGGGCCCTGGCGGCCGCCTTCGACCAGTTCGCCTACTACCTCATCGCCGACGGACGGGTCGAGGTCCTCGACTCACGCTCCGGCGCGAGGATCTAGGCGAGCTCCACCTCGACGGCGAGCTCCTCTGAGGGCTCGAGCAGGAGCTCGGTGACGACCCCGGCGGCTCGCAGGTCCGACGCGGCGGCCCCCACCCGCGCGAGGGTGGGGGCGGTGGCGCGCACGGTGCAGCGCGCCACGGGGGCCTTCGGGGAGACCTTGGCCTCGCTCTTGGCGCGGCGGATGGCCTCGAGGACCTCGGCGACCGGGCGCACCACGTGGCCGGGGTCCTCGCCCCGCTCGCCCAGCTCGAGAACCGTCGGCCAGGGGGCGCGGTGGACCGAGCCCTCGTGCCACCACCGCCAGGCCTCCTCGGTGGCGTAGGGCAGGATCGGGGCGAGCAGGCGCAAGAGCACCGAGAGGGTCAGGGCCAGCGCGGCGCGCGCCGACCGGGTCGAGGGGTCGTCGGCCTCGCCGTAGGCGCGCATCTTCACCAGCTCGACGTAGTCGTCGGTGAAGGACCAGAAGAAGGACTCGGTGCGCTCGAGGGCCCGGGTGTAGTCGTACTGCTCGAAGTCGGCGGTGGCCTCCTCGACGAGTCGACCGAGCAGCGAGACCAGGTCCCGGTCGAGGGGCTCGGTGACCGCCTCGGGGCCCGGGACCTCGCCCTCGAGTCGCCCGAGGACGAACTTGGAGGCGTTGAGGACCTTGATCGCGAGGCGCCGCCCGACCTTCATCTGGGCCTCGTCGATCGCGGTGTCGGCCCCCGGTCGGCCGCTCGCGGCCCAGTAGCGCACGGCGTCGGCGCCGTGCGTCTCGATCAGGGGCATCGGGGTCACGACGTTGCCCTGGGACTTGCTCATCTTCTTGCGGTCCGGGTCGAGGATCCAGCCCGAGATGACGGCGTGGGCCCAGGGCAGCGCGTCGTGGTGGAAGTGGCTGCGCACCACGGTCGAGAAGAGCCAGGTGCGGATGATGTCGTGGGCCTGGGGGCGCAGGTCCATGGGGTAGACGCGCTCGAAGAGGTCACTGCCCCAGTGCCCGGCGATCTCGGGGGTGAGCGAGCTGGTGGCCCAGGTGTCCAGCACGTCCGGGTCGCCGATGAAGCCCCCGGGCCGGCCGCGCTGGGCCTCGGTGAAGCCCTCGGGGACGTGGCTCTGGGGGTCGATCGGCAACTGGTCGAGCGAGGGGGTGAGGGGGTGGTCGTAGTCGGCCTCGCCGTTCTCGTCGAGTCGGTACCAGACGGGGAAGGGCACGCCGAAGTAGCGCTGGCGCGAGATCGACCAGTCGACGTTCAGCCCCTCGACCCAGGAGCGGAAGCGGTGGCGCATGAAGTCCGGGTGCCAGGCCAGCTGCTCGCCGCGCGCGAGGAACTCCTCGCGGTGGGCCAGGGTCGAGATGAACCACTGGCGCGAGGTCACGATCTCGAGGGGCCGCTCGCCCTTCTCGTAGAACTTGACGGCGTGGGTGACCGGGCGGGGCTCGCCCACGAGGTCGCCGCTGGCGCGCAGCGCGTCGACGAAGGCGGCGCGGGCCTGGTTGACGGTGCGCCCGACCACGGTGGCGTAGAGGGCGTTGGCCGCCTCGGGGTCGCGCGAGGGGAAGGCCCCCTCGCCGAAGGTCGTCGGCAGCATCCGGCCGTCGCGCCCGATGAGGGCCCTGGTCTCGAGGTCGAGCTCGCGCCACCAGGTCACGTCGGTGACGTCGCCGAAGGTGCAGACCATCGCGATGCCCGTGCCCTTGTCGGGCTCGGCCAGCTCGTGGGCCCGGACGGGCACCTCGACGTGGAACAGCGGGGTGGTGACGCTCTGGCCCACGAGGTCGCGGTAGCGCTCGTCGTCGGGGTGACAGACGAGCGCGACGCAGCTCGCCAGCAGCTCGGGACGGGTCGTCTCGATGAGCACTGGCGAGCCGTCGGCGCGGTGGAAGGCCACCTGGTGAAAGGAGCCGGGCCGCTCCTTGTCCACCAGCTCGGCCTGGGAGACCGCCGTGCGGAAGTCGACGTCCCAGAGGGTCGGGGCGACGCTCGAGTAGGCGTGGCCGGCCTCGAGCAGCTCGAGGAACCCGCGCTGGGAGACGGCCTGGGCGTGGGGGGCGACGGTCGAGTACTCGAGGGACCAGTCGATCGAGACGCCCAGGCGACGCCAGATCTCCTTGAAGACCTGCTCGTCGATGGTGGTCAGCTCGACGCACAGCTCGACGAAGTTGCGCCGGCTGATCGACTGCTTCTGCTCGCCGGGCGTGGCCGGGGGTCGGTAGTCGGGGTCGTAGGGCAGCGACGGGTCGCAGCGCACCCCGAAGTAGTTCTCCACCCGGCGCTCGGTCGCGAGCCCGTTGTCGTCCCAGCCCATCGGGTAGAAGACCTCGAGCCCGCGCATGCGCCGGTAGCGGGCCACGACGTCGGTGTGGGTGTAGGAGAAGACGTGGCCGATGTGCAAGGAGCCCGAGACCGTCGGCGGCGGGGTGTCGATCGAGTAGACCCGCTCGCGCGTCGCGGAGCGGTCGAAGCGGTAGATCGCCTCTCCGTCCCAGCGCTCGATCCAGGCCTCCTCGAGCCCGTCGACGCTCGGCCGCTCGGGGACCCGCGGCGAGGTCGGGGCCAGAGCGCGATCCATAGGTCGGCCTAGTCTAGAACGGTGATTCGCCTGCACGACTCGGCGCGCGGCGAGGTCGTCGAGCTGCGCCCGCGCACCCCGGGGGAGGTCTCCCTCTACGCCTGCGGCCCGACGGTCTATGACCTGCCCCACATCGGACACGGCCGCTACACGCTCGTGTGGGACGTCGCGCGGCGCTGGTGGAGCTTCCTCGGCTACAGAGTCCGTCTCGTCTCCAACGTCACCGACGTCGACGACAAGATCATCGCGCGCGCGGCCAGCGAGGGGGTGGGTGAGGAACAGGTCGCCGCTCGGGCCGAGGCCCAGTGGTGGGAGGCGATGGACGCGCTGGGGGTAGCCCGACCCGACGAGGTCCCCCACGCCACGGACTGGGTCGAGGGGATGGTCGCGCTGATCGGCGAGCTGCTGGCCCGCGGGCACGCCTACACGACCGACGACGGCGTCTACTTCGACGTGAGCGCGGTGCCCGACTACGGCCTGCTCGCGGGTCAGCCCCTCGAGAGCCTGCGGGCCGGCGCGCGGGTCGAGGCCTCCTCGGCCAAGCGCAGCCCCCTCGACTTCGCCCTGTGGAAGGCGGCCAAGCCCGGCGAGCCGGCGTGGCCGGCCCCCTTTGGCGAGGGACGGCCCGGCTGGCACACCGAGTGCGTCGAGATGTCCCTCGCCCTGCTCGGCGAGGGCTTCGACCTGCACGTGGGGGGCCAGGACCTGCGCTTCCCGCACCACGAGAACGAGCGGGCCCAGGCGGTCGCGCTCGGCCGGGAGTTCGCGCGCCACTGGGCCCACAGCGGCTGGGTGATGGTCGAGGGCGAGAAGATGAGCAAGTCGCTCGGGAACTTCACCTCCCTGACCGACCTGCTGGCGCGCACCGACCCGCGCGCCTACCGGCTCTTGGTGCTGCGCAGCCACTACCGTTCGCCCATCGAGGTGACCCCTTCGACGATCGCCGACGCCGAGCGAGCGTTGGCGCGCCTCGACGCACTGGCCCGGCGCTTCGAACTCGCGCCGGGCGCCGCGGGCCTCGTCGTCGATCCGGGGACCTGGGGCCCCGAGGGCCGGGCGCTGCGCGCGGCGGTCACCGAGGCGATGGCCGAGGACCTCGACACGCCGCTCGCCACCTCGGTGCTCTTCGAGGCCGTGAGCGCCGCCCACGGCCTGGCCGATCGGGGCGAGGAGGAGTCGGCGAGGGACCTGGCGCGCGACGTGGCCACCCTCTTCGGCGCCCTCGGCCTCGCTCTCGGCGCGCCCACCGAGGGGGTGGACGAGGAGAGCGCCAGCCTGGTCGCCCGTCGCGACGCCGCGCGGGCCCGGCGCGACTTCGCCGAGGCCGACCGGCTCCGTGACGAGTTGGTGGCCCGCGGCTGGGTCGTCGAGGACTCGCCCCAGGGGACCTCGCTGCACCGTTAACCCTTGGCAGAAACGGGACCCTGGGATAAGGTGAGCCACGAGGTTGCCGTGGTGGTTCCCTCGAGGGGGGATCTCCCCGGTGATTGCAAGGAGGCCCCTGGTGGCTGAAGGGACCGTCAAGTGGTTCAACGACGAGAAGGGGTGGGGCTTCATCGCGGTGGAGGGCCAGCCCGACGTCTTCGTCCACTACTCGGAGATTCAAGGTGACGGGCGGCGCACCCTGGTCGAGGGGGAGAAGGTCTCCTTCGACATCGAGCCGGGCGACCGCGGGCCGCTCGCCAAGCACGTCTCGCGCTCCTAGGGCGGGCACCGACCCCACGCTCGTGGGGTAGATTTGGTTACTCGTGAGTAACCCCACGGGGCGCTGCCCCGACCGACCTACAGGAGTCCCCCGTGTCTGATTTCTCCCTGGACCTGAACGAGGACCAGCGCACCCTGCGCGACTGGCTCCACGAGTTCGCGCTCGACGTGATGCGCCCGGCTGCCGCCGAGTGGGACGAGCGCGAGGAGACCCCCTGGCCGGTGATCGAGGAGGCCGCCCAGCGCGGCATCTACAGCCTCGACTTCTTCGCCAACGCCGTGGCCGACCCGGTGGGCATCTCGCTGGTGATGGCCCTCGAGGAGCTGGCCTGGGGCGACGCGGGCCTGTGCATGGCCATCGTCGGCTCGACCCTGGCCGTCGTGGGGATCATGGCCAACGGCACGCCCGAGCAGCAGATGGAGTGGATCCCCCAGTGCTTTGGCACCCCGGGCGACCTCAAGTTGGCGGCCTTCGCCGTCTCCGAGCCCGACGCCGGCTCGGACGTGTCGGCGCTGCGCACCCGGGCCGTCTACGACGAGGCGACCGACGAGTGGGTCCTCAACGGGGCCAAGACCTGGATCACCAACGGCGGGATCGCCAACCTGCACGTGGTGGTCGCCTCGGTGGACCCGTCGCTCGGCTCGCGCGGACAGGCCTCCTTCGTGGTGCCCGAGGGGACCCCGGGGATCTCGATGGGTCAGAAGTTCTCCAAGATGGGCATCCGCGCCAGCCACACCGCCGAGGTGATCTTGGAGGACTGCCGGATCCCGGCAGCCAACGTGCTCGGCGGCAAGGAGCGTCTGGACGAGCGCCTGGCGAAGGTCCGCGAGGGCCAGCGGGCCCAGTCCCAGGCGGCGATGGCGACCTTTGAGGCCTCACGCCCCGCGGTCGGGGCCCAGGCCCTTGGGATCGCCCGCGCGGCCTACGAGTACTCGCTCGACTACGCCAAGGAGCGCAAGCAGTTCGGGCGCCCGATCATCGAGAACCAGGCCATCGCCTTCAAGCTGGCCGACATGCGCACCCGCATCGACGCGGCGCGCCTGCTGGTGTGGCGGGCCGCCTGGATGGCCGCGCACCGCAAGCCCTTCACCGCGGGGGAGGGCTCGATGTCCAAGCTCTACGCCGGCGAGACCGCGGTCCACGTCACCGAGGAGGCCATCCAGATCCTGGGCGGCTACGGCTACGTCAAGGACTACCCGGTCGAGCGCTGGCACCGCGACTCCAAGATCTACACGATCTTCGAGGGCACGAGCGAGATCCAGCGCCTGGTCATCGCGCGCTCGATCTCGGGGGTCCGCATCCCCTAGTGGCGGTGACCTCGGTGCTGTGCGTGTGCACCGGCAACGTGGCGCGCTCGGTGATGCTGGCCCACATGCTCGAGACCCTGGCGGGCGCCGAGGGGCTGGCCCTGTCGGTGGCGACCGCCGGCACCCACGCCGTCGAGGGGTCGGCGATCTCCACGCGCACCCGCCTCGCCCTCGAGGGGCTGGACGAGCTCGGCCCGGTCGACTACGGCGCCCACCGCTCGCGCCAGGTGACCGAGTCGGACCTGCGCGGGGCCGACCTGGTGCTGTGCGCCGAGGCCTCCCAGGTCCGCCTGCTGCGCCAGTGGTTCCCCGCCAGCGCCTCGCGGGTGGTGGCACTCGGGGACTTCGTGCGCTTCGCCCCCCTCGAGGGGGGGCTGGAGGCCCAGGTGCAAGAGGTCGCCGCCCGTGAGCCCGACGGCGCGCTCGACGTCCTCGACCCCGCCGGTGGGGAGCAGGAGGACTACGACCGCTGCGCCCAGCACCTGTGGGCGCTCGCCCAGGCGACGGTGGTGCTGCTGGGCGCCTAGTCCTGCTGGACGGCGCGCAGGCCGCCCCAGGCGAGCGTGGCGGCCCGCGCGGCGAGGCGCTCCGCCTCGTGGGGCCCGGGCGCCGGCCAGCCCTTGGCCGCCTGCTGGGTGAGCCAGGTGACGGCCGCCCCCTCGGCGATGCCCACCACGCCCGCGGCCAGCTGACGGCGGTGGTCGTCGCTGATCGAGATGTTGATGTAGGGGACGATGAAGGAGATGAGCCCCTGCTCGAGGTTGTGCAGTTCCTCGGCCGTCACGCCCTCGTGGGAGTGGGTGAAGAGCACCCGGAAGGCGTCGGTGTCCGAGACGACCATCTCGAAGTAGACGCGAAAGGCGACCTCGATCTTGGTGCGGGGGCTCTCCTCGGCGTTCACCGCCGCCGAGAGGCGCTCGAGCAGGACCTGGGCGGTCTCGGCGACGACCTCGCGGTAGAGCTCGACCTTGGAGTCGAAGTACTGGTAGAGGATCGGCTTGGTGAAGCCGGCCTCGCGGGCGATGTCGTCCATCGTGGTCGACTGGAATCCCCGGTCGGCGAAGACCTTGCGGGCCACGCTCAACAGGGCGTCGCGACGCTCTTCGTGAGAGGGGCGCGCGTCCGGGAGGGCCACCGGGCAAGCCTACCGGTCCGGGGCCAGGCGGGGGTCGGCGAGGAGGGCGGCGAGGCGCGCGGGCAGGCGGGCCAGGTCGAAGTCCCGCCGGGCGACCTCGAGGTTCGCGTCGAGGAGGCCCTCGTCGGGTTGGGCCAGGAAGTCGGCGAGCCCCCGCGCGTCGGCGAGGTCGAAGAAACGAAAGCCGTGGGCCGCGATCTCCCGGGCGACCGGGTAGGGGTGCAGGGCCAGGGGGCGCCGGTGGGTGACCGACTCGAGGACCGGGTTCCCGAAGCCCTCCCAGGTGGAGGCCATCACCACGAGGTCGCAGGCGGCGTAGGCGTCGTGGACGTCGACCCCCTCGGGCCGCCCGCGCACGACCGCCAGGGGGTGGTCGGCGAGGAGGGCTTCGAGGGTCGGTCCGTAGCCGTCCTCGGCGGGACCGAGGATCCAGGTCGTGGCGCCGAGCGCGTGAGAGAGCGCCAGGGCCCCGGGGAGGTTCTTGCGCTCGATCACGCGGGTGGGCACGAGGGCGAGGGGTGCCTCGTCGACCCCGAGCAGGGCCCGGGTCTGCTCGCGGCGCCCGGGCGGGGGATCGCAGTCGAAGTGGTTGGGGATGGTCACGGCCGCGACGCCGCGCTCGGCCAGCTGGTGGCGGCTCAGCTCGTTGATGGTCACGTGGACCCAGCGGGGACGCGCCGGCGGTCCCGCCAGGTGGGCCAGGTGGGCGCGCTGCCAGGGCAGGTCGTGATGGTGCAGCACGGCCGGCCGGTCCCAAAGGGCCGCAAAGAGGACCTGTCGGGCGGGCTCGTTGAGGGGCAGGGAGGCCAGGTTCTCGACCACTACGAGGTCGCTCGCCAGCGCCGCGGCGAGCTCGTCGAGCGAGGGCGGCCGCGTCGCGCCCGCGGCGAGCCCCGGGACCAGGAGGTCCGCGACCCCCTCCCCGGCGACGGTGCGCACCTGGTGCCCGAGGGAGGTGAGGGCGCCCGCCCACTTGGCCGCCTCGATGGCCACCCCGTCGGTGCCGCCCAGGCGGTAGCTCACCAGGGCGATCTCCACCGGGGCAGAGTAGGCCCTCGGGGGGTCTGCGGGGTGGGGAGTAGCATGGTCCGGCGGCGTTCGGCCGCGACGCGGGAGGACGGCGGGTGGCCAAGCGCGCCTTGATCACGGGAATCACGGGTCAGGACGGCTCCTACCTGGCCGAACTGCTGCTCGACCTGGGCTACGAGGTGATCGGCGTCGTGCGACGCTCCTCGACCGTCTCGATGGAGCGCATCAGCCACATCCAGGACCGCCTCACCCTGGTCCCCGGGGACCTCACCGACGAGGTCAGCCTGATCCAGGTGCTGCGCGAGCACCGGCCCCAGGAGGTCTACAACCTCGCCGCCCAGAGCTTCGTGCAGGCCTCGTGGAGCCAGCCGGTGCTCACCGGGGAGACCACCGCGCTCGGCGTGACCCGTCTGCTCGACGCCATCCGCATCGTCGACCCCGAGATCCGCTTCTACCAGGCCAGCTCCTCGGAGATGTTCGGTCGGGTGCGCAGCGTGCCCCAGAACGAGCACACCCCCTTCTACCCCCGCAGCCCCTACGGCGTCGCCAAGGTTTACGGCCACTGGATCACGGTCAACTACCGCGAGAGCTACGGCCTGCACGCCTCCTCGGGCATCCTCTTCAACCACGAGTCGCCCCGGCGCGGTCTGGAGTTCGTCACCCGCAAGGTCACCCACGGCGTGGCCCGGATCAAGGCGGGACTCGCCAGCGAGCTGCGCCTCGGGAACCTCGAGGCGAAGCGCGACTGGGGCTACGCCGCCGACTACGTGAAGGCCATGTGGCAGATGCTCAACCGCCCGGCGCCCGACGACTACGTCATCGCCACCGGTCAGACTCACTCGGTGCGCGAGCTGTGCGAGGTGGCCTTCGCCGCCGCCGGCCTCGACTACCACGAGCACGTCGTGGTGGACACGACCCTGTTGCGCCCGGCCGAGGTGGACCTCTTGGTCGGTGACGCGACCAAGGCCCGCGAGGTGCTGGGCTGGAAGTGCGAGGTCGACTTCTACGGTCTGGTCGAGATGATGGTCGCGGCGGACCTGGCGGCCCTCGGGCTCTAGCGGTGTCCTGCCTGGCCGCGTTGCGCGGCGCCGTCGTCGTGGAGGGGGGATTCCCCCTGCTGGCCGGGCTCGACCTGGAGATCCAGCCCTCCTGCCTGCTCGTGGTGACCGGGGCCAACGGCGCGGGCAAGACCAGTCTCCTGCGACTGCTCGGCGGGCTCGCGGCGCTGAGTCGCGGCGAGGGTGAGGTCCTCGGGATCGACCTGGCGCGCGGGGACCGCCGGGCGCTGCGCCGCCGGGTCGGCTGGCTGGGCCACGAGGGTGCCTTCTACGACGACCTGAGCGTCGAGGAGAACCTTCGCTTCGCCGCGCGGGCCCTCGGGCGGCCCCTCGAGGGCATCGGCCCGGCCCTCGAGTCGGTCGGGCTGGCGACGCGGGCCCACACCGCGGCCCGGCGCCTCTCGGCGGGCCAGCGCCGGCGTCTGGCGCTCGCGTGGCTGGTGGTGCGCCGCGCCGAGCTCTGGCTGCTCGACGAGCCCTACGCCACCTTGGACGCGGCCGGGCGGGACCTCTTCGACCACCTGATCGGCGAGGCCGTCGCCGCCGGGGCGACAGTGGTGGTGAGCGCGCACGACCCGTTGCGCGTCGCCGGGGCCCGCGAGCTGCACCTGGCCGGCGGGAGGATCGCCGCGTGATGGCCGTCGCGGCGATGGTCGCCTGGAAGGACCTGCGCATCGAGGCGCGCAGCCGGGTCCTGCTGTGGCGGGTGCTGCCCTTCGGGCTGCTGGCCCTGGTGCTGGCCGGCCTCGCCCTGGGTCCGAGCCGCGCCGGCCACTCGGGGGCCGCCCCGGGACTCTTCTACCTCGTGCTGCTGTTCGTGACCCTGCTCGCCGCCGGGCGCGCCGAGGCCATCGAGCGCGCGCCGGGCACCCGGGCCTCGGTCGCCACGCTGGGCCTCGACCCCGCCGGGGTCTTCCTCGGCAAGGCGGCGGCCCTGGCGCTCGAGCTCTGGGCGAGCGCCGCCGTGCTGCTGGCCGGGGCGGTGCTGCTGCTGCACGCGAACGCCGCCGGGACGCTGCGCGCGGCGCCGAGCGTCGCCCTGACCGTGGCGGCACTCGCGGGGGCGGGAGCGATGTACGGGGCGATGACCGGCGGGGGCGCCGAGTCCCCGACCCTGCTGCCGGTGCTGGCTCTGCCGGCCTTCGCGCCGCTGCTGGTCGCCGGGGAGCGGGCCTACTCGGCCGCCCTGGGCGGGGGATCGGCCTGGCGGTGGTGGCTGATCGACGCGGTGGCGCTCGTCGCGTACCTGGGGGCGGGCGTCCTCCTTTACGGTGTCTTGGAGGAGTCGTGATGTCGAGGTGGGTCAACAGAGCGCTGGGGCCGGTGACGCTCGCCTCGCTGGCGGTGACGGCGTGGCTGGGCCTCGTAGTGACGCCCCCCGACGAGACCCAGGGCGACCTCGCCCGACTGGTCTACGTCCACCCGGCCCTCGCCTGGGTGGCCCTCTACCTGTCCTTTGGCACCGCGACCATCGCCAGCGCGCTCTACCTGTGGCGGCGCACCCGCTCGCGGGTCGTCGACCGGGTGGCCCACTGCGCCATGGAGGTGAGCCTCGTCTTCATCGTCCTCACCCTGGCCACCGGCTCGATTTGGGGTCGCCCCACCTGGGGGGTGTGGTGGGCCTGGGACGCGCGCCTCACCTCGACGGCGATCCTCGGCGTGCTGGCCGTGGGGTACCTGGCGCTGCGCCGGGCCAACGAGGACGCCGAGGTGCGCGCGCGGCGCAGCGCGGTCTACGCCCTGCTCGCCGCCGTGAACGTGCCGATCATCCACTTCTCGGTGCTGTGGTGGAAGACCCTCCACCAGGGCGCGACCGTCTTCACCGCCACTCGCTCCTTGAAGATCCACGGGATCATGGCCTGGACCCTCCTGCTCAGCTTCGTGGCCTTCTCCCTCGCCTACGCCTGGCTGCTGCGCCAGCGCTACCGCCTGGAGGTCGCGCGCGAGGATCGCGAGAGGACGGCGCTCGAAGCGGCGCTCGAGACCCGACGGGCCGAGGGGGTCCTCTGATGGGCTACGTGGCGGCCGGCTACTCGGTCGGGCTGGGCGGGCTCGCCCTCTACGCGCTCTCGCTGTGGTGGAGGGGCCGGCGTGGCCAGCGCTGAGGCCCCCACGCTCAGCCCGGTGGCGCCGCCGCCGACGCGCTCGCGCTCTCGCCGGCGCAGCCTGGTGGTGCTCGGTCTTGTGGTGGCGGGCATCCTCGCCCTCCTCTCCCAGGGCCTCCTGCACTCGCTCAACTACTTCGAAACGGTCGACGAGGCCCTGGCCCAGCGCGCGACGCTCGGCACCCGGGTGATCCGCCTCGAGGGGGTGGTCGCCCCCCACTCGGTCACCCGCACGGCGCGCGGCACCGACTTCACGATGACCGGGGGAGGGGGCCGACGGGTCACGGTCCGCGCCGAGGGCAGCCCGCCCCAGCTCTTCCAGGCCAACATCCCCGTCGTGGTGGTCGGCCACTTCGCCTCGGCGACCTCGGACACCTTCCTCGGCACCCAGATCCTGGTGAAGCACTCCTCGAGCTACATCGCGGCCCACCCCAAGCGGGTGCGCGCCCCCAACGGGACGACTCGATGATCCTCACCTGGCTGGGGCGCGCCGCGCTCTACCTGGCCCTGGCTGCGATGCTGGGCGGCGTCGTCGACCAGGTGCTCGCCCGGCGCGGGCGGCACCGGGCCCGGCCCGGCCTCTACGCGCTGCTCAGCCTGGGCGCCATTGTGGCGGCCGTCGCGGTGATGCAGTACGCGCTGATCACCCACGACTTCGCCCTGGCCTACGTGGCCGAGAACAACGCCACCTTCACGCCGCTGCTCTACTCGATCACCGGCATGTGGTCGGCCCTCGAGGGCTCTTTGCTGCTCTGGGTGCTGTGGCTGACGCTGGCGACCGCCGGGGTCGTCTGGTACTACCGACGCGAGCGCGCCGACGCCGTCGTGGGCTGGGCGACCACGGTGCTCTTCGCGGTGTCGGGCTTCTTCACCTTCCTCATGGCCGGTCCGGCCGACCCCTTCCTCGGCTCGCCGGCGGGCACGACCCAGGGGGCCGGTCCCAACGCCCTACTCCAGGACAACCCGCTGGTGGCGGCCCACCCGCCCCTGCTCTACGCCGGCTTCGTGGGCTTCACCGTCCCCTTCGCCTTCGCGGTCGCGATGCTGATCACCGGCCGGGTGGACGAGCGCTGGCCCCTGGAGCAGCGCCGCTGGACCGTGCTGGCCTGGGGGGCGCTGTCGGTGGGGATCGTGCTCGGGGCGTGGTGGAGCTACCAGGTCCTCGGCTGGGGCGGCTTCTGGGGCTGGGACCCGGTGGAGAACGCGGCGCTGCTGCCCTGGCTCACCGGGACCGCCTACGTGCACTCGGTGATCGTCCAGGACCGTCGCGGCCTCTTTCGGGTCTGGAACCTCTCGCTGGCGGTGGTGACCTTCTCGCTGACGGTGCTCGGGACCTTCTTCACCCGCTCGGGCGTGCTCCAGAGCGTGCACGCCTTCTCCTCCTCGACCCTCGGGCCCCTGCTGATCGGCTTCTTCTTCGTGGCCCTGGCCGGGGGCACCGCGCTGATCGCCTGGCGCGGGGACCGGCTGCGCTCGCCGGTGGGGGTGGACTCGCCGGGCTCGAAGGAGGGTCTCTTCGTCGCCAACAACGTGCTGTTCGTCGCCTTCGCGGTGGTGGTGCTGCTCGGCACGATCTTCCCCCTGCTCTACGAGGCGGTCAACGGGGGCCAGGTGAGCGTGGGCACGCCCTACTTCGCCACGGTGGCCGCACCGGTGGGCATCGTGGTGCTCGGGCTGATGGCGGTGGCGCCCCTGGTGGGCTGGCGCACCGGGGACCCCCGGGTCCTCTGGGGGAGGCTGCGGGTGAGCGCCTGGGTGGCGCTGGCGGCCGTGGCGGTGCTGGTGGCACTCGGGGTGCGTCGCTGGGCGGTCCTCGTCGCGACGCTGCTCGGCGTGAGCGCGGCGGGCGCCGCGCTGAGGGTGCTGCGCGGCGCGCTGGTGGCCGCCCACCGTCGGGGAGCCTGGTGGCGAGGGCTGCGCTCGCCGAGCGTGGGCGGGATGGTCGTGCACCTGGGCGTCGTGATCCTGGCGCTGGGCATCGTGGTCTCCACGACCTACGCCACGCGCGCCGACGTGGCGCTGTCGCCGGGCCAGAGCACGGTCGTCGACGGCCAGCGAATCGCCTTCGAGCGCCTGGCGAGCACCAGCGACGCGCTGCGCTCGGCCACGATGGTCCTCGCCCGGGTGAACGGGGCGCCGCTGGCGCCCGCGGTGACCACCTACCACGGGCGGGCCGGTCAGACGGTGGGCACGCCCGCCATCGACTCCAACTGGCTGCGCGACGTCTACGTGACCTTCGAGGCCGTGGGCGGCAACGGCGCGACCTCGGGCGCCCAGGTCCGCTCCGACCTGCCCGCGGGCGCGGTGCTGCTCGGGGTGACGGTCGAGCCCCTGCTCGCCTGGCTGTGGGTGGGCGGGATCGTCGTCGGCCTGGGGAGCCTCGCCTCCTTCGTGCGCCGCCGCCACGGGGAGGAGTCGTGAGGGGGCGGGTGCGTCTCTGGGCCCTCGCGGCCCTGGTGGCGGTGGCGGGCGCCTCGGTCTTCCTCGCGACCCGCCACCCGGTGACCGACGCCGCCGAGGCCCCGAGCCCCCTGCTCGGCCACCCGGCCCCGGCCCTCTCCGGTGCCGTCCTCGGGGCCAGCGCGAAGCACCTCTCGCTGAGCGCCGATCGCGGGGACGTCGTGGTGGTGAGCTTCTGGGCCTCGTGGTGCGGGCCGTGCGCGCTCGAGGCGCCCGAGCTGTCCACCTTCGCCTGGGCCGAGCGCCGGGCCAAGGTCAAGGTCATCGGGGTGGTCTTCAACGACACCCTGTCGGCCGCGGCGGCCTTCGCGCGCCACTACGGCTCCCTCTACCCCTCGATCGTCGACCCCGGTGGGGTGCTGGCGAACCGTTACGGCGTCACCTCGCCCCCCACCACCTTCGTGATCGACCGGCGGGGCCGGGTGGCGGTGACCCTGCTCGGGCCGGTCAGCGCCGCCCAGCTGCGCGCCGTGGTGGCGCGGGTGCGCACGTGAGGACCGTGCGCTCCTTCTGGCTCTTCGCGGTCGCCCTCGTCGCCGTCGTCGCTTGGGCCCTCGCGGTCAGCCCCCACGGCGCCACTCAGGGCGCGCGCATCGCCCACCTCGAGTCCCTCGTGCGCTGCCCGAGCTGTGAGGACCTCTCGGTGGCCCAGAGCAACGCCACCTCGGCGGTCGCGGTGCGCCACGAGATCGCCCGCGAGGTGCGCGCCGGACGCTCGGACACCCAGATCCTCACCTCCCTCGAGGCGGTCTACGGGTCGGGGATCCTGCTGAGCCCGCCGACGACCGGACTGGGGGCGCTGCTCTACCTCGTGCCCCTCGTGGGCGTGGCCACCCTCGTGCTCGTGCTGGCGCGGCTCTGGCGGCGCCGGCGATGAGCCGCGACGCCGCCAGTTGGCGCGACGAGATCGCGCTGCGCGAGGCCTCCCTCGCCGACGCGCGGCGCGAGGCCGCGGCCGGCGAGCTCTCCGCGACCTCCCTCGCCGCGCTCGTCGAGCGCGAGGAGGCGGCCCTCGGGGCGGCGCGCGAGGCCCTGAGCCGCGCCGAGGAGCGCGA
>CAYUZO010000015.1:0-39493 GCA_964449735.1 uncultured Ferrimicrobium sp.
GGGCGGCGACGCCGGTCGGCGTCGTCGAGGGGCGCCCGCGCAGGAAGCTGCGCAGCACCATGCGCACGTAGCGCCACGAGGCCCCCAGTCCCCTCTCCAAGAGGGCGCCCGCGAGGAAGGGGTCGACCAGCCGGTCGAGGGCCAACTCCGAGAGCCCGAGCGTGCGCAGCGCCTCGCGTGCGGGACGGTCGGCGCCGGCGCGCCCCTGGGGCGAGCCGAAGCGCACGTCGAGGGCCACCGTGGCCAGGGCCGCCAGGTCCTTCGGGCGCACCAGGCCGGCCCGCCAGGCCGCGAAAGGCGTCGAGGGACGGCGCCAGGGCTCTTCGAAGGTCACGACCCGGTCCCCGGTCACCAGGTCGAGTCCCCGGGCGAAGGGCCGCAGGTCGAGGTCGGCGAGGACCCCGCTCGCCTCGAGCTCGGGGTAGGCCGGGTTGATCAGGGCGAAGCCGACGTCGAGCAGGTGCCCGTCGACCATCCGCGAGGCGAGCCGCCCGCCGACCTGGGGGGCCGCGTCGAGCACCACGACCTCCAGCCCGGCCTCGCTCAGCACCTGGGCACAGCGCAGTCCCGCCAGGCCCGCTCCCACGATCGCGACGTCGCAGCGCTCCACGGCCCACACGCTAGGGCCCACACGACGAAGGCCGGGCCCCGCGGGGCCCGGCCGTCGTCGAGTTCGGGTGGGCTACATCATGCCCATGCCGCCCATGCCGCCGTCACCGGCGGGTGCCGCGGCGGGCTCGGGCTTGTCGGCCACGGTCGCCTCGGTCGTCAACAGCAGGGCCGCGATCGAGGCGGCGTTCTGCAGCGCCGAGCGGGTCACCTTGGCCGGGTCGATGACGCCGGCCTCGACGAGGTCCACGAGCTCGCCGGTCGCCGCGTTGAGCCCGACGTGCCCCTCGGCCAGGGCCACCTCACGGACCTTCACCGCACCCTCGAAGCCCGCGTTGGCCGCGATGTGGCGAAGGGGCGCCTCGAGGGACTGGGCCACGATCTTGGCCCCCGTCGCCTCGTCACCGGTGAGCGAGGCCACCAGCTCGTCCACCGAGGCCCGCGCGCGCACCAGGGCGGTGCCGCCGCCGGCGACGATGCCCTCGTCGATGGCCGCGCGGGTCGCCGACAGGGCGTCCTCGATGCGGTGCTTCTTCTCCTTGAGCTCGACCTCGGTGGCCGCGCCGACCTTGACGACGGCCACGCCGCCGGCCAGCTTGGCCAGGCGCTCCTGGAGCTTCTCGCGGTCCCAGTCCGAGTCGGTCTTCTCGATCTCGGCCTTGATCTGGGCGACGCGACCGGCGACATCGGCCGGGTCACCGGCGCCGTCGACGATGGTCGTGGCGTCCTTGGTGACCACGATCCGCCGAGCCCGTCCGAGCAGGTCGACCGTCGCCGAGTCCAGCTTGAGACCGATCTCCTCGGAGATCACCGTGGCGCCGGTGAGGATCGCCATGTCCTGGAGCATCGCCTTGCGCCGCTCACCGAATCCCGGCGCCTTGACGGCGACCGAGGTGAAGGTGCCACGGATCTTGTTCACCACGAGGGTCGCCAGGGCCTCGCCCTCGACGTCCTCGGCGACGATGAGCAGCGCGCGGCCGCTCTGCATCACCTTCTCGAGCACCGGCACGAGGTCGTGCACGGCCGAGATCTTCTGGCTGGTGAACAGGATCAGGGCGTCCTCGAGCACCGCCTCCTGGCGCTCGGGGTCGGTCACGAAGTAGGGCGAGAGGTAGCCCTTGTCGAACTGCATGCCCTCCGTGAGCTCGAGCTCGATGCCGAAGGTGTTCGACTCCTCCACCGTGACGGTGCCGTCCTTGCCCACCTTGTCGATGGCGTCGGCGATCACTTCGCCGATCGAGGCGTCAGCGGCCGAGATGGTCGCCACCTGGGCGATCTGGCCCTTGCCCTCGACCTGCTGGCTCTGGGCGGCCACCGAGGCGACCGCCGTCTTGACCGCCATCTCGATGCCGCGCTTCAGCCCGGCCGGGTTGGCCCCGGCGGCCACGTTGCGCAGGCCCTCCTTGATGAGGGCCTGGGCCAGCACGGTCGCGGTGGTGGTGCCGTCACCGGCGACGTCGTTGGTCTTGGTCGCCACCTCCTTGACGAGCTGGGCCCCCATGTTCTCGAAGGGGTCCTCGAGCTCGACCTCGCGGGCGATCGAGACACCGTCGTTGGTGATGGTGGGGGCGCCGAACTTCTTGCCGATGACGACGTTGCGGCCCTTGGGCCCGAGCGTCACCTTGACGGCGTCGGCCAGCTTGTCGACGCCGGCCTCGAGGCCGCGCCGGGCGTCCTCGTCGAACTTGAGCAGCTTGGACATCGACGACCTACTTCGAGATGGTCGCGAGCACGTCGCGGCCCGAGAGGATGAGGAGGTCCTCGCCGTCCACGGTGATCTCGGTGCCGCCGTACTTGGAGTAGACGACGGTGTCGCCGACGTTCACGCCGGTGGGGATCAGCTCACCGCTCTGCTCGGCGCGCCGGCCCGGGCCGACGGCCAGGACCTCGCCCTGCTGGGGCTTCTCCTTGGCGGTGTCGGGGATGACCAGTCCCGAGGCGGTCGTGGCCTCGGCACTGTTGGGGCGGACGACGATGCGGTCCTCGAGCGGGTTCAACTTCATGATGGATGGCCTCCTGTGCGCTTAGCACTCAGAATTTGCGAGTGCCAATTTAGCACCCGCAGCGGTCGAGTGCCAACGCCGGGACTGCCTAGGGTGGGCGGGGTGGCGAGCCCCCTGGCCGATCGCAGCGCCCGCCGCGACCTCACCGCCCTCACCTGGCTGCGGGCCGGCTCCTTCCTCGGGGACTTCGTCGCCCTGACCGCCCTCTTCTTGCGCCTGGCCCCGGCCGGCCACGCCTGGGCCGTGGCCGGCCTGGCGGGCGCCTCGACCCTGCCCCTGGTCCTGCTGGCCCCGGTGGCCGGCCAGGTCGTCGACCGGGTGAGCGCGAAGGCGCTCCTGGTCGCGGCGGGGCTCGCCGAGACGGTGGTCTGCCTCGGACTGGCCGCCTGGCACTCGGTCGGCGCCACCCTGGGGCTGATGGCGGCGCTCGGGTGTCTCGTGGCCTTCTCGATGACCGGCTACATGGCCCTGGTGCCCCGCGTCGTCGGCGAGGACCACGTCGCCTGGGCCCAGGGGCGGCTCCAGGCGGTCCAGGGCGCGGCGAGCGTCCTCGGGCCGGTGCTCGGCGGCCTGCTCGTGGGCTCGACGGGCCAGGGCTGGCCCCTCGTCATCGACGCCGCCAGCTACCTGCTCGCGAGCCTGGTGACGGCCTCGCTGCGCCACGACCGGCGCCACTCCACCGAGAGCACCATCGCCGAGGCTCGCGCCGAGGGCCCCGGCATGATGGCCGGGGTCTCGCGCCTGGCCCGCGACGGGGTCCTGCGACCGGTGATCCTGACGGTCATGGTCTTCATGCTGGGCCTCGGGATGGTCAACGTCGCCGAGGTCTTCTTCACGACCGTGACCCTGCACGCCTCAGCCACCCTCTACGGCCTCGTGGGCACCGCCTTCGGCGCCGGCACGGTGCTCGGCAGCCTCCTCGCGCCCCGGGTCGGTCAGGCCGACCTGTCCCTGTCGCGGGCCCTCATGTCCGCGATCGTGGTGGTGGGCGTCGGGATCGGCACGGTGGGGCTCGTCACCCGGGTCGCCTGGATGTACCCCTGCCTGTTCGTGGCGGGGGTGGCCGTGGGGGTCGCGAACGTGGCCGCCACGACCCTGTGCACGTTGCGCACGCCCGAGGCCGAACGCGGCCGGGTCTTCGCGGCGCTCGCGGCCGTCGTCAACGGCTCCGAGCTCGCCTCGATGGCCCTGGGCGGGCTGATGCTCTCCTACCTCTCGCCGCGCACCGTCTTCCAGATCGCGGGCGTCGCGGCCACCGCGTCGGCCCTAGTGCTCGGGCCGCGGGCCCTCGCGGCCGCGCGGCGCCACCTCGCCCCTTAGGGGGCGAGGCGCACCCGCCGCCAGCCCGCCGCCTCGCGGCGGTAGGCCACGCGGTCGTGGAGACGGTCGGGGCGCTGCTGGAAGAACTCGAAGGCGCTCGGGCTGAGCCGGTAGCCGCCCCAGCGCTCGGGGCGGGCGATCTCCTCCTCGCCCCAGTGCGCGCGCACCTGCTCGAGGCGCCCCTCCAACTCCTCGCGGCTGGCGAGCTCGGCGCTCTGGGGGCTGGCGTGGGCGCCCAGCTGGTGGCCCCGCGGACGGGCGGCGAAGTAGGCGTCGCTCTCGGCGCTCGGGGCCTCGCGCACCTCCCCCTCGACGCGCACCTGACGGCCGAGGGGCTCGCACCACCACAGCAGGGCGGCGTGGGGGTTGGCCGCGAGCTCGTGGCCCTTGCGCGACTCGTAGTTCGTGTACCAGCCGAGCGTGACGCCGTCGACGTGGCGCAGCAGCACCATGCGCAGGCTCGGCTGGCCCGACCGGTCGGCGGTCGCCAGGGCGACGGCGTCGGGCTCTGCCATGAGCGGCGCCCCCTCCTCGCGCCAGCGCGCGAACTGGACGAAGGGGTCCTCGTCGCACTCGGCCGGGTCGAGCGTGGCCCAGCGACTCACGGCTCCTCCCCCAGCCGCCAGTTGGGGCTCGGCCCGACGCTGAGCGGGCTGGCCCCGAAGCGCTCGTAGCGATAGAGCCCGGCCAGGGCGACCATCGCGGCGTTGTCGGTGCACATCGCCGGGCTGGGCAGGTGACAGGCCAGCCCGCGCTCCTCGGCCAGGTGGCGCGCGCCGGCGCGCAGAGCCGAGTTGGCCGCCACCCCGCCCGCCAGGGCGACGCCGGCGACCTCGTGGGTGTCGAGGGCCTGGGCCAGCTTGCGCAGCAGCTGCTCGGCCACCGCCGCCTGGAAGGCCGCCGCGACGTCGGCGTCGCCGAGCTCGGGGCGGCGCTCGGTCGCGCGCACCACGGCGGTCTTGAGCCCGGAGAAGGAGAGGTCGTAGCCGGCACCGGTCATGGAGGTCGGCAGGGGGAGCCGGCTCGGGTCCCCCTCGGCGGCCAGGCGGTCGATGGCCGGCCCACCGGGATAGCCCAGGCCGAGCCACCGGGCCACCTTGTCGTAGGCCTCGCCGGCCGCGTCGTCGATCGTCTCGCCGAGCACCTCGTAGTCGAGGGGCCCGCGCTGGAGGACGAGGACGCTGTGGCCCCCCGAGACGAGCAGGGTCACCAGCGGCCAGTCGAGCCCCGGGCTCTCGAGCAGCGGCGCCACCAGGTGGGCCTCGAGGTGGTTGACGGCCACCAGGGGCTTGCCCCACGCCAGGGCCAGGGACTTGGCGGCCGAGAGCCCCACCAGCAGTGAGCCCACGAGGCCCGGCCCCGCGGTCACCGCGACCACGTCGAGGGCGGGGCGGTGCGGGTCGAGACCGGCTCCGGCGAGGGCCCGCGCGAGCACCGGTCCGAGGTGGGCGACGTGGGCCCGGCCGGCCAGCTCGGGCACGACGCCGCCGAAGTCGCTGTGCTCGGCGAGGGAGGACTCCACCTCGCTGGCGCGCACGCCAAAGTCCTCGCCGACGACCGCCACCGCGGTCTCGTCGCAGCTCGTCTCGACGCCGAGGGCCAGTTCCACCTAGGCCAGCGTAGGTGCCTCGCCCGGTGGCCCGTCGAGCTCGGCCCACATCACGAGGGCGTCCTCGCCGGTGCGCTCGTAGTAGCGCCGGCGCACCCCCACCGGGGCGAAGCCGAAGCGCTGGTAGAGCTCGCGGGCCCGCTCGTTGGAGACCGCGACCTCGAGGGTCGCCCGGCGCGCCCCGCGCCGGTAGCCCTCGGCCAGCACCTCGCTCAACAGGGCCCGCCCGAGACCCCGCCCCTCGGCCGAGGCGCGCACCCCGATCGTGTTGACGTGCACCTCGTCGAGGATGACCATGATCCCGGCGTAGCCCTCGACCCGCCCGTCGCGCTCGGCCACCACGTAGTACCGACTCTCGGGCTGGCCCAGCTCGTCGAGGATCATCCCCCGGGTCCAGGGCTCGGGGAAGCGCTCGACCTCGATCTCGATCATCGCGGGGACGTCGCGACGCTCCGCGGCGCGCAGGCGCAGGCTCACGGCCGCTGGTCGCGGGTGGCGAAGTTGGCGACGGCGTCGGCGTCGCGCAGATAGAGGGGGCGCAGCGCGCCCACCGGCTCGCCCCGCATCCCGAGGTCCAGGGCGGCCTCGAGGCTCGGCAGCGCGATCTCGATCACGGCGCCATTGGGCACCGCCGCGAAGTCGTCGCGGTAGCGCAGCGCCCCGTCGCCCACGAAGCTCACGGGGGCCCCGAGCGTGGCCCAGGTGATCACCTCGGCGCGCGCGGTGGAGACCACTGGCTCGCCCTGGGGACGAGCCGACTCCTCGTCGAGGGCGAACTCCTGGACGAAGACCTCGGCGCGTCGCGCGTCGACGACCGCCAGGACCCGTCCGCGGACTCCGTCGCGGCGCACCCCCTCGGCCAGGCAGGCGAGGGAGGTGACCCCGACCAGCTCGGCCCCGGTGGCCTGGGCGAGGGCGGTGGCACTCGCCACCCCCACCCGCAGCCCCGTGAAGAGTCCCGGCCCCACGTCGACGATCACCCGGTCGAGCTCGCCCGGAGTGAGCCCGTGGTCCTCGAGCAGGTGCGCGATCCCCGGCGCCAGCGTCTCGGTGTGGTGGCGGGACTGGTCGAGCAGTCGCACCTCGCGACGCGGGCCGTCCGCCAGGGCGACGGCGCAGGCGGTGGTCGCCGTCTCGATGGCCAGCGCCCTCACGAGTCCTCCCAGCGCGCGAGGGCCGCCTCGCGCTGGTCGGCCAGCTCGCCGTGGACTCGCACCGTGCGCCCCTCCGCCTCGTCGCGGGCCAGCTCCACCACGAGGACCCGCGGGCCGAAGACCGGGGCGGCCAGCTCGCCCCACTCGACGAGCGCCACGCCGCCCTCTTCGACGAGCTCCCCGAGGGCCAGGTCGGCGACCTCGTCGAGGCTGGACACGCGGTAGACGTCGGCGTGGTGCAGCGTCTCGACCCCGCGCTCGTTGTGGCAGCGGTGCTCGCGCACCAGCGTGAAGGTCGGGCTGGTCACCGGCTCGACGACCCCCAGGCCGCGCGCGACGCCCTGGGTGAAGGTCGTCTTGCCCGCGCCGAGGGGGCCGCTCAGCACGACGACGTCGCCGGGCTCGAGCAGGGCCGCCAGCTCCTCGCCGGCCCGGCGCGTCTCCTCGGCGGTGGCGCAGTGGCGCCTCCTCATGAGGCCGCCTCGAGCAGTCCCCGCACGACCGCCAGGTCGGCCCGGATCACGTCGACGAGCTCGGGATTGCGCAGCGCGGCGGCCGGGTGGTAGGTCGCCACCGCCGCCCCCGGCTCCAGACGGCGGGGTCGGCCGTGGATGCGGGCCATCGCCAAGGTGGCGCCCAGGACCGATTTGGCCGCGGTGAGCCCGGCCGTCAGCACCACCACCGGCGCCACCGCCGCGAGCTGCTGGTCGAGCCAGGGTCGGCAGGCCTCGAGCTCGTCCGGCGCCGGGACCCGGTTCTCGGGCGGACGGCACTTGACGGTGTTGGTGACGTAGCACTCCTCGCGCCGCAGTCCCACGACCTCCTCGATGAGGCTGAACAGCAGCCGTCCGCTGCGCCCGACGAAGGGCAGCCCCTGGGCGTCCTCGTCGCGCCCGGGCCCCTCGCCCACCACCATCAGGCGCGTCGCCAGCGGTCCCGAACCCACGACCACCCGCTGACGGGTCTCGGACAGTCGACACCGGGTGCAGGCCGCCACCACCTGCGGATCGAAGCCGCTCACTCGACCACCACCCGGGGCACCCGGGCCCCGATGCCGCACAGGATCTCCCAGCTGATGGTGGCGGCGTGGCGGGCCCACTCTGCGACCTCGATCGACTCGGCGCCCTGGGGGCCGAGCAGCACGACCTCCTCGCCGAGCCCGATGGGGTCGTCACCAACGTCGATGACCAGCTGGTCCATTGTGACGGCACCGGCCAGTGGGTACCGTCTGCCGCCGATCAGGACCTCGGCGCCGGCCGCGAAGAGCCGCCACGGGTAGCCGTCGGCGTAGCCGAAGGGCACCGTCACCACCGTGGTCTCGCTCGAGGTGGCCCGCAGGCGCCCGTAGCTCGGCCGCTCACCGGCGCCCACCCGGCGCACCGCCACCACCCTCGCGCGCAGCGTCAGGGCCGGGCGCAGGGCCAGGCCACGGGCTCGAAGGTCCTCACCCACCCAGGGGCTGGGCAGGTGTCCGTAGAGAGCCAGTCCCACTCGGGCCATCGAGAGGCGCGACTCGGGAAAGGCCAGAGCGCCCGCCGAGTTGGCGGCGTGCACCAGCCGCGGTGCGCCCCCCACCGCCGCGAGGCTCCCCACCACCCCCTGCAGGGTCGCCAGTTGGGACCGGGTGTAGTCCCGGGACTCCTCGGAGTCGCCGTCGGCCACCGAGAAGTGGGTGTAGATCCCCTCGAGGTCGAGGTGGGCACAGGCGCGCAGCAGCCCCACCGCCTCGACGGCCTCCTCGGGGGCGACGCCCATGCGGTGCATGCCGGTGTCGACTTTGAGGTGGACGCGGTGGCGCCCACCGAGTCGCTCGGCGGTGTCCACGGCGGCCCGGGCCCCCGCGAGCGAGCCGATCGTCACCGACAGCGAGTGGCTCATCGCGTCGGCCAGGGTGTCCGCGGGGATCTCGGCGAGGAGGAGGATCGGCGCCGTCACCCCGGCGCCGCGCAGTTCGATCCCCTCGTCGACGAGGGCGACGGCCAGGGAGTCGGCCCCGCCCTCGAGGACCGCGTGGGCCGCCAGGGGGGCTCCGTGGCCGTAGCCGTTGGCCTTGACGACGGCGCACAGGGCGCTTGGCCCGAGCACCTCGCGCAGCACCGCCACGTTGTGGGCGATGGCCGAACGGCTGATCTCGGCCCAGGCCGGCCGGCGGACCCCCTCGACGGGCATCAGTCCCCCTCCGCGACCACGACGGCGGCCGCGGTGGTGGCGGTGTGGCTGAGCGACAGGCGCCAGCGCGTGACCCCGTGACGCTCGGCCATGCGAGCCGCTTCGCCCTCGAGCACCAGGTAGGGCTGGCCCGAGTCGGCCCGTCGGACCTCGATCTCGCGCCAGGCGGCGGCGCCGAGTCCCTCGCCCAGGCTCTTTAGGGCCGCCTCCTTGGCGGCGAAGCGCGCGGCGAGGCGCTCGGGGCGCTCGGCGGCCTCGGCCCGCTCGATCGCGGTGAAGAGCCGACCCGCCAGGCGCGAGCGGCGGGCCAGCATCGCGGCGAAGCGGTCGACGTCCACCAAGTCGAGTCCCACGCCCAGCGTGCCCATCACTCCACCGTCACCGTCTTGGCCAGGTTGCGGGGCCGGTCGACGTTGCGCCCGAGGCCGCGCGCCAAGGAGTAGGCGAGCAGCTGCAGGGGGACGATGTCGACCATCGGCGCGAAGAGCGGCTCGGTGACCGGGACGCGCAGCACGTAGTCGGCGACCGCGTCGATCACCTCGTCGTCATCGGTGGCCACCGCCACCACCGAGGCCCCGCGGGCCTTCACCTCAGCGAGGTTGGAGAGCATCTTCTCGTGCAGCGCCGGATCGGTGGCGACGGCCACCACCACGACCCCGGGCTCGATGAGGGCGAGGGGCCCGTGCTTGAGCTCGCCGGCCGGGTAGCCCTCGGCGTGCAGGTAGGTGAGCTCCTTCAGCTTGAGGGCGCCCTCGAGGGCGGTCGGGAAGCCGACGTGGCGCCCGAGGAAGAAGAAGTCGTGGGCCCCGAGCAGGTCGGCCGCCACCGCCTCGACCCGGTCGCGGCGCTCGAGGGTCGTGGCCACCTGGGCCGCCACCGCCCCGAGCCCGCGCACGTGGGCCTCGACGTCGGCCGGCTCGAGGGTTCCGCGCAGCTGGGCCAGGCGAAGGGCCAGGAGCTCCAGGGCGGCGACCTGGGCGACGTAGGCCTTGGTCGAGGCGACCGAGACCTCGAGGCCGGCCCGGGTGTAGATGACCGCGTCGGCCTCACGGGCGAGGGAGGAGTCGACGATGTTGGTCACCGCGACCACCCGGGCCCCTCGGCGGCGAGCCTCGCGCAGCGCCTGGATCGTGTCGATCGTCTCGCCGCTCTGGGAGACCCCGATGACCAGGGTCCCGATCTCGACGACCGGGTCGCGGTAGCGGTACTCGCTGGAGATGTCGCACTCGACGGTCACCTGGGCCCACCGCTCGATTGCGTACTTCGCCACGAGGGCCGTGTGATGGGAGGTACCGGCCGCGACGATCACGACGCGGCGCACCGCGCTCAACTCCTCGTCGCCCACGCGCAGCTCGTCGAAGCCGA
The DNA here is from genome assembly GCA_964449735.1 of uncultured Ferrimicrobium sp. Taxonomy (GTDB): domain Bacteria; phylum Actinomycetota; class Acidimicrobiia; order Acidimicrobiales; family RAAP-2; genus RAAP-2. The sequence goes on from CAYUZO010000015.1 coordinate 10,230, forward strand.
CCGAGCCGTCGGCGCGGCGCCGGTCCATCAAGGTCGCGCGCAGCGCTTCGGGCTGCTCGCCGATCTCCTTGGACATGAAGTCCTCGTGGCCGCCCTTCTGGGCCGTCTCGAGGTCCCAGTCGATGGCCAACTGGCGCAGGCGCACCGGCGCCCCCTCAAGGTCGACGGCGCGAAAGCCCGCCGGCGTCAGGCGCACCACCTGGTCGTCGTCGACGGCGTAGAAGGCGCTGGCGCGGTCCAAGATCGCGGGGATGTCGCTGGCGAGGTAGGTGACCCCGGGCGAGGTCCCCACCACGAGGGGCGAGATCCGCCGGGCCGCCACGATCACGTCCGGCTCGGTCGCGTCCATCGCCGCGAGGGCGAAGGCGCCGCGCACCTCGTGCAGGCTCGCGCGCACCGCGTCGACCAGTTCGAGCCCGCCCGAGCGGTGCTCCTCGATCAAGTGGGCCAGCACCTCGGAGTCGGTGCGCGAGGCGAAGGAGTGGCCCCGTCGCTCCAGCTCGGCCTGGATCTCGGAGTGGTTCTCGATGATCCCGTTGTGGATGATCGCGACGTTGCCCGAGCAGTCGAGATGGGGGTGGGCGTTCACCGCCTCGGGGGCTCCGTGGGTCGCCCAGCGGGTGTGGCCGATGCCGGCGCTGAAGCCCGCCGGGGCGGCCGCGCACTCCCCGCGCAGGGCCGCCACCGACTCGGTGCCCGAGGCCGTGCGGGCCCGCCAGGTCACCCCGGGGCGCACCAGGGCGACGCCCGCCGAGTCGTAGCCGCGGTACTCGAGGCGCTCCAGGCCCTCGAGCAGGGTCTCGAGGGTGTCGGGGCTGCCGACGACCCCGATGATGCCGCACATGGGTTGCAGCCTACCGGGGGGGGTCCCGCGGCCCCCGAGGCTAGGAGTGCAGGCCCGAGCGCAGGCGACCCGTGAAGGCGGTGACGAAGTCGCCGTCGGTGGCCTCGACCATGACCCGCACCAGCGGCTCGGTCCCCGAGGGGCGGATCAGCAGCCGCACGTCCTCGGCCGCCACGCCGTGCTCGGCCACCAGCGCCGCGAAGAGCCGGCGCACCGCCGCGTCGTCGTAGTGCTCCTTGGCGACGTTGATGAGCTCTTGGGGCACGCGGTGCCAGGCCGCCTCGGCCTGGTCGAAGAGCGGACCGCGCCGCACCACCAGGTCGGCGAGCAACAGCCCGGTCAACAGGCCGTCACCGGTCGGCGAGAGGTCGCGGAAGATCAGGTGTCCGGACTGCTCGCCCCCGAGGGTCCAGTCGCGCTCCTCGAGCGCCAGCAGGACGTTGCGGTCCCCCACGTCGGTCTCGACGATGTCGACCCCGACCTCGCCGAGGGCCCGGTGCAGCCCGAGGTTGCTCATCGTCGTGACGACCAGGCCGCCCTCGAGGCGGGCCCGCTCGGAGAGGTCGGTGGCGAACAGGACCATCAGGTCGTCCCCGTCGCGCACCACGCCGTGGGCGTCGACGGCGATCAGGCGGTCGGCGTCCCCGTCGAAGGCCAGCCCGAGGTCGGCGCCGCTCTCGCGCACCGCCTCGACCAGGCTCTCGACGTGCGTCGAGCCGCAGCCCTCGTTGATGTTGCGCCCGTCGGGGCGGTCGTGGATCATCGTCAGCCGGGCGCCGGTGGCGGCGAAGAGCTCGTGGGCCACGTGGCTGGCCGCGCCGTTGGCGCAGTCGATCACCAGGTGCAAAGAGGAGAGGTCCCCGGGGACCAGCGAGCGCAGGTGGCTGGCGTACTCGGCCTCGGCCGTCTCGTCGACCGGCGACACGCTCGCCGGCGGGGCCGGCGGGGCGGGCGCCTTGGCCAGCGCCGCGGCGACGGCCTCCTCGGTGGCGTGGTCCAGCTTGCCCCCGCCCGGGCCCAGCACCTTGAGGCCGTTGTCGTAGTAGGGGTTGTGCGACGCCGAGACGACGACGCCCACCCCGCCGCGCCGACGAGCCACCACGGCCACTCCCGGGGTCGTGAAGCAGCCCAGGTTGACCGCGTGGGCCCCGCCGTCGCGCAGGCCCTCGAGGACCGCTGCGGCCAGGGGTGGTGAGCTCTCGCGGGTGTCGTAGCCGACGTAGACCTCGTGCCCGGGCTCGACCCCGCCGGGGCCGAAGACCTCCGCCACCGCCCGCCCGAGCCGGTAGGCGAGGTCCGAGGTGATGAGGTCCCCCACCCGTCCGCGGATGCCGTCCGTGCCGAAGCGCACGGCCATGCTCGTCAACGCTTCGAGTACTGGGGAGCCTTGCGGGCCTTCTTGAGGCCGTACTTCTTGGTCTCCTTCTTGCGCGCGTCGCGCGTCAGGAGGCCGGCCTTCTTCAGGGCCGGACGGGAGGCCTCGTCCAACTCGACCAGCGAGCGGGCGATGCCCAGGCGCAGGGCGCCGGCCTGGCCGGCCACGCCGCCGCCCTCGATGCGCGCGTCGATGTCGTAGGTCTGCTGGGCGTCGAGCAGGCGCAGGGGCTCCATGACCATCTGGCGGTGGGTCGCCGAGGTGAAGTAGTTGTCGAAGGCCCGGGCGTTGATCGTGATCGTGCCGGTCCCCGGGCGCAGCCGGACACGGGCGACGGCCTCCTTGCGACGTCCGGTGGACTGGGTGACGCTCACGGATTCCTCCTTAGCGGCGAATGGCCGCGGTGTCGAACGGGACGGGCTGCTGAGCGGCGTGAGGGTGCTCAGGTCCGGAGTAGACGAACAGCTTGCCCATCTGGGCGCGACCCAGACGGGTCTTGGGGACCATGCCCTTGACGGCCTCGGTGACCAGGCGCTCGGGGTCCTCGGCGAGCAGCGTCGCCCAGGAGGTCGAGCGCAGTCCGCCCGGGTAGCCCGAGTGGCGGTAGGCGAACTTCTGGCTGGCCTTGTTGGAGGTCAGCACGACCTTGTCGGCGTTGACGATGATCACGTAGTCGCCGGTGTCGACGTGAGGGGCGAAGTCCACGCGGTGCTTGCCGCGCAGCAGGACGGCCACGGTCGTCGCCAGGCGGCCGAGGACCAGTCCCTCGGCGTCGATGACGTGCCACTGGCGCGTGATCTCGGCGACCTTGGGGGTGAACGTGCGCACGGCTCTTCCTTCGATGTTCTGGCGGGCCCGCCCAGGGCGTGGCCCCAGGGGACCCTCTAGCCTACCGACCCGGAGGGCCCACCGGCAAGTTCGGGGTATCCCACCCCCACCAGCGCGAGACCGGCCGCCGGGGCCGGGGCCGGGAGCCCGGTGCGCTGGGGGTGGGCCAGCCGCTCGGCGAGGGTCCCCGGCGCGAGGCGTCCCCGTCCGACCGCCACCATCGTGGCGACGAGGGAGCGGACCATCTGGTGGCAGAAGGCGTTGGCCCGGATGTCCAGGCGCAGGACGCTCGCTCCCTCGGGGCTGAGAGCCCAGGTGTCGGGCAGGCGCCGCCAGGCGCACTCGAGGACCTCGCGGCGCAGCGGGTCCTCCGGGCCCCGGTCCGGCGGGCGGCTGCAGAAGGAGCGGAAGTCCCTCTCGCCGAGGGCCGCCGTCGCCTCGGCGTTCATCGCCTCGAGGTCGAGGGGGCCCGGGACCGCCCAGCTCCAGGGCTCGGTGAGCCCGAGGCCCCGGGGGCTCTCGAGGACCAGGTAGCGGTAGGCCCGCCAGGTGGCCGAGAAGCGCGCGTGGAAGCCCTCGGGCGCCACCCTCGCCGACAGGACCCGCACGCGCGGGGCGAGCAGGGCGTTCAGCGAGCCGATCAGTCGGACCCCGTCGGGCTCGAGGGACTCGGGCAGGTCGACGTGGGCCACTTGGGCGAGGGCGTGCACCCCGGCGTCGGTGCGCCCGGCCACCACGAGGGGCGGGCAGGGGGTGGCGAGGACCGTGCTCAGCGCCGCGCGCAGGCGGCCGTTGACGGTGTCGGCATCGGGCTGCTCGGCGACCCCGGCGAGGCCGGTGCCGTCGTAGGCGAGATCCAGGCGCCAGCGGCGCTGGCCCGGGGCTGGATCAGACGAACTCAATGCGCGCCATCGGGGCGTTGTCGCCCTGACGCGGACCGAGCTTGAGGATCCGGGTGTAGCCGCCGGGACGCTCCACGTAGCGCGGGGCGATCTCGGTGAAGAGCTTGTGGGCCATGTCCTTGTCGCGGATCAGGGCGACCACCCGGCGGTGGGCGGCGACCGAGCCCTCGGGCGAGTTCTTGGCCGCGGTGACGACCTTCTCGACCACCGGGCGCAGGGCCTTGGCCTTGGCCTCGGTGGTGACGATCGACTCGGCGGCGATCATCGAGGCCACCAGGTTCGCCATCATCGCCTTCTGGTGGGCGGCGTCACCGCCGAACCGCTGGCCGCGCTTGGGGGTACCGCGCATGCTCAGTCCTCCACTCGCAGGGTCAGGCCCCGCTCCTCGAGACGGTCCACCACGTCCTTCAAGGAGGTGGCGCCGAAGTTGGTGATCGAGGTCAGGTCCCGCTCGGTGGCGTTCACCAGCTGGGCGACCGTGTTGATGCCCGCTCGCTTGAGGCAGTTGCGCGAGCGCTCGGTCAGGCCCAGCTCCTCGATGCGGATGTCCAGCTCGCTGGCGGCCGCCACCGCACTGCCGACGTCGCCCAGCTCCAGGGCCGGCGCCTCCTCGTCGAAGGAGGCGATCAGCTCCACCAGGGAGGCCAGGGTCTTGCCCGCCGAGGCCAGCGCCTCGCGGGGGCTCAGGGAGCCGTCGGTCTCGATGTCGAGCACCAGGCGGTCGAAGTCGCGGCCCTGCTCGGCGCGCACCGGCTCGACCTCGAAGGCCACCCGGCGCACCGGGGAGAAGATCGCGTCGAGGGGGATGACGCCGATGGTGCCCGCGCCCTTGTTGGCCTCGGCCCCGACGTAGCCCTTGCCCCGCTCGACCGTGAGCTCGAAGCTCAACTGGCTCTTGGCGGTGGTGAGGTAGGCCAGGTGCAGGTCGCCGTTGAGGATCTCGACGTCGGCCGTCGTGGACAGGTCCGAGGCCAGCACCGGGCCCTCCCCGCGCTTGTCCATGCGCAAGGTGACGGGCTCGTCGCTGTGGACCTTCAACAGCAGGTCCTTCAGGTTCAAGCAGATGTCCTGGACGTCTTCCTTGACGCCGTCGATGACGCCGAACTCGTGCAGGACCGAGTCGAACTTGACGCGGGTCGCCGCGGCGCCGGGGATCGACGACAGCAGGGTGCGGCGCAGCGAGTTGCCCAGCGTGTGGCCGAAGCCCGGGTCGAGCGGACCGACGGCGAAGGACTGGCGGTTGGCCTCCTCCTCGCCGAGGGCCTCGATCGTGGGTCGTTGGATGATCAGCATGGTCTCTCCCTGGCGGTGGACTACTTGGAGTACAGCTCGACGATGAGCTGCTCGCGGATGGCCTCGTCGATCTGCTCGCGCTGGGGCACGGCGCGCACGGTGACCGAGAACCCGTTCTCGCCGGTCTCGAGCCAGCCCGGCACCGAGCGGTCGAGGACGTCGAGGTTGCGCTTGACGTTGAAGTTGTCGCGCGTCGCCGGCTTCAGGGTCACGACGTCGCCCGGGCGGACCCGGTAGCTCGGGATGGTGACCCGCTTGCCGTTGACGCTGACGTGCCCGTGGCGCACGAACTGGCGGGCCTGGCTGCGGCTGGCGCCCCAGCCGGCGCGGTAGGCCACGTTGTCCAGACGCAGCTCCAGGAACTGGAGCAGGTTGGTGCCGGTGATGCCCGGGCGGCGGTTCGCCTCCTCGTAGAGGTTGCGGAACTGCTTCTCGAGCAGGCCGTAGGTGCGGCGCGCCTTCTGCTTCTCACGCAGCTGGGTCAGGTACTCCGACCCCTGGCGCTGGCGGTCGCGGCCGTGCTGGCCAGGCGGGTAGGCGCGGGCCTGGCGGTCGGAGTTCTCCGCGACCGGGCACTTGAGCGAGAAGCAGCGCTCGCCCTTCAGGTAGAGCTTGGTCCGCTCGCGGCGGCACAGGCGGCAGACGGGTCCGGTGTAACGAGCCATGATTCCTTAACCCCGACGACGCTTCTTAGGGCGGCACCCGTTGTGGGGCAGCGGGGTGACGTCCTTGATGGCGACCACTTCGATGCCGGCGGCGGCCAGGGACCGGATCGCCGTCTCGCGGCCCGAGCCCGGCCCGCGCACGAGCACGTCGACCTTCTTCACCCCGTGCTCCATCGCGGCGCGCGCGCACTTCTCGGCGGCCAGCTGGGCGGCGAACGGGGTGGACTTGCGAGAGCCCTTGAAGCCCACGTTGCCCGACGAGGCCCACGAGAGCACGTTGCCCTCGGGGTCGGTGATCGAGACGATCGTGTTGTTGAACGAGCTCTTGATGTGCGCGACGCCGAAGGCGACGTTCTTGCGCTCCTTGCGGCGGCCCTTGCGGGCCGCGGTCGGCTTGGCCATTACTTCGTCACCTTCTTCTTGCCGGCCACCGTGCGCTTGGGACCCTTGCGCGTGCGCGCGTTGGTCCGGGTGCGCTGCCCGCGCACGGGCAGGCCCTTGCGGTGGCGGATGCCCTGGAGGCAGTTGATCTCCATCTTGCGCTTGATGTCCTGAGCCACGTCGCGGCGCAGGTCACCCTCGACCGTGATGTTCTGGTCGATGTAGGTGCGCAGCTTGTTGACGTCGCCGTCGCTCAGGTCCTTGACGCGGATCGACTCGTCGATGCCCGTCGCGGCGCAGATCTGACGGGCCGTGGTCGGCCCGATTCCGAAGATGTAGGTGAGCGAGATCACCGTGCGCTTGTCGCGCGGGATGTCGACACCGGCGATACGGGCCATGTACTTGCCTCTCCTAACCCTGGCGCTGCTTGTGGCGCGGGTTCTCGCAGATCACGCGGACGTGGCCCGCCCGGCGGATGACCTTGCACTTCTCACACATCGTCTTGACGCTGGCGCGGACCTTCATGAAACCTTCTTCGTGAGCCTGAGCTACTTGTACCGGTAGGTGATGCGTCCACGGGACATGTCGTAGGGGGTGATCTCCACCTGGACCTTGTCGCCGGGCAGGATGCGGATGCGGTGCATGCGCATCTTGCCCGAGCTGTGGGCCAACACGGTGTAGCCGTTCTCCAACTCCACGCGGAACATGGCGTTGGGCAGCGGCTCGACCACCGTCCCCTCGACGGTGAACGCGTCTTCCTTGGGCTTGCTCAGGTTCTCTCCTTCGTCGGGGCACTGCAGACGCGGCGGAGCCGGGCTCCTCCACGGGGGACCTCGGGGCTACCAGAGGTCGGCTGAACATTCTAACCGATTCCGCGCGAAACACACAAGGCGAGCCCCCGGGGGTCCCGCGGACCCCTCCCCGACCCCGGCCCGGCCGGACTCCGGGGCGGTCTCGCGCCGCGCGAAAGCCAACTCCCACCTGACGATTTCGTGACACACGACCCTAGTGGCTCGCGGCGGGCGGCGGTGATGCTGGGGCCATGGGCTCGACCAACCCGCCAGCGCAGCGCGTCACCCTCTCGCGCGCCGACTGCCTGGGTCGCCTGGCGGCCAGCGACCTCGCGAGGGTCGTGATCTCGGTGCGCTGTCTGCCCGCCGCGCTGCCGGCCAGGATCTCGGTCCTCGGCGAGGAGCGGCTCCTGCTCGCCAGCGCCGAGGAGCCGGTCGTCGCCTCGGCCCGGCGCCACGACGTGATCTCGGTCCAGGTGGACGGGATCGAGCCCGGCGGCGCCACCTGGTCGGTCATGGCCTCGGGCATCGCCCGCCCGGCCCCCGAGGGGGCCGAGCTCGACGAGCGCCTCGTCGAGGCGGTGGCCCACGGCGCCCAGGTGGTCGAAGTGCCGCTGTCGGTGGTGGTCGGCGAGCGGGTCGGCTAGGAACTCGACCCCCGTGGCGCACTATGGAAGGCTGGGGAGCGTGCCGTTCCATCGCATCAGCGACCCCGGTCGGCTGCACGCCCTGATCGACGCGATCATGCTCATCGAGGTCGAGGCCGACCTCGACGTCCTGCTCGAGACGATCGTCGAGACCGCCCGGGGACTGGTCGGCTCGCGGTACGGGGCGCTCGGGGTCATCGGGCCCGACGGCGCCCATCTCTCACGCTTCCTCACCGCGGGGATCGAGCCGTCGGTGCGCCGCGCCATCGGCCCGAGCCCGCACGGCCACGGGGTGCTGGGCGCCGTCATCGACCAGGCGGCCCCGGTGCGCGCCGAGCACCTGCACGAGCACCCGGCCTTCGAGGGATTCCCGGAGCACCACCCGGACATGACCACCTTCCTCGGGGTGCCCGTCCTCTCGGGCGACGGCCAGATTTTCGGCAACCTCTACCTCACCGACCGGCTCGACGGCCAACCCTTCGACGACGAAGACGAGGCCATCGTCGAGGCCTTCGGGCGGGCGGCCGGACTGGTCATCGATCAGGCGACGCTGCGGGCCCACCTGCGCGACCTCACCCTCAGTGAGGAGCGCGAGCGCCTGGCGCGCGACCTGCACGACACCGTCATCCAACGACTCTTCGGCGTGGGCCTCGCCCTGCAGATGGCCCTGTCGGCCGAGATCGACGACCCGGCCCGGGTCCGGATCAACCAGGCCCTCGACGACCTCGACGCCACGATCCACGAGATCCGCACGACCATCTTCGAGATCGACCAGGACGACTTCGAGGGGCTGCGCGTCAGCGCCCGGGTCGGCGCCCTGATCGAGGAGGCCCGTGAGCGGCTCGGGCTCGAGGTCTACCTCCACCTCGCCCCCGAGGTCGACGGCGCCGTCTCGCCGCGCTGCGCCCACCACCTGGCCTCGGCGCTGCGCGAGGCGCTGGCCAACGTGGCCCGCCACGCCCAGGCCCACGGGGTCGACGTGACGATCACCCTGGACGGGCCGTTGGTGCGCCTGGCCGTGCGCGACGACGGCGTGGGCTTCAGGGTCCGGGTGGGGCCCGGTCGGGGCCTCAAGAACCTGACCTCGCGGGCCCACGAGCTCGGCGGGGACTGCGTGGTCGAGTCGGCCCCCGGACATGGCACACTGGTCCAGTGGACGGCCAAGAGAGACTGACGATCCGCCTCGCCCTCGTCGACGACCACGAGATCGTTCGCCGGGGGCTGCGCGAGCTGCTGGAGTCGGCGGGCGACCTCACCGTGGTCGCCGAGGCCGGCAGCCTGGCCGAGGCCGAGAGTCTCGACCTCGAGCCACTCGACGTCGCGGTGCTCGACGTGCGCCTGCCCGACGGCAGCGGCGTCGACCTGTGCCGCAGCCTGCGCGAGCGCCGGCCCGACCTCGCCTGTCTGATGCTGACCTCTTTCGCCGACGCCGAGGCGCTGTCGGCCTCGGTCCTGGCGGGGGCCAAGGGCTACGTGTTGAAGAACGTGCGCGGCGACGAACTGGTCCGGGCCATCCGCAAGGTGGCCGGCGGCGAGACCCTGCTCACCGATGACCAGGTCGAACGGGCCCGCGAGCGGCTGCGCCGCCAGATGGTCGAGGACGCCCGCCTGGAGAGCCTCTCGGCCCAGGAGCGCCGGATCCTCGAGCTGCTGAGCGAGGGGATGAGCAACCGCGAGATCGCCGAGCAGATGTTCCTCGCCGAGAAGACAGTCAAGAACTACGTCTCGAACCTGCTGGCCAAGCTCGGCTTCCAGCGCCGCACCGAGGCGGCGCTCTTCGCCCAGCGCCAGCACGAGCTGCACCACCCCGAGACCTAGGGGGCGGTGAAGACCTCCGGGCCCTCGTCAGTGACGGCGATGGTGTGCTCGAAGTGGGCCGACAGCGAGCCGTCGCGCGTCATCACGCTCCACTCGTCGTCCAGGACGTAGGTCTCGGGACCACCGACGTTGACCATCGGCTCCACCGCGAAGACCATGCCCGTCTTCAGGGTCGGACCGGGGGTGCCCGGCCAGTAGTTGGGGACCTGGGGGCTCTCGTGCATGGCCGTGCCGATCGCGTGGCCCACGTACTCGCGCACCACCGAGTAGCCGGCGCGCTCGGCCACCTCCTGCACGGCCCGCCCGACCTCGTGGAGCCGCCGCCCGGGGCGCAACTGGTCGATGCCCGCCCACAGGGAGCGCTCGGTGACCTCGAGGAGCCGGGCCGCCTCCTCGCTGACCTCGCCCACGGGCGCGGTGTAGGCCGCGTCGCCGTGGTAGCCCTCGATGATCGCCCCACAGTCGACCGAGATGATGTCGCCCTCGCGCAGCACGTACTCACCGGGGATCCCGTGGACGATCATGTCGTTGGGGCTGGTGCAGATCACCGCCGGGAAGCCGTGGTAGCCGAGGAAGTTCGAGCGCGCGCCGCGCCGCTCGAGGACCTCGGCCGCCACCTCGTTAAGTCGGGCCGTCGTGACCCCCGGGGCGATGGCCGCGCGGGTGGCGCTCAGCATCTCGGCGACCACCCGGCCGGCCCGACGCATCTTGGCCAGCTCGTCGGCGTTGCGCCTCACGCCATGCCCCGCTGGGACATCACCGCCACGATGTCGGCCGTCACCTCGTCGGGGTCCTGGTCGGCGTCGACCGTGACGAGCAGCCCGCGCTCGCGGTAGAAGTCGAGCAGGGGCGCGGTGTCGCGCTCGTAAGTCGCCAGCCGCTGGGCGATGGCCTCGGGCTGGTCGTCGGCGCGCTGGATCACCTCTCCCCCACAGCGCTCGCAGACCCCGGAGACGGCCGCCGGGTCGGTGCTGCGGTAGATCGCCCCGCAGTCGCGACAGACCCGACGCTGGGAGAGCCGACCGGCCACCAGCTCGATCGGCGCCGCCAGGTCCACGCAGAGCGACACCCCGCTCTCGCCGAGCAGGGCCTCGAGGGCCTCGGCCTGGGCCAGGGTGCGCGGAAAGCCGTCCAGGAGCACGCCAGCGCGCGCGTCGGGCTCGGCGAAGCGCTCGCGCACCAGCTCGATCACCAGCTCGTCGCTCACGAGCTCGCCGGCCTCAAGGACCGACTGGACCCGCCGGCCAAGGTCGCTGCCGGCCTTGACGGCGGCACGCAGGATGTCGCCCGTGGAGACGTGGGGCAGCCCGAAGCGGGCGGCCAGACGGTCACACTGGGTGCCCTTGCCCGAGCCCTGCTTGCCCAGGATGACCAGATTCACGGGGCGCGGCGCCATCGCTACTTCTTGAGGAAGCCCTCGTAGTTGCGCATCATCAGCTGGCTGTCGATCTGGCGCATCGTCTCGAGGGCTACGCCCACGGCGATCAGCAGGGTCGTCCCGTAGTACGGGAACCGGTTGATGTTCCACAGCGCCATGAGCAGGCTCGGCACCACGGCGACCGCCGCGAGGAAGGTCGCCCCGACGACGGTGATGCGGCTCAGCATGCGCGCGAAGTAGCGCTCGGTGGGCAGGCCCGGGCGGATCCCCGGGACGAAGCCACCCTGCTGGCGCAGCAGCTCGGCCTGCTGGTGAGGCTCGAAGGCGATGTAGACGTAGAAGAAGGTGAAGGCCAGGATCAGCACGAAGTCCGAGACGATGTAGAAGAAGCTCGTCGGGCTCAGCGAGTGGTTGACGAAGTTCTGGAAGCTCGCCCAGGGCACGATGTTCGACAGCAGCACCGGGATGTAGAGGACCGAGGAGGCGAAGATGATCGGGATCACCCCGGACTGGTTGACCTTCAGCGGGATGTAGGTGGAGTTGCCGCCCATCTCGCGCCGGCCCACGACGCGCCGGGCGAAGGTCACCGGGATGCGCCGCTGGCCGTTGTCCATGAAGACGATGAAGACGAGCAGGGCCAAGGAGATCACCAGCAGCGTGAAGAACTTCAGCACCCCGCCCTCGGCGTAGACGCTGCGCCCGCCCGAGGGCAGACCGGCCACGACGTTGGCGAAGATCAAGAGGCTCATGCCCTGGCCGATGCCGCGCTGGGTGATGAGCTCAGCCAGCCACATCACGAAGGCCGTGCCCGCGGTCATGATCAGCACCATGAAGAGCCCGAGCCACAGGTTGAACTTGGGGATCAGGTCGATGTTGAAGCCGAGCAGCGCCGAGTCGTGCCCGTGGAAGGCGTAGACGAGGCCGGTCGACTGCAGCAGCGCGAGGCCGATGGTGAGGTAGCGGGTCGTCTGGGTGATCTTCTTCTGGCCCACCGCCCCCTGGTCTCGCCACTGGGTGAGCTTGGGGATCACCGTGGTGAGCAGCTGGATCACGATCGAGCTGGTGATGTAGGGCATGACGCCCAGTCCGAAGACGGCCAGTCGGGTGAGGGCGCCGCCCGAGAACAGGTTGAGGAAGCCCAGGACGCCGCTGGCGCCGGCCTTGGACTGGAGGAGGTTCACCTGGGACCAGCTGACCCCGGGGATCGGCACGTTGGCCCCCAGCTGGTACAGGCAGATGATGGCGACCGTGAACAGGACCTTGTTGCGAAGGTCCGTGACCCGGAAGATGTTCGCGAGTCGCTTGAACACGGCTAGCGGTTCTGGTGCTGGTTACCGGACGCCGGCGGGCGCACCGAGAAGGGCTTGTCGAGCTCGGTGGCGCTGCCCCCGGCGGCCTCGAGGGCGGCGCGGGCGCTCGCGGAGAAGGCGTGGGCCGAGACGGCCATCGCGGCGCCAGCCTCCCCGCGGCCCAGGATCTTCACGAGGTCGCCCTTGCGCGCGAGGCCGTGGGCCACCAGCACGTCGGGGTTGATCTCGCTCAGGCCGAGCGCCGAGAGGGCGTCGAGGTTGACGGGGGTGTAGGCCACGCGGAAGGGGTTGGTGAAGCCCTTCAGCTTGGGCACGCGGGCGAGGAGCGGCAGCTGGCCGCCCTCGAAGCCGGCCGGGATCTGGCGGCGGGCCTTCTGACCCTTGGTGCCGCGACCGGCCGTCTTGCCGCCCTTGCCGGCGATGCCGCGCCCGACCACCTTCTTGCGGTGGGTCGAGCCCTTGGGGGGCTGGAGGTCGTGGAGCTTCATTCGGACACCTCTTCGACGTTGATCAGGTGGGGCACCCGGGCAATCATCCCGCGAATCTCGGGGCGGTCGGGCAGCACATTGCTCTGGCCGATCCCGCGCAGGCCGAGCGCCCGCAGGGTGCCGCGGTGCTTGGGCTTGGTCGAGATCGACGAGCGGACTTGGGTCACCTTGAGGTTGGCCATCACTGAACCTCCGCGACCTTGAACAGGTCGCCCTCGCGCTGGCGCTCGCGGTAGGCGCGCAGCGTCCCGCTGGGGATCACCTCGTCGGGGGCCTTGTCGCGCGCCGCGGCGATCTCCTCGGGGCGACGCAGCTGCTTGAGGCCCTCGATCGTGGCGTGGGCCACGTTGATCCCGTTCGAGGACCCGAGGGACTTGGCGATGATGTCCTTGACGCCGGCCATCTCCAAGATGGCCCGAGCGGCACCGCCGGCAATCACGCCGGTGCCCGGCGCCGCGGGCTTCATGAGGACCCGCCCCGCGCCCGAGCTGCCGAGGACGGGGTAGACGATGGTCGAGCCGGCCAGGGGCACCTCGAAGAGGTTCTTGCGAGCCTCCTCGATGCCCTTCTGGACCGCCAGGCCGGCCTCCTTGGCCTTGCCGTAGCCCAGCCCGACGCGGCCCTTGCCGTCGCCGATCACCATGAGGGCGGTGAAGGAGAAGCGCCGGCCACCCTTGACGACCTTGGACACGCGGTTGACCTTGATGGTCCGCTCTTCGAACTGCTCGAGATCGCTCATCAGAACTCCAGACCGGCCTCGCGCAGCGCCTCGGCGAAGGCGGCCACGCGGCCGTGATAGTCGTAGCCACCGCGGTCGAAGACCACGGTCGTGATCGAGGCGGCCTTGGCCCGCTCGGCGAGCAGGGCGGCCACCTTCTTGGCGCCCTCGATGTTGCCGCCGGTCCCGCGCAGGCCGGCCTCCACCGAGGAGGCCGCGGCCAGGGTCCGGCCGGCCTCGTCATCGATGATCTGGGCCGACAGGTGGCGAGCCGAGCGGCTCACCGCGACGCGGGGGCGCTGCGCGGTGCCCGACAGGCGCCGGCGCAGGCGCGCGTGGCGGCGCTGGCGCAGTTCACGGGTGGTGCGGGCCATTACTTCGCAGCCTTTCCGGCCTTGCGCAGGACGCGCTCGCCGAGGTAGCGCACGCCCTTGCCCTTGTAGGGCTCGGGCTTGCGGATCTTGCGGATGGAGGCGGCGACCTGGCCGACGACCTCCTTGTCGGCGCCCTTCACGATGATCCGCGTGGGCGCGGGCACCTCGAAGGAGATCCCCTCGGGCGCCTGGAACTTGACCGGGTGGGAGAAGCCCAGCGAGAGGTCGAGGGCGTCGGAGCCGGCGGCGGCGGCGCGGTAGCCGACGCCGATGATCTCCAGCTCCTTGGTCCAGCCCTGGGTGACGCCCGTGACCATGTTGGCGACCAGGGTCCGGGTCAGGCCGTGCAGGGCGCGCAGACGGGTCTCGTCGTTGGCCCGCTCGACCAGCAGGGTCGTGCCGTCCTGGCGGACGGTGATGCCCTCGGGCAGGACGCGGCTCATGGTGGCGTTGGGCCCGGCGACGGTGACCTGGTCACCGCTGACCGAGACCGTCACCGCCGCGGGGATCTCGATGGGGTTACGACCGATGCGCGACATCAGCGGCCCTCCTCGGCGACGGGGTTACCAGACATAACAGAGCACCTCCCCGCCCAGGCGCTTCTTACGCGCCTCGCGGTCGGTCATGAGGCCGTGGCTGGTGGAGACCACGGCCACGCCCACCCCGCCGAGCACCTTGGGCATCTCGGCGGACTTCTTGTAGATACGAAGACCCGGCTTCGAGACCCGCTTCAGACCGATGATGGTCTTCTTGCGGTCCTCGGAGTACTTCAGGCGGATCTCCAGGGTCGCCCCCGGCTTGTCGTCGTGGGGGATCACGCTGTAGCCCGAGATGTAGCCCTCGCGCTCGAGGACCTGGGCCAGGTTCACCTTGAGCTTCGAGCTGGGCATCTTCACCGAGTCGAACATCGCCGAGTTGGCGTTGCGGATCCGGGTGAGCATGTCGGCGATCGGGTCAGTCATTGTCATCGCCGTCCTCCTACCAGCTGGCCTTGGTCACGCCGGGCACCTCGCCGGCGTGCACCATCTGTCGCAGGCAGATGCGGCAGAGTCCGAACTTGCGGTACACCGAGCGGGGACGGCCGCAGCGCTCGCAGCGCGTGTAGGCGCGCGTCGAGAACTTCGGGGTCCGCTGCTGCTTGATGCGGAGAGCCTTCTTCGCCATGTCTATCGATTCTCCTGCCTGAAGGGGAAGCCGAAGGCCCGCAGGAAGGCCCGGCCCTGCTCGTCGGTCTCGGCGGTCGTCACGATCGTGATGTCGAAGCCCCGCGGGGCGTCGATCTTGTCGTAGTCGATCTCGGGGAAGATCAGCTGGTCGTTGATGCCGAAGGTGTAGTTGCCGTGCCCGTCGAAGGACTTGGACGACAGGCCGCGGAAGTCGCGGATTCGCGGGATCGCCAGGCTGAGCATCCGGTCGAAGAACTCCCAGGCGCGGTCCCCGCGCAAGGTGACCTTCACGCCGATGGGCTGGGTCTCACGCAGCTTGAAGCTGGCGATCGACTTCTTCGCCCGGGTCACGACTGGCTTCTGACCGGTGATCTGCTCCAGGTCGCGCTGGGCGCCCTCGAGCAGGGAGGCCTGCTGGGTCGCCCGGCCGACGCCGGAGTTGATCACGATCTTCACCAGGCGCGGGACCTGCATGATGTTCTCCAGGCCGAGCTCCTCCTTGAGCGCGGACCGGATCTCCTGGTCGTAACGGACCTTGAGACGTGGACGGGTCACGGTGCTCACAGCGCCTCCCCACACTTGCGGCAGACGCGGGACTTGCCCGCCTCGCTCACGCGATAGCCGACCTTGGCCGGGCCCTTGTGACCCGAGCACCACAGCGCCACGTTGGACACGTGCAGCGGCATCACCTTGTCGATGATGCCGGCCTGCATCGTCGCACCCTGGGCCTTGGTGTGGCGCTTGGCCACGTTCAGGCCCTCGAGCACGACCATGTCGCGCGCGGGCAGCGCCTCTTCGACGACGCCGCGCTCGCCGCGGAACTTGCCCGCGATCACGAGCACCTCGTCACCCTTGCGGATCTTCATCACAGCACCTCCGGCGCCAGCGAAATGATGCGCATGAACTTCTTGTCACGCAGCTCGCGACCGACGGGCCCGAAGATGCGGGTCCCGCGCGGCTGGAGCTGGTCGTTGATCAGCACCGCGGCGTTCTCGTCGAACTTGATGTAGGACCCGTCCGGGCGGCGCTTCTCCTTGGCCGTGCGCACGACGACGCAGCGGACCACGTCGCCCTTCTTCACGGCCGCCCCGGGGATCGCGTCCTTGACCGTGCCGATGAACACGTCGCCAATGGAGGCGTAGCGCCGGCGCGACCCGCCGAGCACGCGGATGCACAGCACCTCGCGGGCCCCCGAGTTGTCGGCCACCTTGAGTCGGCTCTCCTGCTGGATCATCGCGCACGCTCCACGATCTCGGTGAGGCGCCAGCGCTTGAGCTTCGACAGGGGGCGAGTCTCCTGGACCCGGACCCGGTCGCCGACGTGGGCCTCGTTGGCCGCGTCGTGCACGTAGAGCTTCTTGGTGCGCTGGACGGTCTTTCCGTAGCGCGGGTGGCTCACCCGCTCGTTGACGGCGACGACCAGCGTCGAGTCCATCTTGTCCGACACGACGATGCCCTCGCGGATCTTGCGCGAGTTGGCCCGGTCCCCGGACTCGGCCTCGGCCGCCGGGGCGCTGGCCGCGACGGGGGCGACCTCGGCCTGGACGGCCACGGTCTCCTCCACGGTGCCCTCGCTCATCTCGGCGTCCTCGGTCATCTCGGTGTTCTCGTCACTCATCACTCGTCACCTTCCGTGGCGGCCTCCGCGGCCGCGATCTCGCGCTCGCGCAGCAGCGTGGCGAGGCGGGCGATGTCGCGGCGCACCTCGCCGAGGCGCGCCGAGTTGTCCAGCTGACCGGTGGCCAGCTGGAAGCGCAGGTTGAAGAGCTCCCGGCGCGACTCGCTCAGTCGCTCGACCAGCTCGTGGTCACCCAGGAGACGCATCTCCGCCAGCCGTTCCTTGGTCTTGGGCATCAGATCGTCACCTCCGGGGTGCCGTGGGTTCCGGGACGGACCACGAACTTCGCCTTGATGGGCAGCTTCTGGATAGCGCGCTCCATCGCGGCGCGCGCCAGCGACTCGTCGACACCGGCCAACTCGAACATCACGCGGCCCGGCTTGACGACGGCGACCCAGAACTCCGGGTTGCCCTTGCCCGAGCCCATGCGGGTCTCCGCCGGCTTCTGGGTGACGGGCTTGTCCGGGAAGACCCGGATCCAGACCTTCCCACCACGACGCACGTGACGGGTCATCGCGATTCGGGCCGCCTCGATCTGACGGGCGGTGATCCAGCCGGCCTCGAGGGCCTGGATGCCGAAGTCGCCGAAGTTGAGCTCGGTGCCGCCCTTGGCGACGCCGGTCATCCGGCCGCGCTGCTGCTTGCGGTGCTTGACCTTGCGGGGCATCAACATGGCTACTCCACGTCCTTTCGGAAGTGCGGCGTGTCGGTGTGGTCCTTGTCGGTGCGCCGCTCGATCTCCTCCTCGACGCTGAGGCGGGCCTCGACGTCGTCGGTGGTCGCCAGCAGCTCGGCCTCGGTGGGAACGGTCTCCTCGACCGGGCCCTCGCCCGCGGACTCGCCGACCCGACGCCGCCCGCCACCAGCGCGCACGACGCCCTTGGGCGCGCCGGCCGCCGAGGCGACCGGGACCGCGTCGCCGGCGGCCATGGCGGCCTCGCGGACGATCTTCTCGTCGTTGGTCAGCTGGTAGGGCAGGATGTCGCCCTTGTAGATCCACACCTTGACGCCAATGCGCCCGGTGTTGGTGCGGGCCTCGCGGAAGCCGTAGTCGATGTCGGCGCGCAGCGTGTGCAGCGGCACGCGACCCTCGCGGTAGGACTCGCGACGGCTCATCTCCGCCCCGCCGAGTCGACCGGAGGCCTGGATGCGCACACCCAGCGCGCCGGCCTTCTGGACGGTCTGGATCCCACGCTTCATCGCGCGGCGGAAGGCCACGCGGCGCAGCAGCTGGTCGCAGATGCCCTGGGCGATGAGGGCGGCGTCCAGCTCGGGCTGCTTGATCTCCTGGATGTTCAGGGAGATCTTGTTCTTCTGGCCGGTGATGCGCTCGAGCTCCTTCTTCAGGCGCTCCGCCTCGGCACCACGGCGACCGATCACGATGCCCGGGCGGGCCGTGTGGATGTCCACGCGGATCCGGTCGGAGTTGCGCTCGATCTCGATGCGCGACACGGCCGCGCTCTCGAGCTGGCGGGTCAGGTAGTCGCGAATCTTCCAGTCCTCGATGACGAGGTCCTTGTAGCCGCGCTCCTTGAACCAGCGGGACTTCCAGTCGGTGGTGATGCCGAGCCGGAACCCGTAGGGATTGACCTTCTGACCCATGGCCTACTCGCCCTCTTCCGCCGCGTCGACGGCGGCCGTCTCGTCGCTGGGCTCGCCAGCGGTCTCCTCGGCCGTCTCGACCGTCTCGTCCTGGTCCAGGGCCTCGTCGGTGAGAGCCGCCTGGTCCTCGACCTGGTCCTCGACCACCTCGTCGCCCACCACCTGGTCCACCGCCGCCTCGGCCGGCGCCGCCGCGCGGGCGCCGTCACCGCGACGGCGCGAGGAGGCCACGCGCCGGGCCCGGGAGGCCGCCGCCTGGGCGCTGCGCTGGGCGCGCAGCTGCTCGAGGCGCACGTCGTCCAGGCGGGCGACGATCACCGTGATGTGGCAGGTGCGCTTGCGGATCCGTCCGGCGCGACCGCGGGCGCGCGGGCTGAAGCGCTTCAGAGTCGCGCCCTCGTCGGCGAAGGCCGCCGCCACGTAGAGCTCCTCGGCGACCAGGCCGTCGTTGTTGACCGCGTTGGCCACCGCGGAGGCGAGGACCTTGCCGATCACGCCGGCCGCCTCGCGGGTGGTCCCCGCGAGGATCTCGCGGGCGGTCGTCACGTCCTGGTCCCGGATGAGGTCCAGCACGACGCGGGCCTTGGTGGCCGACATCGGGAAGCTGCGCAGGACCGCGCGGGTCCCCGGGCGCTCGTTGGTCTTGGGACCGGCCATTAGCGACGACCCGCCTTCTCCTGGCCCGCGTGGAACTTGAAGGTCCTCGTGGGGGCGAACTCACCGAGCTTGTGGCCGACCATCGACTCGCTGACGAAGACCGGCACGTGGCGACGCCCGTCGTGGACGGCGAAGGTGTGCCCGACCATGTCCGGGATGATCGTCGAGCGACGGCTCCAGGTCTTGATGACCTTCTTCTCGTTGGCCGCGTTCATGACCTCCACCTTCTTGAGCAGGTGGGAGTCGATGAAGGGACCCTTCTTGAGGCTGCGTGACATGGATTACCTCCGCGAGCCGCGACCACGGCGGCGACGAATAATGAGAGAGTCCGAGGCCTTGGGCAGGCGCGTACGGCCCTCGGGCTGGCCCCAGGGGGACACCGGGTGGCGACCACCCGAAGTCTTGCCCTCGCCACCGCCCAGGGGGTGGTCGACGGGGTTCATGGCCACGCCGCGCGTCTGGGGGCGGACGCCCTTCCAGCGGTTGCGGCCGGCCTTGCCGATCTTGATGAGCTCGTGCTCGGAGTTGCCCACGACGCCGAGCGTCGCCCGGCAGTCGATGGGCACCCGACGCATCTCGGTCGAGGGCAGGCGCAAGGTGGCGAAGCCGCCGTCCTTGGCGACGAGCTGGACGCTCATGCCGGCGCTGCGGGCCATCTTGCCGCCGCCGCCGGGGCGCAGCTCCACGTTGTGGACCGTCGAGCCCGTCGGGATGAAGCGCATCGGCAGGGCGTTCCCGTTGCGGATGTCCGCCTTGGCGCCCGACTCGACCATGTCACCGACCTTGAGGCCCTGGGGGGCGAGGATGTAGCGCTTCTCGCCGTCGAGGTAGTGCAGTAGCGCGATGCGGCAGCTGCGGTTGGGGTCGTACTCGATGGTGGCGACCTTGGCCGGCACGCCGTCCTTGTTGCGCTTGAAGTCGATCACGCGGTACTGCTGCTTGTGGCCGCCGCCGCGGTGACGCGAGGTCTTGCGGCCGTAGGAGTTGCGACCACCGGTCTTGGACTTGGGCTCGAGGAGAGACTTCTCGGGCCGGGTGGTGGTGATCTCGGCGAAGTCCGAGACCGTCTGGAAGCGCCGCCCGGGGCTGGTCGGCTTGCGGGACCTGAGTGCCATGGGGTTCCTTAGCTCTCGAAGAGGTTGATCGAGTCGCCCTGCTTGAGGGTGACGATGGCCCGCTTGGTGCTCGGACGCTGCCCGACGACGCCGGTGCGGCGATTGCGGGTGGACTTGCCCTTGCGGTTGAGGGTGTTGACGTTGACGACGGTGACGCCGAAGGCCTGCTCGACGGCGTGGCGCACGTCGATCTTGGTGGCCTGGGGGTCGACGACGAAGACGTAGGTGTGGTTCTCCATCTGCGCGTAGGTCTTCTCCGAGACCACCGGGCGGATGAGCACGCTCATGGCGTCGCGCATCAGGCCATCTCCTTCACGGTCGGCAGGGTCTCGTCGGTGAAGAGGACCCAGTCGTTGTTCAAGACGTCGTAGGTGTTCAGCTCGCCCGCGTCGACCGTGGTGACGTTGTCGAGGTTGTTGAAGCTGCGCAGCGCTACCGCGTCGCCGCGGCCCAGCACGACGAGGACCTTGCCGTCGAGCCCGAGCGCGCCCAGGGCCGCGACGGCGGCCTTGGTCTTGGGGGCGTCCCAGGCGCCAAAGGAGTCCACCAGGGCCACGCGGCCCTCACTGGCGCGGTCCGACAGGGCCGAGTGGAGGGCCAGACGGACCATCTTCTTCGGGGTGCGCTGGGCGTAGCCGCGGGGCTTGGGCCCCAGGGCGATCCCACCACCGGGGTAGTGCGGGGCACGGATGGTGCCCTGGCGGGCGTTGCCCGTCCCCTTCTGGCGGAAGGGCTTCTTGCCGCCGCCGCGGACCTCGGCGCGGGTCTTGGTCGACTGGGTGCCGGCGCGCTTGGCGGCCAGCTGGGCGGTGACCACCTGGTGCATCACCGCCACGTTGGGCTCGATCCCGAAGATGGTGGGCTCGAGGTCCACCTGACCCAGCTCGGCCCCCTCGAGGGAGCGGCGGGTCACGGAGCGCTGAGCCGGGGCCGGACGCTCCTTCTTCACGGGACCGCGCAGGGTCGCGACCTCGCTCACCGCACACCTCCAGCCTTCATCGGGTTCTTGACCGAGGTGCGCAGCACGACCACGCCCCCTCGCGGGCCGGGCACGGCCCCCTTCACCAGCACCAGCTGGCGCTCGGCGTCGACCGCCACCACCTCGAGGTTGGTCGTGGTGACCTGCTCTCCCCCGTGGCGACCGGCCATGCGCGTGCCCTTGAACACGCGTCCCGGCGTCGCGCAGGCCCCGATCGAGCCCGGGGCCCGGTGGTGCTTGTGGTTACCGTGCGCCGCGCCCTGGCCCTTGAAGTTGTGGCGCTTCATGCCACCGGCGAAGCCCTTGCCCTTGGACACCGCGATGGCGTCGATGCGCTCGCCCTTCTCCAGGGTGTCGACGGCGATCTCTTGGCCGACGGCGTAGCCCGTCACGTCCTCGAGGCGCAGCTCCACGAGGGCCCGCCCGGGGGCGACCCCCGCCTTGTCGAAGTGGCCCTGCTCGGGCTTGGTGAGGGTGGAGGCCCGACGCACGCCCCAGGTCACCTGGACGGCGGCGTAGCCCTCCTTCTCGGGGGTCTTCACCTGGACGACGCGGGCCGGGCTGACGCGCACCACGGTGACGGGGATGGCCCGGTTGTGGTCATCCCACACCTGGGTCATGCCCACCTTCTCGCCGACGATCGCTTTGGTCGCCACGTTGTCCTCTTCTCCCTCTGCTGTGCGTCGGTTCACCCGACACACAGACGCTCCGCCGGGCCAGGTGACCCGAACGGAGCGCTCGACTGGTTCGGTCCGGCGTTCCCACGAGGGCAACCGGACACATCACTTGTTCCCCCTCGCGGGGGAGTTGCCCGCCTCAGGCGGGCTCTCTACCGTACACCACCGCTCCCCGGCCGCGCAAAGCGGCCGGGGAGCGAGCGGTGACTCAACCCTGGCGGATCTTGATCTCGATGTCCACACCGGCCGGCAGGTCGAGTCGCTGGAGCGAGTCGACCGTCTTGGCCGTGTGGTCCACGATGTCGAGCAACCGCTTGTGGACCCGCATCTCGAAGTGCTCGCGGCTGTCCTTGTGCTTGTGCGGCCCCCGGACCACCGTGTAGCGGTGGGTCTCGGTGGGCAGCGGCACCGGTCCCTGGACCCGGGCGTTGGTCCGCTCGACCGTCTGGACGATCTTCGCGGTGGACTGGTCCAGGACGCCGTGGTCGAAGGCCTTGAGCCGGATCCGGATCATCTGGCGGTTGTCGGCCATCTCGCGCCCCCCTACTTCAGGATCTTGGTGACGCGGCCCGAGCCGACGGTGCGGCCGCCCTCGCGGATGGAGAAGGTGAGGCCCTCCTCCATGGCGATCGGCTTGCCCAGGTTCACCGTCATCTCGGTGTTGTCACCGGGCATGACCATCTCGGTGCCCGCGGGCAGCTCGATGGTGCCGGTGACGTCGGTCGTGCGGAAGTAGAACTGCGGACGGTAGTTCGAGAAGAACGGCTTGTGACGGCCACCCTCCTCCTTGGTCAGCACGTACACCGAGGCCTCGAAGTTGGTGTGCGGGGTGATCGAACCCGGCTTGCACAGGACCTGGCCGCGCTCGACCTCCTCCTTCTTCGTGCCGCGCAGCAGCGCGCCGAGGTTGTCGCCCGCCTGGCCCTCGTCGAGGAGCTTGCGGAACATCTCGATGCCGGTGACGGTGGTCTTCGAGGTCGGGCGCAGACCGACGACCTCGACCTCGTCGCCGACCTTGATGATGCCCTGCTCGACCTTGCCGGTGACGACGGTGCCGCGACCGGTGATGGTCATGACGTCCTCGATGGACATCAGGAAGGGCTTGTCGGTGGCGCGCTGGGGCTCGGGGATGTACTGGTCCACCGCGTCCATGAGCTCCATGATCTTGTCGGCCCAGCCGGCGTCGCCCTCGAGGGCCTTCAGCGCCGAGACGCGCACGATCGGCGTGTCGTCACCGGGGAAGTCGTAGCTGCTCAGCAGCTCGCGGACCTCCATCTCGACCAGCTCGAGCAGCTCCTCGTCCTCGACCATGTCGGCCTTGTTCAGGGCCACCACGATGTAGGGGACGCCCACCTGGCGCGCCAGCAGCACGTGCTCACGGGTCTGGGGCATGGGGCCGTCGGTCGCCGAGACCACCAGGATGGCGCCGTCCACCTGGGCGGCACCGGTGATCATGTTCTTGACGTAGTCGGCGTGACCGGGCATGTCGACGTGCGCGTAGTGGCGGTTCGGGGTCTCGTACTCCACGTGGGCGATCGAGATGGTGATGCCGCGCTGGCGCTCCTCGGGGGCCTTGTCGATCTGGTCGAAGGGCGTGAAGGCGCTACCGGGGACGCGCTCGGAGAGCACCTTGGTGATCGCCGCGGTCAGCGTGGTCTTGCCGTGGTCGATGTGACCCATCGTCCCGATGTTCACGTGCGGCTTGGTGCGCTCGAACTTCTGCTTTGCCATTGTCGGGGGCTAACTTTCTGTCTGGGGCCGATCCTCCTCGGACCGGCCACTGTGTTTTCGGCCCGCCCCGACGACGGTTTGGACCTTGGTACTGCTGGTCTCCCAGCTCCTACGCGCCGGTGGCCTTGGCCACGATCTCCTTGGCGATCGCGTCGGGCACTTCCGCGTACGAGTGGAACTGCATGGTGTACGTCGCGCGACCCTGGGTCCGCGAACGCAGGTCAGTAGCGTAGCCGAACATGTCGGCGAGGGGCACAAGGGCCCGAATCGCCTGGCTGTTGCCGCGCTGCTCCATGCCCTCGACCCGCCCACGGCGGCTCGAGAGGTCTCCGATGACGTCACCCATGTAGTCCTCGGGGGTGACGACCTCGACGGCCATCACCGGCTCCAGCAGGACCGGGCTGGCCGCCCGGGCGGCCTTCTTCACCGCCAGCGAGCCGGCGATCTTGAAGGCCATCTCCGAGGAGTCGACGTCGTGGTAGGAGCCGAAGGTCAGGCGAACCCGCACGTCCACCGTGGGGTAGCCGGCCAGGACCCCGGAGGTCAGCGCCTCCTGGATGCCCTGGTTGACGGGCTGGATGTACTCCTTGGGGATGACGCCGCCGGTGATCTCGTCGAGGAACTCGTAGCCGCCGCCGGGGCCGGTCGGCTCCAGGGTGATCACCACGTGGCCGTACTGACCCTTACCACCGGTCTGGCGGACGTACTTCTCCTCGACCTTCTCGACGGTCTTGCGGATCGTCTCGCGGTAGGCCACCTGGGGCTTGCCGACGTTGGCGTCCACCGAGAACTCGCGCAGCATGCGGTCCACCAGCACCTCGAGGTGCAGCTCGCCCATGCCCGAGATGACGGTCTGGCCGGTCTCCTCGTCGGTGCGCACCCGGAAGGTCGGGTCCTCCTCGGAGAGGGCGTAGAGGGCCTTGGAGAGCTTCTCCTGGTCAGCCTTGGTCTTGGGCTCGACGGCCACGTGGATCACGGGCTCGGGGAAGGTCAGCGTCTCGAGTTGGATCGGGCTGTCCGGCGAGGACAGGGTGTCACCGGTCGTGACCTGCTTGAGGCCCACCGCGGCCACGATGTCGCCGGTGCGGATGACGTCGAGGTCCTCACGGTTGTTGGCGTGCATGAGCAGCAGACGGCCCAGGCGCTCCTTGCGGTTGCCCTTGGTCGTGTTGAGGACGGTGTCGCCCTTCTCCAGGGTGCCCGAGTAGACGCGCAGGTAGGTCAGCTTGCCGACGTAGGGGTCGGTCATGATCTTGAAGGCCAGCGCCGAGAAGGGCTCGTCGTCGGAGGCCTTGCGCTCGAGGGTCTCCTCCTCGTTGCCGGGCTTGTTGCCCTGCACCGGGGGCAGGTCCACGGGAGCGGGCAGGAAGTCCACGACCGCGTCGAGCAGGGGCTGGACGCCCTTGTTCTTGAAGGCCGACCCGTTGAGCACCGGCACGCAGTGCCCCTCCAGGGTCCCCACGCGCAGTGCGCGGCGCAGGTCCTCGGCGGTGACCTCCTCCTCGCCGAGCACTTTCTCCATCAGGTGGTCGTCGAAGGTGGTGAGGATGTCGATCAGGGCGGCGTGGTACTCCTCGGCCTGCTCGCGCAGGTGCTCGGGGATCTCCACGACGTCGAAGGACTCGCCCTTGTCGTCGTCGTGGTAGACGGTGGCCTGCATCGTCGTGAGGTCGATCAGGCCCTTGTAGTCGGCCTCGGCGCCGATGGGCAGCTGGATGACGGCCGGCACGCAGTCCAGGCGGTCGCGGATCATGTCGACGCAGCGGAAGAAGTCGGCCCCGGTGCGGTCCATCTTGTTGACGAAGCAGATGCGCGGGACGTTGTACTTGTTGGCCTGGCGCCAGACCGTCTCGGTCTGCGGCTCGACGCCGGCGACACCGTCGAAGACCGCCACGGCCCCGTCGAGCACGCGCAAGGAGCGCTCCACCTCGACGGTGAAGTCCACGTGGCCCGGGGTGTCGATGATGTTGATGCGGTGACCGTTCCACTGGCAGGTGGTGGCCGCCGAGGTGATGGTGATGCCGCGCTCTTGCTCCTGGACCATCCAGTCCATGGTCGCGGCGCCCTCGTGGACCTCACCGATCTTGTAGTTCTTGCCGGTGTAGTAGAGGATGCGCTCGGTCGTCGTCGTCTTGCCGGCATCGATGTGGGCCATGATGCCGATATTGCGCACCTTGTCCAGGGGGAAGTCGCGGGGGGTCATCTCGAAGCCTCTTCTTGTTACCAGCGGTAGTGCGCGAAGGCACGGTTGGACTCGGCCATCTTGGCCATGTCCTCGCGGCGCTTGACCGCCGCGCCGACGCCGTTGGAGGCGTCGATGATCTCGTTGGCCAGGCGCTCGGCCATGGTCTTCTCACGGCGCTTCTTGGCGTAGTCGGTCAGCCAGCGCACCGCCAGGGTGGTGGCGCGACGGGGGCGGACCTCGACGGGCACCTGGTAGGTGGTGCCGCCGACGCGCCGGCTGCGCACCTCGAGCTCGGGCCGGACGTTCTCCAGGGCCCGCTTGAGGGTCGCGATGGGGTCGGCGCTGGTCTTCTTCTCGACCTGCTCGAGGGCGCTGTAGACGATGCGCTCGGCGATGGTGCGCTTGCCGCGCTCGAGGATCTTGTTGGTGAGCTGAGTGACGACGACCGACTTGTAGATCGGGTCCGGCACCAGTTCGCGGCGGTCGGCGGGGCCTTTGCGGGGCATCAGCTCTCCTTCTTGGCGCCGTAGCGGCTACGGGCCTGCTTGCGGTCGCGCACGCCCGAGGTGTCGAGGGCGCCGCGGATGATCTTGTAGCGCACGCCCGGCAGGTCCTTCACACGGCCGCCGCGCACCAGCACGATGGAGTGCTCCTGGAGGTTGTGGCCGACGCCGGGGATGTAGGCGGTCACCTCGACCCCGGAGGTCAGGCGGACACGGGCGACCTTGCGCAGCGCGGAGTTCGGCTTCTTGGGCGTGACCGTGTGCACGCGGGTGCACACGCCCCGGCGCTGGGGAGCACCCTTCAGCGCGGGCGTCTTGGTCTTGGAGACCTTCTCCTGGCGGCCCTTGCGGACCAGCTGTGCGATGGTGGGCACGCGGAACCTCTTCTATTAACTGCAGCGGATGGTGGCGCGCGCCGGAGACCGGCACACGGACCTTCGATTCTACGGCATCTGGGGCCTGGTCGGCAAGCCGGCACCGGCCCCGAGGGGCCGGCGCCGTCGCCTACAGGGCCTGACCCAAGTCGTCCTCGGGGTGGGGAGCGTCATCTTCGGGCAGCGCCGACTCGTCGTAGCTGGCCCCGATGTTCTGGAAGGCCGCCATGTCGGCGCTGAAGGTGTCGTCGCTGGGCAGCTCGCCGAGCAGGCTCGCCAGGTCCAGGTCGTCGTCGCTGACCTGGGCCCAGGCGGGCAGGAGCTCGGCGTCGGGCATGTCCAGGCGCAGCTCGCTGCGGTGGTAGTGGTCCAGGCCCGAGCCGGCCGGGATCAGCTTGCCGATGATGATGTTCTCCTTCAGCCCGACCAGGTGGTCGCGCCGTCCCTCGATGGCCGCCTCGGTGAGGACCCGGGTGGTCTCCTGGAAGGAGGCCGCCGAGAGCCACGAGTCGGTGGCCAGCGAGGCCTTGGTGATCCCCATCAGCTGGGCGCGGCCGTCGGCCGCCTGGCGACCCTGGCCCTCCAGCTCGTCGTTGGTGTCGTTGAACAGCTTGACGTCCACCATCGCCCCGGGCAGCCACGACGAGTCGCCCGCGTCCACCACCTGGACCCGGCGGGTCATCTGGCGAACGATCAGCTCGATGTGCTTGTCGTGGATCGACACGCCCTGGTCGCGGTAGACGTTCTGGACCTCCTCCACGAGGTACTGCTGGGTCTCGCGGGTGCCGCGGAACTTCATCATGAGCTTGGGGTCGAGCGGCCCGTCGTGCAGCGGGGTGCCGACCTCGACCTCCTGGCCGTCCTCGACGAGCAGGTGGCGGGCGATCGAGATCGACTCCTCCTGCAGCTCGCCGTCGCGCCCGGTGATGGTCACCTTGCGCTCGCGGCCCACCAGTTCGACCTTGACGATCCCGGCGTGCTCGGCCACCTTGGCCGCGCCCTTGGGCGTGCGGGCCTCGAAGAGCTCGACCACGCGCGGCAGGCCGTGGGTGATGTCGCTCTCGGTCACACCACCGGAGTGGAAGGTCCGCATCGTCAGCTGGGTGCCCGGCTCGCCGATCGACTGGGCGGCGATGACGCCGACCGCCTCACCGAGCTCGACGAGCTGGTGGGTGGCGAGCGACAGCCCGTAGCAGTAGGCGCAGACGCCCTGGACGGCGTCGCAGGTCAGGGTGGTGCGCACCCGGACCCGGTTCACCGCCGCGTCGTCGCGCAGGCGCTCGACGTCGTCGGCCATCAGCATCGTGCCGGCCTCGAGGACCGTCCCGTCGCCCAAGGTCACGTCCTCGGCGACGACCCGGCCCCAGAGCTTGGTCTCCAGGTGGGCGCGCTGGCCGCGGGTGTCGGGCGCCACGTTCTCGATCCACATGCCGCGCGCGGTCCCGCAGTCGAGCTCCTTGACGATCAGCTCCTGGGCCACGTCCACGAGGCGTCGGGTCAGGTAGCCCGAGTCCGCGGTGCGCAGGGCGGTGTCGCCGAGGCCCTTGCGGGTGCCGTGGGTGGAGATGAAGTACTCCAGCACCGAGAGGCCCTCACGGAAGGAGGACTTGATCGGGCGGGGGATCATCTCACCGCGGGGGTTCGAGACCAGGCCCTTCATGGCGGCGATCTGGCGGATCTGCTGGCTGTTGCCTCGCGCCCCCGAGTCCACCATCATGCGGATCGGGTTGTCGAGCGCCTCGTTCATCGCCCGGTCGGTGGCGTCACCGACCTCCTTGTTGGCGTTGGTCCAGATCTCGATCTCCTGCTGGCGACGCTCGTCGTCGACGATGACGCCGCGCCGGTAGTTGGTCTCGACCTTGGCCGCCTGCTCCTCGTACTTGTTGAGGATGGCCGCCTTCTCGGGCGTGGTGACGACGTCGTCGATGGAGATGGTCAGGCCCGACTGGGTCGCGAACCGAAAGCCCAGGGACTTGATCGCGTCGAGCGAGTCGGCCACCGCGTGACGCGAGAAGGACCCGGAGATCTCCTCGACGATCGAGCCCACGGTGATCGCGTTCTTGCCCACGACGTTGTTGATGAAGCGGAAGCCCTCGGGCAGCGCCTGGTTGAACAGGACCCGTCCCGCCGTCGTGACCAGCCGGCGCGAGGCGCCCTCGGGCTCGACGCCGGCCGCCGCGAGGCGGCCGTCGAGGGGGCTGCCCTCGGCCGGACGGATCTCGATCGGCGTGCGCAGCGAGAGGGTGCGGTCCTCGAGGGCGCGCTCGATCTCGTGCACGTGGCGGAAGACTCGAGCCGACTGCTCCCCCTCGGCGGGCAGGGTCAGGTAGTAGGCGCCAAAGACCATGTCCTGACCGGGCTCGGTGATCGGGCGGCCGGTCGCCGGGGTGAAGATGTTGTTCGTCGACAGCATCAAGACGCGCGCCTCGGCCTGGGACTCGGCCGACAGCGGGACGTGGACGGCCATCTGGTCGCCGTCGAAGTCCGCGTTGAAGGCCTTGCACACCAGCGGGTGGATCTGGATCGCCTTGCCGTCGACCAGGATCGGCTCGAAGGCCTGGATGCCCAGTCGGTGCAGCGTCGGGGCGCGGTTGAGCAGCACCGGGTGCTCGCGGATGACCTCTTCGAGGACCTCCCACACCACGGGCTTGCGCCGCTCGACCATGCGCTTGGCGCTCTTGATGTTCTGGGCGACCTGGGTCTCGATCAGCCGCTTCATCACGAAGGGCTTGAAGAGCTCCAGGGCCATCATCTTGGGCAGGCCGCACTGGTGCAGCTTGAGCGTCGGGCCCACCACGATGACCGAACGGCCCGAGTAGTCGACGCGCTTGCCGAGCAGGTTCTGG
>CAYUZO010000016.1:0-37995 GCA_964449735.1 uncultured Ferrimicrobium sp.
TCCCTCGGCCATGGCCGCAGCCTACGCAGGGTGTAGGAAGCAGGGTGTAGGAAGAGGGGATGAGTCTCGCCCGCGTCGCCGTTGCCTCCCCCGTCGGTTCCTTCGTCGTCGAGGGCGACGAGGAGGGCGTCACCCGGATCTACCTTCCCGGGGAGGGCGCCCGAGCCCGAGGCGAGGCGAGCGGGACAGTCCGCGAGGCGGCCGAGGAGCTCCGCGAGTACTTCGCCGGCACCCGCCGGGAGTTCACCGTGCGCCTCGCGCCGGTCGAGGCGTCCGACTTTCGCCACGCGGTGTGGCGTGGCCTCGAGGAGATCCCCTACGGGCAGGTGCGCACCTACGCCGAGGTCGCCGCCGCCATCGGGCACCCCGGCGCCCAGCGGGCCGTCGGCCAGGCCAACGGGGCCAACCCCTGGCCGGTCATCGTGCCCTGTCACCGGGTGGTCGCGGCCGAGGGGCTCGGCGGCTACGCCGGGGGGGACCAGATCAAGCGCTTTCTCCTGGCCCTGGAGGGCGTCGAGCGCTGAGGTGCCTCCCCTCACCGGCGTGAGGCAGGCCCGCGCGCCACAGGCCGACGCCGACCGCGCGGCTGAAGGCCCGTCGCGCGATCCACAGCAGGAAGATCGCCCCGGGGATCTCCGCGCCGAGCAGCGCCAGGCTCTGGTCGAGGTCCTGGTAGCGCGAGGTCAAGACGTCGAACCACGCGTCGACGAGCAGCAACGTCGCGGCCGCGACCGCGAAGAGGATGACGATCGCCCGGCGCCGCCACGCGGCCCACGCGCAGGCCGCCACCACGAGGACCTGGGCCCCGTCGAGCCCCACCCACGCGGCGTCCCAGTGGTTGGCCACGTACCGCCGCGGCAGGTCGAAGCCCAGCCAGATCGTCCAGGCGATCTCGAGAAGCGCCCACACCACGAGGACGCTCAAGATCACGTCACGCGGGCGCGGGGCGCGGTTCACCCCTACCCCAGGGCGGCCCGCATCGCGAGGACTCCCGCGGCCAGTCCCTCACGCTGCTCGGCGCTCAGGGTCCCGAGGTAGGCCTCGATCATCTGGGAGGTCCGCGCCTCGGCCTGGGCCCGGCGCTCGCGCAGTTCCTCGGTCACCTCGGGGATGTCGGCGTCGCCGTAGCCGTGGAGGCGGAAGATTCCCTCGTCGTCGAGGTAGGCGGCCTCGGCCGGGCTCAGCCCGGCCTCCACGACAGCCTCGATGTGCACGCCCCCACGCAGCTCGCGCAGCTCGATCAGGCCCCGGTAGGCCCGCGCCGGCGCTCCCTCAGGGCGGGCCATCGCGCGGTAGCCGTCGTAAAGCGCGTAGCGCCCGGGCGCCACCGCGGCCGCCACCGCCTCGGTCGCCTCGGCGACCGCGGCCAGCGCGGCCCCGTCGACCTGGGCGAAGGCCTCCTCGGCGAAGGCGTCGGCCGCCGCGACGTGAGCGGCGGCCACCTCGAGCACGTCGACCTCGCCGGCCCGGGCCCAGAAGTAGCCGAGCGTCGCACGGGGGAAAAAGACGAAGGCCGCCTCCAGCTCGTCGAGGTCGACCGGGCCGAGGACCCCGCCGCGACCGAGCCCGTAGAACTCGACGACGTTGAGCCCGAGGGTCTCGCCGGCAGCCTTGGTGGCCTCGGTGAAGTAGAAGGCCTGGCCCAGGGTCCAGACGTCGCGGGAGAGGGCATCGGCCAGGGAGGTGTCCATGGCCACGACTCTACGGTGCGACCGACTCCCCACCCCGTCGCACCCGCAGCTCGACCGAGGTCCCCTGCTCGACCGGCACGAAGCGGGCCGAGCCACCGTGGAGCTGGGCGATCTCGGCGACGATCGCCAGACCGAGCCCCGTCCCCCCGGACTGGCGACTGCGGGCGGTGTCGGCGCGGGCGAACCGCTCGAAGAGCCGGTCGCTCGTAGCGACGTCGACGCCCTCGCCGTCGTCGTGGACCACCACCACCGCGTCGGGCCCGTCGGCCGCACAGGCGAGGCGCACCTCTCGCGCGGCGTAGCGCATCGCGTTGTCGACGACGTTGCGGACCATGCGGCGCAGCATGGAGGCGTCGCCCACCACCCGCACCGCGCTGACCGCCGAGGTGTCGACCGACAGCGCGCTCATGGTGCGCACCCGTTGGGCCTCCTCGAAGAGCAGGTCGTCGAGGTCGACGTCGACGTGGGCCACCTCGAGCTCCTCCTCGTCGTGGCGGGCCAGCCAGAAGAGGTTGTCGATCAGGCTGTCGAGGCGGCGGCCCTCGCGCATGACGATCTCGGCCACGCTCCCCCAGTCGGCGTGCTCGGGGTCGCTCTGGGCGCGCCCGACCGTCGCCAGCAGCGTGGCGAGGGGGCTGCGCAGCTCGTGGCTGGCGTTGGAGACGAACTCCTGCTCGAACTTCGAGGCCGCCTCGAGCCGGTCGAGCATGGCGTTGACGGTGCGGGCCATGCGGGCGATCTCGTCGTCGCCGTCGGTGACCGGCACCCGCTCGGAGAGGTCGCGCGCCGCGATGGCGTCCACGCGCCGGCGGATCGACTCGACCGGCGCCAGGGTCAGGCCGATGCCGGTCCAGATGAGCACGCCAGCGAGCAGCAGCAGCAGCGGGAAGGAGACGGCCACGCTCGTCGCGAGCAGGGTGACGCCGTGGTTGGGGGGCGTGCCGTAGATCCAGCCGAAGATCCACCCCGGTCCCTTGGAGGTGAGGATCGGCTCGACGATCCCCGAGGAGAGGTCACCGACCACGCTCTGGGTCGCCGCGCTGGTGCGCAGGTCCACCGCGTAGCCCGAGGCCTGGGAGAGGTCGACGCGGGGCACCGCCAGCACCGGGATGTCCTCGATCGTGGTGCTGGCCGCCCAGACCCGCGTGGCGCTCTTGTTGACGACCTGGACGATCACGTCGGCCGTCGTGCCGATCTTCAACTCGTCGCGCTTGGGCAGCGCCGACGAGGCGAGTCGGGCCCCCTCCTCGGCCACCACCGACTGGACCTGGGCGTTGGCGTTACCCTCCAAGGAGCGGTGGACCAGGGTCACGATGGTGGCCCCGGTGAAGGCCATCACCGTCCCGACGGCCAGGACGAAGACCAGGGTGAGCCGCAGCCGGATCGAGAGTCGGGCGCGGGCGCGGGCCATCACTCGGTGCGCACGCGGTAGCCGACCCCGCGCACGGTCGCGATGACCGAGGGACCACTGCGGTCCAGCTTGCGGCGCAGGTAGCCGACGTAGACCTCGACGATGTTGGGGTCGCCGTCGAAGCCGGCGCCCCAGACCGCCTCGAGGATCTCCGACTTGGGCAGGGTCCGCTCGGGGTGGGCGAAGAGGAACTCGAGCAGCGCGAGCTCGCGGGGCGTCAGGGTCACCTCGCGACCCTCGCTGGTGACCCGGCGCGACAGGGGGTCCAAGGTCACGTGGCCGAAGGCCGCCACCTGGGGCTTACCCCGCTCGTGGCGACGCATGAGGGCGTGGACCCGGGCGACCAGGATCGACGGCTCGAAGGGCTTGCGCAGGAAGTCGTCGGCCCCCACCTCGAGGCCCTCGACCTCGTCGAGCTCGCCGTCCTTGGCGGTGAGCATCAGGAGCGGGGCGCCGATCCCGGCCGCGCGCAGGTCCATGCACACCGAGAAGCCGTTGCGGCGCGGCAGCATGATGTCGAGCACGATCAGCGAGTACTGGCCGGTCAGGGCGGCCTCGAGGCCGCTCTCGCCGTCGTAGCGGATGTCGACGAGGAACCCCTGGTCGCCGAGGAGGTCCGCGACCGCTCGTGCCAGACCGACGTCGTCCTCGACGACCAGCGCCCGCATCGAGTCACTCATGCCAGGTAGAGGTTGCCGTCAGAGGACTCGGTGATCACCAGCTTGGTCAGGCCGTGCGGGGCCGGCCCCCCGGTCACGGCCCCGGTCTCCACGTTGAAGGTCGAGCCGTGGCAGGGGCAGGCGAGCAGGTGGGCCGAGGCGGCGTAGCCCACGGTGCACCCCGCGTGCGGGCACACCGCGTCGTAGGCGACGAACTGTCCCGGGAGCGGCTGGACGACGATCCCCGGGTCGCCGTTGGTCGGCACCGTGAATGAGGCGGCGCTACCCACCGGCACGTCCTTGGCCGGGCCGAGCAGGGTGCCCGGGCCCTTGGTGCTGCCCGGTGCCGTCGTGGTCGTCGTGCCCGAGTTGAGAGGCGGCGTGGTGCTCGAGGGGCCGGCGTGGGCGATGAGGTCGCCCACGTAGGCGACGACGCCGCCCGCCGCGAGCGTGCTGGCTCCCAGGGCCGCCGCCGAGGTCGCCCCGAGGACCAGTGTGCGCCGATCGATCTCGTCGCGGGCGCCGCGGGCGAGCAGCGGGGCGCGCTCACCGCGCAGCACCGGACAGGGCGCCGCCTCGCACGGTCGTCCCCCGCGAGCGCCGCAGGACCCCTTTCGGTAGTGCCCGCACAGCTGCTGGACCTGAGCGAAGGGCAGGACCACGAGGTCGGGACTGGGCGCACCGGCCCGGCGCGCGGCGCGCCGGGCAATCGCCCCGTCGGCCGACAGACGGCTGCCCCCACCGGCCACGACGAGGGGCAGCCAGGCGAACAGGAAGACGATGTCGGCTCCGGTGTAGTACGGCGCGGCGTGGAAGCTGACCGTCAGGAACAGGGTCGCCGACAGGAGGGCCCCGAAGAGCGCGGCGGCCCGCGTCCACAGCCCGACGAGTGTCGCCAGACCGATGGCCACCTCGCCGAAGGCGATCACCAGCCCCAGGGTGTGGGCCGCCCCGAGCAGGTGGACGAGCAGTCCGCGGACCGGGCTGACCCGCGCGGCCGCCAGCATCTGGGACTGGATTGAGGTGGGGCTCGAGGCCGAGAAGAAGCGCGGATTGGCCAGCTTCTGGAAGCCCGCGAAGGCGAAGGTCGCCCCGAGGAAGGCCCGCAGGGGCAGCAGCGCCCAGCCCGCGAGGGCCCAGCCGCGCGGCGGGGCACCGAGCAGGGAGCGGGACTCGCGGGGTGCGCTGGGCATCCGCCCATGGTGGCACACCCCTTGGCGCGCACCAAGGGCATCGGGTCAGACAGAATGGCGCGATGCTCGCCACGCTGGTCTCCTCCTTGCTCAACGAGATCCAGCGGCTGCCCGGCGGCTGGGTCTATCCCCTGGTGGCCCTGTTGGTCTTCGGCGAGGCCGCCCTCTTCGTCGGCTTCGTGCTGCCCGGTGAGACCTCGGTGATCGTGGCGGGCGTCGTGGCGAGCCAGGGCCACGTCAACATCGGCGTCCTGTGCGCCCTCGTGGTGGTGGCGGCGGTGGTGGGCGACTCGGTCGGCTACTGGGTCGGCAGCCGGTTCGGCGAGCACCTGCTCAAGGTGCGCATCATCGCCAAACGACGAGCCGAGGTCGATCGAGCCCTCGAGGGCCTGCGCCGGCGCGGGCCGACCTACGTCTTCGTCGGACGCTTCACCGCCTTCTTGCGCGCGGTGATGCCCGGGCTGGCCGGCATGAGCAAGATGCACTACCCGCGCTTCTTGCTGGCCAACGCGGCCGGCGGGCTCGTCTGGGGGATCGGCTTCACCCTGCTCGGCTACTTCGCCGGCGGCGCGCTCACCCGGGTCGAGAGCGCGGCCAGCTGGATCGGGATCGGGTTGCTCGTGGTGATCGTCGGCGCCTTCCTCGCCTGGCACCTGCGGTCGAGGCGCCGCGAGCGCCGCTCAACCCCGCCGCAGCCCTAGGTCCGCGGCGACGCGCCAGCCCGTGCCGTCGGGCTCGAGCAGGCTGTGGGTCGGCGCACTCGGGCCGCTGCCTGAGACCAGCGAGCGAAGGTGCACCTCCGCACCGCCCCGGCGAGCCGCCTCGAGACCCGGATCGCCGACCCCGATCTCGAGCCAGGGCGGCGCCGCCCACTGGCCCGCGGCGCTGTCGACCGCCCGGGCCAGGCGGGCCACCTGCTCGCGGGCCTCGCTCGCGTCCTCGACCGCGTCACGTCGCCACGGCGGTGCGCTGCCCTCGAGGAAGCCCCGACTGACGAGGCCGGCGGGGTCGGCGAAGGCGGCGACGCGAGCCTGCGTGCCCTCGAGCGCGTCGATGACTCGCGCGGCGTGCTCGAGGAAGGCGGGGCCCACCCACGGCAGCAGCCACGCCTCCTGGCCCGCCCACGCCGGCCAGGTCGACTGGACGAGGACGACCCGCACCGCCAGTCCCCGACTGCGCGCGCGGGTCACGAGGTCGCGGTAGCGCCCGAGGGCCGCTTCGTCGACCTGGCCCCGTCGCGGCTCGATCCTCGCCCACTCGAGGCTCAGGCGCAGCCCGTCAAGGCCGAGCGGGGCGACGAGGTCGATCACCTCCTCGTAGCGCTGCCAGAGGTGGGTGGCGCCGCCGGGGCCGTGGCGTCCGAGGGCGAGGGTCGGTGAGAAGCAGGTCGCGGGCTCGCCGGGACCGTCAAGTCCCCCCTCGACGGCGTAGCCGTCGAGGGTCGCCAGGACGGGCGCGCGGTCGCTCACCTCTCGAGTCTCACACGGCGAGGGCCCTCCGCTAGGTTGGGCCTCGCTCGAGGACCAGCACCGGGAGGGGCCATGGCAGACGAAGTTCTCAGGGAACGGCGCGGACACGTCGAGGTCCTGACCTTGAACCGGCCCGAAGCGCGCAACGCCATCAACCGAGCCACGGCGCTGGCCCTCTCGGACGCGCTCGACGCGGCCGAGTCCGACCCCGAGGTCTGGGTCGTCGTCCTCACGGGCGCCGGTGACAGGGCCTTCTCGGCCGGGATGGACCTCAAGGCCTTCGCGGCCGGCGAGGTGCCGATCACCGAGAAGGGCTTCGGCGGCATCACCCGGCGCGACTTCCCCAAGCCCCTCGTGGCCGCGGTCAACGGCGCCGCCCTTGCGGGTGGCTTCGAGATCATGCTCAGCTGCGACCTGGTCGTGGCGGCCGAGCACGCGCGCTTTGGCATCCCCGAGGCCTCACGGGGGCTGATCGCCGGTGCCGGGGGGCTCATTCGACTGCCCCGCCGGGTCCCCCTGGCCGTCGCCTACGAGATGGCCCTGACCGCCGATCCGATCGACGCCGCGCGGGCCTACGACCTCGGACTGGTCAACCGGGTGGTCCCCGGCGACCAGGTCCTCGAGGCCGCTCTCGCCCTGGCCGAGCGGATCGCCAAGAACGCGCCCCTGGCGGTGCGGGCCTCCAAGTCGGTGATGCGCCAGTCCCTCGACCTGGGCGAGGAGGCGGCCTGGGAGGTCAACGACGAGTCCTTTGGCGCCATTGGACGCAGCGCCGACGCGCTCGAGGGGGCGGTCGCCTTCGCCGAGAAGCGTGAGCCGGTCTGGCGGGGCGAGTGATGATCGCGGTCACCTCTCTCGCCAGCGCCAGCGTCGTGGTGCGACTTAGCCTGCACGTGCTGGCCGCGGCCGTCTGGGTGGGCGGCCAGCTCGTCCTGGCGGGCCTGGTGCCGACGGTGCGCACCCTGGGCGAGGAGGCCACCGCCAAGGTGGCCCGCGCCTTCGGCCGACTGAGCTGGCCGGCCTTCTGGGTGCTGGTGGCGACGGGCCTGTGGAACTACGCGGCGGTCGCTCGCCACGACACCGCCGGCTCGTGGAACGTCGCCTTCATGGTGAAGATGGCCGCCGTGCTGGTGGCCGGAGGCGGCGCCTTCTTGCACACCCGCGCCCGTTCGGCACCCCTGCGCGGAGCGGCCGCCGGCGTCGGCGCGCTGGCCTCGATCGCGGCCCTCGTCCTCGGGGTGGCTCTGGCCGGCTAGCTCAGTGCAGGTGGTAGGTCAGCGCGGACACCACCGCCGCCGAGAGCACCACGACCGGGAAGGGCGCGCGGGCGAGCAGGGCCACGACGGCCGCCGCCACCCCCGCGGCCCGATGATCGAGGACCACCCGGGTGCGCAGGACGAAGCCCTCGGCCACGACGAGGGCGCTCAGCAGGGCCACCGGGATGAGCGCGTTGATGCGCTGCAGGCGCGCCGAGGAGAGCCAGCGCTCGGGCACGTGGTGGCCGAGGAGCTTGATTGCGTAGCAGAGCGCCGAGGTCGCCACGACGACGACCCACCGGCTCATCGGGGCCTCCACCCGGCCGCGACCGCGACGAGCGCGGTCGCCACGATCTCGAGGCCGGCCGGCACGATCGGGGTCACCGCGAGAGCGAAGAGGACGGAGGCGGCGGCCACCCCCGCGAGGAAGCGGTCCTCGAGCCGTGGCCAAACGAGCGCCAAGAAGGCGGCCGGAACGGCGGCGTCGAGACCCCAGCTCGCCGGGTTGCCGAGGGCGTGGGCGCCGAGGGCGCCGGCCAGGGTGAAGAGGTTCCAGAAGAGGTAGACCCCGAGCCCGGTCACCCAGAATCCGCGGCGCATGGCGGCGACGCCGCGGGGCGCCTGGGCCAGCGCGACGCCGGTCGACTCGTCGATCGTGACCTGGGCCGCGACCCAGCGCCGCCAGCCCCGAACCTGGAGCAGGGGCGCCATCTGCAGGGCGTAGAGCGCGTTGCGCGAGCCGAGCAGCACCGCCGCGCCGACCGCGCTCACCGGGTTGCCCCCCGCGGCGACGACGCCCACCGCGGCGAACTGGCTGGCGCCGGTGAAGGCCGCGAGCGACAGCAGGCAGGTCTGCAGGACGCTGAAGCCCGCCGCGACGCCGGCCGCGCCGAAGGCCACGCCGTAGGAGCCCACCGC
Organism: uncultured Ferrimicrobium sp.; assembly: GCA_964449735.1. Taxonomy (GTDB): domain Bacteria; phylum Actinomycetota; class Acidimicrobiia; order Acidimicrobiales; family RAAP-2; genus RAAP-2. The sequence continues at coordinate 8,598 of CAYUZO010000016.1, forward strand.
CACCGCGACCATCGCGGCGTCGCGCGTCGTCGCCCGGGCCTGGTCCATCGGGACATTCTGGTGCGCGGGCCGTGCCCCAACCGGTGGGCAGTAGGGTGGCGGTACGCCCGAGACAAGGAGGCACCGTGTTCCTGGGGGAGATCTTTGGGCCCGACCTACTCATCGTCGTCATCGTTGTGGCCGTGCTGGTCTTTGGGGGATCGGCGATCCCCAAGCTGGCGCGGAACCTGGGCTCGGCCAAGACCGAGTTCGAAAAGGGGCTGAAGGCCAGCAAGAAGGATGCGGAGGCCAAGGCCTCCGACGCCGGCGAGACCAGCGACGACGCCAAGTAGTCCCACCGTGGACCTGATCGAGCTGGCTGACCGGCTCTGGCGGGGGGAGGCACGCACCGCCGAGCACCATCCCGTGGTCTTCAGCGGCGACCTCGTGGAGGTCGGCGACGGGGTGGCCTTCCTGCCGACCTTCGGCAACTGCAGCGCCTTCACCACCGAGGACGGCCTCTTCATGGTCGACACCGGGTCGGCCTTCACCGCGGCGAAGATGCACGCCGAGGTCCGCCAGTGGACCGATCAGCGCCTCAACACCGCGGTCTACTCCCACGGACACATCGACCACGTCTTCGGCGTCGGGGTCTTCGAGGCCGAGGCCGACGAGCGGGGCTGGCCGGCCCCCCACGTCGTCGCCCACGAGCACCTGCCACGACGCTTCGACCGCTACCTGATGACGGTCGGCTACAACCAGGTGGTCAACCGCCGCCAGTTCGGCGCCGCCAACCTGGAGTGGCCCACCGAGTACCGCTACCCCGACGAGACCTACACCCACACCCACGTCCTCGACGTCGGCGGGTTGGAGGTGCACCTGCGCCACGAGAAGGGCGAGACCGACGACGCCACCGTCACCTGGGTCCCGTCCCGACGGGTGCTGTGCAGTGGCGACCTCTTCGTCTGGTCGAGCCCCAACGCGGGCAACCCCCAGAAGGTCCAGCGCTACCCGCGCGAGTGGGCCCAGGCCCTGCGGCGCATGGCCGAGCTTGGCGCCGAGACCCTGCTCCCCGGCCACGGGCTGCCGATCGTCGGGGCCGACCGCATCCGCCAAGCCCTCACCGAGACGGCCGAGTACCTCGAGAGCCTGGTCGACCAGACCCTCGCGCTGATGAACGAGGGGGCCCGCCTGAGCGAGGTCCTGGCGAGCGTGAGCCCCCCGGCCCACCTCGTCGAGCGCCCCTTCCTCCAGCCGGTCTACGACGAGCCGGAGTTCATCGTGCGCAACATCTGGCGCCTGTACGGGGGCTGGTGGGACGGCAACCCCGCCGAACTCAAGCCGGCGACCACCCGGGCCCTGGCCGAGGAGGTCGCGGCCCTGGCCGGGGGCCCCGGGCGGCTGGTCGATCGGGCACTCTCCCTGATCGAGACGGGCGACGAGGGCGCCGAGCGCTTGGCGGGCCACCTCATCGAGCTGGCCTGGCAGGCGGCGCCCCAGGATGAGGGGATCGCCGCGGCCCGTCAGCGGATCTTCACGACCCGCGCCGAGCGGGCCACCTCCACGATGGCCAAGGGGGTCTTCAACTGGGCCGCCCGCGAGAGCCGGGGCGAACAGTTCTAGAGCCCCCCGGGGTACCGCGTCGTCGGCCCGCTCGGGCGTTGAGTAGTGTGCTCACGTGGACAAGCCCACCCTGCCCCCTCAGGGTGTGACGACCCGTTCCGGCCGCCGCCGCTGGGGCCGGGTCGTCGCGCTCCCCGTAGCCGCTCTCGCCCTCTCGGGGTGCACCGTGCCCGAGTTCGGGGCCAAGCCCGGGGTCACCAAGACCTCCCGCTCGGTCTTCCACCTCTGGCAGGGCTTCTCGATCGGCGCCGTGCTGATCGGCGCCTTCGTCCTGGCGCTGATTGGCTGGTCGGTCCTGCGCTACCGGCGCCGCGGCGAGGAGATCCCGCGCCAGATCCAGTACCACATCCCCCTCGAGCTGCTCTACACGGTGGTGCCGATCCTCATCGTGGTCGGTCTCTTCGCGAGCACCCTCGTGGTGGAGAACAAGGTCGTCGCCAACCCCTCCACCAGCGTCACCATCAACGTGAACGCCTTCCAGTGGGGCTGGAAGTTCACCTACCCGGGCACCAACGCCGTGGTCGTCGGCCAGACGACCCAGTCCCCGGAGATGGTGATGCCGGTCAACACCGACGTGCACATCAACCTGACCTCGACCGACGTGGTCCACGGCTTCTACGTCCAGGCCTTCAACTTCTCGCGCTACGCGCTGCCCGGGGTGAAGAACCAGTTCACCTTCCACGCCGTGAAGACCGGCACCTTCTTCGGCCAGTGCACCCAGCTGTGCGGCCTGTACCACTCCTTGATGTTCTTCCGGGTGAAGATCGTCACCCCCGCCCAGTACCAGACGTGGCTGGCTTCCTTCACCTCCTCATCCGCCGCCCAGGCCGCCAGCACGGCGACGGGCCAGCAGACCAGCTCCGTCGTCCCGACCAAGTCCACGTCCAGCACCGGAGGCCGCTAGATGACCGACGTCCTCGAACGTCCCGCGCCGAGCCCGAGTGAGGGCCACGGATCCGGCCACGCCGAGCACCACGGCCCCACCGGCGTCCTCAAGTGGCTCACCACCACCGACCACAAGATCATCGGCCTCTCCTACACGGTGACCTCCGTGGTGATGCTGGTGATCGGCGGCCTCTTCGCTGAGATCATCCGCGCCCAGCTGGCGACGCCGAACGGGACCCTCGTCTCGCTGGCCCAGTACAACGAGCTGTTCACGATGCACGGCTCGGTGATGATCTACCTCTTCGCCGGTCCCTTCGCCTTCGGCGCCCTGGCCAACTTCGTCGTGCCGATCCAGATCGGCGCCCCCGACATGGCCTTCCCGCGCCTCAACGCGCTCTCCTACTGGCTCTACCTGACCGGGTGCATCACCATGCTCTCGGGCTTCTTCACCGCCGGCGGTGCCGCCAACTTCGGGTGGGTCGGCTACGCCCCGCTGTCGAACTCGGCCAACACCCCCGGCGCCGGAGCCGACCTATGGATTGGCGCCCTGCTGCTGACGGGCTTCTCGGCGATCTTCACCGGCGTCAACCTGGTGGCCACGATCTTCTACCTGCGCGCGCCGGGCATGACGATGTTCCGCATGCCGGTGTTCACCTGGAACCTGCTGGTGACGGCCATCCTGATCCTGCTGGCCTTCCCGGTGCTCACCGCGGGGCTCATCATGCTCTACGCCGACCGGCACTTCGGGACCCACATCTTCTCGGTGGCCGGAGGCGGGGTCCCCGTGCTGTGGCAGCACATCTTCTGGTTCTGGGGTCACCCCGAGGTGTACATCCTGGCCCTGCCCTTCTTCGGCATGGTGACCGAGGTGATCGCCACCTTCTCGCGCAAGCCGGTCTTCGGCTACAAGGGGATGGTCTTCGCGACCATCACCATCGCCGCCCTCAGCCTGGGCGTGTGGGCCCACCACATGTTCACCACCGGCGTGGTGCTGCTGCCCTTCTTCTCCATCATGAGCCTGCTGATCGCGGTGCCCACCGGGATCAAGATCTTCAACTGGATCGGGACCATGTGGCGAGGTCAAGTCTGGTTCTCGACAGCGATGTTGATGGCCGTGGGCTTCGTGGTGACCTTCCTCATCGGCGGCCTCACCGGCATCTACCTGGCCAGCCCGCCGCTCGACTTCTTCACCCACGACACCTACTTCGTCGTCGCCCACTTCCACTCGGTGGTGATGGCCCTGGTGCTCGGCGGCATGGCCGGCCTCTACTACTGGGGCCCGAAGATCACCGGCTACCTGCTCAACGAGCGCATCGGCAAGGTCCAGTTCTGGTTCCTCTTCATCGGGACCCAGCTGTTCACCCTGCCCCAGTACGCGCTCGGCCTCGACGGGATGCCCCGGCGCATGGCGGTCTACCCCCACGACCCGCAATGGAAGGCCCTGAACGACCTCTCCTCGCTCGGCGCCGCGGTGATCGGCATCTCGACGCTGCTGTTCGTCGTGAACATCATCGTCAGCTGGAAGAAGTACCCCGCCGGGGACAACCCCTGGGATGGCCAGACCCTGGAGTGGTTCACCACCTCTCCCCCGCCGCACCACAACTTCTACCGGCTCCCGCCGATCCGCTCTGAGCGCCCGACGTGGGACTACAACCACCCCGAGCACCGCTCACTCGGTCACGGCACCCACGTCGAGTCGGCCCCGGAGGTGGGCGCATGAAGGTCGAAGCCCGACTCCTGCTCGGCCTCGGCGTCTTCTTCGGACTGATGTGCGCCGTCTACTGGATCTGGAGCCTGGAGAACGCCGGCGGCATCATGATGTTCGCGGGCATGCTCCTGTGCTTCCTGCCCGGTGGCTACTACTACTGGTGGAGCCGGCGCATGAAGGCCCGCCCCGAGGACGACCCGACGGCCACCCCGGCGACCAGCGCCGCCGTCGTCGGGACCTTCCCGGGCACCTCGATCTGGCCCTTCACCCTCGGCATGGGCGCCTTCTTCACCGTGCTCGCCCTGGTCTTTGGCATCTGGCTGCTGATCCCCGGACTGGCCCTCGTCATCTGGGCCATGTTCGGCGGCACGGCCGAGGGCCGTCGCGGCGGCTCCCACTGACCGCGCGGGGCGCCGCCCCGCGACGCATTACCCTACGGCGGTGCTCGCTTCCTGGACGCGCGCCGTGGTGGCGCGGCGCAGCCTGGTCCTGGGTCTCTGGGCACTGGTGACCCTCGGGGGCCTGTGGGCCTCGGTCGACCTGCCCCAGCGCCTCACGACCACCCTGGCCGTCCCCGGCTCGAGCTCGGCCGCCGCCAATCAGGTATTGGCCCGGGACTTCCACCAGAGCGTCGAGGGGACCTTCACGGTCGTCGTGCGCGCGCCCCACGCCTCCGCGTCGCGGGTGACGAAGATTGAAGCAAGCCTGCGGGTGGCCGCCCGCTCGCTGCCGGGAGGGCGGATCTCCCAGGAGCGTTCCCTCTTCGGCCTCGTCCTCGCCTCGGTGTCGACACCGGACAGCCTCCAGCGAGCCGCCTCCTTGACCCCCGTCCTGCGCCGCGCGCTGAGCGCGGAGGGCCTCGGCGCGGCGCTGGTCACCGGGCCGCCCGCGCTCGAGCACGACCTCGCCCCGGTCCTCGCCGGTGACCTGCGCCAGGGCGAGCTGGTCGCAGTCGTGCTCGCCGCCCTTCTGTTGATGCTCCTGCTCGGCCCCACGTGGGCGGCCCTCGTCCCGCTCGGCGTCGCCGCCGCGACCGTGGGCGCCGCCCTGGTCCTGATCGACCTGGTCGCGCGACACACCACGATGGTCCTCTACATCCCCAACGTCGTCGAGCTCATCGGGCTCGGGTTGGCGATCGACTACGGGCTCTTGATGGTCCATCGACACCGTCGGGAGATGGCGATCGCGCCCGACGGGGCGCTGGAGCGGACGATGGCCAGCGCGGGAAGGACGGTGGCCACCTCGGGGGTCGTCGTCGGGGTCGGCTTGGCGGTCCTCCTGGCCCTGCCCGTGCCCTTCCTGCGCTCGCTCGGGGTGGCCGCTCTCGCGGTGCCCGTGGCCGCGGTCCTCAGCGCGCTGACCCTGCAGCCCGCCCTCTTGAGCCTCCTCGGTCCTCGCCGCCCCTCCCCACGCCGCTTCTCCGGCCTCCTGACGAGCCGCGACCCCCTGCACGGGCGCTGGGCCCGCCTCGGCCGCGCGGTCGTCACCCGCCCCCGGCTCTTCGCGGCGGGCGCCCTCCTGCTGCTTCTCGTGGCGGGTGCCGGGAGCCTCGGACTCGCCCTGACCCCCGCCTCCCAGACCGGCATCCCCCCCTCGCTCCCCTCGGCGCGGGCCCTCTCGCTCGTGGACCGCACCGTGGGGCCCGGCGTCGCCTCGCCGCTGATCCTGGTGATCGACACGGGGCGCCCCGGAGGCGTCTTCGCCCGCTCCCAGGTGGCGGCCCGGCTCCGCCTGGGCACCAAGATCCTCCAGGACCCCGAGGCCTTCATCGTGGCGATTGGGCCCGGCGCCGACTACCGCGACCCGTCCGGGCGCTACGCCCTGATCGACGTGATCCCCCGGCACGGCTTCGGCGATCCGGCCACTCGGGCCTTCGTCGGGCGACTGGAGAGCCGCCTGATCCCCGCCGCCCACCTCCCGAGCACCGATCGCGTGGACCTCGGCGGCGCCCCCGGCCAGGGCGCCGACTTCCTCAACGCCGTCTACGGCGCCTGCCCCAGGCTCCTTGCCGCCGCGCTGCTAGTCTCCCTCGCCATCCTCGCTCGCGCCTTCGCCTCCCCGCTGCCCGCCCTGGTGGCCGTCCTGCTCGACCTGCTCTCGGTGGGCGCCGCCTACGGCGTCACGGTGTGGGTCTTTCGCGACGGGGTGGCCTCGGCCCTCCTCCACACCTACCGACAACCCCAGATCGAGGGCTGGGTCCCGGTCTTCGTCTTCGCGGTCCTCTTCGGACTCTCGTCGGACTACGAGGTCTTCCTCGTCTCGCGCATGGCCGAAGCCCACCGGTCGGGGTCCTCGGCCCGCGAGGCGATCGTCGAGGGGATGGCCCACACCGGCGGCGTGGTGAGCGCGGCCGCGGCCGTGCTCGTCGTCGCGCTGGCCGGTCTGGTGGCCGGGCGCGTCGCCGGTCTCCAGGAGTTGGGCGTCGCCTTGGCGGCGGGCGTCGCGCTCGACGCCACCGTGGTGCGTGGGGTGCTGCTGCCCAGCCTGATGTCCCTACTCGGCGAGGGCGCCTGGTGGCGACCCCGAGCACGGCGCGCCGTCGCGCACTAGAGAACCGCCCCGAGGCGGGGGGCGCAGTCCCGCACTCGGGGCGGAAGGGTCAGGTGGGAGTCGAGGTCAGCCCCGTGGGGCGACCCGACGTCGCGTCACGTCGGGTGACGACGTGACGCGTGGCGGCCCCGCTCCCTCACCGAGACGGGGCCGCGCACGCGACGCATGACTACTTGACGACCGTGATGGCCAGGTGGATCGCCGGCATCTGGTAGCCGAGGGCCAGACCGGGGAAGTCACGCTGGTAGGTGAGGAAGGGAGCCATCCCGTAGGGGGCGTTGGCGAAGGAGGGCTGCCAGGAGTACATCTCGGGGTAGAGGTCGATCAGGTGCGTGCCAGGAGCGCCGGTGGCGTACAGGTGGATCACCATGAACCCGTTGGAGTTGAACCCGCAGCCGTAGCCCATGTAGCCGTTGTCGTAGTCGACGGCCATCGTGTTGTCCATCTGGGTCCACCCGACACCCTTGACACTGATGGTGAACTCCTGGCCCTGCTTGAAGACCAGCTGGCCGGCCCCGGCGTACCCGTTGGCCAGCGCCGCGATCTTCTGGGCGTCGGTGCACTTGGAGCAGTCATTGGCCGCCGCCACACCCTGGCTGACGACTTTGCCCGCCTTGTTGGTGAAGGCGACCAGGCTGGCCTTGACGTAGAAGGACTTTTGAGCCTCGACGGTGGTGCCCGAGAGGACCTGGATCACGTGCCAGCCGCCCAGGCCGTCGGGCACGGTGACCGTGGCGTTCAGTGAGCCGTTGGTGGCCGTCGCGGTGCCGAGGTCGGTCGAGGTGAAGTTCCAGCACACGCCCGAGCAGTTGACCCGGCTGCCGACCACGCTCGACCAGGCGAGGTGGAAGGTCCCTGAGGTCGGCAGTCCGGTCACCGAGACGGCGACCTTGGTGCCCACCGCGCCGCCGTCGGGCGTCAGGCTCTCGACGGCCGAGCTCTTCGGGTCGAGCCCGGCGGTCGAGAGGGTCGTGGTCTGGCTGATGGTCGGGGTCACCGAGGCCGGGAAGGTGACCTTGGCCTGGGGACGTCCGTTGTCCTTGGTGGTGGTGAAGGTGGCGGTGCCGCCGTTGGCGTAGGGGACCGGGGACTGCAGGATGTTCATGTAGAGGTCGGTGATGGCGTCGCCGACGATGATCTGGTGGCGACCCACCGGGCCCGCCGCGCGGATCGTCACACTGGCGGTGCCGCGGGTCCAGTTAGCCGTCATCTCACCCGTGTAGCGGTTGTCCCACAGGACGGCCGCCCCGGCGGTGTAGAGGCTCGAGCCCATGGCGGTGTAGGTGATCGTGATCGGCGTGCCGATGGGGCCGTGGTTGGGCGTCACGGTGACGGTGCGCAAGGTGTAGAAGGCCCCGTGCAGGACCTCCACCCCGTTGACGACCGCGTAGATGTCGTGCTGTCCGCCGAAGTCCACCGGTGCCTTGGTGGAGAAGGAGAAGGCGCCACTGGCGTCAGTCGTGAGGCTGGCCATGACGACGTAGTAGTTCGAGGCGGTGCGGCCCATGTAGTTCACGGTCTGGGGATCGACCGAAGCCGCCCAGCTGAGGTTGGCGGTTGACCAGATGAGCTGGACGGCGGTGTTGGGCGCGAGGCCCGTGCCGCTCACCGTGAAGGGCGTCCCCTCGACGCCCTGATAGGGGGCGACCGAGAGGTTGCCGACCGTGGGGCTCAAGGTGGCGGCGGCGGCCACCTGGCCCCCGAAGGGCAGGGCCGGCACGTTGGGGATGTTGCTCGGTGCGCTGAGGGTGATCGGCGTGTAGGTCGTGTCGGCGTGGGCCGGGCTCGCGATGAGCAGGGTGGCGGGAGCGAGAGCCGCGGCGAGCACGGCCGCCAGGCGCCGGACTCGAGACCGCGCAGTGGTGAGGGAGTTCATGGGGGTCCTTTCGGGAGGGTAGGTGTGGTGTCCGCCCCGGGCCCGAGGGCCCGGGGCGGACCGAGGCACTAGGCCGTGGGCAGCGGGTTCAGGGTCAACTGCGAGGTGGGGCTGAAGCCGGCCTGGGTGAAGGTGGCCGTCTGGCCCGCCACCGCGGGCTTGACGATGACCGTCTTGTGCTTAATCACGGTGCGGTAGACGACCTTGCCCTTGACCGTGCTCTTGACGCGAGCCTTGTAGGCGACGGACTTGGTCACCGCGGGGACCTGGGCGGTCGTGACGGTGATGGTGAAGTTGACGACGCCCATGGTCGCGTAGCCCGCCGTGGCCCACGCGCCGGTCCAGAAGGCCGCGGTGCCGTGGCTACCGAAGGACATCGGGATCGGCGTGGTCACCCCAGGGATGGTGATGACCGCGCTGACGGTGTTGGCCGAGGTGAGCGGGACGCCGCCGGCCGCGATGTTCACCGCGGACATGCGGAAGACGACCTGCTGGCCGACGTAGAACTCATTGGTCTGGGCGCATCCGACCGGGGGCTTGATCGAGGTCGAGCCCGAGCCCTGGACCGTGTCCACCGAGAAGGCCACGTTCAGAGGTCCGTTACCCTGCACCGGGGCGACCACGTTCACGCTGAGGGTCGTCGAGGCACTGGTGTAGTTGGTGGTGTCGGTCGGGGTCAGCGTCGCGCCGAGCGAGACGGAGCCGACCGCCGTGGGCGTCCACGAGCAGGTCGCGATGAAATTGGTGCCCGAGGCGAGCGTGGCGACCGCGTTGCAGCCCGTGAGGGCGGTGCCGCCCAGCGTGAACTGCACGGTCCCGGCCACCGAGGCCGTCGCGGTGATCGTGTACGGGCCGACGCCGTAGACCGCCTTGGGGTCCGCGAGCTTGATGGTCGGCGCGGTTGGGGCCGCTCCGGCGGCGGTCACGCCGATCATGGCCAGGCTGCTCAGGGCGAGGGCCCCAGCCGCCAGTCCGGAAATGAGTCTCTTCATGGGATGTCCCTCTTTCTCTGTCAGCTCTTGACCGTCAACGTCCCCGTGAGGGTCGCCGTGAAGGCGTCACTCTCGGAGCTGCCGCTGGTCGTGGACTGGATGGAGAACGTGGCGGTGTAGGTGAGGGTGCCGCTCACGCCCTTGTACTTGCCGGTTCCCCCGGTGACCTTGGCCACGCCCTTGGTGACCGTGACGGCGGTCGGCGCGCTCTGCGCCGCGCCGCAGGCCTGACCGGCCTGGGTCGTGGAGGCGGTGACCTTCAGCAAGATCTTCGACCCGGCCCCCACGAGGGTCCCGGTGCCCGAGATCGGCTCGCACTGGCTCTGACCGGAGAAGGGCGCGGTGCCCGTGCCGGCCAGAGTGGCCTTGCCGAGGAGGGTGGCGGTGCCGGTCCCCTTCACGGAGGAGGCCTTCACGCTGGAGGCGCCCCACAGCAGGGCCATCGTGCCCTTGAAGGTGGCCTTGAAGGCGACCTTCTTGGTCTTGACGACGTGAGCGTGGACGGTGGTGAGGTGGGCCGTCGCGGGAGTGGACGTGGTGGCGGCCGAGGCGACCCCGGCCCCCATCAGCGACACCGCTCCCACGGTGGCTGTCGCTAAGAACTTCTTAAATGTGCTCATGGGGACAAGGTACGGCCGGTCTGGCCGAACGTCGTAGGGGAGGAAGTCCTAAGTATTGTTCTTTATGTCACAAACCACTAGTTCTGATAGGTTCTTCCTATGCTCAACGAGGAGGGTCCGACCCTTCATCAGCTGCGCTGCTTCGTCGCCGTCGCCGAGACCGGCCAGTTCACCGCCGCCGCCGAGGCCCTAGGCCTCGCCCAGCCCTCGCTCAGTGCGCAGGTGGGGCGGCTCGAGCAGACCCTCGGCGTCGAGCTCTTCCATCGCACCCAGCGCCCCGTGACCTTGAGTGACGCCGGATCGGCCCTGCTCCCCCTGGCCCGCAGGGCCCTCGGGTCGGTCCACGACGTCGTGCGCGCGGTGGCCGAGGTCGAGGACCTGCGACGCGGACACGTCACCGTCGGCGCGACCCCCAGCCTCGGGGCGACCCTGCTGCCGCGGGTCCTCGCCCGCTTCCACCACCATCACCCCGACATCACCCTCACCGTCCTCGAGCGCCACTCGGACGACCTCGCGGACCAGCTCGAGCAGGGCGCCCTCGACCTGGCGGTGGCCATCCTGCCCATGCGCCGCCCGGGCCTCGAGCACGCGGTGCTCTGCGTGGAGGAACTGGTGGTCATCCTGCCCCCCGACCACCCCCTCGCCGCGAGGAGCGAGCTGCGCCTCGACGAGCTGCGCGACTTGCCACTGGTGATGCTGCGCCAGGGCTACAACCTGCGCTCGTCCACCATGGCCGCTTTCGACCGGGCCGGCATCGTGCCCCACGTGGTGCTCGACGGGGCCGAGATCGCCAGCGCCCACGCCTACGTGGCCGCCGGGCTCGGCGGGGCGATCGTGCCCGGCATCGCGGCCGCCGAGTCCACTGGGCTCGCCGTCGTGAGCCTGGCCCAGCCTCGCCTCGAGCGGGTCATCGGGCTGGTGAGGCCGATGGGCGCGCCGCCCTCTCGGGCCACGCGCGCCCTCATCGAGGAGATCCGCCAGAGCCTCCTCGCCGACGGCTGGGGTGAGGCGATCGGGCTGCGGCTCGCGCCCGGTGTGGCCTCGGGCACCGTCCTGGAGGCTCTAGAGGCCGTGCCTAGTATGGGCGACGACGTGGGGGGACGAGGAAGCGAGGAGTTGACGTGGCGCTGACGGAGAGCTCGACCAAGGTGGTCCTCGGAGGGACCCGCGGAGGTCCCGACGTACCCACCCTCAGACAGGACCGCTGGTGGGTGCAGCCGGTGGTCACGGTCTCGATCCTGACGGCCTTCGTCATCTACTCCACGTGGGCGGCCTTCCAGAACCGCTACTACTACGTCGGCGCCTCGATGGGCCGCGACCTCATCAGCCCCTTCTACTCCCCCTGCCTGGGCAACACCTGCCCCGACGGGGCCTCCCACGGCCTGATCCTGCACTGGTGGGCCCTCTCGCCGGCCCTGATCATCCTGATCTTCCCGCTGGGCTTCCGCCTCACCTGCTATTACTACCGGCGCAGCTACTACCGGGCCTTCTGGTGGTCGCCGCCGGCCTGCGCGGTCGCCGACGCCCACGGCTCCTACAGCGGCGAGACGCGCTTCCCCCTGATCATGCAGAACGCGCACCGCTACTTCTTCTACGCGGGGTTGGTCTTCAACACGATCCTCACCTACGACGCGGTGCGGGCCTTCCGTCAGCCCGGCATCGGCTGGGGGGTGACGGACGGGACCCTCGTCCTGTGCCTCAACGCGGTCCTGCTGTGGTCCTACTCGCTCAGCTGCCACGCCTGTCGCCACCTGGTCGGTGGCCACACCAAGAGCTTCAAGGCCCACCCCTTGCGCTACAAGTTCTGGAAGCTGGTCACGCCGCTCAACGCCAAGCACATGAACCTGGCCTGGGCCTCGCTGATCTTCGTCGCCCTGACCGACGTCTACGTGCGCCTGGTCGCCTCGGGTGCCATCACCGACTACCGACTCTTCTAAGAGGGACACCGTGACCTACGAACACCACGACTACGACGTCTTGATCATCGGCGCCGGCGGCGCCGGCCTGCGCGCGGCCATCGAGGTCCGCCAGCGCGGGCTCAAGGTGGGCGTCATCACCAAGTCCCTGCTCGGCAAGGCCCACACGGTCATGGCCGAGGGCGGCATGGCCGCCGCCATGGGCAACGTCTACCCCGAGGACAACTGGAAGGTCCACTTCCGCGACACCATGCGCGGGGGCAAGATGCTCAACAACTACCGCATGGCCGAGCTGCACGCCAAGGAGGCGCCGGACCGGGTCTACGAGCTCGAGCAGTGGGGCGCGCTCTTTGACCGCACCAAGGACGGCAAGATCCTCCAGCGCGACTTCGGAGGCCACCGCTACGCCCGCCTGGCCCACGTGGGCGACCGCACCGGTCTCGAGCTCATCCGGACCCTCCAGCAGAAGGTCGTCTCGATGGGCACCGACGTCTTCATGGAGTGCAAGGTGCTGCGCCTGGTGCACGACGAGAGCGGGCGGGTCGCCGGCTGCGTCGCCTACTGGCGCCCCACCGGGGAGTTCGTGACCTTCTCGGCCAAGGCCATCATCCTCGCCACCGGGGGCGTGGGTCGCAGTTGGAAGTTCACCTCCAACTCCTGGGAGGGGACCGGTGACGGGCACGCCATGGCCCTGTGGGCCGGCGCCCAGCTCATCGACATGGAGTGCATCCAGTTCCACCCCACCGGCATGGTCTGGCCCCTCAGCGTGCGCGGGCTCCTCGTCACCGAGGGCGTGCGCGGTGACGGTGGGGTGCTGCGCAACTCCGAGGGTCAGCGCTTCATGTTCAACTACGTGGCCGACATGTTCCGCGCCGAGACGGCCGAGTCCGAGGAGGAGGCCGACCGCTGGTACGAGGATCACAGCGCCGGCCGGCGCCCGCCCGAGCTGTTGCCGCGCGACGAGGTCGCCCGGGCCATCAACGCGGAGGTCAAGGCCGGTCGCGGCTCACCCCACGGCGGCGTCTTCCTCGACATCGCCTCGCGGCGCACGCCGGAGTTCATCCGCCGCCGCCTGCCCTCGATGTACCACCAGTTCATGGAGCTGGCGGGAGTGGACATCACCCGCGAGTCCATGGAGATCGGCCCGACCTGCCACTACATCATGGGCGGCGTCAAGGTCGACGCCGAGACCGCCGCCACGCGGGTGCCGGGCCTCTTCGCGGCCGGCGAGGTGGCCGGCGGCATGCACGGGGCCAACCGGCTGGGCGGCAACTCCCTCTCGGACCTGATCGTCTTCGGCAAGCGGGCCGGGGAGGGCGCGGCCGACTTCGTCGAGGGTGGCCAGTTCGGCCAGGGCTTCGACCAGGGCGAGGTCGAGCGGACCGTCGCCGAGGCCCTGGCGCCCTTCGAGCACGAGTCCGGGGAGAACCCCTACGACATCCAGCGCGATCTCCAGGAGATGATGCAGGCCAACGTCGGCATCATCCGCACCCAGAGCGAGATCGACGAGGCGCTCGCCTCGCTCGAGGGCTTCGTCGAGCGGGTCCGCCAGGTCAAGGTCTCGGGCGGCCGGGCCTACAACCCCGGCTGGAACCTCGCCACCGACCTGCCGAGCATGATCACCGTGTCACGCTGCACCGCCCAGGGCGCCTCGGGACGCAAGGAGAGCCGCGGCGGGCACACCCGCGAGGACTTCCCCAAGGCCGATCCCGAGTTCGGGACCTTCAACCTCGCCCACTCCGCGCCGAGCGGGAGCTGGGACGGCGAGTTCGTGACCGAACGCTCGGCCCTGCTGGAGATGCCCGAGGAGCTGAAGGCTCTGTTGGAGGAGGCGAAGTAATGGCTGACGTGACGATGCGGGTTTGGCGCGGCGACGCCAGCGGGGGCGACTTCGAGACCTACACCATGCCCCAGAACGAGGGCGAGGTCGTGCTCGACGTCATCCACCGGATCCAGGCCACCGAGGCGCCCGACCTCGCCTGCCGATGGAACTGCAAGGCGGGCAAGTGCGGCTCCTGCGCGGCCGAGGTGAACGGCAAGCCACGCCTGATGTGCATGACGCGCCTCGACCAGCTCCCCGAGGGCCCGGTGACGGTCGCGCCGATGAAGACCTTCCCGATCATCCGCGACCTGGTGACCGACGTCTCCTTCAACTTCGCGATGGCCGAGCGGGTCCCCGCCCTGCTGCCGCCCCCGATGCCCGAGGGCGGCTACCGCATGTACCAAGAGGACGTCGAGCGCGGCCAGGAGTTCCGCAAGTGCATCGAGTGCTTCCTGTGCCAGGACGTCTGCCACGTGATCCGTGACCACGAGGAGAACAAGCGTCACTACGCCGGGCCGCGGTTCTTCATCCGCTACGCCGAGCTCGAGATGCACCCCCTCGACACGAACGACCGGCGCGACCTGGTGCGCGAGGAGATGGGACTGGGCTACTGCAACATCACCAAGTGCTGCACCGAGGTCTGCCCCGAGCACATCAAGATCACCGACAACGCGATCATCCCCTTGAAGGAGCGCGTCGTCGACGCCCACTACGACCCGATCGCCTGGGTCGGGCGCAAGATCCGCCGTCGCACCAAGCGCTCCTCCGACGAGGCCGCCGTCCAGCCGGCCCCCTAAGCGGTGGCCGCCTTCCTCAGCCCCGAGTGGTTCGACGAGGTCAACGCGGCCCTCGAGCGAGCGGGGACGGCGCCGGAGGGGTCGGCCTCGGGCATCGTCGTGCTGGAACTGGCCGGGGCGCCCGCCGGCGGGCCCCACGCCCTCACCGTCACGCTGGGCCCCCAGCTCCGCCTGGCACCGGGTGACCACCTGGCCGCCCACACGCTGATCCGGCTCTCCTACGCCGACGCCGGGGCCCTGGCTGCGGGCGAGCTCGACGTCGCCACCGCCCTGCGCGAGGGACGGCTCAAGGTCTCGGGCGACCTCTCGGCGCTGGTGGACCTGGTTGGCTTCCTCCAGGGCGCCCACCGACCCTCGTGAGCGACCTGGCCCTGCTCGAGGACGATCGCGGGGAGCCCGGCGTCTTCGAGGCGGCCATGCTCCACCGGGAGCGGCCCGACCTGCCGACGGCGGCGGTGCTGTGCTTCTTCAACGACCTGCTCGAGCGCCTCGCCGCCGAGGGGGAGCTGCGCACCGTCTACACCCTGCGCAGCGAGATCGGCGTCAACCCGGTCTACGAGGCTCAGACCCTGGCCGGGCCGGTGGCCGTCGCCCACCCGGGGGTCGGCGCCCCTCTGGCCGCCGGGTTCCTCGAGGAGCTGGCCGCTCTCGGCGTGCGGACCTTCGTGGCCTGCGGCGGGGCCGGAGCCCTCGTCGACCTCGAGCTCGGCCACGTGATGGTGGTCGACTCGGCGGTGCGTGACGAGGGGACCAGCTTCCACTACCAGGCGCCCTCGCGGGTGATCGAGGCCGACCGACTCGGCGTCGAGGTCCTGACCCACACCCTCACCGAGCTCGGCATCGACCACGAGGTCGGCCGGACCTGGACGACGGACGCTCTGTTCCGCGAGACCCGCTCGCGCATCGACCGCCGTCGCGAGGAGGGCTGCTCCATGGTGGACATGGAGTCCTCGGCCTTCATCGCGGTCGCCCGCTACCGCGGACTGCGCTTCGCCCAGCTCCTCTACGCCGGGGACGCACTGTCGGGCGAGGACTGGGACTCGCGTCACTGGGTCGGCGCCCACGGCGTCCGTGAGCAGCTCTTTCGCGCCGCCGCCGAGGCGGCGGCGGCCCTGGCTCGGGCCTAGATCAGGCCGAGGGCCCGCACCTCGTCGCGCTCGCCCTCGAGCTCGGCCGTGGTCGCGGCCACCCGCTGGGCGGCGAACTCGTCGTGGGTGAAGCCCTCCTTGACGCTCCAGCCGCCCCGCCCGTCGGCGACGATCGGGAAGCCGAAGGTCAGGCCCTCGGGGACCCCGTACTGGCCCGAGGAGGTGACCGCCACCGAGGCGCAGTCGCCCTCGGGCGTCGCCGTGGTGAGCGAGACGACCGTGTCGATCGCCGCGTTGGCCGCCGAGGCGGCCGAGGAGGCCCCGCGGGCCTCGATGATCGCGGCTCCGCGCTTTTGGACCGTGGTGAGGAACTCGCCGCGCAGCCAGCCCTCGTCAGCGACCACCTCGGCGGCCGGACGGCCGCCGATCGTCGCGTTGGCGACGTCGGGGAACTGGGTCGAGGAGTGGTTGCCCCAGATGGCCAGGTTGCGCACCTCGGCGACCGGCTGGCCGGTGCGCTTGGCGAGCTGGGTCTCGGCGCGGTTCTGGTCGAGACGGGTCATCGCGAACCACCGGTCCGCGGGGACCTCGGGCGCGTTGGAGCGCGCGATGAGGCAGTTGGTGTTGCAGGGGTTGCCCACCACCAGCACGCGCACGTCGCTGGCGGCGTTCTCGGCGATGGCCCGGCCTTGGGGCTTGAAGATCCCGCCGTTCACCCCAAGCAGGTCGGCCCGCTCCATGTTGGCCTTGCGCGGGATCGAGCCCACGAGCAGCGCCCAGGAGGTGCCGTGGAAGGCCGTGGCCAGGTCGCTGGTGGCCTCGATCCCCGCCAGGAGGGGGAAGGCGCAGTCGTCGAGCTCCATCACCACGCCCTCGAGGGCCTTCATGGCCGGCTCGATCTCGAGCAGGCGCAGCACGACGGGGGTGTCGGGCCCGAGGAGCTGGCCCGAGGCGATGCGAAAGAGCAGCTGGTAGCCGATCTGGCCGGCGGCGCCGGTGACGGTGACGTGGACGGGGCTGGACATCTGACTCCTTGGTCTCTAGAGGCGCTCGACGATGGCGGCACCGAACTCGGAGCACTTCACCTCGGTCGCGCCCTCCATCAGGCGGGCGAAGTCGTAGGTGACGACCTTGTCGGCGATGGTCTGCTCGAGGGCCCGCACGATGTCGGCGGCCGCCTCGGTCCAGCCGAGGTGCTCGAACATCAAGACCCCCGAGAGCAGGACCGAGCCCGGGTTCACCTTGTCCTGCCCGGCGTACTTGGGCGCCGTGCCGTGGGTGGCCTCGAAGATCCCGTGGCCGGTGACGTAGTTGATGTTGGCGCCCGGGGCGATGCCGATACCGCCGACCTGGGCGGCCAGGGCGTCGGAGAGGTAGTCGCCGTTGAGGTTCATGGTGGCGATGACGTCGAACTCGTCGGGCCGGGTGAGCACCTGCTGCAGGGTGATGTCGGCGATGGCGTCCTTGACGAGCAGCCGGTCACCGGGCTGGCCGTTGCAGTCGTTCCAGCCCACCGCGACCTCATCGAACTCGTCGCGCACGAGCTGGTAGCCCCACTTCATGAAGGCGCCCTCGGTGAACTTCTGGATGTTGCCCTTGTGCACGAGGGTCACCGAGCGGCGCTGGTGAGCCAGGGCGTACTTGAGCGAGGCCCGGATGAGGCGCTCGGAGCCCTCCTTGGAGATCGGCTTGACGCCGATGCCGCTCATCTCGCGGATGTCCCACCCGAAGGCGTCGTGCAAGAAGGAGCGCAGACGCTCGGCCTCGGCGGTGCCCGCCTCGACCTCGAGGCCGGCGTAGACGTCCTCGGTGTTCTCGCGGAAGATCACCATGTCCACGAGGTCGGGCCGCTTCACTGGGCTCGGCACGCCCTGGAACCAGCGCACCGGCCGCAGGCAGACGTAGAGGTCGAGGATCTGGCGCAGCGCGACGTTGAGGGAGCGGAACCCCCCGCCGATCGGGGTCGTCAGCGGGCCCTTGATCCCGATTAGGTAGTCGCGGAAGGTGGTGACCGTCTCCTCGGGGAGCCAGTCCCCCGTCTCGTTGAAGGCCTTCTCGCCCGCCAGCACCTCGAGCCACTCGATGCTCTTGCCGTGCTTCTTCGCGGCCGCGTCCATCACCAGCTGGGCCGCCGGCCAGATGTCGACCCCGGTGCCGTCGCCCTCGATGAAGGGGATGATGGGGTTCTCGGGCACGTGCAGGACGCCGTCGGCGCCCATCGTGATCTTCTCAGCCATGAGGACCATCCTACGGTCTGGTCCGTGACCGCTCCGAGGGGGCGAAGGTCCCTAGAGGGCGCCGTCGCGCTGAAAAATCGTCACGTAGTGGCCGGCGTAGACCTGGTGGAACCGAGCGGAGAACCACCTCCACAAAGAGGGCGTCCAGGGGATGTTGCCCCGGGCCCGGTGGTGGGGGCCGAAGCGCCCGTCGTTGAGGACGGCGTAGTCGGCGCGCGTGAGGATCGTGCGCCACTGGGCGACCAGACCGGCCGGCACGGGACGGTGGGCGTTGGGGGTGTCGCGGTACTCCAGCCACATGCCGTAGGAGTCGAGTGGGACGGGGCAGGCGGGTCCCGACAGCGCCCGATTGGCGTAGACGCCGACCGCCTCGTCCTCGTAGACCGCGCAGGCCCCCGCCGGCACCACTCGAGCCACCGGCTGGACCCAGGGGCCGTAGAAGCCGAAGGCCCACGCCTGGGCCGAGTAGAACGAGGAACTCCACAGTGCAGCCGAGAGTCCGGCCACCACCACCGCACTGACCACCGCGACCTGCAGTGGCGCACGCAACCGAGCCGAGAGACGTCTCTCCAGCCAGCGGGCCGGGGTCAGGAGGAGCCGCCCGGCGCTGAGCGTCGTGGTGGCGAGGACGTAGACGACTGGCAGGTAGAAGTAGTAGGCGTAGGCGTGAGAGGGCAGGAGCAGGCCCATCGAGGCGGTGGCCGCGCTCGTGGCGAGGAGCCAGTCGGCGTCGCCCACCCCCCGAGCGCGCCGCAGGGCCGTCACCACCAGGGCCAGCACGCCCACCCACAGGACGAGGAGGGTCAGGCCGCCGGGCGCGAGCGAGGAGCCCCACAGGCCGGTCAGGTTGGCGAGACGGGTCGTCAGGCTCATGGCGTCAGTGGCGTCGCCACGGCGCAGCAGCTGGGCCCGCACGGCCTGGGCGAGGAAGCCACCCGGATCGGCGAGCGCGAAGGGGAGGACTATCGCCCCGAAGCCCCCGGCCATGGCCGCGACCACGGTGCGGAGGTGCCGTCGAGCCCGGACCGCCACGACGATGACGGCCGCCAGCGCGAGGAGGGCGGCCGTGAACTTCACCGAGACCGCCACTCCGAGCAGCGCCCCCGCGCCGAGGGCGCGCCGGCGCGAGATCTCCGCGATCGTGCCGCCGGGCCCGATGAGCAGAGCGGCGGCCACGAGTGCGAAGAGCACGGCGTAGGAGTCGAGTTTCACGTTGGTCGTCACGTACATCGCCACCGGGACCGTCACCACCAGGGCACCGGCGACGAACATCGCGACCCGCCCCGCGAAGCGCACCAGGTGGGCCACCAGCACGGCGTTGGCGACGGCCACCACCGCCGCCAGCCAGCGAGCCGCCACCAGGCCCGCGTGGGTCCCCCCGAGATGCGAAAGGAGCCCGACCGGCGCCAGAGTCACGAGGATCCCCGGTGGCTGGAGGAAGGCGTAGTCCCGATAGGGAAGCGCTCCCGAGAAGAGGTGGGCCGCGGCCGCGACGTAGACCCCCGAGTCGTAGAAGGCGAGGAACTCGGGCGTGCGCATCTCGTAGAGCACGAGCACCAGGCCCACCAGGGCCACGCCCACCAGGGCCAGGACCGAGCCGGTGAGGGCGCGCGACAGGACAAGGCGGCGCCGAGCGAGCACGATCCAGTCTCCCTCGCGTCGCCCGGCGACCGGGGACACCGATCAGTCCCCGCGAGGGGGAAGGGACTCGTGAATCTCGCGGGTGGCCGTCGAGCGGTTCAGGGTGTAGAAGTGGAGCCCCGGCGCTCCCGACTCGAGGAGCTCCTCGCAGAGCTCGCGGGCCGCCGCGACCCCCTCGGCCCGAACGGCGGCCGGTCCGCCGCGCGCCGAGGCCGCCTCGAGGCGACTGGCCAGTGAGGCGGGCACCGGCGCCCCCATGAGGGCCATGCGCGGCACGCTCGAGAGGGAGGTGACCGGCATGATGCCCGGCAGGACGGCCTTGGTGACCCCGAGTTCGCCCAACTCCTCGACGAGACGGCGCCACTCCTCGGCGGCGAAGAAGAACTGGGTCACGGCGAAGTCGGCGGCACGCAACTTCTCGGCCAGGTGGCGTCGGTCGGTGGCGAGGTCGGGAGAACGGGGATGGCCGAGGGGGTGGGCCCCGACGCCCACCGAGAAGGGGCCGACCTCGCGGGCCAACTCCACCAACTCGAGGGCGTAGGAGAAGTCCGACGGCGCGTCGCGGGGGTCCTCGGGCGGGTCACCGCCCAGCGCCATCAAGTTCTCGACCCCGGCGTCGCGGTAGCGCTCGAGCAGCTCGACCATCTCGGCGCGGCGGTGGCCCACGCAGATGATGTGGGCCATGACCGTCAGGTGGCCCCGCGCCTGGATCGAGGTCACGAGGTCGAAGGTCCGTTGGCGCGAGGCGGCGCCTCCCCGGTAGGTGACCGAGACGAAGGAGGGGTCGAGCGGCTCGAGGTCGCTCAGCGTTCGCGCGAGAGTCGCCGACTCCTCGTCGGTCTTGGGCGGGAAGAACTCGAAGGAGCGCGTCCTCCCCCGCGAGATCAGGTCGTCGATGCGCACCGGCTCAG
Organism: uncultured Ferrimicrobium sp.; assembly: GCA_964449735.1. Lineage (GTDB taxonomy): Bacteria > Actinomycetota > Acidimicrobiia > Acidimicrobiales > RAAP-2 > RAAP-2. Next base: position 29,243 of record CAYUZO010000016.1, read on the forward strand.
CCGGCGCGCCCGAAGTCGTCCTCGAGCCGGACGATGTCGTCCTCGCCGAAGTAGGTGCCGTGCTGGACCTCGATCAGCACGACGGGCGTCGTGCCGTGGTTCTCACAGCGGTGGGCCTGGCCGACGCCGATGTCCACGCTCTGGCCCGGGTCGAGCTCGAGGACCTCGCCGTCGAGGACCACGGTGGCGTGCCCGTTGACGATGAACCAGTGCTCGGCGCGCTTGGCGTGGTGCTGGTAGCTGAGTCGCTTGCCGGGCATGACGACGATGCGCTTGACCTTGTGGTCGAACATCTCGTCGTCGAGTACCGTGAAGCTCCCCCAGGGTCGCTCGTCGTACTCACGTCCGCGCTCGTCGGTCCCGCTCATTTCATCCTCTCCGCAGCCAGAACGGCGTTGCGCAACAGCATGGCACGGGTCATCGGACCCACGCCACCGAGCCGCGGCGTCATCCATCCCGCGACCTCGGCGACCTCGTCGGTCACGTCCGCCAGGACACGACGACCGACCCTGGTCACCCCGGCCGCGACGACCGCGGCACCGGGCTTGACCATGTCGGGGGTGACGAGTCCGGCGACGCCGGCCGCGGCGACGAGGACGTCGGCGCGACGAGTCAGCTCGGCGAGGTCCTCGACCCCGGTGTGCACCACGGTCACCGCGGCGTTGCAGCCGGGGCGCTTGAGCGCCATCAGCAGCGCGAGGGGCCGACCAATCGTGATCCCCCGGCCGATGATGACGACGTGGCGCCCCTCGACCGGGACGTCGTAGGCGCGCAGGAGCTCGACGATCCCGTTGGGCGTGCACGGCAGCGGACCCGGTCGGCCCATGACCAGTCGTCCGAGGTTCGTCGGGTGCAGACCGTCGACGTCGCGCTCGGGGTCGACGGCGAGCAGGACCCGCTCCTCATCCAGACCCTCGGGCAGGGGCAGCTGCACCAGGATCGACTGGACCCGCTCGTCGGCGTTCATCCGGGCCACCGCCGCCTCGACCTCCTCCTGGGTGGCGTCGGCGCCCAGGTGCTCGTGGACCGAGTCGATGCCCAGCTCCGCACAGTCCGCGTGCTTCATGGCGACGTAGGTGGCGCTCGGGCCGTCCTCGCCCACGAGGATCGTGCCCAGTCCCACCGGGCGACCCTGCGCCTTCAGCCGGGCCACTCGATCGCCCAGCTCCATCTTGATGCGCGCCGCTACGCGCTCGCCGTCCAGGACCGTCGCCGTCATCGCTCTCCTAGTGTCGAAAGTGTCGTTCGCCGGTGAGCATCATCACGATGCCGGCCCGGTCCGCCGCGGCGATCACTTCGGCGTCGCGTACCGAACCGCCCGGCTGGACGACCGCGGTGACCCCCGCGGCGCTGAGGGCCTCCAGCCCGTCGGCGAACGGGAAGAAGGCGTCCGAGGCCGCGGCGGCACCGTGGGCCCCCTCCCCGGCCTTGGCCAGCGCCACCTGGGCGGCCACCACCCGGGCCTGCTGGCCCGCGCCGACGCCGCGGGCCACTCCGTCGCGCGCGACGACGATCGCGTTCGAGGTCGTGCGCGCGCAGACTCGCCAGGCCACCTGAAGGTCGCGCAACTGGTCCGCGCTGGGCTGGACCTGGGTGACGCAGCGCCAGTCCGAGACCTGGGCCACCAACTCGTCCGCCTCCTGGACCAGCGCGGTGTCACCGAAGGTCCGCACCGAGCGCCCGAGGGGCTCGGGTGCCGGGGCCGAGAGGAGGCGGGTGGCCTTGCGGCGCTGACGCAGCGCCTCGAGTGCGCCGTCGGAGAATCCCTCCGCCACGATCACGTCGGCCTGGGGTCCCGCGGCGATGCGCTGGGCCAGGTCGTCGTCGACGAGTCCGCCGACGGCCACCACCCCGCCGAAGGCGCTCTGGGGATCGGCGGCCAGCGCGGCGTCGAAGGCCTCGCCCAGGGAGGCGGCGATCGCAGCGCCCGAGGCGTTGGCGTGCTTGATGATCGCGACGGCCCGCTCGCCGAGGTGGTCGCCGGCCAGCTCGTGGACGAGCCGCCAGGCCGCGTCGGCGTCAAAGATGTTGAGGTAGCTCAGCGCGCTGCCCGCGTGCTGGACGACCCCGTCCCACCACGGCGTCGAGCCCTCCAGGCGGTAGCGGGCCCCGACCTGGTGGGGGTTCTCCCCGTAGCGCAGCACGTCGGCCCGCTCGAGCGTGAGGTGCACCGTCGGCGGCAGGGCGGCCTGCGCGCCCTCGAGGGGCGACCCGAGCACCCCACCGGCGTCCAACCACCGCACGATCTGGGCGTCGTAGGCCGCCGTGTGGGCGAAGGCGGCCCGGGCCAGCCGGTGGCGGGTCGCGTGGGACAACGAGCCCGAAGCCGTCAGCTCCTCGAGGACCCCCTGGTACTCGGCCGGGCTGGTCACGACCGCGACGTGCTGGTGGTTCTTCGCGGCGGCGCGCACCATCGTGGGTCCGCCGATGTCGATGAGCTCGATCGAGGGGTCCGAGCTGAAGGGGTAGAGGTTGCACACCACCAGGTCGATCGCTCCGATGCCCTGCTCGGCCAGCGAGGCCAGGTGCTCGGCGCGGTCGCGATCGGCGAGGATCCCCGCGTGGATCGCCGGGTGCAGGGTCTTGACCCGACCGTGGAGCATCTCGGGGAAGCCCGTGACCTCGGACACGTCGAGGTGGGCGACGCCCGCCTCACTCAGGGCGCCGGCCGTGCCGCCCGAGGCGATCAGCTCGACGCCCAGGTCCACGAGGCCCTGGGCCAGCTCGACCAGCCCGGTCTTGTCCCACACCGACAGCAGCGCTCGCACTACCCCTCCTCTGGCGGCAGGGCGACCGACGCGGGCGGCGCGCCCGCCTCCCATGCCGCCATCACCCTAGTGATCACCTCGGGGTAGAGCCGGCGCTCGACCTCCTTGATGCGTTCGTGCAGACTCGCCTCGTCGTCGTCGGGCTCGACCGCGACGCGGGCCTGGGCCAGGATCGGGCCCTCGTCGAGGGCCTCGGTGGCCACGTGGACCGTGCAGCCCGTCTCGGTCACCCCGGCCTCGAGCGCCTGGGCCACCGCGTGCCAGCCCTTGAAGGCCGGCAGCAGGCTCGGGTGGGTGTTGAGGACCCGTCCGGGAAAGGCCGCGTGGAAGCTCCCGGTGAGCACCGTGCCGAAGCCCGCCATGGCCACCAGGTCCACGCCACGCTCGACGAGGGCCGCGGCCAGCGCCGCGCTGTAGCCCTCCCGATCGAACTCCTCGCTGAAGCCTCCCCAGTCCCGCCGGGCGAGCAGCAGGTCCTCGACCCCCGCGGACCGGGCGACCTCGAGCCCGCGACAGTCGCGGTCCGCGGCCACCACGCGCACCGTCACCCCGGCCGACAGCAGGGATTCGAGGATCGTGCCCGATCCCGAGACGAGGACGCCGAGGCGAGCGGAGGTCACCCCTAGAGGGACCGGACGATCTCGACCATCTTCTCGCCGGCCTCGGTCGGGTTGAGGCAGACGTGCACCCCGGCCGCCGACAGGGCCTCCATCTTGCCCTGGGCCGTGCCCTTGGAGCCGGAGATGATCGCTCCCGCGTGACCCATCTTGCGCCCGGGGGGCGCGGTGACGCCCGCCACGTAGGCCACGACCGGCTTGGTCATGTTCTGGGTGATCCACTCGGCGGCGCGCTCCTCCTCGCTGCCGCCGATCTCACCGATCATCATCACGGCCTTGGTCTCGGGGTCGGCCTGGAAGGCCGACAGGCAATCGATGAAGTTGGTGCCGGGCACCGGGTCACCCCCGATGCCCACGCAGGTCGTCTGGCCGATGCCCTGCTGACTGAGCTCGTGCAGCGCCTGGTAGGTGAGGGTCCCCGAGCGCGAGACGATGCCGACCGGCCCACCGGGCAGGGCGATGTCGCCGCTGGTGATGCCGATATTGCACTTGCCCGGGGAGATGATGCCCGGGCAGTTGGGCCCGAGCAGGCGCACGCCGGGGTGCTCTTCGACCAGGCGGTTGTAGACCAGGGCCTCGTCCTGGGCGGGGATCCCCTCGGTGATGCACACGATGAAGGTGACCCCACCCTCGGCCGCCTCGAGGATCGCGGCCGGGGCGAAGCGCGGCGGCACCGCGATGAACGAGGCGCTGGCGCCGGTCGCCGCGACGGCCTCGGCGACCGAGTCGAAGACCGGGATGCCCTCGACGTCGCTGCCGCCCTTGCCCGGGGTCACTCCCCCGACCACCTGGGTGCCGTAGGCGCGATTGCGCAGTCCGTGGAAGCGCCCCTGGGAGCCGGTCAGGCCCTGGACGATAACCTTGGTGTTCTCGTCGACGAAGATGCTCATGTCTCTCCTAGGCGCTGGCCAGCGCGACGGCGCGACGGGCGGCCTCGAGCATGGTCGGTTCGGTGATCAGTCGGTCGGACAGGTGCGGGGCGAGCAGGGCTCGACCAGCCTCCGCGTTGGTGCCGTCGAGGCGCAGCACGATGGGTGAGGCGATGTCGACGCGGCGCAGCGCCTCGAGGACCCCGTTGGCCACGTCGTCGACGCGGGTGATGCCGCCGAAGATGTTGACGAAGATCGCCCGCACCTTCGGGTCGGAGTTGATGACCTCGAGGGCCGAGGCCATCACGTCGGCGTCGGCGCCACCGCCGATGTCGAGGAAGTTGGCCGCCGAGCCGCCCACCTGGTTCACGACGTCGAGGGTCGACATGGCGAGCCCCGCGCCGTTGGCGATGATGCCCACGCTCCCGTCGAGGCCGATGTAGTTCAGCCCCTTCTCCTTGGCCCGGCGCTCGCGCGGGTCCTCGGTCTCGGTGGCGCGGAACTCCTCCCACTCGGGGTGACGGAAGGCCGCGTTGTCGTCGAGGGTGACCTTGGCGTCGAGGGCGTGCACGCGACCCTCGGGCGTGAGAATCAGCGGGTTCACCTCGGCCAGGTCGCAGTCGCCCTTGGTGTAGCAGCCGTAGAGGCTCACCAGCAGGTCGGCCGCGCCCTCGCGGGCCTCCTCGTCCAGTCCGGCCTCGGCGACCCAGCGACGCGCGGTCGCCTGGTCGAGCCCGACCACCGGGTCGATCGACAGGATGGCGATCGCCGAGGGGTCCTCCTCGGCCACCTTCTCGATCTCCACTCCCCCCTGGGCCGACAGCATCCCCAGGTGGACCTTGTTGGGGCGGTCCAGGGTGAAGCTGGCGTAGTACTCCTTGGCGATGTCGCTGGCCTTCTCGATCCACAAGCGACGCACGACGTGACCCTTGATATCGAGGCCCAAGATGGCGCCGGCGTGGGTCGCCACCTCATCGAGGTCCTGGGCCAGCTTGACACCGCCCGCCTTGCCGCGACCGCCCACCTTCACCTGCGCCTTGACGACGACCGGGCAGCCCAGCTCGCGGGCCGCCGCGACGGCCTCCTCCACGGTGTCGGCCACCGCGCCGGGTGACACCGCGATGCCGTAGCGGGCGAAGTACTGCTTGCCCTGGTACTCGAAGAGGTCCATCTTCTGCTCCTTTGGCGCTCAGGCCGCTCTAGGACACTGCCTCACGCTGGTCGAGGCTCTCCTCGAGCCAGCGTCCGATCTCCGAAAGGGAGCTGCCGGGGGTGAAGACCCTCGCGACCCCGGCGGCCTCCAGGGCCGGCACGTCCTCGTCGGGGACGATGCCACCCACCACGACCACCACGTCCGCTCGACCAGCCTCGGCGAGGAGCTCACAGATCCGCGGGACGAGCACGAGGTGGGCCCCCGAGAGCAGGGAGAGCCCGAGCGCGTCAGCGTCCTCTTGAACCACGGCGCGCACCACCTGCTCGGGCGTCTGGTGCAAACCGGTGTAGACCACCTCGAAGCCGGCGTCGCGCAGGGCCCGCGCGATGACCTTGGCGCCCCGGTCGTGTCCGTCGAGGCCCGGCTTGGCCACCACCACCCGGTAGGTCCGCGTCACCCTGGGAAGTCTAGGCAACGTGGTACAGGCCCCCCGCTGGGTGCCACGGTGGGGCCGGGGGGCCCACGGCTAGCGTTAGGGCTCGTGAGCGACGCGCCGGTCCGCGGTCCCCTGCGAGCCCTGATCTCGGCGATGCGGCCCCGCCAGTGGGTGAAGAACGGTCTCATCCTGGTGGCCCCGGGGGCCGCGGGCACCCTGACCCACGCCGACGTCGCCCGCCACACCGCCGTGGCCTTGGCCTGCTTCTGCGCGGTCTCCTCGGGGGTCTACCTCGTCAACGACATCCGCGACCTCGAGGCCGACCGCCAGCACCCCGTGAAGCGCCACCGGGCTCTGGCCGCCGGCCAGTTGGGTGTGGGGCCGGCGACCGTGGCGGCCGTCCTCCTCTTCCTCGCCGCCTTCGCCGCACCCCTCCTGCTCTGGCAGCCCGAAGGGCTCTACCTGGTCCTCACCCTCTACGTGGCCAACGCCCTGGCCTACAGCTTTGGCGTGAAGCGCCTGGCCATCATCGAGATGGCCTCGGTGGCGGGGGGCTTCTTCCTGCGCGCCTACGCCGGTGCGGCGGCCTCGCACATCTACGTCTCGACCTGGTTCCTCGTCGTGATCTCCTTCGGTGCCCTGTTCCTCGTCGTGGGCAAGCGCTCCTCGGAGCTGCAACGCGTGGGCGCCGGGATCACCCGCAAGGTCCTCAGTCAGTACACCGGGGAGTTCCTGCACTCAGTGCTGACCCTGAGCGCCACCGTCGTCGTGACCGGCTACTGCCTGTGGGCCTTTGACACCTCGGCCACGGGGCTCTCCTCGGCCCACCACTACACCGTCCCCGTGCGCCTCTCGGTGGTGCCGGTCGTCCTGGCGATGCTCTTCATCATGCGCTCGGCCCAGGCTGGTGACGGCGCGGCGCCCGACGAGCTGCTCTATAGCGATCGCACGGTCCAGGCCCTCGTGGTGGTCTGGGCGGTGCTGATGGGACTGGGGGTCTACTGATGACTCGACAGCGACTCACGGGCTGGGGGCGCACCGCGCCGAGCGTGGCCGAGGTCCTCGAGCCGACCGACGAGGCCGCGGTCGCCGAGGCCCTCGCCCGTCCCGGCGGGGTCATCGCCCGCGGACTCGGGCGCAGTTACGGCGACCCGGCTCAGTTGGCCGGCGGCACGGTCCTGTCCAATCGGGGGCTCGGCGGCATCTCCCCCATCGGACCCGACGGGTCGGTGACTGTGGGGGCGGGCGTCAGCCTCGACGAGCTGATCGCGATGGCCGTCCCCCAGGGCTGGTTCATCCCGGTGACCCCCGGGACCCGCCAAGTGACGGTCGGCGGGGCCCTGGCCGCCGACGTCCACGGCAAGAACCACCACGTCGACTCCTCGATCTCGGCCCACGTGACCGGCCTGCGGCTGGTCACCCCGACCGGGACCCGCGAGGTGAGCCCGAGCGAGGACCCGGACCTGTTCTGGGCGACGATGGGCGGGATGGGCCTGACCGGGGTCATCACCGAGGCCACGCTGCGCCTCCTGGCGATCGAGACCGACCAGGTGCTGGTGGACACCGATCGCTTCGACGACCTCGACGGGGTGATGGCCGCGATGGCCAGCGGCGACGCCGGCTACCACTACTCGGTCTCCTGGGTCGACTGCATGACCAAGGGTCGCCACATGGGGCGCGCGATCCTGACCCGCGGCGAGCACGCCAGGGCCGCCGAGGTTCCCCACGGCGCGCTGAAGGGCCCCCGCCCCACCCGCCTGAGGGTCCCCTTCGACGCGCCAAGTGGCCTGCTCAACCCCCTGTCGATCAAGGTCTTCAACGAGGCCTGGTTCCGCTCGGCGCCCCGGCACGCCGAGGCCGAGCCGCAGTCACTCTCGAGCTTCTTCCACCCCCTCGACGGCGTCGGGGACTGGAACCGCCTCTACGGGCGACGCGGCTTCGTCCAGTACCAGTTCTGCGTCTCGGACGACCACGGCGAGACCGTCGTCGAGGCCATCCGGCGCCTCTCCGAGTCCGGCGTGCCGAGCTTCCTCGCGGTGCTCAAGCGCTTCGGGGCCGGCACCCCCGGCCCCCTCTCCTTCCCGGTGCCCGGCTGGACGCTGGCCCTCGACCTGCCGGTCGGCCCCGCGAAGCTGCCCGGGGTGCTCGACGGGCTCGACCGACTGGTCCTGGAGGCCGGAGGGCGGATCTACCTCGCCAAGGACGCCCGCCTGGCGCCGGCGGCCCTGACGACCATGTACCCGCGCCTCGGGGAGTTCTCGGCCGTGCGCCGGCGCGTCGACCCCGACGGGGTCCTGCGCAGCGACCTCTCGCGCCGACTCGGACTGGATTAGGAGAAGAGATGGACAACGCCTTCGGTCAGCCCCAGAGCGTCGTGGTGCTCGGGGGGACCTCCGACATCGCGCGGGCCATCACCCGCAAGCTCTGCGCCGGCCGCACCCAGCGGGTCGTGCTCGCCGGACGGGACCCCTCCGCACTCGCCGAGGCGGCCGCGGAGGCCGCGGACTACGGAGCCACCTTCACCCAGACGGTGACCTTCGACGCCACCGACCTCGCCGGTGCGGGGCCCTGCGTGGCGGCCTGCTTCGAGGCGGCCCGCTCCGAGGTCGATCTGGTGGTCGTGGCCGTGGGGCGCCTGGGCGACCAGACGGCCGACGAGGACGACCCGGCCGGCGCGGCGCAGGCCGCGGTGGTGAACTTCGCCTGGCCGGTCGCCGCGCTGGCCGAGGTGCGCCGGCGCCTGGTGGCCCAGGGTCACGGACGGATCCTGGTGCTCTCCTCGGTCGCGTCGGTCAGGGTGCGCCGCTCGAACTACCTCTACGGCGGGGCCAAGGCCGGGCTCGACCGGACCTGCCAGGGGCTCGCCGAGTCCCTCGAGGGCACCGGGGTCTCTCTGCACCTGGTGCGCCC
>CAYUZO010000017.1:0-37939 GCA_964449735.1 uncultured Ferrimicrobium sp.
CGAGGTCCGGCCACCTTGGGGCGGGCGCGAGCTCGCGCACCAGGCGACCGGGACTGGCGGCGAGCAGGAGGCGGGCCCGCGGGCCGTGGTAGCGGCGCGCCGCCCACTCGCACAGCGCCACCACCGGCGCGGGCGGGCCGGCGCCGAGGCGTCGTCGGATCGCCTTGGCCGCCACCTCGGGGGACCCCGGACCCACGACCCAGGCCCGCACCGAGCGTCCCTGGAGGTCGACGCGCACGAGGTCGCCGACCTCGACGGGCTCACCGGGTCGGGTGCGGTAGTCGAAGGACCGGTCGAGGGCCGCGACCTCGGTCAGCACGGCGACGGCGTCGCCGTCCACTAGTCGAGACCGAGCTCGCGACGCAGATCGCCGACTCGGGGCGTCTGCTCCCAGGTGAAACCCTGGTCGGAGCGGCCGAAATGGCCGTAGGCGGCGGTCCGGGCGTAGGTCGGCCGACGCAGGTCGAGGTCGGCGATGATCGCTGCGGGGCGCAGGTCGAAGATGGCGTCGACGGCCTTGGCGATGCGGGCCCGGTCCACGACCTCGGTGCCGAAGGTCTCCACGAGAACCGAGACCGGTCGCGCCACGCCGATCGCGTAGGCCACCTGGACCTCGCAGCGGGCCGCCGCCCCGGAGGCGACGACGTGCTTGGCCACCCAGCGCGCGGCGTAGGCGGCCGAGCGGTCGACCTTCGAGGGGTCCTTACCCGAGAAGGCGCCGCCGCCGTGGCGGGCCATCCCACCGTAGGTGTCGACGATGATCTTGCGCCCGGTGAGCCCGGCGTCGGCGTGGGGGCCGCCGAGGACGAACTTGCCCGAGGGGTTGACGAAGAGGCGCATCGACGAGGCGTCGAGGTCCTCGGGCAGGACGGGCCGGATCACGTGCTCGAGGACGTCCTCGCGCAGCGCCGGCGAGGACTCGAAGCCGTCGTCGTGCTGGGTCGAGACCAGCACGGTGTCCACCGCGACCGGACGGCCGTCCTCGTAGGCCACCGTCACCTGGGTCTTGCCGTCGGGCCGCAGGTAGGGAACCAGGCCGGAGCGGCGCACCTGGGCCAGGCGCATCGAGAGCCGGTGGGCCAGCCAGATCGGCAAGGGCATGAGGTCGGCGTTGTCCGAGCAGGCGTAGCCGAACATCATCCCCTGGTCCCCCGCGCCCAGCGCGTTGAGCAGGTCCTCGCCACCTTCGCCGGTGCGCTGCTCGAGGGCGGTGTCCACGCCGCCAGCGATGTCGGGGCTCTGCTGGTCCAACGAGACCAGCACGGCGCAGGTGCGTCCGTCGAGGCCCTTGCGGGTGTCGTCGTAGCCGATGTCGAGGATCGTGCGCCGCGCGACGTGGGTGATGTCGGTGATGGCGCTGGTCGTGATCTCGCCGGCCACCACCACCAGACCGGTCGTGAGGAGGGTCTCACAGGCGACGCGGGCCATCGGGTCCTGAGTGAGGATCGAGTCGAGGACGCTGTCGGAGATCTGGTCGGCGATCTTGTCGGGGTGTCCCTCGGTCACCGACTCAGAGGTGAACAGGGTCCGATCGCTCATAGGGCTCCTCACGCCAGCAGTGCTGCCACCCTATCCAAGATGGCTTGCGCGACCGCCTCTTTGGAGGTGAGTGAGACCAGCGTCTCGCTGCCATCGGCCCCGAGCAGATGGACCTCGTTCGTGGCGTGGTCGAAGCCCACTCCCGGAGCGGCGACGTCGTTGGCCACCAGGAGGTCGACGCCCTTGGCGACGAGCTTGGCTCGTCCGCGCTCGAGGGCCTCGCCGGTCTCGGCGGCGAAGGCCACGAGGACCTGTCCGAGAGGGCGACGTTCCACGAGGCCGGCCATGACGTCGGGGGCCGGCACGAGGTGGAGCGACGGCGGCCCGGCGTCGCGGCGCAACTTCGCCGGCGCCGGCTCGACCGAGAAGTCCGCCACCGCGGCGGCCATGATGACGGCGTCGGCCTGGGCGGCGGCCCGCCAGACGGCCTCGGCCATCTCGGCCGCCGAGTCGACCGGGACCACCTCGACGCGACCCCGCACGTCGAGCGCCAGCTCACGCGCCGCCGCGCTCACCAGGGTCACCTGGGCGCCGAGGCGGGCGGCCACCTCCGCGAGGGCGTAGCCCTGGCGTCCTGAGGAGCGGTTGGTGATGACCCGCACGGGGTCGATCGCCTCGCGGGTCCCGCCCGCCGAGATGACGACCCGCCGGCCGCTCAGCGGGCCGCGGTGACCCTCGAGGATGGCCCGGGCCGCGGCCACGATCTGGGAGGGCTCGACGAGACGCCCTGGTCCCTCGTCGCCGCCGGCGAGGCGTCCCTCGGCCGGCCCGAGGACCAGGACCCCTCGGCGGCGCAGGACATCGAGGTTCTCCTGGACCGAGGGGTGCTCCCACATCTCGGTGTGCATGGCCGGGCAGAGCAGGATCGGGGCGCGGGTCGCGAGAAGGGTGGCGCCGAGCAGGTCGTTGGCCAGCCCCATCGCCATCCTCGCGATCAGGTGGGCGGTGGCGGGAGCCACCACGATCAGCCGGGCCTCCTGGCCGAGCCGGGTGTGCGGGATGGGGGTCTGCGCGTCGGTGAAGAGTGAGGTGCGCGCCGGCTCACCAGCCAGCGCACTGAAGCTGAGCGGGGCAACGAAGCGTGTGGCCTCGGGGGTCAGGACTGGGGTGACCGCGTACCCGACCTCGCGCAGGCGTGAGAGGACCTCGAGCGCCTTGTAGGCGGCGACGCCGCCGCCGACGCCGAGGACGAGTCGACTAGCGCTTGGCTCAGGCGTCGCGGAGGGCATCGGTGAAGGCGTCCAGGTCGCTGGCCGCGTCCTGGCGCGCCTGCTCGGCGGCCTCGGCCGCCAGGCGCTCCGCCTCCAGCTCCTCCGGCGTGGGCCGGTGGAACTGCAGCTTGCCCTCGTAGAGCTCCTCGAGGGCCAGCGACAGGGACTTGTTCGACAGGGAGGTCACCTGCGGCGGGATCAGCGAACCGTGGCCCGCCCCGAGGCCGTTGTAGTACTCGTTGATCTCGCGCGCCCTCGTCGCGGCCACCGCGACCAGGGTGAACTTGGGCTCCCCGACGTTCGCGTGGAGGTCGTCGTTGGGCGGGTCGACGAGGGTGGGGCGTTCGGCCATGGATCAGTCCTTCTCCCGGGAGCCGGAGCGTCGCCGGCGGAGCCCCTCCAGTATAGAGAGGATCTGGCTGGCGGCCCTCTCCACGTCATCGTTGACGATCTCGTAGGCCCCCAGAGCCCGGCCCCGGGCGACCTCCTCACCCTCCAGGGCCAGTCGAGCCTCGACGTGGGCCTCCTCGTCACCACGCCCTCGCAGGCGGGCCTCGAGCTCCTCGCGCGAGGGCGGCAGGATCAAGAAGACCGCGGCGTCGGGGTGGCGTGCGCGCACCTGTTCGGCGCCCTGGACGTCGATCTCGAGCAGGATGTCGTGATCCGGCGTGGGCTCGGGCGTCGGGGTGCCATAGAGGTTCCCGTGGAACTGCGCCCACTCGAGGAACCGCCCCTGGGCGGCGGCGGCCTCAAAGGCGGCCCGGTCGACGAAGACGTACTCGCTGCCGTCCTCGCTCTCTCGTCGGGGCCGCGTCGTCCAACTGCGCGACAGCCACAGCCGACCCTCCCGGGCCACGAGGCGACGCGCCAAGGTCCCCTTGCCCACGCCCCCGGGGCCGATCAGGACCGCGATGAGCGACTCAGCGCACAAGGGCCTTGAAGAGCTCCGCGCGCTGCTTGGGCCCGAGACCCCGGACCCGACGAGACTTCGCGATGGAGGCGCGGGCCATGATCCTCTCGGCCTTCACCTCGCCAATGGCGGGCAGGGCGCTGATCAGGTCGTAGGCCCTCATCTGGGCGACGCACTCCTCGCGTTCGGCGAGGGCGAACAGCTCCTCCAGGGAGAGCTCGCCCGACTTGACCATGCGCTTGACCTCCGCACGCCGTCGACGGTTGGCGACCGCCAGGCGGGACGCGGCCACTCGCTGTTCGTGGCTCAATGATGGCGGCGTGGGCCCCACGTCCCCAGACTACCCCCCACAGGCTCTAGAGGAGCGCCTCGTGCAGATCGTCCCTCCAGCGCCGCCCGGACTCCTCCAGGCGACCCCGCTCCGGCCCGCGGGCGGCCAGGGCCCGCGAGACCGAGGCCACGACCGTGGCGCGGGCGCAACGGGCCGTCACCCGGGCGACGTCGGCGGCCGTCGCTCCCTGGGCCCCCACCCCGGGGACCAGCACCGGCCCGCCGAGGGCGGCCAGGTCGAACTCGGGGGCGTCGCGGGTCGCCCCGAGGACCACTCCGACGGTCCCGCGGCCGTCGAGCCGGGCGTTGGCCGTCGCGACCGCCTCGAGGACGCGATCCTCGACTCTCACCCCTTCGGGGTCCCGGGCGCCCTGCACGGTGCGACCCTCGGGGTTGGAGGTCGCCGCCAACACGAAGACCCCCCTCGCACTGGCCCTCGCCCGCTCGACGAAGGGCCCGAGGGACCCGGGTCCGAGATAGGGGTGGACCGTCACGGCGTCGCCGGTGAGGGCCGAGCGGTCGCCGAGCCAGGCCTCGGCGTACCCCTCGTTCGACGAGCCGATGTCGCCGCGCTTGGCGTCGTTGATGACGATCAGGCCCGCCTCGTGCGCCTCGGCCACCACCCGCTCGAGCACCGCCAACCCGGCGGCGGCGAAGCGCTCGAAGAAGGCGACCTGGGGCTTGACCGCCACCGCGCAGCTGGCCGCCACCTCCACGAGGCGCAAAGAGAGGAACTCGAGGCCCCCGACCTCGTCGTCGCGCCCCCACGCCTCGAGCAGTTGACGGCTGGGGTCGATCCCCACGCACAGCGGACCGCGGGCCGCGATCCCCTCAGCCAGACGCTCCCCGAAGGCCTCAACCATGGGCGGCTCCCCTGATCTCGTCGAGGCTGACGACGCCGTGACGACCCATCCAGGCCTCGATCTCGCGTTGGACCCGCCACGGGGCCCGAGGGTCGGCGAAGGTCGCGGTGCCCACCTCGACCGCGTGAGCGCCGGCCATCACCATGGCGAGCGCCGACTCTCCACTGTCGACCCCTCCGACGCCGACGATCGCCGCCTCGGGCAGGGCCTCCGCCACGTCGAAGACCGCCCGCAGCGCCACCGGGTGCAGCGAGGGGCCGCTCATCCCACCGCCCCCGCTCCCGAGCACCGGGCGACGTCGCTCCACGTCGATTGCCATGCCGAGCATCGTGTTGACGAGCACGAGCGCCTCGGCACCCGCCGCCAGGGCGGCGTGGGCCACCTCCACGAGTTCAGGGGTATTGGGACTCAACTTGACCCAGCGCGGCACCCCCGCCTCCGCGCAGGCCTCGACGACCTCAGCGGTCGCCCGAGGGGAGTGGGCGAAGATCCGTGAGCGGTCCTCGAGGTTCGGACAGGAGGCGTTGACCTCGACCGCCACGACGTCGGCCCCGCGCAGGAGCCGCGCGGCCTCGGCGAACTCCTCCGCGCGCCGACCCCACAGGGAGGCGACGACGCGCGCTCGGTGTGCGTGTAACTCGACCAGCCCCGCGTCGCGCCACGCCGGGACCCCCGGCCCGGCTAGCCCCACCGAGTTGACCATGTCCGCGCCGACCGGCGCGACCCGCAGCGGCGCGTTCCCCGGCCAGGCGAAGGCGGCGAGTGACTTCACCACGACGGCCCCCAGCGAGCTCAGGTCCCCGTAGTCGGCCAGCTCCGCCCCGTAGCCCGCCGTGCCCGCCGCCGTCAGGACGGCGCTCGGCAATGGGACCGAGCCGACCCGGGTCGCCAGGCTCACCGATGCAACTCCTGGAGCGGAGCCACCCTCCACCCGCGCTCGCGGGTGTCGGCGATGCCCAGGGCGGCGGCGAACCCGGCCGCCACCGTGGTCAGGCAGGGGACCTGGTGGGCGACGCAGGCGGTGCGAATCGCGGCCCCGTCCGCGTGGGCCGCCCGACCCGAAGGGGTGTTCACGACGAGCTGGACCTCACCCGCGCCGATCATCGCGGTCGCGTCACGCCCCCCCTCGCCACGCTTGGGCACCACGACCGCCACCTCGACGCCCGCGGCATCGAGGTGCGCCGCGGTCCCCGCGGTGGCCGCGATCTCGAATCCGAGCGCACGGAGCTGACCAGCCAGCGCCGCCCCGGCGACCTTGTCCCGATCGGCCAGGGAGAGGAAGACCCTCCCCCCATCGGGCAGGCGGGTGCCTGCCGCCAGCTGGGACTTGGCGAAGGCGATCCCGAAGCTCTCGCCGATGCCCATCACCTCGCCCGTCGAGCGCATCTCGGGTCCGAGAACCGTGTCGACCCCCGGGAAGCGGTTGAACGGCAGCACGGCCTCCTTCACGCACACGTAGGCCGGGTCGCGCTGCTCGGCGGGCAGCACGCCGAGCCCGCGCAGGTCTGCGAGCCTCTCGCCCAGCATCACCCGCACCGCCACCTGGGCGACGGGGACCCCGGTGGCCTTGGCGACGAACGGCACGGTCCGACTGGCCCGGGGATTGGCCTCGAGGACGTAGACCTCCTCACCCTTGACCGCGTACTGGACGTTGATCAGTCCGACGACCTTCAGCTCCTCGGCGAGCCGGGCGGTCTGCGACTCGATCTCGGCGCGCACGCCAGGAGCCAGCGTCGGCGGCGGTAACGCGCACGCCGAGTCCCCCGAGTGCACACCCGCCTCCTCGACGTGCTCCATCACCCCGGCGATGAGGACCTCGCCCGACGCGTCGCGGACCGCGTCGACGTCGACCTCGGTGGCGTCCTCGAGGAAGCGGTCGAGCAGGATGGGGCGCTCCGCCGAGACCCCGCCCTCGCGAGCCAGGGCGCCGTGGGCGCTCGTCAGGTTGCCCATGACCCTCTCGAGCGCGGCTTCGTCGTAGACGATCTCCATCGCCCGACCCCCCAGGACGTAACTCGGGCGCACCAGGACCGGGAACCCGATCCGCGCGACCACCTCACGCGCTCCGGCGAGGTCGACGGCCACGTCGCCCGGGGGCTGACGGAGCCCAAGGCGCTCGCAGATCGCCGCCCACTTGCGCCGGTCCTCGGCGGCGTCGATGGAGGCGACCGGGGTGCCCAGTACCAGCGAGGGGTCGAGGGAGTGAGCCAGCTTCAGCGGCGTCTGGCCCCCCAGGGACACGATGACGCCGGCGATCCGTGCCCCCTCGACGCAGGCGGCCCGCTCGGCCTCGATGATCGAGGCCAGGTTCTCGGCGGTCAGGGGCTCGAAGTAGAGCCGGTCCGACGTCGAGTAGTCGGTCGAGACGGTCTCGGGGTTGCAGTTCACCATGACCGTCTCGTAGCCCAGCTGGCGCAGCGCCAGCGACGCGTGCACGCAGCAGTAGTCGAACTCGATGCCCTGGCCGATCCGGTTCGGACCTGACCCGAGGATGATCACCCGGTCCTTCGGCGAGGGGCGCACCTCCCCCTCCTCTTCGAAGGTCGAGTAGTGGTAAGGGGTCTGCGCGTCGAACTCCGCCGCACAGGTGTCCACCGTCTTGAAGGTGGTCTCGACGCCGGACCGTCGACGCGCCTCGCGCGCCTCCGCCGGCGAGACCCCCAAGATCCGGGCCACTTGCGCGTCACCGAAGCCGGCGCGAGCCAGGACTCGCCACTCCCCCTCGGTGAGGTCGTCGAGACGTCGGTCCTCGAGGGCACGCCCCTCGCGGGCCAGTTCCTCGAGGTGGTCGAGGAACCAGGGGTCGATGCGCGTCAGCTCGTGGAGCCGCGAGGTCCCCCAGCCGCGACGCAACGCCTCGACGACGGCCAGGAGTCGCTCGGGAGTCGCCACGGCGCAGCGCTCGGCGAGCTCGTCGTCCCCGGTCGCCGCGAACTCCCCCTCGGGACCGTCGATCAGGCCCTCGCGGCCCTGCTCCAGGGAGCGAAAGGCCTTCTGGATGCTCTCGGCGAAGGTGCGGCCGATAGCCATGACCTCACCGACCGACTGCATGCGCGTCCCGAGCCGCGACGAGGCCCCGGGGAGCTTCTCGAAGGCCCAGCGGGGCACCTTGGTCACGACGTAGTCGATGGTGGGTTCGAAGCTCGCCGGCGTCACCTGGGTGATGTCGTTGCGGATCTCGTCGAGCGTGTACCCGACGGCCAGGCGGGCCGCGATTTTGGCGATCGGGAAGCCGGTCGCCTTCGAGGCCAGAGCGCTCGACCGGCTGACGCGCGGGTTCATCTCGATCACCAGGCGCTCGCCGGTCGCTGGGTCCACGGCGAACTGGACGTTGGACCCGCCGGTCTCCACACCCACCCGCCGCAAGACGGCGAAGGCCTCGTCGCGCATGGCCTGGTACTCCACGTCGCTGAGCGTCTGGGCCGGGGCGACGGTGATCGAATCACCCGTGTGCACCCCCATGGGGTCGAGGTTCTCGATCGAGCAGACGATCACGCAGTTGTCGGCGCGGTCGCGCATCACCTCGAGCTCGTACTCCTTCCAGCCCGCGATCGAACGCTCCACCAGGATCTCGCCGATGGGCGAGGCGGCGATCCCCTCCTCGGCGAGCCGCCTCAAGTCCTCGGGGCCGTCAGCGATGCCGGTGCCCGCCCCACCGAGGATGTAGCTCGGCCGCACGATGATCGGGTAGCCGATCTGCTCGGCCGTGGTGAGGGCCTGGTCCACCGAGTGGGCGAAGCCCGACTCGGGGACCGACAGCCCGATGTCGGCCATGGCGGCCTTGAAGAGCTCGCGGTTCTCGGCCGTCTCGATCGCCTCGGGGCGTGCCCCGATCACCTCGACCCCGAAGCGCTCGGTCACCCCGCGTCGCACGAGCTCCATCGTGAGGTTGAGGGCCGTCTGCCCACCCAGGGTGGGCAGCAGCGCGTCGGGGCGCTCCCTGGCGATGATGTCGGTGAGGACCTCGGCGTCGAGAGGCTCGACGTAGGTGACGTCGGCCGTCGCGGGGTCGGTCATGATGGTGGCCGGGTTCGAGTTCACCAGCACCACCCGGTAACCCTCCTCGCGCAGGACCTGGCAGGCCTGGGTCCCGGAGTAGTCGAACTCGCAGGCCTGACCGATGACGATCGGGCCCGAGCCGATCACCAAGATCGTCGAGAGGTCGTCACGGCGCGCCATCACCGACTCCTCTTCGCGATCAGGTCCTCGAAGCGGTCGAAGAGGTAGCGCGCGTCGTGCGGACCGGGTCCGGCCTCGGGGTGGTACTGCACGGAGAAGCAGTCGAGCTCGGTCACGGCGATCCCCTCGATCACGCCGTCGTTCAAGTTCACGTGGGTCACCTGCCCCCGGGCCAGGGTCCCCTCCTCGACCGCGTAGTTGTGGTTCTGGGCGGTGATCTCGACCTTGCCCGTCGCGAGGTCCTTCACGGGGTGGTTGGAGCCGTGGTGCCCGAAGGGCAGCTTGACGGTGCGTCCGCCGAGGGCCCGGGCCAGCAGCTGGTGTCCGAGGCAGATGCCAAAGACCGGGACCCGCCCGAGCAGTGCGGCCACCTCGGCGATCGCGCCGTCCAGGGCCGCGGGGTCCCCCGGTCCGTTCGAGAGGAAGACCCCTTCGGGTTCGAGGGCGAGGATGTCCTCCGCGCTGGCGGTGCAGGGCACCACCGTCAGGTCGAAGCGCGCGGCGAGCTGGCGGACCATCGTCGACTTGATCCCGTAGTCGACGGCGACCACTCGGGGGCCGGGGCCCCTCACCGAATAGGGCTCGGGCGTCGTGACCACGCTGGCGAGGTCGCAGCCGTCGGTACCCAGGGCCCCCCGAGCCGCCTCCGCGACCGCGGCGGGGTCGGCCGTCCCGAAGGCACCCGGCAGGGCCCCGTGGTGTCGAAGGTGTCGGGTCAGGCGCCGGGTGTCGATGCCGGTGATCACCGGCACCGACCTCGCGCTGAGGTACTCCTCGAGGCCACCCGTGGCGCGCCAGCTCGAGGCGAGGCGGGCCAGGTCGCGCACGACCACGCCGGCGCACCACGGCCGCACGGCCTCGTCGTCCTCGGGCGTGACGCCGTAGTTGCCGATGTGGGGATAGGTGAAGGCGATGACCTGGCCGGCGTAGCTGGGGTCCGTGATCACCTCCTGGTAGCCCGACAGGGCGGTGTTGAAGACGAACTCGCCCGTGGTGATGCCGCTGTCGGGCTGGAACCCGGCCGCCTCCCCCTGGAAGGTCGTTCCGTCGGCGAGGACGAGCGTCGCAGGCGCGCGCCTCACGAGACCTCCCCCTCTTGGGCCACGAGGCGCCCTCCCACGATCGTCGCGCGGACCCGTCCGCGCAGGAGCCGCCCATGGTAGGGGGTGTTGCGGGAGCGACTGACCAGGTCGCCGCGGTCGGCGCGCCAGGCGGCGGCGGGGTCGACGACGACGAGGTGGGCGTCCTCGCCCACCTCCAGCCAGCCGCCGTGGCCCCCGCGGGTGGACACCGAGTGCTCGCGGTCGAGTTGGGCGATGCGGGCCGGACCGCGACTCATCACCGAGAAGAAGAGCTGCGGGTCCGGATCGGCGCCCAGCGCCTCGAGGATGACGCCGGCGGCGTGCTCCAGTCCGATCATCCCCGCTGGGGCCTCGTCGAAGGGCAACTCCTTGCTCTCGGGAGTATGTGGCGCGTGATCGGCTGCCACCGCCTGGATCTGTCCGGCGATCAAGCTGGCGCGCAGCCCCTCCACCTCGTCGCGCCCCCGCAGTGGGGGGTGCACCTTGAAGGTGGTGTCGTACCCCGAGCAGGAGGTGTCGTCGAGGCTCAGGTGGTGGGGCGTCACCTCGAAGGTCACGTTCACCCCACGCGCCTGGGCCAACAGGGCCATCTCGATCGAGCGCCGCGTGGAGAGATGCTGCAGGTGCAGGGCCCCACCGGTCAGCGCGGCCAATTCGAGGTCCCGCCAGACCATCATCTCCTCGGCGAGGGCGGGGCGTCCGCTCAGGCCCAACCAGCCCGACACGGCCCCCTCGTTCATGACCCCGTCGCCCGCCAGTCCTTCGTCCTCGCAGTGCTGAGCCAGGCGAACTCCGAGTCCCCGGGCGTAGGCCAGCGCTCGACGCATCACGGCGGGGTCCTGGACCCCTCGGCCGTCGTCACTGAAGAGCCGCACGCCGCACGCCGCCATCTCGGCCAGCGGCGCGAGCCTCTCGCCGGCCCTGTCCAGTGTGATGGCCCCCGCCACGGCGACGTCGACGGGACCTCGCCGACCCACCTCGAGGACGTGGGCGACCAGGGCGGCGTTGTCGAGCGCCGGCTCGGTGTTGGGCATCGCCACGATCGCGGAGTAGCCGCCACGGGCCGCCGCACGGGACCCCGAGAGGATCGTCTCGGCGGCCTCGCCGCCGGGCTCACGCAGGTGAGTGTGGAGGTCGACGAAGGCCGGTCCGACCCAGCAGCCCGTGGCGTCGAACACCTCGGCGCCGGTGACGTCCACCCGGGGGCCGACCTCGACGATCCGGCCACCGTCGATCAGGATCTCGCCCGGTCGAGTCTCGCGCCCGACGAGGGTGCCTCCGCGAATGGCGATCCGGGTCACGCGCTCTCTCCCGCTAGAGCCAGGTACAGGACAGCCATCCTCACGGGGACACCGTTGCGCACCTGGGAGGTGATGACCGAGTGGGGCCCGTCGGCGACCTCGGCGTCGATCTCGACCCCACGATTCATGGGACCGGGGTGCATCACGACGACCTCCGGCGCCAGCCGCCGAGCCCGCTCGCTCGTCAACCCGAAGGCGGCGCGGAACTCGTGACGACTCGGAACGAAGGCGGCAGTGCCCCTCTCCTCCTGGAGCCGCAGCAGGCCCACGACGTCCGCCCACTCCAGTGAACTGTCCAACTCCTCGACGACCTCGACTGGCCAGCCCTCGATGCCCGAGGGCAGGAGGCTCGCCGGCGCCGCCACGCGCACCTCGGCCCCCAGACAGGTGTAGGCCACGATGTCGCTGCGGGCCACGCGGCTATGGCGGATGTCACCCACAATCAGCACCTTCAGTCCGGCGAACAGCTCGGCTCCGGTCTCGGCTCCGCGAGCGCCGCGCCGCCGGGCCAGGACGTCGCGGACCGTGAAGCAGTCGAGCAGCCCTTGGGTGGGGTGTTGGTGTTGTCCGTCCCCGGCGTTGATCACCCTCACGTGGGGGACGAAGCGGCTCACCTGCTCTGCCGCACCGCTGGACCGGTGGCGCAGGACGACGGCGTCGATCCCCAGGGCGTCAATGGTTGCGACGGTGTCGCGCAGCGACTCGCCCTTCTTCACGCTGCTCGAGGCCACCGCGAGCGACAGGACGTCGGCGCTCAGCCGTTTGGCCGCCGTCTCGAAGCTCAGGCGCGTCCGAGTCGACTCTTCGAAGAACAGCGACGCCACGACTTTGGAGCGCAGGGCCGGGACCTTCCGCACCGTGCGATTGGTCACCTCCACGAAGGATTCGGCCACGTCGAGGACCTCGACGAGGGCCTCGCGGCTGAGGTCTTCGAGACTGAGCAGGTCGCCACCGCGCAGGGTCCTCCTCATTGGCCGCTCCGCTTGCCGATCCACACCCCGTCGAGGCTGGCCACGACGACCTCCTCGTTGGCGGTCGACACGTTCTTGCCCACGACGTCGGCGCGGATGGGCAGCTCACGGTGTCCCCGATCGACCATGACGGCCAGCTGCACTTCGCGGGGCCGCCCGAAGTCGTTGAGGGCGTTGAGGGCGGAGCGCACCGTTCGGGCCGTGTAGAGGACGTCGTCAACGAGGACCACCACGCGGTCCGTGAGGTCGACCTCCAGCTCGGTGTGGCCGGCCGGCGCCAATCCCGAGCGGGCCAGGTCGTCGCGGTAGAAGGAGACGTCCAGCACGCCACGCGCCACCTTCACCTGGGCGATCTCCTCGATCGCGGTGGCCAGCTCGACCGAGAAGGGCACACCGCCCCGTTGGATCCCGACGATCACGAGGTCCTCGGCGCGCGCGTTGCGCTCGACGAGCTCGTGGGCCATGCGACGCAAGGTCCTCGCGACGTCCGCGCGACTGAGCACCTCGCCGGTCACCTGGAGGTCCTCGACGCCGAGGGGCGTCACGTCAGTGGGCTCACGGTCCATCGCTCTCCTGTCGTATGGGCCTCACAGGACCCGCTTCACGACCAGGCAGACCTTACCACCAGGTTCGCCCCTCGCGACTCAGCGCGAGAGGCGCAGCGCGTCGGCGTCACGGCGAAAGACCCGCTCGACGACGTCAGCCAGTGAGCCTTCCGCCTCGATCGCTCGACGCAGCACGATGAGGAGGCTTGGCAGGGCCCAGAAGTCCCCGCAGACCCACAGGATGGCCCCTCCAATCTGCTGGTCAGCGAAGGGCGCCAAGGTCACACCGGGCACGTGGTCATAGACCGTGTACCAGCTGTGCGAGGAGAGGATCGTCATGCTCATCGCGAGCAGGGTCATCAAGAGGTTGGTGAGCAGCAGCGCCCCGGCCTGCCAGAGGGGACCTCGCGCGGGGCGCAGGGGATGTGAGGGGATCAGCTGCATCCAAAACAGGACGCCGACCACCATGAAGCTGGTGTGCATCAGCCAGATGTGGGCGACGGCATTGGTCTCGGCCCAGTCGAAGAGCACGGGGATGTGCCAGCCCAGCATCACGACGTTGAAGGCGACGACCGCGAAGAGGGGCTGACGGACGAAGCGACCCACAGCCCTCAGCCAGGCGAGGCTCTTCGAGCGCAGCAAAGTGCGGCTCACCGCTCGCCGCGGCCCCACCGGCAGCGCGAACAGCAGGGGGATCCACGGCGCTCCCGCCACGAGGAGGGCGGGTGCCCCGAGGGAGAGCACGAGGTGGTCGAGCATGTGAACGTAGAAGTAACTCGAACTCCAGTAGTCCAGGGGCGAGACGATGGCGAGGGCCAGGGCGGCGAGGCCCCCGTAGAAGGCCCACGACCGACGACGGCGCCGGCGAGCGGCCACCGGTCGCGAACGACGATTCAGCCGCCGCAGCCCGATCTCGTGCGCCAGCGCAGTCAACGCCAGGACCACGACGACCGGGTCGAAGCTCCAGTTGTTCAGCATGATTCAGTCCCCTCGGCCGCCTGCTCGCCCTGCTCGCGGGTCAGGTCGGCCTGGTGGTCCCGCCACGCGGCCAACATGCCGTCAAAGGCGGGATCCAACGTCGGTTCTGGGCGAGTCCGGGCGCGCTCGGGATGGCGAAAGCGCCACCAGGCGTACACGGCGAAGCCGCCGAGCAGCGGCCACTCGAAGACGTAGGCCCAGCTCAACGCGTTGCCCCCCAGTGCCCGATGCAACTCGAACCAGAAGGCCGCGGCACACAGTGCCAGCCCGAGGACGAGGTAGAGATGCAGGCGCCACTCGCCCCTCGACTCCCCTGGGCCCGCCCCGTGCGCCACCGCCGCAGTCTAGGTGGCACCCCTGCGAGAGGACCGCTCCGCTAGCCTCCTGCGGGTGACGGACGAGGTCTCTCGAGATGCCGAACCCGATACCACGCGAGCGGCCCTGCTGAGAGCGGAGTTGGCCAAGACGACCGTGGAGGGCCAGGGCCGGGTCGGTCACCAGATCCCCACGGAGGCCCTCTACTGGCTCGTCGGCGCGATCCTGCTCCTCGGAGGGGGAGGCGTGATCGGAGAGCACTTCCTCGGACGCATCGGTCAGGTCACCTCCACCACAGTCACGGGTCCGGCCTCTCGGGCGCGCGCCGGCACGCCGGCCTCCATCGGCGTGAAGGTGATCGACCACGTGTCGGCCGCACCCTTCACGCTGCGCGACAGCCGCGGCGGCACCTGGAGCCTGAGTCAGTCGCGAGGCCAGGTGACTCTGGTCACCTTCTTCAGCGCCCGCTGTAATGACGTCTGTCCCGTCGAGGGCGCGGAGATCCGCCAGCTGCTCGCCGACCTGGCCCCCCAACACGTCGCCGTGACGGTCGACATCATCAACACCGATCCGGCGGCCCTAGGGGCCACGACATCGGTCAAGGCGCTCACCGCCACGCACTTGGGCGCGACGAGCTCGGTCCACTTCCTCAGCGGTTCCCTCTCCGCCCTCGATGCGGTCTGGTCCTCCTACGGCGTCCAGGTGAAGGTCGGAGCGACCACCCAGGAGGTGGCCCACAATGACCTGCTCTACTTCGTCGGCCGCACCGGCGCTCTGTCTGCCGCGGTGACGCCCCTCACCAATGAGTCGCTCTCGGGGACCTTCTCACTCCCCCACGCCGACATGGTGAGCTTCGCCAAGGGACTCGCGGCCGAAGTCACTAGTCTGAGTCGGTGACTGGGACGCCCCTACCCCTCGACCAGGACTACGACCCCGGCTCGATGCCGGCGGCCTCCCTCTCCACGAGGCGATCGGCCCTCTATCGCCGGCCCTGGTTCGTCGTGACGGCCGCCGTGGTGTTGACGGTGGGAATCTCGGTGATCACCGACCTCCCGCACCGGATCGCCCCGGCCCAGGACCAGGCCGACCAGAACGGCGTCATCACCCAGATCAACAACAGCCTTCAGCCCTGCGTACTCGGCGTGACCCAGAGCTTCCGCTTCTACCGGGACTTCGTCGGGGGCAAGTTGACC
Source organism: uncultured Ferrimicrobium sp. (assembly GCA_964449735.1). Classification (GTDB taxonomy): domain Bacteria; phylum Actinomycetota; class Acidimicrobiia; order Acidimicrobiales; family RAAP-2; genus RAAP-2. The sequence goes on from CAYUZO010000017.1 coordinate 15,418, forward strand.
CCCGACCGGCTGTCAAGCGTGGTCATCCCCTATCTGCAGCAAAACCAGGCCGCCTGCTCCTACGCGAGCGGACCGGTAAACGACCTCAGCACAATCGAGGTCGTCCACTCCGCCGCCGGCCAGTTGGTCCAGAAAGCCCTCGGCAAAGTCGTCGTCTGGACGGCCAGTGACGGCAACGGCGCTATCCGGGACATCCAGACCCTCATCGGTCATCCCGGCGACGCCAAAGCCCTCGCCGACCTCAGCAAGCGCGAGGCCTACATGGCCGAGGACCGCACCGCGGCCCTCGCCGACCTCGCCCGCGCCTCCCAGACACTCGGACTGCCCCTCCGCACTCTGCACTTGCCGGACGTCGCTCGACTGCCGGGCACCTGACAAGACAGGCCGCCAGAGAGCCTCAGCCTCGACTGCCGAAGAAGCCCTGCTCCTTCTCCTCGCGCACGAGCTTCAACATCGCGACGTTGGGATCCTCCTCGGACCCCAGCCACCGAAAGAGGTTCCAGAAGACCACCGGGATGAAGGTGGCCGCCGTCAGCCCCCACACGATCGCCGCGGCGATCTCCTGATCAGCGACGGCCGACAGGCCATGCCCCGCGACGTGGGTGAACGCCCCATACCACTGGCTGTGGCTCATCCCGGCCAGGTAGGCGACAACCCACGCCGACCACATCACGGCCGCCGTGGCCCCGATGCGATACGGGTGCGAGTGACAGGGGCGAAGCGGCGGCGACTCGACGATCTGCACCTCGAAGAGCCAGCCGCAAACGAGCAGGGTGATCGCCTCCAGAACCATCAGCGCGGGGTGGCGCACCAGCGCGTTCACCGCCGGCGCAGTGCGCCAGAGCACCGACACCACGATCAGCGCGATGGCGCTCATGATCAGACGGCTCTGATCGCGGTCGATCCGCTGGCGCGCCGCCCACCGGTCCAGGATGCGGCGTTCACCCTCAGCGGGCAGCGAGCCCGCCTGTCCTGACGAGTGAGACAGGCCGAGTAGCCGTCCCGGCGCCCCGATCGCGAGCAGGCTCGGCCCCACGAAGCCCCAGATGACGAACTGCAGCGTCTGGGCCCACTCCGAGTGCTGCGCCCAGCCCCAAGCCGGTGGCAAGGCCTCGCCGAGCACCAGGACCGCCCCCACGACCGAAGCCCCCACGCGCAGCGTGGGGACCCAGGTCGACGGCGACGTTCCTTGAACTGCCGTGTCGCTCACTCCGAGGGGCGACGCTGGAAGAAGCCCCAGGCGATGACCGCCATGAGCACCCCCAGCAAGACCACCATCGTCTGAACCTGTGCCGAAAGATAGATGTCGCCTAGCACCTTCACCTCACCCTCGTCCCGACGTCACGTCGCAAGACACTAGAAGTAGAACATCCCGAAGCCCAGCGCCGCCACCAGCGCCGCGAAGCCCATGAAGTAGCTCATCGAAGCCGCGTCCGCGCGGAATGACCGCGCCCGCGGGTGCGTCGACAGCAACGCCTCCGAGCCCCCCAGCTCGCGCCGGATACGACCACCCTTGGCCAGCACAGTCTCCGCCCAGTAGGCGCAGATCACCAGGGTCGAGATGTTGAGGACCACCCAACCGATGAAGGTCGAGGCGTAGCCACTCGAGCCCGGGTAGAAGGGCATCACCGTGGTCTGCCAGCACTGCAGGATCAGCGCCAGCATCGCGAAGGAGAAGCCCGTCCATCCGGCCGCGAAGAACCGCTGCACATCACCCCGGCGAAGGAGCTGGCGTCCGGCGATGGCCATCACCGAGGAGGCCACCGAGAAGGCCAGGATCCAGAAGCCGAAGCCCCGGGGAGCCATCACGTGGTGGGGCCGCCACAGCCCTCCGTTGTTGCTCGAGCGCAGGTAGTAGTAGGAGAACACCAGCGATGCCACCAGGAAGGTGTACATGCCGATGAAGAGTCGTCCACCCGACCACACCGAACCCACGTGGGCGCGCATCTCGTACTCGCGCTCCTCGGGGGTGGCGACCGGCCGGTCCGCCTTGTTCATCATGTCAGCCATTTCTTCGTCTCCTTAGGCTAGGCCGAGGCCGGGGTGCTGGGGGTCGAATCGCCGAGGTCGGCGAAGGCCGGCGCTCCAGGCTCGCTGTAGCGGTACGGCTCCGTCATCACCACGGGGATGCGGTCGAAGTTGTGCAGCGGCACGGGGCTGGCGGTCTGCCACTCCAGGCCGAGGGACTCCCACGGGTTCGCCGGAGCCTTCTCGGGCTTGATCCACAGCGACCACACCAGGTTGAAGGTGAAGATCAAGAAGGAGACGCCTAGCAAGAAGGCGCTGATCGACGAGAAGTCGTTCAGGCCCTGGAGGTTCTTCGCGTAGGTGTACACCCGTCGCGGCTGACCCAGCAGACCGATGAAGAACATCGGGAAGAAGGTCAGGTTGAAGAACACGAACATCGTCCAGAAGTGCCACTGTCCGAGCTTCTTGTTCATCATGCGCCCCGTCATCTTGGGCAGCCAGTAGTACAGGCCACCCATGAAGGCGAAGAGCAGTCCACCCATGATCGTGTAGTGGAAGTGCGAGAGGACGAAGAACCCTCCGTGCACCGTCACGTTCACCGGCACGTCCGACAAGAACACGCCGGTCACTCCGCCGATCAAGAAGTTGAAGAACAGCGCGAGGACGAAGAGCATCGGAACCTCGAGGCGGATCCTGGCCCTGTAGAGGGTGCCCAGACCGACGAGGAAGATGAAGCCCGTCGGGATCGAGATCAGCTCCGTGGTGAGCATGAACAGCGGCCGCATGTCGGGGTTGATGCCGCTCTGGAAGAGGTGGTGCTGCCACACGAAGAACGACAGCAGGGCCACGCCGATCATGCCCGCCGCCGAGACCTTGTAGGCGAAGAGCGGCTTTCGGGTGAAGACGGGCAGTAACTCGCCGGCGATCCCGAAGCCCGGCAGGGCCATGATGTACACCTCGGGGTGGCCGAAGAACCAGAACAGGTTCTGCCAAAGGTAGGCGCTGCCACCGTGTTCGTTGACGTAAAAGGCCGTCTGGACCGTCTTGTCGAGGATGCCGAAGAGGCCGCCGGCGAAGAGCACCGGCGTGGCCAGCGTCAACAGAGAGGCGGTCGCCAGGATCGACCAGACGAAGACCGGCAGGCGGCTCCAGGTCATCCCCGGAGCGCGGTAGTTGATGATGGTGATCGCCTGGTTGAAGCCCGCGGTCATCATCCCGAGTCCGATCACGGCGAATCCGAACAGGTAGGAGATCATCCCCGAACCCGCCTGGGTCTGCAGCGGGGCGTAGCCCGTCCAGCCGGTCGGGAATCCACCGTAGGGCAGGGCCGAGAAGATCACCATGTAGCCCGCCACGAAGACCCAGAAGCTGAAGGCCTCGATGCGCGGGAAGGCCATGCGCCGGGCCCCGATCATCAACGGCACCAGGTAGTTGCCCAGCGGGCCGACGATGATCGAGGTGGCCATCATCATCATGACCGTGCCGTGCTCGGAGACGATCTTGATGTAGGTGTCCGGCGCGAAGATGTGGGTCGTCGGGTTGAGCAGCTCGGTGCGCACCGCCATCGCCAGCAGACCGCCGGTGAACATGAACAGCAGCACGCCGACCACGTACTGCATGCCCACGACCTTGTGGTCGAGGCTGAACCGGAAGTACTTGGTCCAGTTGTTGATCGGCGTCTCCTCGTGGAGGCCGTCACGTCCCACGAGCTTGGCGAGCGGGTAGTTCAGTGCCCCGATGCCCAACAGCCACCCCACGACCATGAACAGCAGGCCGAGGAAGTTGGCGATGACGTTGTCACCGGTATTGGCCACCCAGACGTAGCTGCTGGCCACCATGTTGCCCAGCCAGTGCCCGAAGGCGTATCCGATGATGGCCAGCACGATGGCCGTGCCCAGGTGCTGGCTCAGCCAGCCGGGGCGCTGCGTGAGAGACGGTCGACGCGTCGCGGGTGGCGCCGCGACGGCACCCTCCACTTCGGTCGGTCGGTCTGCGCTGATGGTCATTGCTCAGTCTCCGTTTCCGTGTTCAGTCCGTCGCGTGGTTTCTCAGGATGCCGGCTGCTTGGCGCCGTAGAGCTCCGAGGGGCTGTAGGGCGTCACGTTGCCGTCCGGGTAGTAGCCGCCCGAGGCGCCGTTGGCGTCGGGAACGTAGGTCCAAGCCATCGGGGGCAAGTTCGCCGTGTTCGAAGCGAGCTGCTGCTCGGTGGTCGAGGCCCAGTTCTCGAAGGCGCTCGGGGTGAGGACGTGGCCACTGTCGTACATCGAACCGTGCCAGATCCCACAGAGCTCCGAGCAGCGGACCATGAAGGTGCCCAGCTGCTTGGTCTCGGTGTAGGCCACGTTGTTCGCCATCGGGTTTGCGTCAGCCTTCACGCCCAACTGGTAGGCCCAGAAGGAGTGGATCACGTCGAGTGAGGTGACATTGAACACAATCTCCGTGTCGTTCGGGAGATTGAGCGTCGGAGTCTCGAATCCGCCGAACTGTGGATAGCGGTAGGTGAAGCGCCATTGCTGTCCAATCACCTGGACGACGAGAGGCTCACCGGGCTTCCAGCTGGCGTTCTTCGTGAGCGCCGCGGTTTCGTACTTGGTGGTGCCATTGGGCACCCAGACCGGGTTCGGCCCCTCGCCACCACCCGAGCCGTGCTCGGCGATGAGCGCCCAGGTGCCGTAGGCGGCCGCCAGCAGGACGACCACCGAGGTGACGGCGATCCAAGTGGTCTGGACCGTGCGGTTGTTGCGAGCGGCTTCGCCTCCCTCGGGCTCGTGGGGATTGCGCTTGGCGCCCCACTTGACGAGGGCGTAGGCCATGTAGGTCCAGACGCCGATGACCACGGGTGCAGCAGCCATCAACAGGACGTTGAAGGTCAGCTGGGCCGACTTGGCGGTCTCGGTCATGGTCCCGGGGGGAACGTGAGGGCCGACCGCGAACCACAGGACCAGGTCGACGACGATGGCGAGCGGCAGCCAGATCGCGAAGATCCTCTTCAGATCGCTCGAGTACTTGCCGTTGTTCGGGGACATGACTAGGCCACCACCTTCAAGAATCCGCCCATGTAGTTCTCCGTGGACATCCCACCGCCGTTGCCGAATAGGAAGGACAGACCGCACGGAACGAAGCACTGCCAGTTGAAGCTCCCCGGCCCCTTCGTCATGAAGGAGAAGGTGATCTTGTTGTGCGGCGCGGAGGTCCCGCACGGGGCGACGCCGCAGAGGGTCGCGTTGCCGTTCACCCCGACCAGCGGGACCGATACGCCCAGGCCCGGCACCGCGAAGGTGTGGCCGACGCCGTTACCTGTGTTGGAGTTGAAGACCGAGAAGGTGGCGCCGTTGAGCTGCGCGGTGCCCCCGATGGTCCCTTGGACCTTGCCCCACTCCTGGTTGCGCAGCGGGCTGCCCGAGTCGTACTGGTAGATCGTCATGTTGATGCGGGTGTGGGCGGGCAGTTGCATCTCGGTGGTGTGCTGCCACTTGCCGGTCTGGGGGTTCTTCATCAAGTAGGACACCCACGTCGGGTGGGGTCCGAACCCGATCGAACCGACCGTCTGCATCGTGACGTTGACGGGCTGGCCCGCGGCGTGGCCCTGCGTGAAGTCGACTACCCCACCTGGCACGCCCGGTCGCAAGAACGCGAACAGCGCGGCCACAATGAGGGCTACGGCGACCAAGAACAGCCCGAGAGCCGCGCTCAGCCTTCCACTCACTGACATAGATAACTCCTTGTCACGCACTTAACCCTTGAAGTCCCGGACGAGACCCTAGATAAGATTGGCGGCGCGAAAGGCGACCGTGACGCTCGATGCTGAGAATCCACTTCGAATTCACGTGGGACTCGCCCTGGCCCAGCTGATCAGTTGGAGCGCCTTCGCCTTCGAGCTGGACCGAGCCCTCTCGGGCAATCGGTTGTCGTGGGCCTACGTCTTCGAGTGGCCGGTGCTCGCGGGCTACAGCGTCTTCGTCTGGCACCGTCTGCTCCACCCCAAGGTCTCCCAGCACTCGGATGAGGACCAGCTCCAAGAGAGCCGGCGTGAGGCCTACAACGAGTACCTCGACCAGGTCCACCGCGAGGAGGACGGGCGAGGCTAGGAGATGCCCTCCTTGGCGAGCAGTTGCCGCAGCTGGGTCACCGCCGAGGCCGTGCCCGGTGAGGAGGAGATGGGGTCGTCGGGGATGATCCAGCTGAGCCGGCCCCGGCGGTTGATGATGAAGACGTAGTCGCTGTGGATGCTCATCTTGGCGGTCTTGGACATCGAGACGGAGATCCCGTATGTGTTCCAGACCGCGCGCACCGCCGGCAGCCGGCCCGTGACGAAGTAAAAGTTCTTCACGCTCGCCAGGTCGTACTTCTTGATGAAGTGCCAGAGGTCGGAGAGCTTCTCGTGGTACGGATCGGCGGCCACGGCGACGATGTCGACGGGCGCGCTGGCCGACAGCTGGCTACGCAGCTCGCGCAGCTGGGCGGCGATGAGCGGGCAGTCGGTCCAGCATCGCGGGTCGAGAAAGGCCAGCACCACCGCGCGCCCGCGGTGCTCACCCAGCCGGTAGGTCTTGCCGTACTGGTCGGTCAGGGTGAAGGGTCGGGCCGCGATGCCGGCCGGCGAGACCGGGCCGTTGCGCGCCACGTAGAGAGTCGTCTCTGCCGCGCTCCTCAGGGCCACCGCGCCCGACACCGTGGCGAACAGTGCCATTGAGACCCCGAAGGCGGCGAAGACCGCCGCCGAGCTCGCCAGGAGCTCGCGCGGGACCGGCTGGAAGCGGCGAACCCTCTCACGGGCCGGGCGCAGGGCCCACCCCACGGCGGCCAGGGGGATGAAGGAGCTGAGGTCGGTCGCCAGTCCCCCGTAGATCGCGGTGTCCTGAGCCACGATCCACAGCACGACCGAGCCGATCACGAGGGACCACACGGGCCAGCGCCAGGCCCTCTGCGGTGCCAGCCACAGGCCGACCGCCGTGGCCCCGAGCCACAGGATGAGAGCGACGTTGAGGCCCCCGCCCATCACCGCGCCGAGGTCTCCCCCGTGACGGACGAGCCAGGCCAGCGAGTGGGGCTGGGGAACCTGGGACATGAAACGGGTCATCGTCGCCAAGGCGTTACTCGGCCCGCCGTGCCAGAACCCGGCGGCCGGAAGAGATTGGAGCAGGATCGCGACGCCGAGAACACCGGCCAGCACCCGTGAGGTGACGAGCTGGAAGCGGCGGTCGAAGAGGGCCCCCGGCAGCGCCAGCCACACCCCGGCCAGGGCGTAGTAGAAGGTGGCGCCCGGCCAGCCGAACAGCAAGGAGGCGCCCCGGACGAACAGGCCTCCAGCCCCATTGCCGAGCAGCCAGATACCGGCCGCGTAAAGCGCGCTGGCCGCGGCCACCACGCGCCCGAGTCGTCCGTTCGAGGCCCACAGGGCGAGGCCGATGCCGATCTGGAACCACGCGACGGCCACCGCCATGGCGATCGGGTGATCATTCCACAGCGCCACCCCGTGGTTCATCAGGTGGTGGAGCCACGACGGCGTGCCCTGAGCGGCCGGTGCGACGACGCTGGACCCCAGGCCGAGCGGCATGGAGGGCTGGAACTGCAAGAGCCCGTCGACGATCCACAGTGCTCCGAAAGCGTGGCGCAGCCAGCGACGGGTCGAGCTCTCGGCCTTGCCGGCCTCTGAGAGGTTGAAGCGCAGCAGTCCCCCCGTGACGGCCGCCAGGATGAGCAGAATCAGGGTGAGCGAGCCCCACCAGGCCGCCGCGTTGAAGAACAGTGCGTGGTGGAACAGGGAGACGACGAAGGGGTTGGTGAGGCTGATCGGATGGGCGTTCATCCCGGGCATCGCGAACTCCTAACCGATCGACTCTACCGAGGCACGCACGCCGCCAGGACGCCGTTGACGAAAGATCCGGACTCCTCGGTGGAGTAGGTCTTGGCCAGTTCGACCGCCTCATCGAAGACGACGGCCTTGGGCGGGGAATCCGGGAGGGAGAGTTCGGCCAGCGCCATCGTCATGACGAGACGGTCGACCACCGCGAGGCGATCGATCGTCCAGCCCTCGAGGTGTCGGGCGATCTCCCCTTCGAAGTCCTGGCGGCCAGCCTCCACCGCGAGGACCAGGACCCGCGTGTACTCGTCGGGCGCCACCGCCAACTCGCCCAACACGTTGGACGGTGGTCGCCCCTTGGCTTCGGCCTCGTACAGGATCTCGAGCGCCCGCTCGCGCGCGCGGTGGCGGCTCAGCCCCAGGTCGCTCACGCCTAGGCCCGGGTGATGTACTCGCCCGTGCGGGTGTCCACCTTGAGAAGATCTCCCGGCTCCACGAAGAGGGGAACCTGGACGACGAGGCCCGTCTCCATCGTCGCGGGCTTGCGCGCCCCCGACACCCGGTCCCCCTGGACGCCCGGCTCGGTCTCGGCGACCGTCAGCTCCACCGAGGCAGGGAGCTCCACGGCCACGATCTCGTCCCCGTAGAGGATGAGCATCGCCTTGCCCGTCTCTTTGAGGTAGTTCGCCGCGTCGCCCAAGCTGCGAGCGGGTACCGGCACCTGGTCGAAGGTGGTCTGGTCCATGAAGACGTAGTCCTCGCCGTCGCGGTAGAGGAACTGCATGTCACGCTTGTCGATGATCGCCTGCTCCAGGCGCTCGTCGGCCCGATAGGTTCGCTCGATCACGGCCCCGGTGCGGGCGTTGCGCAGCTTCGTGCGCACGAAGGCACCTCCCTTGCCGGGCTTGACGTGCTGGAACTCGACGACGGTGAACAGCCCGTTCTCCACCTCGAGGGTGATGCCGTTCTTCAGGTCGTTGGAGGAGATCGCGGCCATGGGCCCAGAAGCCTTTCTGTGGGAGCCGGACCAGTCTAGGACGTGGCCTGGGAGCGACCCGCCAGCGCCACCACGGCCTGGAGCGCGAGGTCGTAGCTCATGGCGCCGAATCCAGCGATGGATCCGTCGACCACCCCGGCCAACGTGGAGAGGTGGCGAAAGGGCTCGCGAGCCGCCGGATTGGACAGGTGGACCTCGACCACGGGACCGGGGAAGATCGCGAGGGCGTCGGCCAGGGCCCAGGAGGAGTGCGTGAGGGCCCCCGCGTTGATGACGATTGCTCGGAAGCGCCCCCGCGCGTCACGCACCGCCTCGATCAGGTCGCCCTCGAAGTTGGACTGGAGGTGCTCGAGGCGCACGCCCAGCCCCTCGGCTACCTCACGCCAGTGGGCTTCGTGCTCGTCGAGGGTGAGCGAGCCGTAGACGGCCTGGTCGCGTACCCCGAGCTGATCGAGGTTCGGCCCCGACAGGACCAGGATCTCCAGATCGTCCATCACTCTCCTCGGAACTCGTCGAGCACCCTGGCCACGAAGGCGGGCTCCAGCCCACGCACGACCTCGAAACCCTCCGGACCGCCTAGGACGAAGGCTAGGTCGTGATGGGCCTTCTTGTCGTGGGCCATCGAGGAGACGAGCGCCGAGGTCTCGAAGCGCTCAGGCACCGCCGTATCGAGGTGCAGGGCCTCGAGGACGGCGTCGTGATTGGCGACCCCCTCGTCGTCGAGGCGCCCCAGGGCGCGGGCCAGGCGCGCCGCGAAGGCCAAGCCGATGGCCACCGCCTCGCCGTGGCGCATCACGTCGCGACCCTCGTCGAGCGCCCGGCGCTCGAGGGCGTGGGCCAGAGTGTGGCCGTAGTTCAGCAGAGCGCGCGGTCCCTGCTCGGTCTCGTCCACCGACACGATCGCCGCCTCGAGGCCCACGGCGATACCCACGCGCTCCCCGCGGTCGGTGGCGGCGAGGCCGCCCGCCCGGCGCTCCTCGAGGAGCCAGCACTTAGCCACCTCCGCCAGACCGGCCCTCAGGTCCCGCTCGGGCAGGGTCGTGAGCGTCTCGGGGTCGCACAGCACGCCCAGGGGCTGGTGGAAGGCGCCGACCAGGTTCTTGCCGGCCCGCAAGTTCACCGCCGTCTTGCCGCCAATCGCGGCGTCGACCTGGCCGACGAGCGAGGTCGGGACCTGGACGAGGGAGACGCCCCGGAGATAGGTCGCGGCCGCGAAGCCCGCCGCGTCGCCGATGGCCCCTCCCCCGACCGCCACCACCACGTCGCGCCGGGAGAGACCGGCCTCCGCCAGACCTTCGAGCAGCCCGAAGAGGGCCTCGGGGGTCTTCGCGTCCTCTCCCTCGGGCAGACTGAGGGTGACGGTCTCGATACCCGGGTCGACGTCGAACCACGGTTGGCCGACGAGATCGGGTGAGCTGACCACGGCGGCCCGGCGAGCCTCGGGGGCTCGCTCGGCGATCAGCGGGGCGAGGAGCCGTCGGGCGCCGACCGCCACCTCCACCGCGTAGGAGCGGGCCTCGAGATCGACGTCAAACCTCACGCCCACACCGCCTCGATGCGGTTGGCCACCTCGTCGGGGTCGCCGGCGGCGTCGATCCGCCAGCGCGCCACGTCGCGGTAAAGGTCCTCGCGCCCTCGACGCAGCGCGGCCAGGGCCCCGGCGGGACTCTCTCCGAGGAGAGGTCGGTCACCGTCGTCGAGGCGCGCGAGGATCGTCGCGTCGCTGGCGTCCAGCCAGGCGACCGGTTGGCTCCGCAGGGCTTCGCGGGCCGCCGGGATCGTCACGACGCCACCCCCGGTCGCCACCACCGCGTCGTGGTCGAGTGCCTGGCGGAGGGCGACCAGCTCACGCTCGCGAAAGGCGGGCTCACCCACCTCGCGCAGGAGCGCCCCCGCGCCCCCGGCCCCCGAGCCGACCAGGTCGTCGGTGTCGAGGAAATCACATCCCCATCGCCCGGCCAGGGCGCGTCCGACGGCCGTCTTGCCCGAGCCGGGCAGGCCCACCAGCACGAGGCGCGCCACTCAGCCCGGCCGTGCGGCCGAGGGCGTCTCGCCCAGATGTGTGAGGTAGGACTCGTGGTTGCGGGTGAACTCCTCCACCGAGTCGCCCCCGAACTTGCGCAGCGCCTCATCGGCGAGGACGATCGCGACCATCGCCTCGGCCACGACTCCCAGGGCGGGAACCGCGGTGACGTCGGTGCGCTCCTTGAAGGACACGGTTGACTCGCCCGTGGCGACGTCCACCGTCTCCAGCACCGGGCGGTTCAAGGTCGCCAGTGGCTTCATCGCCACCCGAGCGATGATGGGCGCCCCCGACGAGACCCCACCTTCGAGCCCCCCGGCGTGATCGCTGCGACGGCTGTAGCCCCCGCCGGCGCGATTCTCAGGATCGACCGCGATGGCGTCATGGGCCACCGAGCCGCGCTGGGCGCTCTGGGCGTAGCCATCGCCGATCTCGACCGCCTTGACCGCCTGGATGCTCATCAGTGCACCGGCGAGCAGGGCGTCGAGCTTGCGGTCCCAGTGCACGTAACTACCCAGCCCGACCGGCACCCCGTACGCGACGACCTCCGCGATGCCACCGAGCGAATCGCCCACCTTCGCCGCAGCCTTGATCTCTGAGATCATCGCCGCCGCACTCTGAGGATCGAGGCAGCGCACCTCGCTGTCGTCGACCGCGCCCAGGTCCTCGGGACGGGGGCGGAAACCGGCGGGCGCGTCGACCGACCCGATGCGCACCACGTGGCTGACGATCTCGATCCCGATCGTCGCGAGGAGGGACTTCGCCAGGGCTCCGGCGGCCACGCGAGCCGCGGTCTCGCGCGCACTGGCGCGCTCGAGCACGTCGCGAGCGTCATCGAAGCCGTACTTCTGCATCCCGGCGAGGTCGGCGTGGCCCGGCCGCGGGGCGCTCAGTCGCTTGCTCGGCTCTCCGGGCCCGGCGGACATCTCCTGCTCCCACTTGGGCCACTCGGTGTTGGCGATCTCCAGGGCTACCGGCGAGCCCAGGGTGCGACCGTGGCGCACGCCCGACAGGATCCTCAGCTCATCGCGCTCGAAGCGCATCCGCGGGCCGCGGCCGAAACCGAGCCGCCGGCGCGCCAACTGGTCACCGATCGACTCCACGTCGACCGCCAACCCCGCCGGCAGACCCTCGAGGACGACGCACAGCGCCGGTCCGTGGCTCTCTCCGGCCGTCAGGAACCTCAGCATCGGCCAATCCTACGCGGGGTCGGCAGCGCCCTCCGCGGCGTAGAAGGGGTTGACGCCCGAGGCGTGATCGGTCACGTCGACGACGTCGGTCAACTCGGGCAGGGCCGCGCGCAGTGAGGCCTCGATGCCCTGGGTCAGGGTCAGGCGGCTCATCGCGCAGCCCTGGCAGCCCCCCGACATCTTGATGTAGGCGATCTTGCGCTCCTCGTCAGCGGCCACCAGGTCGGCCCGACCTCCGTGGCTCGCGATCGAGGGATTGACCTGTGAGTCGAGGACCGCCGCCGCGGCGCTACCCAGAGGTCCCTCCACGCCGAGGGCCAGGATCGCCGGGTCGAGTCCCGGGTGCAGCTCCTCGGGGGCGGGGGTGTTGGGGTTCACCAGCACGAGCCCCCCACCGGAGTCCTCGGAGGTCTCCAGACGGCTGCCGCGCAGGCGCTCCACGCTCGAAGCCGGTATCACGATGGCGATGTCACCGTCGTGACCGACCGAGGCACCCGCCGGGGCCGCACCGACCTCGGAGAAGTACAGGTCGTAGGCGTAGCCGGGTCCGCGCGTCCCCACCACCTCGACGTAGAGGGCCAGGTCCTCGGACCGCTCCTCTTGGCCGAGCGCCTCGCGCACCATGGCCTTGGCCGAGTCGGACAGCGTCAACACGTCGGTCGAACTCACGACGCGAGTCTACGGGTGGTGCGCCGCTCTTCGGCCGCCTAGTAGGTTCGGCGCGTGAACGCCGCACCCCCTGACGCCCACGAGTGGGTCAGCTTCGACGACGCCAAGAAGGCCCGCACCTGGATGTTCGACGTGACCTTCCTCGAGAGCAATTGGGAGTGCATCTTCGGTCGGGGTTGTCAGGGGGTGCTCACCGGCCCGGCCGAGGAGCTCGTGCAGGGCTGTTGCAGCTACGGGGCTCACTTCACCGACGAGAAGGACCGACGTCGCGTCGAACGTGCCGCCACGCGCCTCAGCGACGACCAGTGGCAGTTCCGCGCCAAGGGTCGCCAGGGCACGACCCGGGTGAAGCGCAACGGCGAGATCGTGACCCGACTGGTCAAGGGGGCCTGCATCTTTCTCAACCGCCCCGACTTCCATCGCGGACCGGGCTGCGCCCTGCACGTGCTGGCCATGGACGAGGGCGAGAGCTACGTGCCCCTCAAGCCCGAGGTCTGCTGGCAGCTCCCCCTGCGCCGCGAGGACGAGACTCTCGATGACGGCCACGTGGTGACCCGCATCACCCAGTGGGACCGGCGCCACTGGGGCGCGGGGGGCCAGGAGTTCCACTGGTGGTGCACCGAGGCCCCCGAGGCCTTCACCGGACGGCGGCGGGTGGTCGACTCGATGGCCGAGGAGCTGACCGCCATGGTCGGGGCAGCGGTCTACGCCCGACTGCTCGCGTACCTCGACGACCGCGCCCGTCAACCGCGGGCCACTCGCTTGGCCCACCCGGTCGTGCGCCGTCAGCAGGTCTAGCCGAGCGGGTCCTCGTCGCTGCCGGCCTTGGGCAGCGAACCGAGGATCTCGTCGAAGCGATCCTCGTCGGCGCGACACCACTCGGCGTGGACGTCCTCGGGCGCGGCGCCGCACTCCACGCAAGTCGTGGCCCGCGGTCCGGTCGAGCGCTTGAGCTCGCGAGCCTCAACGAACCGCCGGTGTCGGCCCTTCTTCACGTCAACTCCTCACTGGTCGCGAGCCGGAAGCGCGACCGCGGCGAACGTGCGCCAGGGAGCCATGATACCAACCGACGCGCCTGGTCGGACCCTGATCGGGGGGCCTAACATCGCCTCGTGAGCCCCACCTTCGACCCCACTGAGATGGTCCAACGCTTCCGAGAGCGCGCGGAGGCCGTCTCGCGCCGGGGCCTGCCCCCCGTGGAGGGACCCGAGCGCCAACGCCTGCTGGAGGCGGCCAAGATCGACTTCCAGGACTTCGCGATGATCGGGGACGCCACGGCGACCCTGACTGACGGGATCCTGCGCCTCGAGATCGACCTGCGACCCCGGCCCCAGAACTAGCCGACGGCCGCCCCCACCCGGGCCGACCCCTCGGCCAAGGTGGCCGCCGCGCGTTGGAGCGCCTGGTCGGCCCGTTGGCGCCGGCTCGGCGAGTCACCCGCCTCGTAGCAGAGGGAGGCGGCGTTTCCCAGCTGTCCGTAGGCCCGCCCGAGGAGCACGGTCGCCTGGGCGTCCGGACTGGGTAAGGACCCCTGAGCGCTCGCGGCGTCGATGTGGAGCAGCTCGCAGACCGTGCGAAGGACCCCCGGACTCGTCGAGGGCGTCACCAAGGCGAGGTGAGCGTGCCGGGCGTCGGCGCGCAGCGTCGCCACCGCGGAGTGGAAGGCGCTCTGGGAGACCCACTGGGCCAGGGCCGCCGACGGCGACTGGCTCGCCCCACACGCGGACAAGGTCAGGGCGCTCCCCAGGACCACCGCGCTGAGGCGCCAGGGTCTCACCCGGCGAGCACCAGGTGGAGGTTGCGCCGTCCGCGACGCACCACGAGGTAACGCCCGTGCAGCGAGGCGTCGAGGCCGACTCGGGCGTCGGCGGACACGCGAAGGTTGTTGACGTAGACGCCGCCCTGTTCGAGGAAGCGTCGGGCCTCCGCCTTGGAGGAGGCGAGACCCGTGCGGGTCAGTAGGTCGACGGGATCCACTCCCGCGGCCAGCTCCTCACGCGACCACGTCGAGCTGGGCGCGTCGGCCGTCGCCTCGAGCAGGGTCGCCTCGTCGAGCTCGGCGATCCGCTCGGTGAAGAGCGCCTCGCCAGCCCGCGCCGCCGCGGTGGCCGCGTCCTCACCGTGCACCAGGGTGACCACGGCGTCGGCCAGGGCCCGCTGGGCTCGCCGCTCCTGGGGCGCCCGCTCGGTCGCCTCGTCGAGATCGCGAATGGTGTCGTGGTCGAGGAAGGTGAAGAAGCGCAGCAGCGTGCCCACCAGGGCGTCCTCGGTGTTCAACAGGAACTGGTGCAACGCGAAGGGCGAGGTCCTTCGCGCATCGAGCCACACCTTCTCGTTCCCCGACTCGGACTTGCCGAACTTCGTCCCGTCCGGACGCAGGAGCAGGGGCGAGGTGAGCCCGTCGGCTCCGTGGCCCGTGACCTTGCGCACCAGCTCAGTTCCCATCGTGATATTGCCCCACTGATCCGATCCGCCGAGTTGGAGCGTGCAACCGTGATCGAGGTGCAGGCGCAAGAAGTCGTAGGCCTGCAGGAGCATGTAGGAGAACTCGGTGAAGGAGAGCCCGACGTCGTCGCGGTCGAGGCGGCTGCGGACCGATTCCTTGGCCACCATCTGGTTGACCGTGAAGTACTTGCCGACGTCGCGCAGGAACTCGGTGAGCGAGATCGTGGTGAGCCAGTCGGCGTTGTTGAGCAGGAGGGCTCGTGTCTCGCCGGCGCCCTCGGAGAAGTCGAGGAAGCGACTGAGCTGCTCGCGGATGCCCGCCACGTTCTCGGCCAGCTGCTCGGGGCTGAGGAGCGGGCGCTCGTCGGCCTTGAAGCTGGGGTCGCCGATGAGGCCAGTCCCCCCGCCCGCGAGGGCGATCGGGCGATTGCCGGCCAACTGCAGACGGCGCAGGTTGCAGATCTGCAGCAGGCTGCCCAGGTGCAGGCTCGAGGCCGTGGGGTCGAAGCCGATGTAGGCGGTGATCCCGCCCGCCGACAGGCGGGTCAGCAGGTCGGGGTCGGTGCTCTGGTAGGCGAGGCCCCGGAACTCCCAGTCGGCGCGCAGGTCCATCGGACCAGTCTAGGGAGCGTCGTCGCGCGCTCCGTTTACAGGAAGGTGCTGCCGGCGGGCACGTGGATCTTCAGCCACAGGACCCAGGTGTTCCAGGTCCCGGTCACCTCGAGCAGTCCAATGGCGATCAACATGACCCCGCCCGCGCGCCCGATGGCGCGCTGGTGGCGGCGCAGCCAACCAGCGGCGCTGGCCATCCACTCGGTCGCGAGCGCGGCCACGACGAAGGGCACCCCCAGCCCCAGGCAGTAGACGAAGGTGAGGACGGAGCCGCGAAGGGCCGAGGCCCCCGAGCTCGACGCCGCCAGGGAGAGGATCGCGCCCAGCGTCGGACCGATGCAGGGGGCCCACCCCAGTCCGAAGGTGAAGCCGAGCACGGCCGCACCGACCACGCTCGCGCGCGGCAGGTGGTGGACCCGGCGCTCTCGGCTCAACCAGGCCGAGGGCCACCAGCCCGCGAAGAAGGCTCCGAGGGCGATGGTGAGGACTCCGAAGCCGATCTCCAGGGCCCGCTGGTGACCCTGGGAGTTGAGGAAGGATCCCAGCGAGCCAAAGAGCGCCCCCGTGGAGACGAAGACCACCGCGAAGCCCAGTACGAAGGCGACCGCCCCGAGCACGGCGCGTCCACGCCCTTGGGATGTGCCGGCCGTGCCGGCAGCCCCCCCGAGGAAGGCCACGTAGCCCGGCAGCAGGGGCAAGACGCAGGGTGACACGAAGGAGACGAGCCCCGCCGCGAAGGCCAGGGGCATCGCCGCCACCAACGAGGCCGGCAGCGCCGCGATCATGGCTCGGCGGCCTCGCGGGCCAGCGCGATGAGCGCCTCGTGGGCAACGACATTGTCAGTCGGTCTGGGCAGTTCGGCCACGATGACGCTCACACCCTCACGACGCGCCGCGGCGTCGAGCGCGCTCTCGAGCGCTCCGAGGTCGCCGACCCGCTCGCCGTGGTGCCCGAGGGCCTTCGCCAGGGCCACTTGGTCCACCGGCCGCGGCGTGGCGAAGAGTCGCTCGAAGGGTGCGGGCGCCAAGGTAGTGGCTTGGGCGAGGAAGGAGAAGATGCCTCCTCCCCCGTTGTCGGCCACCACGAGCGCCAGGCGACCCCCGCCGGTGCCGATGCCGTCCACGAGTCCCGAAAGGTCGTGCAGGAAGGTCAAGTCGCCCACCAGGGCCACCGCGGACGCTCCCGTCGCGACCGCCAGGGCGGTCGAGATGACGCCGTCGATGCCGTTGGCGCCCCGGTTGGCGAGGGCCAGTCCGTGGCGCGGGGGCGCCCACCACTCGACGTCGCGCACGGGCATGGACGATCCCACCACCAAGTCCCAGCCCCTCTCGTTGGCGAAGCGCACCACCGCCGCAGCCAACGGGGCCTCTCCCCAGGTGGCCCGCAGGTGGGGCTCGACCCGGGAGGCGACGACGTCCACCCGGTCCTGCCACCACTCGACGTAGGCCGGATCCCCGCAGGAGCGAGCGCTGGTCGGATCGGGTCGCCCGGCGAACCGGTGGGTCACGACACCGTCGGGATCGGCGACCGGTGCCTCACCCTCGAGCGCGTGGACCTCACAGCCCCACTGGGCGATCCGCCCCGCCAGGACTTTGGACGAGGGCATGCCTCCGAGCCGGACGATGACGTCAGGACGGGCCCGGTCGGCGAAGTCGTCATCACGCAGGAGCGCGTCGTAGTAGGGGGTCCCCTCCCGCGCCCCGACGTCGCCGAGTACCACCCAGCCGAGAGCGCGGGCCGCGTCGAGCGAGTCGGGGTGGGCTCCGAGCCCCGCGACGCACAGGCAACGCCGACCCTCGACCGCTACCTCCACGGCCGGTGGCCGAGTCGCCCCGGTGACGACCCACGGGCTCGAGCCACGGCCCTCGGGCAGGGGTCCCGCCGAGGCGAGGAGAGGCTCGACCAGCGGCACGTTCAGATGGACCGGGCCGGGCCGGTTGCCACTCGCCGCCGCCCAGAGACGCGCGGCGGCGGGCCGCCACTGGGAACTGGCCCCCGCGTAGGCGATCCCCAGATCGTCGAAGCGGCGCACACTACGACCGAAGAGGTGGCGCTGCTCGATGGTCTGGGCCGCGCCGACGTCGTGCAATTCGGGCGGGCGGTCGGCGGTCAGCACGAGCAGGGGCACGCCTGCGAGGTCGGCCTCGGCGACGGCGGGATGCAGCTCAGCGGCGGCGGTGCCCGAGGTGACCACGATCGCGCAGGGCCGACCCGTCGCTCGGGAGCGCCCGAGGGCGAAGAACCCGGCTCCTCGTTCATCCAGGCGCACGTGGACGGTGAGGTCCTCTCGGTTGGCGACGGCGAGGGCTAGTGGCGTCGAACGAGATCCAGGGCAGAGCACGACATCGGTCAGACCCAGGCGGCACCACTCGTCCACCAAGGTCGCGGCCATCGTCGCCTGAGCGACCGAGGGGCTCGGTACGCTACTCACCAATGTCACTCCTTCGCGTGGATCGCGACGGCGCTGGTCCGCCGCTGATGTGGCTTCACGGCTTCACCCAGACCCGCGACTCGGCCCACCAGCTCCGCTCCATTCTGGCAGCCCGCCACGAGGTCTGGACTCTCGACCTGCCCGGACATGGCGAGGCCCGCGACCTGCGCTGCGACCTCTGGGAGGCGGCCGATCTGGTCGCCGAAGCGATCGGAACCGAGGCGGTGTGCCTGGCGGGGTACTCGATGGGGGCCCGCCTCGCCCTGCACGTGGCCCTCGCCCACCCCGAGTCGGTCTCGGCTCTCGTGCTGCTCGGCGCCACGCGGGGGATCCTCGACGAGTCCGACCGCGCCGCGCGCCGCTCTCGCGACGAGGCGCTGGCCATTCGGATCGAGGAGCTGGGGGTGGGTGGGTTCCTCGAGGAGTGGCTGGCCCAGGAGATGTTCGCCGACCTGCCCGCTGACCCCCGGGAGCGCTCGGCACGCAGCGACGACGCCGCCGGGCTGGCTGGCGCTCTGCGGCTCATGGGTACCGGGACCCAGTCCTTCCTCGGGCCACGCCTGGGCGAGATCGCAGTCCCGACCCTGGCCCTGGCGGGCGGAGAGGATCCGCGCTTCCTCGCCGAGGCGCGGATCCTCGCCGACGGGGTCGTCGACGGCCGCTGGGCCGCGATCGACCGGGTCCGCCACGCCGCCCACCTGGCCGACCCGGTGGCCACCGCGCAGGTCCTGGCGGACTTCCTCTCCTAGCGCGCCACCACCACGACGACGCACCCGAGGGCCCCGAGGGCCAACTGGGCCCGCGCCGAGGCCTTCAAGAGCGGCAGCAGCTCGCGCCCCTGTCGGGGCGAGAAGGCGAGGCGCAGGGCCGGCGCGTAGGCGAGCAGGGCCACGATCGCCACCGGCCAGGCTCCACCAAGGGCCAGGCCGAGGACGGTCCCGGCGACGGCCACGGCGTAGAGCCACGAACCGCGCCGCCGGCCGAGCCGGGCCGCCAACGTTCGCTTGCCCACCGCCGCGTCGCCGTCGGCGTCGCGCAGGTTGTTGGCCTCGAGCAGGGCGCAGGCCATCGATCCGGCGGCGAGCGCCAGCCACCACGCGGAGCTCGGAAAGGTGCCCCGCTGGACGTAGGCGGTGCCCACCGTCGCGACGAAGCCGAAGTAGACGAGCACGAAGAGCTCCCCGAGACCGAGGTAGCCGTACGGACGCGGCCCGCCGGTGTACAGCCACCCGGCCGCCACTGCGCTCACCCCCACCGGGACGAGCCACCAGCTGGTGCGCGCGGCCAAGGTGACCCCGGCGAGCGCCGCGAGGGCGAAGGCCGCCCAGGCGGCCCCTCGGACCCGCCCGGGCGTGACGAGGCCCGAGGCGGTCAAACGGAAGGGGCCGACCCTGACCGCGTCGGTGCCGCGCACGCCGTCGGAGTAGTCATTGGCGTAGTTGGTCCCGACCTGTAGGGCGATGGCGACCACCGCGCAGAGCAGGGTGTTGAGAACGGCCACGGACGCCGGCCGCACGGCGACCGCGCCCAGCGCCACGGGGACGAGGGAGGCCGGCAGGGTCCGGGGGCGGGCGGCCTCGACCCAGCGACGCACGGGCCCGGGCGTCACGGACGGCGCGGGAATCGCGAGAAGTCGGGCGCCCGGCGCTCGACGAAGGCGTTTCGACCCTCCTGGCCCTCCTCGGACATGTAGAAGAGCATCGTCGCATCGCCCGCCAGCTGCTGGACGCCGGCCAAGCCGTCATCGGCGGCGTTGAGTCCCGCCTTGATCATGCGCAGAGCGATCGGCGACAGGCTGAGGATCCGCCGGCACCACGCCACCGTCTCGGCCTCGAGGTCGGCGAGGGGCACGACCGCGTTGACGAGTCCCCAGTCGAGCGCAGTGGCTGCGTCGTACTGACGGCAGAGGAACCAGACCTCCTTGGCGCGCTTGAGGCCGATCGTGCGCGCGAGGAGGGAGGAGCCGTATCCCCCGTCGAAGGAGCCGACGATCGGGCCCGTCTGGCCGAAGCGGGCGTTGTCGGCGGCGATGGTCAGGTCGCAGACCAGATGAAGGATGTGTCCACCACCGATGGCGTAACCCGCGACCTGGGCGATGACTGGCTTGGGCAGGCGACGGATCTGGATCTGCAGGTCCAGGACGTTCAGCCGCCCAATGCCCCGACGGGCGACGGCGTCGTCGCCGAGATAGCCATCGTCACCGCGGATCTTCTGGTCCCCGCCCGAGCAGAAGGCGTCGGGGCCCTGGCCGGTCAGGATGATCGCCCCCACCTCGGGGTCGTCGCGCGCCTCGTCGAAGGCGTCGGCGAGCTCGAAGAGCGTCTGGGGCCGGAAGGCGTTGCGCACTTCGGGGCGGTTGATCGTGATCCGGGCGATCCCCTCGGCGACCTCGAAGATGATGTCGCGGTACTCCCCTCGCGCCTCCCACGCCGGAGCCGGGAGGGCGCGCAGGTCCTCCACGGGGTCGTGGGGAGGTCCGGAGATCACGGTGTCGGCCATGGCGACCACGCTACCGGAGGGTCACACCGGCGCGACCAGGAGACCAGGGCGAGCCCGGTCGACCGGCCGGCTCGCGTGGGCCGCCAGCCGCTCGGAGAGCTCCTCGCGCACCGCGGAGAGCGCGTCGTCGCCCGCACGGTTCTCGCGTTGGAGGGGGTCGTCGGCCAGGCTGTAGAGCTCGGCCTCGGAGCCGTCGTGCACGGTGCCAGGAAGGTACTCGGTGTAGAGGTGCTCATTCGTCACGACCGTGCGCACGTGCACGTCGACGCCAAACAGAGCCGAGTCCCACTCGACGACCGCCGCGTCGAAGCCTCGGGCCGCCGCGTCGGCGTCGCTGCTCGGCAGCGGTGCACCCTCCGCCCAGTCGGGCACCGGCGCTCCGGCGATCTGGGCAAAGGTCGCCGCCAGGCTGGTGAGGGAGACCGGCGCGCTCACCACGGCCGGGGCGACGCCCCGTGACGGGGCCGGCCGCCAGATGAGGGGCAGGCGCAACAGGGAGTCGACGTGGTAGGGGCCCTTGAAGAGCAGGCCGAAGTCCCCCTGGAGCTCGCCGTGATCGGTCGTGAACACGACGTCCAGCTCCTCGTCCCAGCCGCGCTGTCGCGCGTAGGCGAGGACGCGGCCCACCGCCTCGTCGATGAGCTCGACCTCGACGGCATTGAGGGCGTTCACCTCGCGCACCTGGTCGGCGGTCAAGGTCGCGGGGACCCACTTGGCGGGCGCCTCGTAGTTCGACACGAGCCGCCCGTCGTACCACAGGCGCCAATGACGGGCCTTGGCGTCGAGCAGAGCCTCACGCTGCTCCGCCCTCTCCGGGTAGCCCACCGGAAGCGGGACGTCGCGCCACGGGACGCGGTCGCGCTCGGCCGCGGGCGGGTCCCAGGGGTGGTGAGGGTCGGGGAAGCTCATCCAGCAGAACCAGTCCTCGTCGTCGGCGCGCTCACCGAGCCAGGACACTGTCCGATCGGCCACCCAGTCGGTGTGGTACCACTCACGGGCCACCGGATTCAGCTTGACCTGGGGGGCGCCCGTGTCGCCGCCCCCCTCCGCGTTGACGTTGAAGTCCTGGTCGACGACGGCGTAGAAGCCGGCCGCCGCCTCGGGGTGCTGCTCGCGGATCCAGCGCGCGTAGTGCAGCGGCCCCATCACCCCGTGAGTCGCGAACTCCAGGTGGTCGAATCCTCGGTGGGGACCGCGTCGCCCGCCGAACCAGGGCTGCTCGACCGTGGGGATGCCCAGCTGGGAGAGGGCATTCTCCACGTAGCGCCCGAAGGGGTCGATGAAGGGCTCGAAGTGGGCCTTGCCCACGAGCGCCGTGGCGAAGCCCTGGTCGTGGAGGACCTCGGCGAAGGACGGCGCGTCCACCGCCAGCGCCACACCGTTCATCCACGCCCCGTGGGCCGAGGGGAACTGACCGGTCAGCATCGACGCCCGCGAGGGCATGCAGACGACCGAACTCGGCTGGGCCCGGGTGTAGCGGACTCCGTCCGCCGCGAGCGCGTCGATCGCCGGTGTGCGAGAGAGCGTCCCCCCGTTGACCCCCAGGGTGTCGTAGCGCTGCTGGTCAGTCGTGATGAACAGGATCCGGCGGGCCATCACCCCTCCTCCTTGCTCTCGCTCGCCTCGGCACGCCGGGCGCTCTCCTCCACTGCCGCCGCGGTCCCCCCTGCGATCACCAGGGCCATGGCGTCAGGCTCGGCCGTGGTCGAGTACACGCACAGGCTGTCGCGCTCGCCCAGTTCGAAGACGTCGATCGTTCCCAGGTGGTGGCGCACGAGGGGTGCCGTGATCCGATAGGCGAAGCGACGCTGGAGAGGGTCGTTGGCGATGATGAGCTCGGGCATCTCCAGGCCGACGGCTGTCGTGATCGTGCGCACGGAGCCCT
>CAYUZO010000018.1:0-37040 GCA_964449735.1 uncultured Ferrimicrobium sp.
CGGTCGACCCGCGCCCTCAGCGCCTCGGGCGACCCCGGCTCCAGGTGGACGAGGTCCTCGGTGGTGACGTGCTCGGCCCACCAGAACCTCGTCGACTCCGGGATCTTGATGCCGCGCTCGAGGAGGGCTCGGCGAGTCGCCTCCTGATTCAACAGACCCGCCAGCGCCGCGGCGTTGGCGACGCCGCTAAGGCTGGCGCAGGCGCCACATCCCAAGGTGGCGAAGTGAGGGTTGCCACTGGAGCGCGCGCCGTGGCCCACGATCAGGACATTGGGAGCGAACTCCCGGGTGAGACCGGCGACTCGCAGCGCCCCCTCGGCCATCGCCACCTGCCCGGGACCCGTCAGGGTCCACGAGCCCCGTGGCCCAGTCTCGAGCGAGCGCAGCCGAGGGGCGACAGTGGAAGTGAGCATCCACGGGGCGGCCGCCCAGCCCGTGACCTCGGCCAGGGCGAACATCGCCTCCGGTTCATGGGTCAGGTCGGCCACCACCTGGCGCAGGCCCCGGCGCTCCCCGGCGCCTCGGGTCTCCGGGGAGCCACCCGTGATCACCGCCCGGGGCGCGAGCAGCACTGGCAGGGCGTCGCGGGGCGCTTGGTCGCCGTCTTCCCAGAGGGCGGCCTCCACTCCGAAGAAGCCAGCCATCGACAGGGTCTCGACGGCGGGGTCGAGCTCGAAGGCTCGCCGCAGCGGCTCGCTGCGGGGGTCGATGCAGGTGAGGACCTGGAGCTCGACGGGCCGACGCAAGTCTCCTGAGGACCGCCCGAGGCGGCCGAGGAAGCGCGAGTGGACCACCGCCTCGAGCTCTTCGAGCCGACGACGCCCCTCGTCGTGCACGGAAGGCCGCGAGGGTGCCCCGGCCGTCCTCCCCACCCGCTCGAGTCCCGCAAGGTCCACGCTCAGCGAGAGCCGCAGGAGGTCCTCTCGGTGGATGCGGGCTCGGTGCTCCTCGCGACTCCATTGGTCACACCACTTGGCCCAGGCCGCCCAGCCGGGCACGCGCAGGACGTGACGCGTCAACTCCTCGATGCGCTCCTCGTCACTCCAGGGTCCGAGCTCGTCGAGGAGATCCTCCAAGCCCATCGTCGCCAGTCGGGTGACGACGCCAGCCCGCCAGCGCGACGGGATCCGGCCCCAGGCCGGGCGCGAGGCCAACACGCCGGCCACTCGGCGCTCGAAGGGCTCTTCGGGTCGCCGGTCGGTGGACACGGCGACGAGGGTCTCGGCCACCAGAGCCCGCGCCTGGCGCGACACTCGAGACCTCGCCCCGACGGCGCGCTCGAGAGCGGTGCCGGGACGGGCCGGGATGGGGTCCTCACCGGTCCCGCCGCGCGGTTCGCCGTAGCGGCGCTCGGCCTCCGCTCGATGGGCGGGCGAGGGCCATGGATCGACCCCGAGTCGCGCGCCCATCTCCGCCGCCGCCGTCACGAAGGGCGTCGCCACTCGGTCGAGCAGCGGGTTCACCGCGATCGCTCGGTCCAGTGGCCAGCTGGGACCGACCCAGGAGAAGGCCTCGTCGACCCACGTGGACCCGGTCCCCTCCACGCCCATCACGCCTCCTGGGTGACGAGGGAGACGGGTTGAGCCCGGGTCGTCCGCGCCGCCTTGGCGGCCGGTCGGCGACGTGCGAGGACGGCCGCAGCCAGCACCGCGACGCTCGGGACCCACCACGGCGCGCCGCTGGCGCCTCCCGAGGGCGCAGCGAGGTGACCACCCGCCGTGGTGGCGAGGGACCCGTAGGCGAGCGCGACGACAGCGACGCCGCCCCAGAGGCGACCGGCTCCAATCAGGGGCGTCCGGGTGCGCCGCCACCACAGGGCGATCCCCGCCACGGCGAAGACACTCACCGCCACCCGGTCCGCCGCCAGGGGGCGCAGGAGGAGGAGCAGGGCGGCGCCCAGGAGGAGAGCGACCCCACCCGCCATGCGCGCCGTCGTCGAGGGCGCAGAGCCCACCGCGACCCGCCGGCCGTTCTCCGCCCGACGGGCGGTGGCGTCGGCGGCGCTCAAGAAGCGCTGCGCCTTATAGGCGCCATGGCCGACGGCGTGGGTCACGCCAAGAACCGGCCAGCCCAGGCTCACCATCGCGAGCATGAAGGCCATCTGGGCGACAGTTGACATCGCCAGCTGGCCCTTCAAGTCCGCGCGGCGGTGGATCAGCGGCACGAGGGCCAGGATCGTCGCGGCCCCGACGAGGGCCACCGACACGCCGATCGCCCGAGGCGGCGGCGCCACCTCTCCCGTCCTCACGAGGAGGACCGCCCCGCCGTTGACGAAGCCGGCGTGCAGGAGCGCCGAGACCGGCGTCGGGGCACCCACGGTCTCGGTGACCCAGGACCGACGCCAGGTCAGACCGGCCCGAGCCACCGCGGCCAACGCCACCGCGACCCACAGGGAGACGTCCCACCAGCTCGACGCCGTCGTCGTCCCGCCGACGGCGAGGGGGACGTCGCCCGCCGCCGCGGCGCACAGCGTCCCAAGCAGGATCGCGTCGGCGGGTATCAGGGTCCGCCGGGCCCATCGGGTGCACGTGGCCCGTCGTCCGACGGCGGAGTGCAGAAGCGCGAGGACCACGAGGGTCGTCGCCGACCAGGCGATCCCGAGGACCAGCAGCGAGCGCGCCGAGGCCACGACCAGGGCCCCCGCCACCACCATGAGGCTCCACGCCCCCACCGACCGCGCCCGGCGCTCGCCCTCAAACTGACGCAGGGCGTAGAGGCAGACCGTGGTGCCCACCACGACGCTGGCCCCGCCCATCAGCTTGGCGACGCCGTCACCCAGCCACGGCCCGTGCGAGTCCGACAGGGCCACCTCGATCACGCCGAGCAACCCCACCGTCAGGGCCACCACCCGCTGACGCCACGGGCTGTGGTCGAGGGCGATCCAGGCGCTCCCGAGGAGGATGGTCACGACGGAGGAGAGAATGGTCACGCACTCATAATACACGAATTATAATTCGTGTGCTGTGCTACCTCTTTCCGCCCCTCCCCGCACCCGACGCGGCCCGCACCGGCTGCTCCAGGAGTGTGAGCAGCTCGCCCACCTCTCGGTGCGCCTCCAGGGGGTGTCGCAGGCGAGCCGTGGTGATCACCCGATAGACGTTCCGGCGACCTTCGCGAGTGCGCTCGAGATAGCCCTCGCCCACCAGGTCGTTGACGATGCTCTGGGTCGCCCGCTCGGTGATGCCGACCATGGCCGCGATGTCGCGGGTGCGGATGTTCGGGTCTCGGAAGATGCAGACCAGGACGTGGGCGTGATTGGTGAGGAAGGTCCAGTCGCCCTTCTTAGGGCCCTCGGCCGGTCCAGTCACCACGTCGCCCATCCTACGAACGCGTCAGGGCGGCGCCCTTGATGGCGCCGCGGGCCACGGTCGTGAGCCACCACGGCAAGGGTCGTCTCATCGGTCCGGTGGCGGCCGAGCACGGCTGGCGCTGGGAGGAGATCGACGCCGACACCGACTCGCTGGGCACCTTCAGCGGGGAGGTGGCGCGGACCGGGTCGGCCCTCGCGACGGCTCGGCGCAAGGCGACGCTGGGCGCCGACCGGTCGGCGGGGTGGCTCCTCGCCTCGGAGGGGACGGTGTCGCGGACCCTCTGGGGACTGCCCGTCGACCACGAGGTGGTCGTGGCCGTCGCCCCGTCGCGCAACGTGATCGTCGTGGGCCGGTCCCTCTCGCACGACCTGCGCCTGCGCGAGTGCGAGTTCACTGCGGACCTCGGCGAGCGGTCCCTCCACGACGCGGCCGCCGACCTCCTCGCCGAGGGCCACCACGCCATGGTGAGAGGCGCGGACGGCGGCCACCCCCCGCTCACCGGGCTCGCCTCGATCGAGGAGGTCGTCGTGGCCGCTCGACGGGCGCTGGCCCAGAGCGGCGTCGCCCGGCTCGCCACCGACCTGCGGGCCCACCTGTGCCCGAGTCGCCAGCCCGCCATCACGGCCGCCGCGCGGGACCTCTTCTCCCGACTGGCCCAGAGCTGTCCCGCCTGTCACCGCCCGGGCTTCGGCCCCGAGACCCCGCTGCGGGGGCGGGCGTGCCGACGTTGCGGCTCACTCACTGACGAGCCCCTCGGGGAGCGCTGGGAGTGCCCGTGGTGCCGCCATCACCTCGATCGGCTCGAGGACACCGGGACCGTCGACCCGAGCCGCTGTACCGCGTGCAACCCCTAGTTCGCCGCACCCCGGCCCTGCGTCGCCTCGTCGAAGGCTCGCAGGGCCCTCGGCCCCCACACGGTGCCGGGCCCACCGTTCATCATGATGACGACCCCCATGGCCTCGGCGACCTGCTGGCGGGTCGCGCCGGCGCGCACCGCGGCACGAGCGTGACTCACCAGGCAGCCGTCGCACTCGCGGGTCGCGGCGATCGCCAACGCGATCAGTTCCTTGTTCGCCGCGTCCAGCTCTCCCGGGGCCATGGCGGCCCGCGCCATCTCGGCGTAGCCCTTGAGTACCTCGGGAACCAACCCGCGAAGCTCCAGCGCCGGCTGGCGCAGCTCCTCGCGTACCGCGTCGTTGCTGTCCATCTCGTCCTCCCTGGGGCAACCTACCAACCCGCCAAGCGACGCCGACGTCCCTAGGATGGCGCGGTGGGCGAGATCGAGCGGCTCCTCGAGCACAACCGCCGCTACGTCGCGGCCCACGGGCACCGTGAGCTGGCCACCGAACCGCGGCGGCGACTGGCCGTGCTCACCTGCATGGACTCGCGCCTCGACCTGTTCGGGGCGCTCGGCCTCGACCTCGGCGAGGTCCACCTGATCCGCAACGCTGGCGGCATCGCCACCGACGACGCCGTGCGTTCGCTCATGCTCAGCCAGCGCCTGCTCGGGACCCGCGACGTGATGGTCATCCACCACAGTCGCTGCGGCCTCGAGGCCTTCGTCGAGGAGGAGATGGCCGACCGGGTCGAGCGAGAGGTCGGCCAGCGTCCGCCCTTTCGCCTCGGCGCCTACCGCGACGTCGAGGCCGACGTGCGCGCCACGGTGCGGGCGCTGCGCGAGAGCCCCTTCCTTAACTCGGGGGAGATCCGCGGCTTCGTCTTCGACGTCGACGACGGCGCCCTACGCGAGGTCCTCGACCTCTAGGTACTTCTTGAAGCCCACGTGGGAGTCCCCGTATCCGTGGGCGCGGTAGAAGCGGTGGGCGTCGGTCCGCCAGGCCGCGCTCGTCAGCTGGACCCGGTAGCAGCCTCGCGTCCTCGCCAACTCCTCGGCTGCGCTGAGGAGAGCGGCACCCACCCCCTGGGAGCGTCGGTCCTCGCGCACGTGGACCGACTCGAGCTCCGCGCACAGCCCCCCGGTGTGCTGGAAGTGGCTGAGGATCACCACCTGGGTGACGCCCACGACCGCCCCGTCCTCGACGGCCACGAGCACCTCACCCCCGCCGAGGCGGGTCCGCTCGACGGCGCGCCAGTAGGCCTCGACCGACTCGGGGTCCTCCGACTCGGGCGCGCTCGAACCCCCGCGCACCACCTCGGCGGCGGCGCGCACCTCCTCACGCCGTAGCGCCCGGACCTCCAGGCTCACGGGCGCGGGTCGATGGGGGTGAGGACCCCGATGGACCGCTCGACCACCTCGGCGGCGTCGAGGCACAGGTCCTCGCGGAAGGCGTCGCCGATGATCTGGGCCCCGACGGGCAGCCCGTCGGTGACCCCGGTCGGCACACAGGCGGCGGGCAGCCCGAGCAGGTTGGCCGGCAGGATGAAGCGCATCATCTCCACCACCTTCATGGCCGTCGTGGCGTCGACGATGTCGAAGCCGTGCTCGAAGGGCGGTTGGGTCCAGGTGGGCCCGACGACCAGCGGGTAGGTCGTCATGAAGCTGCGCCAGGCCCGGGCCACCGCGTGGCGGGCCTGGTGCATGGCGTGCAGCCCGGCCGCCGTGGGCGCGGGGAAGTCGACCTGGGTGAGCTCCAAGAAGCGCTGGCCGCCCTCGCCGAGCAAGGAGGCGAGCAGCTCGGCGTCGGCTTCGAGGCTGGTGATCATCAACTCGGTCCAGCCGAGGTAGGCCTCGAAGAGCATCGGCGGCTCGATCTCTTCGACCTCGTAGCCCGCCGCCTCGAGGGCCCGCCCGGCGAGGCGCACGCCCTCGGCGACACCGGGGTCGGTCTCCCCCCCGAAGGGCTCGGGAACGAGGGCGACGCGCCGCGGCGCCGGGCGTCCGGCCAGCGGCGCGTCGATGCTCTGGGGATCGCGCGGGTGGGCGCCCATCACCGCCACGAGCCCGCGGCGCACGTCCGCCACGTGGCGAGCCAGCACCCCCTCGACGGCCATCAGCTGGCTGTTGATGGCCGGCTCCACGAGGGCCGAGGGGTTGCCCGAGGGCACGCGGCCGCGGCTCGGCTTGATCGACGCGATGCCGCAGGCGTAGGCGGGGTTGCGCAGCGACCCCCCGATGTCGTTGCCGAGGCCCATCGGACTCATCCCCGAGGCGATCGAGGCGGCCTCGCCTCCCGACGAGCCCGCCGCCGTCACTCCCCGGCGCCACGGATTGTGGGTCGCGCCGTAGAGGGAGGACTCGGTGTTCACGCGCAGTCCAAGGTCGGGCATGTTGGTGCGCGCCAGGGCCACCGCCCCGGCGGCGCGCATCCGCTCGACGACCGGCGCGTCGGCGGTGGCCATCAGGTCCTTCAGGGCGACCGTCCCCTCGTTAGTGCAGTAGCCCGCGACGTCGATGTTCACCTTGATCGTGAAGGGCACTCCGTGCAGGGTCCCGAGGGGTGCCCCGGACCTCACGGCGGCGTCGGCGCGGTCGGCCTCGGCGAGGACTTCGTCGGGCCTCACCTCGACGACCCCGTTGACCTCGGGGTTCACCGCCTCGATGCGCGCCAGATGGGCCTCGGCCACCTCGCGTGACGTGGTCTCCCCCGCGCGGATCATCGACGCCAGCGTCCCCGCCGACAACTGCCACAGCTCCTGGGTCACAGGACCTCCCTCCCTCGAGGTCAGTCTGTCACGCCCTCTCAGCCGAAGCGGCCCTCGATGTAGTCGAGGGTCCGGGGGTCGGCCGGGTTGGAGAAGAGCTTGGCCGTGGGGGCGAACTCGATGAGCTCACCGGCGCGGTCCTCTCCCATCAGCAAGAAGGCGCAGTCGTCCGACACCCGGTGGGCCTGTTGCATGTTGTGGGTCACGATGACGATGGTGACGCGGCTCTTCAGCTCGCCGATCAGGGACTCGATGGCCTGGGTGGAGATCGGGTCGAGCGAGGAGGTCGGCTCGTCCATCAGGAGGATCTCCGGCTCGACGGCGAGGGCCCGGGCGATGCACAGGCGCTGCTGCTCACCGCCCGAGAGGGTCACCGCGTGGGCCTTGAGACGGGTCGACACGCTGTCCCACAGGGCGGCGGCCACCAGGGCCGACTCGGCGGCCTCGTCGAGGAGCGCCTTCTTCTTGATCCCGTTGAAGCGCAGACCGGACACGACGTTGTCGTAGATGGACATCGTCGGGAAGGGGTTGGGGCGCTGGAAGACCATGCCGATGCGACTGCGCAGGAGAGTCGTCGGAAGGTTGCCGTTGTAGACCGAGATCTCCCCCAGGCGGATCTCCCCGGTGACCTTGGCCCCCTTGGTGAGGTCGTGGAGGCGGTTCAGCGCCCGCAGCAGGGTCGTCTTGCCCGAGCCCGAGGGGCCGATGAGGGCCGTCACCTGGTTGGCCGGCACGTCGAAGGTCACGTCGCGCACCGCGGTGCGCCCGTTGAAGGAGACGGCCACGTCGCGCAGGCTCATCGCCACGCGGCGGTCCAGGGCGACCGGCGACGCGCTGGCCGTCGGGACCTCGAGGGCCGGCTCGGTGGTGGGCAGGTGGTTCTCGGAGGCGTCCATCAGTGTCGACGTTCCCTTCTCATTCGACTGGAGATCACGCGGCTGGTCACCGTCAGCAGCACCACCAGGGCCACCAGGGTGAAGGCGACCCCCCAGGCGGCCGCCCGCTGGCTGGGGTACTGGCTCTGGGAGTAGCCGTAGATGAGCAGCGGCAGCGGCGTCATCGGCTTGAACGGCGTCCAGGCCCAGAGGTTCGACACGGTGGGTCCCACGACCAGCAGCACCGGCGCGGTCTCGCCGACCGCGCGGGCCAGGGCGAGCAGGACGCCGGTGACGACGCCGGGCAGGGCCGTCGGGACGGTCACCTTCCAGGCGACCTTCGACTCGCGCGCCCCCAGGGCCAGGGCGGCCTCGCGAAGGCTGCGCGGCACCGAACGGAAGGACAGCTCGGCCGCCTTGGCGATCACCGGCACCATGAGCAGCGACAGCGCCGCGGCGGCCGCGAGGCCCGAGTAGGACTTCATCGAGGTGACGATGTACTCGTAGGCGAAGACGCCGAGCAGCACCGAGGGCATGCCCGTCATCATCTCGACCGTGCCGCGCAGCCACGCTCCGACCCGACCGTCGGTCTCCGCGAGGTACAGGCCCACGACGACCCCCACCGGCACCGCCACGACGGCGGCGGCGAGGTCGATCTCCAAGGTGGCCACGATGGCGTTGCCGATCCCGCCGATGGTGTTGAGGCTGATCAGGCTGGGCAGCTGGGGCAGGGTCGTCACGAAGTGCCACGTGAGGTAGTGGGCCCCCTTGGCGACCAGGGCGATGACGACCGAGAAGAGCGGGATCATCGCCACGAGGAGGCTGAGCGAGAGGGCCGCCACCGCGAGCCGCGAGGTCAAAGTGCGCCGCGCCAGGGTCTGGGAGGCCCGCAGCTGGATGAGCTGGCGACGCTCGAGGATCGGGTCCGGCGGCAGTCCAGTGATCGCGCTCGACATCAGTGCGCCACCGCCCTTCGCGAGAGGGCGCGGGCCCCGGCGTTCACCAGCCCGGTGATCACCATCAAGATCAGGGCCAGCGCGGCGAGGGCCCCGCCCTCAGAGCCCACCGAGTTGCCGAACTCGACCGCAATCGTCGAGGCCAGCGTGGCGCCGGAGGAGAAGAGGCTGTGGGGCAGCTGGGCGTTCGAGCCGATCACCATCGCCACGGCGATGGTCTCGCCCAGGGCCCGGCCGGTGCCCAGGGCCACGGCCCCGAGCAGGCCGGTGCGCGCGGTCGGCACGATGACCCGGCGAAAGACCTGCGAGCGCGTCGCCCCGAGTGACAGGGCCCCCTCCACGAGGTCGTGGGGCACGGTGGCGATCACGTCGCGTGAGACCGCCACGATGGTCGGCAGGATCATGATGGCCAGCACGACGCCGGCGAGCAGGATCGAGAAGCCCTGCTGGGGGCCGTTGAAGGGCCAGGCGTTGCCGGTGACGCGCGCGAGGAAGGGCTGAAGGGTGTTGATGAACCAGGGCACCATGACGGCGATGCCCCAGAGGCCGTAGACGACCGAGGGCACCGCGGCGAGCAGCTCGATCAGCGAGGAGATCGGGGCACGCAGCCGACTGGGCACGAGGTGCTGGAGCGAGAGGGCCGAGGCGATGCCCACGGGCACCGCGAAGCACAACGCGATGAGGGTCGTCGACAGGGTGTCGACGATGAGGGGCAGGGCCCCGTAGGGGCCGCTGCCGGCGATCCAGACCTTGCCCGTCACCAGGCCGAACCCGTAGTGGGTCACGGCCGGCCAGGCGGTGTGCAGGATCGACCAGACGAAGAGCGCGACGACCAGGCCGAAGATTAGGGCGACGCCGCGCGTGATGAAGCGGAACGGACGATCCGACGTGGCCGAGCGGAGCATCCGCTCGGCCACGTCGGTGGACACCGTGGTGGCCGTCCCCCGAGGGGGGCTGCTGTCGTGGGTCCCGTCCGTCATCACCTAGTTGAGGCCGAGGCCGGCCTTGTTGTAGGTCATCGAGGCGATCTGGGCCTGACCGAGGGCGGTCACGTAGCTGGGCAGCGGCACGTAGCCGTTGGCCTTGGCCACCTGCTGGCCGCCCTTGGTCTGGATGCACCAGTCGAGGAACTTCGCCACCAGCTTCTCCGAGTTCAGCGAGGCCGAGACCGAGCCGACCGTGCCGAGGCCGTTCCAGTCCTGGCGCACGATGGCCCAGCTGTAGCCGGCGATCGGGTAGGCGCCCGCGCCCCCACCGTTGACGATGGAGAAGTTGTTCACGACGCCGTTGGAGCCCTCAGAGGGGGGCGTCGAGGCGAAGGACGCCGCGTCAGCCGCCACGCTCTGGGGCGAGATCGCGACGCGCTGGCCCTTCTTGTTGATCACGAGGGCGGTGGCGATTTTCGCGCCGGTGGCCTTGGCGATCAGCACGTAGCCGTACTCCACGTAGCCGATGGTCCCCACCTTGGAGGTGATGTCCGAGGCGACGCCCGGGTTGCCGATGCCGCCGATGGCGTTGGCGGGCAGCTGACCCTGGTTGAAGGTCGTGTTGGGCAGGACCTCAGTGCCCGAGGGCGTCTTGTAGTTGGCACCCTGGGTGGCGTTGAGGTAGTTCGAGAAGATGTACGAGGTCCCCGACCCGTCCGAGCGGAACACCGGCGTGATGGCCAGGTTCGGCAGGGCGCACTTCGAGGAGATGACCTTGCCCTTCTTGTTCTTCTTCACGACCGCGATCTTCGGGTTGAGCTTGCAGATCTTCGGGTCGTTCCACTTGGTCACCTGGCCGTCGTAGATGTCCGCGATGATCGCCGAGGACATCACGACCGGGTACTTGCCGTACTTGCCGTTCAGCATCGGCAGGTTGTACATCATGGCCACGCCGCCCAAGACGACGGGGATCTGGATGTAGGAGTTCAGGGTGTGGGCCGCGTCGGCGTTGGTGAGCAGCGAGGAGTCAAGGCTCCCCGTGCCCATCGGCACGTCGGAGGCGCCCACCGCGTAGGTGCCGGCGATCACGCCCTTCTTGCCCGAGGTGGAGCCCACCGAGGCGTAGCTCGGGATCGAGGCCGGGGCGTTGGACCCCGACAGGTTCTGGGCCGCCGTCTCGTAGGTCTGGATGGCCTGGGAGAAGAACGGGAAGTCGAAGCTCGACCCGCCCATCGCCGGGGCCAAGGAGGCCGCGCCATCGGAGCTCGAGAACGTCAGGTCCCCGTTCACGGTGGCCGAAGCCCCCGCGGCGGTGGCCACGGCCATGGAGAGAAGGCCGAGGGTCGCGACGCCGACGCCCACCTTCCTCCCGAGGTTGATCTTCATTGGTCGCTTTCCTCCTAAAGAAAGTGATGCTGGTGCAGCGCGCCAGAGGAGTCACCTCCTCCGAGCGCCGCCAGCAACCTAGGGACGGGAGGTAAACGACGCGTGAACGACCGGATGGCCCGGGGTGAAATGTGAAGGAACTCTAAGAAGGCTCAGTCGCAGCAGCTGTCACGCCAGCCACAGCCCGTGCAGCGGTAGTGGGCGTGCTCGGGGGCCATCGCCTCGCCGCAGTGGGGGCACTCGCTGAAGATGGCCCACGGCGTAGGGCAGGTCTCGGTGCGCGGGGCCTCACTCACCCCGCCATTGTCGCCCAGGGAGCGCGCGTGCAGGCGGACGGTCAAGGGCCGCGGCCTAGACTCGCCCCGGAGGCAGGTAGCGATGCGCATCGGAGTGCTGACCGCCGGCGGAGACGCCCCGGGGCTCAACGCCGCGATCCGGGCCATTGGCCAGATGGCCTTCCTCGACGACCACCAGGTGATCGGCATCACCAACGGCTGGGCCGGCCTCGTGAGCGGGATCCACGGACGCGAGCTGACCGCCCAGGACCTGCGCGGCGTCGTCGGCGAGGGCGGAACGCTGCTCGGTACCGCCCGCTACGACCTCGACCACCCGGCGGGGGGCCGGGACCAGGTCCTCGCCACGATCCACGAGAACCTCGACGCCCTGGTGGCGATCGGCGGCGACGGGACCCAGCGGATCTCCCACTGGCTGGCCGAGCGCGGCGCGCCGGTCGTCGGCGTGCCCAAGACCCTCGACAACGACCTCCTGGGCACCGAGTACTGCATCGGCTTCGACACGGCCATCAGCTTCGTCGCCGAATCCCTCGACCGGCTCCACACCACCGCGGCCTCCCACCACCGGGTCATGGTCGTCGAGACGATGGGCCGCTCCACCGGCTGGGTCGCGGCCATGGGCGGACTGGCGGGCGGCGCGGACCTGATCTTGATCCCGGAGTTCCCCACGACCATGGACGAGGTGATCGCCCACCTGGTGGCCCGGCGCGACCAGGGCACCGGATTCTCCATCGTCGTCGTGGCCGAGGGGATCAACCTGACGACCCTTGGCGGCGTGGAGGACCCGCGCGTGAGCACCGAGGGCATCGGCGGGATCTCCCTGGCCAGTCGCGGCGTCGGCCACTTCTTGGCCTCGCGGATCGAGGAGCACGGCGGCTTCGAGGTGCGCACCACGGTCCTCGGCCACCTCCAGCGCGGCGGCAGCCCGTCGGCCTTCGACCGGATCTGGTCGACCCGAGTCGGGGCCGCGGCCTACGACGCGGTGCGCGAGGGACGCTTCGGGACGATCCCGGTGGTGCGGGGCAACGAGATCACCCTGGCGCCGCTGAGTGACGTCACGGGCGGCCAGCGCCAGGTCCCCCGTGAGCTCTACGAGCTCTGCACCGCCTTCTTCTAGCCCTAGAGAGCGTCGGGCCCCAGTTGGCCCAGGCGATAGTGGGTCCGACAGAGCACCTGGTAGTGCACGACCCCCTCGGCGACGTCACCGAAGAAGACCTGGCTGCCCTCGCGGGCGACCACGCCGTCGACCACGCGAGCGTTGCAGCGGCCCTTGCGCCCGCACCAGCACGAGGAGGTGAGGGGCAGCTCGTGAGCCCAGTCGGCGATGGCGAAGAGCCGCGCCGAGGCCGGGAAGATGTTCAAGAGGAAGTCCGCCGACAGGCCGAAGGCGTGCACGTCGACCCCGTGGTCGTCCACCAGACGGGCCAGCTGGTCGATCTGGGGGGCGCTGGCGAACTGCGCCTCGTCGATGACCAGGATGTGGACGCCTCGGGAGACGAGGTCGGCGATCCGAGGGGCGAGATCCTCCTCGGGGCTGACCGCCGTGGCCTCGGCCTCGATGCCGATCCGGCTGGTGACCATCCCCTCTGCGCTGCGGTCCCCGAAGGTCCACAGCTCCACGGCGGCACGGCCCTCGCGCAGCTGCCAGCACAGCTGCAGGGCGAGGGTGGACTTGCCCGCAGCCATCGTCCCGTAGGTAAAGGTCAGCTCCGCCATGCTCTCTCCGAGCCCACCACGCTAGCGCCCGAGGGCGTGGCCGCCCGGACCTAGGGTGAGGCGATGGAGTTCACCGTCCGACCCATCGCCTACATCCGCAACGACCGCTCGGAGCCGATCGACGACCACTGGGACGACGTCACCAGCGTGGTCGAGTTGGCCGACGACGTCCCCGACGAGGCCCTCCGAGGACTCGGTGACTTCTCCCACGTCGAGCTGATCTTCCTCGCCGACTGGGCCGAGGAGGTCCCTCCCGGCCCCTGGCACCGTCACCCCCGGGGCAACGCCGACTGGCCCGACGTGGGCGTCTTCGCCCAGCGCAACAAGGACCGCCCCAATCGGCTGTTGCTGTCGACCGTCGCCATCGAGGCCCTCGAGGGCCGGTTCATTCGCGTGCGCGGCCTCGACGGCATCGACGGGACGCCGGTGCTCGACATCAAGCCGGTCTTTCGCTGGAGCGAGGCCCGTGGCGAGCTGCGCGCGCCGGCGTGGAGCGAGGAGCTGGGCGCCTCCTACTTCTAGGCGCCGGCCTCGATCAACTCGTTGAGCAGGGTCGCCAGGCGCGGCCCGGCCTCCTCTTGGAGGAAGTGCCCGGCGCCCTCGATCGTCACCCGCGGGGCGCGCGCGCACCCGGGCACGACCTCGGCGAACCGCCGATCGCCCCCACGAGTGATGGCGTCTCCGTCGGAGAAGCACAGCGCGAAGGGCCGGTCGAAGCTGGCCAGGCCGGCCCAGGCCGCGACGTTGGCGTCGTGGGCCGGGTCGGCGGGCGAGGTCGGCACCAGGAGGGGAAATTGGCGGGCACCCTCCTTGAAGCGGTCGTCGGGGAAGGGGGCGTCGTAGGCGGCCACCACCTCGGGGGCTAGACGGTTCACGCACCCTCCTGAGACGATGCCCCCCACGTGCAGGTCCTCGACCTCCTGGCTGTAGCGCTGCCAGGCGAGGAAGGCCTCGCTCACGCGCTCCTCGCCGGTCGGCAGGCCACCGTTGCCCAGGGCCACGCGGGCGAAGCGCTCGGGCTGCTCGCCCACGAGGCGCAGCCCGATCAGGCTCCCCCAGTCCTGGCAGAAGAGGGTGACCTCGGTGAGGTCGAGTCGCTCGAAGAGCAGCTCCCTGGTCCAGTCCACGTGGCGCTGGTAGGTGTACTCCTCGCGAGGCGTCGGCTTGTCGGAGCGCCCGAAGCCGATGAGGTCGGGGGCGATGACCCGGCGCCCGGTGGCCACGAGACCCGGGACCATGTGACGGTAGAGGTAGGACCAGCTCGGCTCGCCGTGCAGCAGCACGACCACCGCCCCCGCGGGATCTCCCTCGTCGAGATAGGCCATGCGCAGGGGGGCGCCGCCCGTCGGGTCGGCGACTTCGCCGTAGTGGGGGGCGTAGGGGAAGTCGGGCAGCCCCTCGAATCGCTCGTCGGGAGTACGAAGTCGGTCCATGCTCTCTCCTTCGAAGCGACGCTAGCGCGATGTCACTGACGGGCGAGTCCCTCGCGCGCGGCGACCTCACGATCCCCGGCGCCGGGTGACACCAGGGTGATCTCCACCTCGTCGAGGCGGCCGGTGAAGGGGTGTGGTGCCGAGTAGCGCTCGGAGACCCCCGACCCGCGGTCGGCGCCGATCGAGAGTGGCGCGGTGGAGAAGATGCGGATCAGCTTGGGGATGTGGCCCGATCCGATGGCCCGCCCGTCGGCGGTCAGGGTCACCTCGGCGTCGTGGGCGGCCCGGCGAAAGGACAGCCCGAGGGTGCAGGCTCCCTCCGGTGCCGCCTCGGCGGAGGTGACCACGACGT
The DNA here is from genome assembly GCA_964449735.1 of uncultured Ferrimicrobium sp. Taxonomy (GTDB): domain Bacteria; phylum Actinomycetota; class Acidimicrobiia; order Acidimicrobiales; family RAAP-2; genus RAAP-2. Next base: position 14,852 of record CAYUZO010000018.1, read on the forward strand.
GCTCGCCGAAGAGGTTGTAGTCGAAGACGAGGTGTCCGCCCTCGAGGAAGAGGCTGAACCCGCAGTTCTCGTCGCCGAGGGCCGCCAGGACGCCGTCGTCGCCCTCGCGCACCAGTCGGGCCACCAGGTCAAAACTGCGCCCGCCCACGGGCGCCGCCGCCTGTGGCGGCACCGGGGTGAGGGGAGGGCGGTAGAGGTAGCGCCGGCTGGGCGGGTGGGGTGAGCCCTCGCGGAACCGCGCGCCGAAGAGCTCGATCAGTCGATCGTCCAGCGGCAGGACCCCGTGGGCCTCGGCCTCGGCCCACCAGCGCTCGATGAGGTCCTCGAGGCGCGCGGGCTCCTCGCTGGCGAGATCGTGGCACTCCGAGGGGTCGGTGGCCACGTGGTAGAGCTCCCAGCAGTCCTGCTCGAAGGGGGTGCCGGCCTCGTGGCGGGTGACCGCCTTCCAGCCCTCGGCGACGAGGGCCCGGTGACCGACCATCTCGAAGTACTGCACGGGGTGGGGCGTGGGCGCCTCGGGGTCGTCGAAGGTGGCCGACAGGGAGTGCCCGGCCAGAGGGATCTGGTCGAGGCCGGCGAAGCGCTCTGGCGCCACCATCCCCGCCGCCTCGAGGATGGTCGGCGCCAAGTCGGTGACGTAGGCGAACTGGCGGCGCAGGGTCCCCCCGTCGCCGAGGCGGCGGGGCCAGTGGACGACGAGCGGCACGTGGACCCCGCCCTCGTGGGTGTTCTGCTTGTACCACTTGAAGGGGGTGTTGCCGGCCTGGGCCCAGCCCCAGGGGTAGTTCGAGTGGCTGTGGGGTCCGCCAATCTCCTCGAGTCGGGCGATCGCCTCATCGGGCGTCTCGGCGATGCCGTTGAAGAACTTCATCTCGTGCAGCACGCCAAAGGGACCGCCCTCCTGGGAGGCGCCGTTGTCGCTCATGACGAGAAAGAGGGTGTTGTCGAGCTCGCCCGCCCTCTCGAGGAAGTCGACCAGCCGGCCGATCTGCGCGTCGGTGTGCTCGAGGAAGGCGGCGAAGGCCTCCTGGAGCCGCGCCGCCAGCCGGCGCTCGTTGTCGCTCAGGTCCGCCCAGGCCTCCACCCCGGGGTTGCGCGGCGCGAGCTCGGTGCCCTCGGCGACGACTCCGAGCTCGCGCTGGCGGGCGAACCAGCGCTCGCGGGCGACGTCCCAACCCTCGTCGTAACGTCCCCGATGGCGAGCCAGGTACTCGGGAGGCGCCTGGTGGGGTGCGTGGGTGGCGCCGAAGGCCAGGTAGGTGAAGAAGGGTCGGTCCGGTCGGATCGAGCGCGAGTCGGCGATGAACTCGATGGCGTGGTCGACCAGGTCCTCGGAGAGGTGGTAGCCCTCGGCCGCGCTGCGTGGCGGCTCGATGCGATGGTTGTCGTAGACGAGGTCGGGGGAGAACTGGTCCGTCTCACCGTCGAGGAAGCCGTAGAAGCGCTCGAAGCCCCGCCCCAGTGGCCACTGGTCGAAGGGTCCGGCGGCCGAGCTGTTCTCCATCGCGACCAGGTGCCACTTGCCCACCATGAAGGTGGCGTACCCGCCCGAGCGCAGGACCTCGGCGACGGTCGCGGCGTGGCGCGAGACCTCGCCGCGCATCGAGGGGAAGCCCGACGACCAGTTGGAGATGCCCCGCATCCCGACGGTGTGGTGGTTGCGCCCGGTCAAGAGGGCGGCTCGGGTGGGTGAGCACAGCGGGGTCACGTGGAAGTTCGTGTAGCGCAGACCTCGCGCGGCCAGACGGTCGATGTGGGGGGTGACCAGGTCCGAGCCGAAGCACGACAGGTGCGAGAAGCCGAGGTCGTCGAGGAGGATCAGCACCACGTGGGGGGCGTCGGGACCCGGGTGGGCCGGCGTCGGCCACCAGGGCTCACTCTCGCTGAGGTACCGCCCGATCCGCCCCTCAAAGGGTTCCATCACCTACTCCCTCCCTGCGTGGTCGCCCAACCAGGCGAGAACCTCCTCGCGCGAGGGGCAGGTCGCCGGGCCCAGACGCCCGATCGCCATGGCGGCGGCCGCGTTGGCCCAGCGCGCCGCCTCCCACGGGTCTCCCCCCCTCACCCACTCGGCGAGGAAGACCCCGTCGTGGGTGTCCCCCGCGCCGTTGGTGTCGAGGACCTCGCAAGGGAAGGCGGGGACCTCGCGCGGCGCGGCGCCCACGGTCACGACGACGGCGCCGTCGGGGCCGCGGTGGACCACCAGTCCCCCGCCGCCGACCCGGTCGGCCAGCGCCGCCGGATCCTCGCGACCCGCGCCCAGCCAACGTGCCTCGACCTCGTTGCACAGGAGCCAGTCGCTGCGCGCCAGGACCGCCTCGAGCGCCTCGGTCGGGATGTCGGCGACCCGCGGGCCCGTGTCGAAGGCCACGACGACGCCGGCCGCCAGCCCCGTGACCCAGTCGGTCACCGTCTCGACGATCTCGGGGTAGACGAGGTCGTAGCCGGAGAGGAAGACGAGGTCACCCTCTCGGGCCCCCGCCCCGTCGAGGTCGTCGCGGCCCAGACTGAGTTCGGCCCCCGTCGAGGTGACGAAGGTGCGCTCACCGGCCTCGTCCACGATCACCAGGCAGAACCCGAGGTCGCCGGCGTCAGGCCGACGGGCCTGGAGATGCTCGATCCGCTCGTCGACGAGGGCCCGACGGGCGACCTCGGCCATCGGTCCCTCGCCGAGACGCCCGACGAAGGCGACCTCCAGACCGTGGCGGCGCGCGGCCACGGCCACGTTCAGTCCGCCCCCGGTCACCACCCGGTGCTCGAGGGCCCGCACGTCGCCGCCGAGGTCGGGCAGGCGGGGCACTCGCACCACGACGTCGACCATCACCGTGTCGAGGACGAGGAGCCGCGCCGGCGTGGACATCGGGCCCACCCTACCGAGGGGCCCGCCGGGCCTCACGCCTCGTGGCGCGGGTAGTGACAGGCCACCGAGCGACCCGGAGCGATCTCGACGAGCACGGGCTTGTCGGTCGCGCAGCGCTCCGTCGCCACGGGGCAGCGGGGGTGGAAGGGGCAGCCCGAGGGCTTGTCCGAGGGGTTCGGGACGTCGCCGGTCAAGACGATGCGCTCGCGGCCCTCGGCCCGGCCGTCGTCGAGCTCGGGGGCGACCGACAGGAGCGCCTCGGTGTAGGGGTGCAGGGGGCGCTCGTAGAGCGCGTCGACGTCGCCCAGCTCGACCAGCTCGCCCAGGTACATCACGCCCACCCGGTCCGAGACGTGGCGCACCACGCCGAGGTCGTGAGCGATGAAGACGTAGGTGAGGCCCAACTCCTCTTGGAGGTCGGCCATCAGGTTGAGCACCTGGGCCTGGACCGAGACGTCCAGCGCCGACACCGGCTCGTCGGCAATGACCAGCGAGGGCTTGAGGGCCAGGGCCCGGGCGATCCCGATCCGCTGGCGCTGACCACCGGAGAACTCGTGGGGGTAGCGGTTCACGGCCAGGGGGTCCAGCCCGACCGTCACGAAGAGCTCCTCGACGCGCGCGGCGATCGTGGCGTCGTCGCCGAAGCGGTGGATCCGCAGGGGCTCGGCGACAATGTCGCCGACCCGGCGGCGCGGGTTCAGCGAGGCGTAGGGGTCCTGGAAGACGAGCTGCATGTCGCGACGGTGCTCGCGGAGTTGGCGGCGGGAGCGACCGGTCAGTGCGACGCCGTTGACCTCCACCGTCCCCGAGGTCACCGGCAGCAGCTGGACGAGGCACCGTGCCAAGGTCGACTTCCCACAGCCCGACTCGCCGACGATGCCGAGAGTCTCGCCCCGGCGGACCTCCAAGGAGACGTCGGCGACCGCCTGGACGACCGTCCGTCCACCGCCGCTGCGACCGCGCAGCGAGAAGTTCTTGACGACGTGGCTCGCCTTGAGCATCACCTCGCTCACGAGACCTCCTCCTCGTCTCGGCGGCGCAACTCCACCTTCTGCTCGGCACTCAGCCAGCAGGCGTCGAGATGCCCAGCGTCGCCCGAGAGCTCGGGACGGCTGGCGCACTCCGCGAAGCGATGGGCGCAACGTGGCGCGAAGGCGCAGCCCTCGGGGAGGTTGAGGGGCGAGACCGGGTTGCCCGGGATCGTGAGGAGCCGGGTGCGACGACCCTCGACCCGGGGCACGGCGCCGAGCAGGCCCCACGTGTAGGGGTGGCGGGCCTCGCGGATGACCTCGCGACGCTGTCCGACCTCGACTGGCCGCCCGGCGTACATCACGACGACCCGGTCGGCCATCTCCGAGATCACCCCCATGTCGTGGGTGATGATGACGATGGAGGACTGGTGCACGTCCTGAAGTCGGCGCATCAGGTCCAGGATCTGTGCCTGGGTGGTGACGTCGAGCGCCGTGGTGGGCTCGTCGGCGATCAGCAGCTTGGGGTTGCACGACAGCGCCATCGCGATCATGGCGCGCTGGCGCATGCCCCCGGACATCTCGTGGGGGTAGAGGTCGACCCGTCTGCCCGGGTCGGGAATGCCCACCTCGCCCAGCAACTCGATCGCCCGGCTCCGGGCCGCCTTCTTGGTGATCTCCTGATGGGCTCGGATCTGCTCGATGATCTGCCAGCCCACGGTGTAGACCGGCGTCAGGGCGGTCATCGGGTCCTGGAAGATCATCGCGATCTCGCGGCCCCGGATGGTGCGCATCTGATTGTCCGGCAGCCCCAGGATGTCACGGCCCTCGAAGCGGACCCGCCCGGAGATCGACACGTTGGCGTCGCGCACCAGCCCGAGCATCGAGTACATCGACACGCTCTTGCCCGAGCCCGATTCGCCGACGATCCCCACCGTCTCACGCCGTCCCACGGTGAGGGAGAGACCATCGACGGCGCGCACGACTCCCCCACGGGTCGAGAAGGAGACTCGCAGGTCCTCGACCTCGAGCAGCGGGGAGGTGGCCTGGTCAGTCAAGGCGCACCCGCGGGTCGAGGTAGGCGTAGAGGATGTCGACGACCGCGTTGGCCAGCACGACGAAGAAGGCCGCGTAGATGACGGTGGCCATGATGACCGGCAGGTCCAGGTTGGTCAGCGCGTCCCAGGTCAGCTTGCCCACTCCTGGAAGCCCGAACACCACCTCGGTCAGCAGAGCCGAGCCACCGACCAGGGCCCCCACGTCGAGACCGAAGAGCGACACGATCGCGATGAGGGAGGTGCGCAGGGCGTGTCGGTAGAGGATGCGCCGCTCCGAGAGGCCCTTGGCGCGGGCGGTGCGCACGAAGTCCTCGTTAAGAGCGTTGACGAGCTCCGCGCGCAGGACGCGCGCGTAGATCCCCGCGTAGAGGACGGCCAGGGTCAGCCAGGGCAGCAGGAGATGGCTGGCCCATCCCCACACCCCTTGGGTGATCGGGACCCACCCCGGGGCGGGGATCCAGGAGAAGACGGAGTTGTGCAGACCACCCTGGGTGATGAGCAGGACGACCTGCCCGAGCCAGTACACGGGAATCGAGACCGCCGCGATCCCGATGAACATGATCAGCGGGTCGATGAACTTGCCCCGGTTGCGCGCGGCCACCACGCCCCCGATGATCCCCACGGCCAGCCAGATCACCGCGGCGCCGAACACGAGTGAGAGCGTCACGGGAGCCGCGGCCAGGATCTGGGGCAGGACCTTGTCACCGATGTTCACGTAGGAGGTCAGGTCGTGCTTGATGAACAGGTGGTCCATCATCAGCAGGTACCGGATCGGCAGGGGGCGGTCGAGGCCGAACTCGTGTCGGACCTGGGCCAGGATCTGGGGGGTCGCGCTGCGCCCCGCGATCCGCGCCGCCGGGTCGACCCCGGGAGTGGCGAAGAAGATGAGGAAGGTCAGCATCGAGATCGCGATCATCACCAGCGCCGCCGAGAGCAGGCGGCGCAGCGTAAAGCGCAGCATCTAGATCGACCCCCTGAGCTTGGCCTTGGGGTCGAAGGCGTCGCGCACGCCGTCGCCGAAGACGTTGGCCGCGCCGGCGGTGATGACGATCATGATGCCCGGGGCCAGGGCGACCCAGGGGCGTGTGTAGAGCAGGCCGAGGCCGTCGTTGATGATCGTCCCCCAGCTGGCGTTTGGGGGCTGGACGCCGATCGAGAGGAAGGAGAGGGCCGACTCGGTGAGGATGTCGAAGGCGATCATCAGCGGGAAGAAGACGATGACGCTAGGCATCACGTTGGGCAGGATCTCCTTCCATAGGATCCGCCCGTCCGAGGCTCCCGACCCGATGGCGGCCTGGATGAACTCGCGTTCGCGCAGCGACAGCACGATGCCGCGGATGGGGCGGGCCACGTAGGGCACGTAGACCGCCGCGATGATGAGGATCGGCAGGACCAGCGACCCGGGACCCACATGGATCGGGCCGAGCGAGAGGCCGCTGGTCAAGAGGATGACCGAGAGGGAGATCGCGAGGAGGTAGACGGGGAAGGCCCAGAGGATGTCGAGGAAGCGCGAGATCACCCAGTCGATCGGTCCGCCGAAGTAGCCCGCGACGACGCCGAGCAGCGCCGCCACCGCGCAGCAGATCAGGGCCGAGGAGACGCCGATGAGCAGGCTGTTGCGGCCTCCGTAGAGCAGGCGGGCGAAGACGTCGCGCCCGAGGTTGTCCGAACCCAGGAAGTAGGAGTTGAAGTGCCAGGTGGGACCGATGGGCGTGACCCCGAACCCCAGGCCCTGGGTGTTTTGCTGCATGACGCTCACCCACTTGCCGTTGAGGCGGATCCGCCCCTGGAGGTTCGAAGCGAAGGGGTTCGTGTGGGCGATGTCGTGGGCGTACACCGGGGCCAGCAGGCAGACCAGCACGATGAACAGGAAGACGCCCAGGGCGATGATGGCCGGGCGATTGCGCCACAGTTGGCGCAGCGAGGAACGCCAGGGGCTCTCAGGGCCCCTGGCGCTCCTCACATCGCCCGTCGACGGCGGTGCCGTCTCCGAGGTGACCGCGAGCGGGTCTACTTCACCCAAAGCTGGTCAACGTACATGTAGAACTGCTTCGAGAACTGGTAGTTCCCGACGCGACTCGACACGAAGTCGATCTGCTTGGGCGTGAACAGCGGCACCCACGGTGCGTAGGTCCCCATCATGGTCTGGTCGACCTGACCCCAGATCTGGTTGGCCTTGGTCGGGTTGGAGACCTGCAGCGCCTCGGCCTGGTTCATCTTGGCGTCCATGGTCTTGTTACAGAAGCCGGCGATGTTGATCGAGTTGTCGCTGTTGGGGTGGAAGGTGCTGCAGCTGAGCAGGATCTTCAAGAAGTCCGAGGCCGCCGGGTAGTCCTGGTACCACTGGGACAGGCTGATCTGGACCTTGTTCTTGGTGTTCTGGATGTACGTGAACTGGATGTTCGCCGAGATCGGCTTCACCGTGGCCTTGTAGCCGATGGAGTTCAGCACGCTCTGGACGTACTGGCCCACGGCCTCGTTCACCGGGTCGGTCTGGACCACGATGGCGACCTTGTCACCCTTGGTGCCCGACGCCGCGACGAGGGCCTTGGCCTTCGCCAGGTCCGGACCCTTGTAGTTGGCGCCCGTCCCCTTCTGGTAGTCACAGAAGTTCACGTGCCCGGGGAAGCCCGGGGGCAGGATGGTGCAGGCCGGCTGGGCCAGCTGGGTGCCACCGAACAGCTTGACCACGGCGTTCTTGTCGATCGCGTAGTTGAGCGCCTGACGGGCCTTCACGTTGTTGAACGGCGCGATGTTGACGTTCATCGGCAGGTACCAGATGGCCGTCAGCGGGTTCACGTGCAGCTGCTTGGCGTACTTGGTCGAGAGCTCGCTGAGCCGGTCCGAGGGCAGCGGATCGAAGACCCAGTCGCCCTGGCCGTTCTCGACCTGAGTCACCTCGGACTCGACGGTGTTGCCGAAGACCATGTCGATCTCGTTCGGGTACCCCTGGGGCTGGGCCGCGGCGGACCACACCTTGAAGTAGGGGTTGCGCTTGAGGACGAGCTCGCGGTTGGGGTCGTACTTGGCGAAGTAGTAGGCCCCGGTCCCCGGGATCGGCGAGGTGCCCGCGTCCTTGGAGGGCGAGCTGGCCGGCAGGATTGAACCGAAGGGCACAGCCAGCTGGTCGAGGAACTCGGCGTCCGGAGCGGTCAGGTTGAAGGTCACCTGGTTGGTCTTCGCGTTGACCACGACCCCACCCTTCAAGGTGCAGGTGGCCGGCTTGGCGAGGCAGGCGTTACCGCCGACGATGACGTTGTACCAGGCGCCCGCGTTGGGGTTCGAGACCTTGAAGATGCGCTGGAAGGAGGCCAGCACGTCGTTCACGGTCACCGTCTTGCCGTTGGAGTACTTGATCCCCTTGCGCAGCGTGAAGGTGTAGGTCTTGCCCCCATTGGTGATCGTCGGCATGGCCGTGGCCAGGTCGGGCACGACCTCGAAGGAGGACTGGCCGGCGACCTTGTGGAAGGCGACCAGGCCGTCGTAGGTGGCCTGGTAGAGCTGCCAGTACTGCAGGGTGTAGTTCACCTGGGGGTCGAGCGTCCCCCCGGCCGTCGAGGCCAGCAACTTCAGCGTGCCGCCGGCGTGGGACTTGATATAGGGCAGCGAAGAGTACGTCGTCGAACCGCCGGCCGAGGTCGCAACCCCGACGCCGACGCTCGCGACGACGCTGGCTGCCGCCAACGCCCTCACCAGCCTGTTGGACCTGATCCGACTCACCGGATTCCCCTTTCCGTAAGCCGACAGCCGCGTCCAGTGGAGGCGGGTGGCGGATAGGTGATTATGTACTCGGCGCCCTGGCGGGCGCAACTCACCCCTCGTGGGCGGCGAGGAAGTCGCCCACCACGCTGAGGTAGCGCTCAGGCTCCTCGACGAAGGGCATGTGGCTCGACTCTTCGAAGATCTCCCAGCGGACGTCGGGGATGGCGTCGAAGAAGGGCTGGACCGTCGTCGGCGTCGCCTCGTCGTAGCGCCCCGAGCACAGCAGGGTGGGCGCCACGATGTGGTGGACCTGGTCCACCACGGTCCAGGACTTCAGGGTGCCGATGCAGAAGAACTCGTTGGGCCCGTTCATGGTGTGGTACACGGTCGGGTCCGCGTTGAGGTACTCGGTCATGGTCACGACCTCGGGCGGATTGGGCACAACCCGGCAGACGTGGCGGTCGTAGAAGGCCTGGGTGGCGGCCAGGTACTCGGGGTCCTCGGTCGTGCCGTCGGCTTCGTGGCGGTCGAGGGCCTCGCGCACGTTCTCTGGCAGGTCGGCCCGCAGGCGCTTGGCCTCGGCCACCCAGAGTTCCATGGAGGCCGGCGAGTTGGAGATCACCAGCGCCCGGAGCCCGGCCGGCTGGCGGATGGCGTGTTCGGCGCCGAGCATCCCGCCCCAGGACTGACCGAGGAGGAAGTAGCGGTCCTTGATGCCAAGGGCCGCGAGCAGGTTGTCCAGCTCGTCGAGGAAGAGCTGGACTGTCCAGAAGTCGGCGCCCTTGTCGGGCAGGTGGGTCGAGCGGCCACCACCCAGCTGGTCGTAGTGGATCACCGGCCGGCCCGTACGGGGCGCCAGGTTTGCGATCTCCAGCACGTAGTCGTGGGTGCACCCCGGGCCCCCATGGGCCACCACCAGTGGGGTGAGCGGAGAGCCCAGGTCACCGGTCACCCGGTACCAGGTCTCCCACTCGCCAAAGGGAATCGTGCCGACGGTCGAGGGCTCAGGGATCATGGCGCGACTGTACACAAATCTTATGGAAGTCCACATCTGCGTTAAAGGGAGCGTTGGTAGCGTGTGGCTCCCCGCGTCCCGCCGCCATGCCCCGAACCGCTCCCCGACACGCCCGACCACGCGACACCCACGCCACCGGCGGGGTGGACGGGAACACGCGCCTGACTTCGGCCCTCGGGGCGCTGCTGCTCGTGCTGCTCTTCGTCGAGGGACTGACGATCCTCCAGATCGGTGGCCTCTTGACGGCCCACGTCTTCATCGGGACTCTCCTGATCGGACCGGCCGTCGTGAAGATCGCCTCGACGTCGTGGCGCTTCGCGCGCTACTACACGGGCGATCAGGAGTACGTGCGCCGAGGTCCCCCCCAGATCATCCTGCGCCTGATCGGACCCTTCGTCGTGATCTTGACCTTGGTGGTGCTGGGCTCGGGAGTCGGGCTGGTCCTGCTGCCCACCTCACAGCGCTCTTTGATGCTCCTCGCCCACAAGGCGAGCTTCGTCCTCTGGTTCGGCGCGATGACGATCCACGTCCTCGGCCACCTCGCCGAGACCGCCAAGGTCGCTCCCCAGGACTGGGTCTCCTCGGCCCGCCGTCAGGTCTCTGGCGCCTCCTGGCGCCAGTGGGCTCTCGTAGCGAGCCTGGTGGTGGGCGTGCTGGCCGCCCTCGTCGTCACCCCGCACGCGTCGGGGTGGTGGCACCGACTCTGATCAGCTGGCCGGGTCGGCGTACCGCGCCGCTGTGAAGGCGATCGTGGTGGGGACCGAGGTCGCGAAGATCACCAGCATGAGGCTCACCACCGTCAGGGTGGTGCCCCGGGCGTGGGCCTTGACGAAGGCGAACTCGATGACGCTCGCCTCGACCACGTAGGCCAGCAGCGCCCAGCGCAGGATCCTCCGGAAGGTCCCCCACGCGAAGTCCTTGAGCCGCGCGAGAGCCCCGTAGGCGACCACCATCAAGGCGACCCCCAGGATCAGCAGGGCGATCGCCACTCCCATGGGCGCCTTGCGTGGGGCGTAGGAGGCGAGCAGGATCCCCCCGATCACGATCGACCCGAGGGCGCCGGTCGTCAGCCAGCCGATGGGCGGGACCGGACGGTCGACGGTGTTGTCGAAGGTGCTCATCGTGAGGCGACCCGCGTCATGATGATTAGCGTCGCGACCTGCATCAGACCGGTGACTCCCGCGGTGTAGATGAATCGCTTCATCAGGCGCTCGATCCTCGCCCCGTTGGGCACCGGCTTGTTCATCTCGAACAGCACGGCGATGTTGGCGGGCTCGAGCACCCCCAGGGCGATCGTGGCCATGATCCCCACCACGATGAAGGAGGCGATGAGCCAGGCGTGGTTCGGGCTGGTCGTCGAGAGATTGCCCAACTTGCGCGCGAGCTGGAAGCCGGCCCCGAGGTTCATCGTCACGATCGTGGGCATGATCACGACCATCTTGGGCATGAAGCGCGCCGAGAACTCCGCTCGAGCCGGAATCGACAGCCGCCCGAGGATCGGCCCCACGACCAGGCCCACGAAGAGGTCGATCGCCGTCCAGGTCGCGCCTCCCACCACGTGGGAGAAGGTGAGCAGCCACTCGTTGTTGGTGGCGATCGCCGCCACGACGATGACCAGGGCCACCGCCGAGAGCGGCAGCATCGAGAGGGGCACGATCGGGATGCGGGGTCGCTCGCCCGGCGGGGGCCCGTGCTCGATGGATACGGTAGACGCCTCGGTCATGTTCCCCCCTTTGATGACCTGGAGAAAAATCTATATCGGAAACCCGTCGGCGCGCCCCGTCTAGAGGGGTGCAAAGCCGGCGGTGAAGTGGCGCAGGGCGGGTGGCTCGTGGACCATCCGGTAGCCCCTGAGCTCGCTCGCCCGCTCGGCGACCGCGGTGACGACCTCGATCACGTAGTCGATGTGGCTCTGGGTGTAGGTCCGGCGCGGGATCGCCAGGCGCACCAGTTCCATGGCCGCCGGGATCTCGGTGCCGTCGGGCTGGCGCCCGAACATCACCGTGCCGATCTCACAGGCCCGGATGCCGCCCGCCACGTAGAGGGCCACCGCCAGGCTCTGGCCCGGGTAGGACAGCGGGTCGACGTGAGGCAGGAGCGCCTTGGCGTCGAGGTAGACCGCGTGGCCGCCGATAGGTCGCACGACTGGCACGCCCGCCTCGAGCAGCGCCTCGCCGAGGTAGGCCGTGGAGCGGATGCGGTAGCGCAGGTAGTCCGGCGACACGGCCTCGTGCAGGCCCTGGGCGAGGGCGTCCAGGTCTCGCCCGGCCAGTCCTCCGTACGTCGGGAAGCCCTCGGTGAGGATCAACACGTTGCGACAGCGCTCGGCCACCTCGTCATCGTTGAGCGCCAGCCATCCGCCGATGTTGCCGAAGGGGTCCTTCTTCGCGCTCATCGTCATCCCGTCGGCCAAGGAGGCCATCTCACGGACGATGTCGGCGATCTCGCGGTCCCCCTGGCCCTCCTCTCGTTCGTGGATGAACCACGCGTTCTCCGCGAAGCGGCACGCGTCAAGGAAGAGGGGCACGGAGAAGCGCCGACACAGCGAACTGACCTCGCGGATGTTCGACAAGGAGACGGGCTGGCCGCCACCGGAGTTGTTGGTCACCGTCAAGAAGACGGCCGGCACGTCGGCGCCCCGCTCGGTGAGGACCTTCTCTAAGGCCACCACGTCCATGTTCCCCTTGAAGGGGTGCTCGGCGGCCGGGTCCCGGCCCTCGGCGATGACCAGGTCGAGCGCCTCGGCGCCCGTCGCCTCCACGTTGGCTCGCGTGGTGTCGAAGTGGGTGTTGTTGGGCACGACCTTCCCCGGGCCGCCCAGGACGCTGAAGATGATCTTCTCGGCGGCGCGCCCCTGGTGAGTCGGGATGACGTGGCGGAACGGGAAGAGGTCCTTCACCGCGGCCTCGAAGCGGAACCAGCTCGGCGAGCCGGCGTAGCTCTCGTCCCCGCGCTGGACGGCAGCCCACTGGTCGCGCGACATGGCGCCGGTCCCCGAATCGGTGAGGAGATCGATGAGCACGTCCTCGGCCCGCAGGTTGAAGACGTTGTAGCCCGCCGCCTCGACGGCGGCCTGGCGCTCAGCGGCGCTGCTCATCCGCAACGGTTCGACCGAGTGGATCCGGAACGGCTCGATGATCGTGCGGAAGTGGAGCTCCATGGGCGCATGGTACCCAAGTACCGCTCCGCACCGACTGGGCGCGGGCGCTCAGAGGCCTCGCTACACTCCGCCTGGTGGGCCGACCTGAACGGGCCACGGTTAGGGGGATGACATGGGAAAGCGCGGACTTCTGCGTGCGGCGCTGGCGGCGGGAGCCCTAGCGCTGGCGCTCTCACCGGTACTGGGGGCGGGGGCCAGTGGGCCCGACCCGAACGCCCCGACCGTCGTCGCCCAGGGCGTGACGCCGGCCACCATTCCCGGCGCGACCGTCTTCGGGACCACTCCCTCGTCGACGCCCGAGCAGGTCTCCTTCGTCCTGAGCGAGCGCAACGCCGCCCAACTGTCCTGGTCGGTGCAGAGCGGTGTCGGCAACTACCTCTCGGTCAGCCAGTTCGCCCAGCAGTACGGGCAGTCCCCCTCGAACGTCGCGAGCCTCGTCAGCTACCTGTCGCACTTCGGCATCCAGTCCACCGTCTATCCGAACATGATCGACGTGAGCACGACGGGCACGGCCGGCCAGTATGACGCGGCGCTCTCGGTGAGCCAGGAGGACTTCCACGCTCCCGCCGCTCCCGGAGAGGGGGGCCACCAGGGCCTGCCCGCCGAGAACTTCCACGGAACCTCCGGCAAGGCGATGCTGCCCTACCGGCTCGCGAGCTTCGTGACGGCCGTCCTGGGACTCACGAACTACGGACCCTTCACCTCCAACGCCGTGCGCGTCGCGCCGTCGATCGCCCACGGACAGGGGACGTTGGCCCCGTCGTCGCTGATCGACACCTCGGCCTGTCAGGCCTTCTCCGGACTGCCGAGCGACTGCAACACGCCAATGGACTATGAGAACCAGTACAACCTGAGCCCCCTCGAGGGTGCGCAGGCCGGGGCGGGCCAGACGATCGGCATCGTGACCCTCGCCGCTCTCGACCCCGGGGCGCCCGAGGCGTTCTGGAGCTTCCTCGGCCTACCCTCGACTGGACGCACCGTGACGGTCCAGAACGTCGACGGAGGCCCCGGTGCCCCGAGCAACGCCTCGGGATCGGGTGAGACCGACCTCGACGTCGAGCAGTCCGGCGGCGTCGCACCCGCGGCCAACGTGATCGTCTACCAGGCGCCCAACACCGATTCAGGTTTCGCCGACGCCTTCTTCCAAGCCGCCAGCCAGAACGTCGCCTCGAGCGTGTCGGCCAGCTGGGGTGAGTCCGAGTCGGTGGTGCAGGCGTCCATCAACGCCGGCATCGAGTCGCCCGCCTACCAGGCGGCCTTCGACGAGGCCTTCATGGAGATGGCCGTCCAGGGCCAGTCGGGCTTCGTCTCGGCCGGTGACTCGGGGGCCTACGACGCCTCGGCGGACCTCGGCACGACGAACCTCTCGGTCGACTCCCCCGGTGACAGCCCCTACATCACGTCGGCCGGCGGGACCACGCTGCCGTGGAGTGGCGCCCTTGGCGCCGACACGGTGACGGTCTCCTCCGAGCGGGCCTGGGGCTGGGACTACGCCTGGCCGGCGATCGCCGACCTGACCGGTGGCGCCCTCGACCAGACCGCCGAGTCCTTCGTGGTGGGTGGCGGCGGGGGCTACAGCACCTTCTACCCGACGCCGAGCTATCAGCGAGGCGTCTCGGGCGTCGCCAACTACCGAGCGGTCCCCTACCTGAACCCGACCGGCTACGCGGTCCAGTACGGGCTGCACCTGCCCACGAGTTGGAGCTTCAACCCCTCGCCCACCGTCATCTCGGGCCAGGGCCACGGGCGCGCCGAGCCGGACCTCTCAGCGAACGCCGACCCGCTCTCGGGCTACCTGCTCTACTCGCCCTCCTTTGGCGGCGACCCGAGCAACTACCTCCAGGCGGGCTGGGGAGGCACCAGCTTCGTCGCCCCGCAGCTCAACGGCACGACGGCGGTGATCGACTCGGTCCTGGGCCATCGAGTGGGCTTCTGGAACTCCTCGATCTACCAGTTCGCGAACCAGCACAACTCGCCCTTCACCCCCCTCCAGACGAGCGGCACCTCCAACGACAACCTGTTCTTCACGGGCAATCCGGGCGCGCTCTACAACCCGGCGACGGGTCTGGGCACCGCGAACTTCCTCGCGCTGGCTAAGGACTTCCAAGGGGGACGGGACCACTAGCGACCCAGCGCCCCTCGGACCCGACCATCTGGTCTCGGGTCCGAGGGGCGCTGCGGTAGTGGCCCCTTCACCCGAGGAGCCCCTAGGTAACCTGAGACGGTGACGTCACGGCGCCGCTCGTCGCACCGGCGGTGGCGTGGTGGGAGCGTCGCCATCGTGCTGGCGAGCCTCGCCCTGACGGGTGGGGCGCTGGGCGCGGGCGCCGACGGCACCACCACGACCTCGACCGGGGTCTCCACTTCGAGCACCACCACGT
Organism: uncultured Ferrimicrobium sp.; assembly: GCA_964449735.1. Taxonomy (GTDB): domain Bacteria; phylum Actinomycetota; class Acidimicrobiia; order Acidimicrobiales; family RAAP-2; genus RAAP-2. The sequence continues at coordinate 29,996 of CAYUZO010000018.1, forward strand.
CGAGCAGCTCGACCACCACCTCGACGGCGCCCACGACGACGACCTCCCTCGTCGACCACGCGCTCGATTGGCCCGGGGGCGTGAGCTCGGCCGTGGCGATCCCCGCCTTGTCGGTGAGCGCAGGCTCGAGTCCCCAGAACGTCCGGCCCATCGCCAGCCTCACCAAGATGATGACCGCTTGGGTGGTCCTCCAGCATCTCCCCCTCGGCCTCGGACAGAGGGGTCCCTGCCACGTGGTCACCGCTCACGACCTCGCCGTCTACCGCTACGACGTCGCGACCGGTCAATCGAGCGCCGCGGTCGCCGTGGGCGAGCAGCTGTGCGAGAAGACCCTCATGACCGGCCTGATGGTCCACTCGGCGGGCAACTTCGCGTACATCCTTCTCGAGATGATGCACATCGGACAGGGTCGCTTCGTGGCGCTGATGAACGAGCAGGCCAGGGCCCTCGGACTGACGCGCACCCACTACGTCGACCCCACCGGCATCGACCCTCGCGACACGTCGACCGCGATGGACCAGGCGGCGATGGCCACGACCCTGATGGCCAGCTCCCCCTTGATCCGCTCGATCGTCCAGCGGCCGGCGGTGCGCCTGCCGGTGGCGGGCGTGCTCGGCTCCTACACCCCTCTCGTCGGCCAGTTCGGGGTCGTCGGGGTGAAGTCGGGCTTCACCTTCCCGGCCGGTGGGTGTGACGTCATGGCCGTGCACCTGAGCGTGGGGGGGATCGCCCTGACGACCTACGCGGTCGTCCTGGGCGAGCACGGCGCCAATCCCCTCGCCGAGTCCGGTGAGGCCGCGCTCAACCTGAGCCACTCCTTGCGCCGCTTCATCGCGGTGCGCACCCTGTCCTCGGTGCGCCAACTCGTGTGGACCGGCGCGCCCAGTGACGTCGCGACCACGACGACGACCGTCGCCACGACCACGACGACGAGCACCACGACGACCGTCCCGAGTGGCCCCCCGACGGGCACGACGACGACGGTCCCCTAGGTGTCGGCACCCTCCCCATTGCTGGCGAAACGACGCCGGAAGCGCAGGTAGGCGGCCGCCCCGACGAGGATCGGCAGCCAGTAGGAGCCGAGCCGGTAGGCGAGGGTCGCCAGGATGGCCCGTGGCCCGGGGACCCCCGCCAGCACCAGGAGCCCGCCCAGACTGGCCTCGACGAGGCCCAGCCCCCCCGGCGTCAAGGGCAGGAGAGCCACGAGGGCCGTCGCCGCGAAGGCCAGCAGCACCGCGGCCGGATTGGGGTGGGCACCGGTCGCGCGCAGTGCCGCGAGCAGGCTCGCGTAGTCGAGCCCCACCCGGCCCGCCACGAGCAGACTCGCCCGCCACCAGTTCCGCCCGAGGTCACGACGCACGAGGTCGCGCTGGGTGAGCAGCCGGCGGGCCACGTCGGCGCGCCGACGGCGCAGGAGACGGGTGTTGAACCACTCGAGCGCGTGCCCGACGGCGGTGAGGGCACCGTCCGTCGTCAGGGCCACGGCTGAGGCCACGACGATCAGCGCGAAGCCGGCCAGGCCGAGGTAGGCGGCGTGCGCGAGGCTGGTGCTGACGGCGCCGCCGGCGACGGCGGGCAGGGCGAAGACCGGCAGGAAGAAGAGCCCCGCGACCCCGAGGACCGACGAGACGGTCAGACCCCCCGCCGCGGCGTCGGCGTCGATGCCCGAGCGCGCCAGCATCCGGTACTGGACGCCGGCCCCGACCGCATCGCCACCGGGCAGGGTGTTCGTGACGGCGTTGCCCGCCAGGCCCGCCGCGGCCACGTCGCTCCAGCGCCCCCGGCGCACGACGATCCACAGCAAGGTCATCGAGCACCAGAAGCTCGCGACCTCCGCCGCCAGCATCACCGCGATCCAGACCGGTTCGAGCGTGGAGAGGCGGGGCCAGGCGTCGACCACCGCGATGAGGGCCGGTCCCACCACGTAGAGGGCCAGCCCGGCCGCGACCACGGCCACCACCTGGCGGACGCGGCGGCGCAGCGAGGGCGCCGTCACGAGAGAGAACCCTCGCTCAGCGGGCTCACTCACCCGCCTCGTCAAAGCCCACCAAGACGGCCGCGCCGGTGACCCGGTCGTGGGCGAGATCGGCGAGCGCGCGGTCGGCCTCACGCCACGAGTAGGGGACCACCGTGGGTGAGAGGCCCGCGCTCACGGCGGCCGTGAGGAAGTCCCGGCCGTCTTGGCGCGTATTGGCGGTCACCGAGCGAAGGGTCCTCTCTTGGAAGAGATGTCGTTGGTAGTCGAGCCGGGGAACGTCGCTCAGGTGGATCCCCGCGATCGCCAGTGTGCCCCCGCGGTCGAGAGCCTCGAGAGCTGGCAGCACCAGGTCGCCGACCGGCGCGAAGAGGATGGCGCCATCGAGGGGTTCGGGTGGCTTGTCGTCGGCTCCCTGCACGCTGGCCGCGCCGAGGTCTCGGGCCAGTTCCTGGGCGTCGGGCGAGCGGGTCATCACGTGGACCCTCATCCCCTCGGCCAGGGCGATCTGGGCGGTCAAGTGGGCCGAGCCCCCGAAGCCGTAGATGCCGAGGATCCCGCCGGGAGCCACCTCGGTTCTTCGCAGCGCTCGAAAGCCGATGATGCCCGCACACAGCAGCGGCGCCACGGCGAGGTCGTCAAACTCGTCGGGCAGCTCGTAGAGGAAGTCCTCCCTCGCCACGAGGTAGGGCGCGTAGCCGCCGTCGACGTCCCAGCCGGTGAACCGTGGCTCCAGGCAGATGTTCTCCGCCCCTCGCGCGCAGAAGCGACAGACCCCACAGCTGCTGGCGAGCCACGCCGCCCCGACCCGATCCCCTACGCGGAACCGGGTACTTCCCTCGCCCACGGAGTCGACGCGCCCGACGACCTCGTGGCCGGGCGTGACGCCCGCTCGTCGGGGCGCTAAGTCCCCTTCGGCGAGGTGGAGATCAGTACGGCAGACCCCGCAGGTGGAGACCTTGATGAGGACCTCGCCGGGACCGGCCGTCGGCCGCGACCGGTCCACCAGGGCCAACGGTCCGCCGTCGACCGACTGGGGCCGTTCGACCACCCACGCCCTCATCGACATCGCCCCGGCTCCGGCCACTCCTCCACCCTGTCACAGCCCACTTTTGCGGGCCGAGCCAGGACCGCGCTCGCGGCGACGGCACGAAAGACCTGCGATTCCGTCGGGCGGTCGACGTCTCGCGACCGGGCCACGTCGCCACGCCGCTGTGCGATGCCGGCCCCATCGCGCGAGAGGAGATCCGAGATGCGGGCCACCAGCCACGCCGCCTCTAGGCGCGCCGCAGATCCCGGCGAGGCTCCGCGGGGACGAACCCGGCCGACCGGTAGGTCGCCACCGCCGCGACGTTCGCGCTGCGGGTACACACCTGCGCGCTCGAGGAGCCCATCGCCCTCAGATGGGCGGCCGCGGCCACGGAGATGGCTCGACCGTAACCACGCCCTTGATGGTCTCGCGCGACGCCGACCGGCTCGAGGAGTCCCGGCCGGCCCTCCCCCGCCGACCACACCGTCGCCGCGGCCACCGGCTCACCGTCGAGCGAGAACCCGAGGAGGCACCATGCACGTTGGTAGGCCGGCCCTCCACACATCTCCGACCAGGCATCGGTGGTGAAGGTCGATCGGGCGAAGGCGGCTCGCTGAACTCCCACGCGAGCGGCCGCCCACTCCTCACTGACGACCACCACCCGGATCGTCGACTCTTCCACCTCGGGGCCCAGGTCCCTCTGCAAAGGTGTCCAGTGTTCGTCGCGCACCCACCCGCGCGCCTCGAGGTGGTCGCCCAGCTCCGATCCGCTCGGTGCTTCGACGAAGGCCTCCCCGGCCCCCAACACCCCACGCGACTCATCGGTCAGGTCATCGACGATCCGTTCGGCGATCGCGCGGTCGTGGTGGGCGTCGGGGCGAAGCGCGACGCGCAGCACAGTGGGACCGTCATGCAGGCCGATGGCCACGACGTCTTCGTCCTTCTTCCACGCCGTGAGGGCTTGGAGCGTCGCTGAGGGTCCAAAACGCCAGAACCATCCCACATCGCCGGGATGGAGCTGAAGGGGGCCATCATCTCGCTGCCAGGAGGCCAGCGTCTCGATGAGTCCGTCGACCTCCCCCAGGCCCGGTGTCAACGCCACCCACGTCATCGCTCTCCTCTCGCACGAACGGGGTGAAGCGGCGTCTGCGGCGCGGCCGCTCCCCGCCAACCCCCTCAGTGCCCCCGGCAGGATTCGAACCTGCGCACACGGTTTAGGAAACCGATGCTCTATCCCCTGAGCTACGGGGGCGGGACCTCCGCGGGAACCTCCGCAAAGAGTTCCGCGCGAAAATCGACCCCCAGCCTAGGTCCCGATCGTGCGGGGAGCCGACTCGGCGGCACTTGACGGCTCATCCAGTAGCAAAGCAATCTGTGTTCTTTGTTTGTTAATAGGAGACATCGTCAGCGTGTCCCAGCTCATCGCCACAGTCGAGGCCAAACTCGCCGTGACGAGGCAGAGGATTGCCGAGTCCGTCGCGGAGGCCCGAGGATACGAGGCTCAACTCGCCTCACTTCGAGCCAGTTTCACCCGAGGCGGCGATATCGCGACACTGCCCCGGACTGAGGCCATCTTGACCACCCTTCGGGAAGTCGAAGGATCGCTCTCCCCGTCAGAGATTCTCACCCACCTACTCGCCTCAGGCCGTGACGACGACCTAAGAAGGGTGACGGCCACTCTCGACTATCTGGTAAAGGCTGGTCAGGTGGCACGACCGGAGAGGGGACGCTATATCAGTCTGTGACTCGGAAGAGCGGACTCACGCTCTCGACCATCTTGAGGTGATCAGACATCTGCCCATTCTCTGGGCTTGATACAACATTTAGCCGTCGTACTCCATTCCAACTTCCGCCGTCGCTGCCACTCAGGCGGCGTGTTGTTCAAAACCGGTGACCTGCCCCAGGGATAGTTTCCACTTCACTTGTTGAGTTCGGGCCTTGATGAAAGGCTCAACCCATGCCCCGTGACTATCCCGCTGAGTTCCGCCGACGAGCCATCGCTCTCGTCGAGGCCGGCCAGAGCGTGGCCAAGACCGCGGCCGACCTCGGCTTCACCGAGGCCACTCTCTAGCACTGGATCAAGCAGGACAAGATCGATCGCGGACTCATCCCCGGGCGCACGACGACCGAGTCCAATGAGTTGCGACGAGCGAGGAAGAGGATCCGCGAGCTCGAGGCCGAAGTCGAGATCCTACGGCGAGCGAACGAGTTGCTCGGAACGGGGGCCAACCGCCCAAGAGGTTCAACCGGTGATCGACGTCCTCGTCGACGCCGGGATCACCGTCCAGCAGTGCTGTCGCGTGCTCAACGTCTCCTCCCAGGACTACTGCGACTACCTCCGACGACCGATGTCGCCCACCAAGATGCGCCGCGAGTGGCTGACCGCGCTGATCAAGGAGGTCCACGTCGCCTCACGTGGCACCTACGGATCGAGAAGGGTTCACGCCGAACTGGTGAAGGGCCGTGGGATCCACGTCAGCGTGAACCTCGTCACTACCCTCATGCACGACGCGGGAATCGCCGGTCTTCCGGGGCCAGCGAAGGTGAAGCGGATCAAGGGCGTGCCCACGGGCGACGACCTCGTGGAGCGCAAGTTTGCCCGCAGCGAGCTCGACGAGCTCTGGGTCACCGACATCACGGAGCACAGATCGCGCGAGGGAAAGGTCTTCTGCTGTTGTGTGATGGACACCTGCAGCCGGCGCATCGTGGGCTGGTCGATCGACACTGTCCAGGACTCCCAGCTCGTGGTGAACGCCCTCGACATGGCGATCAAGCAGCGGCGGGTCCGGCGCGGAGGCATTGTCCACGCCGACCACGGGGTCCAGTTCACGTCGTGGTCCTTCACGGAGCGCGTGCGCGAAGCGGGTCCCATGCCCTCATTTGGCTCGGTCGGAGACGCCTATGACAACGCCATGATGGAGAGCTTCTGGTCGAGCATGCAGATCGAACTGCTCGACCGCAAGCGCTGGCGCACGCGCCTGGAGCTCACCAACGCCATCTTCGACTACATCGAGGCGTTCTACAATCGCCAGCGACGCCACTCGAGCCTCGACTACGTCTCACCGATCGAGTTCGAGCTGTCGCTCACCAACCAGACGGCCTGAACTCAAGAGACAAGGTGGAAAAGAACCCTGGGGCAGGTCACGGTGTCAGGGGAACTGGGGGCAGACCCCTAGGCTTCTAGGCGCGAGACTGCAATGACTGAACTTCCAAGGCGCGAGTCCATGCGGACGGTCCTTCAGTTGAACATGCTCAAGTTCAGGGAACTGGGCCACAAGACTGGGGAGTCTCGATCGTTGGCGATGTCTGCTAATTCCCGTGACTTCGCGATTATGAATCTCCACGAGGTCTCCCTTCGGACGATCAGAACGCCGATGGCACGTCGCTCCCATCGAGAGGCTTTGGTCTCGAGAAGTTCAAGAAGTACATCTGTGTTAAGGCAGTTTGTGATTTCCGGCGAAGGTCAAGGAGACTTGGTGGTGCAACTCACACCATGCATGAGTGCGGAAGCAGCGCGCAGCAATGTATCCAAAGCACTAACGTACTTGGTCATTAGACGTGGTAACAAGCTCAGTATTGACGACGCCACCGTTGTTGCCGACTTCGCAGTGAATGATGCTGACGCCGTGTTTGCCTATGAATTGACTCTCGTTGAGCCAAGTCATTCCGCTAATGTTAAGTTTGCAGCGGCCTGCGTTGAGAACATTGCGTTTACGTTCCTATGCACTTCAAGATACAACTCGTGGAACTGGCGGACAATCGAAACGTTAGCTTCAATTCAGGCAACAAAAGTCCGCCAGGTAATTGGCAACGATGAGCCACACTAGGTGTAATAGGACTGGGCTTCGCTCTGATGACTATTCCGGATTTTGCTTGAGTTTGTCAGAGCGTCGAAGACAGTGCACGCGAGCCACGCATCTGGGTGTGATCTGAGGCGCGAGTCGAGCTGCTCAATTCCTGGCGCCAACCTCGTGCGGTGGTGACCCCGTGCTCCTCGACCCCAGCGACGGGCAGCTCCTACTCCTACAACGGTGACGGAC
>CAYUZO010000019.1:0-36117 GCA_964449735.1 uncultured Ferrimicrobium sp.
AGGAAGGCCACGTCGCGGCCGGTGCGCCGCGCCAGCTTGATCACGCGGGACTTTTGGTCGGGCGTGATGCGCGCGAAGACGGTGGTCTGGGGGATGGCGGCCGCCAACTCCTCGTCGCCCATCGCGACGAGGTCGGGACCCGAGAGGACGGTGCCCGCGGCGAGCCCGAGATCGGCGCAGACCTTCGCCGCCACCAGGCCGTTGTCGCCGGTGATGACCTTCACCTCCACCCCGAGGCGCTCCAGGCGCGCGAGGGCCTCGCGGGCGTCGGGCTTGGGGGGATCGGCGAAGGTGAGCAGGCCTTCGAGGGTCAGCTCGCTCTCGCTGGCGTCGTCGAGGGTCGGGCCGGCCCCCGGCCGGCTCGCCACCGCGACCACTCGCTCGCCCTCGCTGAAGAGCTGGTGCAGCACGGCGGTGGTCTCGGCGGGCACGCCGACACAGCGCTCCAGCACGGCCTCCGGGGCCCCCTTGACGACGGTGAGGCCGCCGTCGAGGTCGCAGGTGACCGAGACCAGTTGGCGGTGGTGGTCGAAGGGGCGCAGAGCGAGGCGGCGCACCTGAGCGACCTGGCCGGCGAGGTCGGCGTGACCGGCGTGGGCCAGGCCCTCCCAGAGGGCCCGGTCGAGGGCGTTGCCCCCCACCGGGCCGGCGTCGCCCATGGAGGCCTCGTTGCACACCAGCGAGAGCAGCAGCGGGCGGTCGGCGGGCGCGCCGCGCGCATCGAGGCTCCGCTCGAAGGCGACCGCTCCCATGGTCAAGGTCCCGGTCTTGTCGGTGAAGAGCAGCTCCACGTTGCCGAGATCCTCGATGGCCACCAGGCGCTTGACGAGGACCCGACGCCGCGCCAGGGCCCGCGAGCCCGACGAGAGGCTCAGGGTCACGATCGCCGGCATCATCTCGGGCGCGATGCCAATCGCAATCGCTAGGGAGAAGAGGAGGGCGTCGATCAGTGGTCGCGACAGGGCCACGTTGATGAGGAAGATCGCCACGGTGAGCAGAATCGCCACGCCGAAGAGGAAGCGGCTGAAGCGAGCGAGGCCTGCCTCGAAGGCGGTGCGTCCCGGCGCCTCCGACAGACCGGCCGCGATGGCGCCGAAGGCGGTGGCGAGTCCCGTGGCCGCGACCACTCCCTCGCCCGAGCCCTGGTGGACGATCGTGCCCTGGAAGGCGAGGGCCGGCGCCGGGTCCTGGCTCGCATCGAGCGGTGCGGGGTCCTTGGCGACGGGCAGCGACTCACCGGTCAGCACGGCCTCGTCGCACTCCAGACCGCTCACCGACAGCAGGCGCAGGTCGGCGGGGACGAGACCGCCGAGCGAGAGCAGAACGACGTCTCCGCGCACCAGCTCCGCGACCGGCACCTCGCGGGTGACCCCGTCTCGCCGCACCGTCGCACGGTGACTGATGCGCGAGCGCAGCGAGGCCATCGCGCGTTCGGCGGCGAACTCGTTGGCGAAGCCGAGCACCACGCTGAGCGCGACGATAACCGCGATGATGACGGCGTTGGTGGCCCCGCCGGTCAGTCCCGAGACGAGGGCCGCGACGAGCAACAGGCCGAGCAGGGGATTGCGCAGCTGGCGCGCGAGGACCCTCCAGGCGCTCACCGTGTGGGTCATCAGCTCGTTGGGCCCCTCCGCGGCGAGGCGCTGGCGGGCCACCTGCTCGCTGAGGCCGGCCTCACTGGAGCCGAGGGCGGCGAGGGCCCCGGCGGGGTCCACGGTGGCCAGCTGTCGGGCCGTGGGGACCGCGTCGTCCGTCACCGGCCCAGTCTGCCTCGCTAGACGGGCAGGACCGGTCAGGGGAGGGACAGGCTGACGTGGTCGACGAGTTGGGCCGACGACGTCCCCACGTCGATGCGGAACTGGCCGGACGGGACGGTCATCGTCCGTCCGTTCCAGGACGCGAAGTCGCTCCGGGGCAGGCTCAAGGTCACGACGCGCTGGCCCCCAGGGGCCAGGTCCACCCGGGCGAAGGCCCGCAACTGCTCGGGGGGCTCGCCCGCACCGCTCGGGAAGTGCACGTAGGCCTGGACCACCACCGCGCCACGGCGCCCGCCCACGTTGGCCACCGGAAGACTCACGAGGACCCCTCCCGCTTGGCGGCGCAGGGTCGTGGCGCCGAGGTGGAAGTGGGTGTAGCTCAGCTGGAAGCCGAAGGGGAAGAGGGGCGCGACCGAGTGGGCCTGGTACCAGCGGTACCCGACGTCGAGACCGCCGAAGGAGACGGTGCTGTGGACCCCGGGGAAGGAGGCCGGGCTGGCGGCCGGCTGGGCCGACAGGGAGCGGGGGAAGGTGATCGGCAAGGCGCCGGAGGGGTTGGCGGCCCCGGTCAGCAGTGCCGCCGCCGCGCGCCCGTCCTGCTCACCGGGGTACCAGTCCTCGAGGACGGCGGCCACGTGGCTCAGCCAGGGCATCGTCACCGCACCCCCCGTGTTCAAGACGACGATCGTGCGCGGGTTGACCTTGGCCACGGCGCTGATGAGCGCGTTGGAGTCCCCGGGCAGGGTGAGGCTCGTCTGGTCGGCGCCCTCGGTCGCGTAGCTCGAGGCGAAGACGATCGCCACGCGGGCGGACTTCGCCGCCGCCACGGCCCTGGCGATGTAGCCCGAGACGTCGCTCAGTCCGAGCTTGGGCTCGACCTTCGGACTGACCGACAGCCAGCGGGCCTCGAGGGTGTAGTGGTGGCCCGCCAGCAGGTTCACCGTGGCGGTGGCGACGGTCGGGCCGTGCACGCCCGGTGAGGAGATCACCGGCGCCCCGTTCAGGGTCAGCCAGGTGTCGCCGGTCTGCTGGAGGCCGACCTCGTAGGTCCCGCTGACGTGGACCTTCAGTTGGGCGCGCCAGTGGCTCCAGCCTTCGCCGGTCCCCGGGGCCGTCGCCGTCGCGGTGGCGGCGGTGACGCGCGGGGCGTAGTCGATCGACAGGTCGGCCTTGCCCGGTTCGATCTCGACGGGGAGGGCCTTCAGGTGGGGCAGGGGCTTGCCGGCGAGCAGGTCGCTGTAGCGCAGCTGGTCGAGCTCGAGCGCGGGACGGCCCCCGGGGGAGTAGGTGACGGCCACACCCGGCCCGAGGGTCCGACGCAGGGCGCTCAGGGGCGTGACGACGAAGGGCGCGGTCACCCCCGAACTGCCGCCGCCGCGGGTGATGGGGTTCACCTGGGCGTCGACCCCGATCACCGCCACCGAGTGGACCGCGTGCGAGAGGGGCAGCACGCCGTCGTTCTTCAACAGCACCGCGCTCTCGATCGCCGCGCGCAGCGCGAGGGCCGCGTGGGCCGGCGTGGCGGCCCGGGCCAGGGGGTGAGGAGTGCGGGGATGGGTGATCAGTCCCCAGGCGAACATCACGCGCACCACGTCGCGGGCCGCGCGGGTCAGCGAGGACGCGCGGAGGTGGCGGGCGGCCACCGCCGCCACCAGCTGGGCCGAGGAGGCCGGCTTGATCAGGTCGACGCCCGCCGAGAAGGCTGGCAGGGGACGGGTCACGGCCAGGTAGTCGGTGCGCACGAATCCCCGAAAGCCCCACCGGCGCAAGGTGGCGTAGAGGGAGGGGTCCGAGCAGGTGTTGACGCCGTTGAGAGAGCCCATGGCGCACATCAAGGAGGCGACGTGGGCCCTCGTGACGGCGGCCTCGAAGGGGAGGTTGTAGACCTCGGCGAGGGCCCGCGGACTCACCAGCTGGTTGATCACGCCGCGCGCGGTCTCTTGGGTGTAGGCGCCGAAGTGCTTGGCGTCGGCCAGCGTGCCGGTCGACTGGATGCCCTCGATCGCGGCGACGCCCATGGCGGCCACGAGGTAGGGGTCCTCGCCGTAGGTCTCGAAGGCCCGCCCGCTCAGTGGAGCGCGCACCAGATTCAGATTGGGGCCCTGGAGGACGTCGAGGCCCTTGGCCCGGGTCTCGGCGCCCATGGCCGCACCGACGGCGCGCGCCAGGGCGGGGTCGAAGGAGGCGGCGACCGCGAGCTCGCTCGGGAACTGGGTCACCCCTCGCAGTCCGCTACCCACTCCGACCGGGCCGTCGGTGAGGGTGAGGTCGGGTAGGCAGAGCCCGGGCACCCCGACGTTGGCGTTCTCGATTCGGCCGCGCACCGCCAGCACGACGAGGTCGGCCTTCTGGGCGAGGGTCAGGTGGGCGACGACCTCGTTGGCCAACCGGCCGGGAGTGGCGCGATGGGCGAGAGCGCTTGCCACCCAGGGACAGCGCGACGCCGCCGTCGCCGGTCGAGCGGTGGTCGGCCCGGGCGCCCCGGTCGCCACCCAGCCGGCGCCGAGAATCATGGAGAGAGCGAGGAGCCACGGGAACGACCTCGTCGTGGACCTCACCGGAGCGAGCCTACTGAGCAGTCCCCGGGCCGTAGGTCCCGGGTCGGCTGGTAGTTTGTGCTGCCCATGAGGCTCAGCCACCGGATCCCGATGACCCGGTGGAGGGCGGTGAGCACCTGGAGGGCGCGCCCGTCCACGTGGCCGCCCCTCATCGTGGGCCTCACCCTGTTCGGCGTGGGCGAGGGTCTGCTCGTCCAGTCCCACTGGGGTGCCACGCCCTGGACGGTCTTCGCCGAGGGCGTCAGCTACCACCTGCACCTCTCGCTCGGCTGGGCGACCGCACTGATCAGCGCGGTGGTGCTGCTCGCGTGGTGGCCGCTGCGCGAACGGCCGGGGTTGGGCACTCTCTCCAACCTGGCGATCATCGCGGTGGTCCTCGACCTGACGGCCGCCTGGGCCCCGACGCCGGGGGCCGAGGTCGGGCGCGGCCTCTACGTCGTCGGCGCGGTAGCGGCGATCGGGATCGGCAGCGCCCTCTACCTGACCACCGGGCTCGGGCCGGGACCGCGAGACGGGCTGATGACCAGCCTGCACCGCCACCTCGGGGTCAGCGTGGTCTACGTGCGGCTCAGCCTCGAGGTGACCGTGCTGGTCGTCGGCTGGCTCCTCGGCGGCCAGGTCGGCCTCGGCACCGCCATCTTCGCCGCCACGATCGGCTTCTCGATCGGGGCCTCGCTCGCCGGGGTGGCGCGCGTCGCCGGGGAGCCGACGTGATCGGGGGATCCCAGCTCACCGCCTTCCTCGTCGCGTCGATCGCGATCATCATCGTCCCGGGCCCGAGCGTGCTCTTCACCCTCGCCCGCGGCGTCGCCTGGGGCCGGGCCGTCGCGGTGCTGACCGTGCTCGGCAACTCGCTGGGGACCCTCGTGCTCTCAGGGGTGGTGGCCCTCGGGCTCGGACCCCTGCTCAGCCGGTCCCACGCCTTCTCGGTGGCCCTCCAGGTGGCCGGCGGGCTCTACCTGATCTGGCTCGGCGTCGGGGCGTGGCGGCACCGTCACGCCCACGCGCGCGCCATGGCCGAACGGGAGGCGACCCGCCCGTCGAGTCTTCACGTCGTGCGCCAGGGCTTCACGGTCGGCATCCTCAATCCCAAGTCCCTCGTCTTCTTCGCCGCGGTCTTCCCCCACTTCGTCGACTCCACGCGGGGCTCGGACACCGTGCAACTGCTGACCTTCGGGGTCATCTTCTCGATCCTGGCCTTCTGCTCGGACTCGACGTGGGGCGTCATCGCCGGCACCGCGCGTGAGTGGCTCGCCACCTCGCCCTCGCGTCTGGTGGCGATGCGCGCCACCGGGGCCTGCGTGATGATGGTGCTGGGCCTGCTGATCCTGCTCAGCGCCGCGCACGCCTAGTCCAAAGGTCCGCTCCCACCCGTAACCTGACCGCGGAGGTCGTCATGAGCGTGCACGGGATGGGCGGGGGAGGGCGCATGGGGATGCGCTCGATGCAGCGAGATCGCACACTGCTCGAGCACCGGATCAAGCCCGGCACCCTGAAGCGGATCCTCGAGTTCGCCCGGCCCTACCGGCGGATCCTCACCATCTTCCTGGTCGCGGTCGTCATCGACGCCATCGTCTCGTCGGTCTCGCCCCTGGTGCTGCGCGCGATCATCGACCGGGGCATCGCCCACGGGCGCGAGCGGCTCATCATCGGGCTGGCTCTGCTGACGGTGGGGTTGGCGTTGGCTGACGCCGTCCTCTCCTTGGCCGAGCGTCGCATCTCCGCCCTGATCGGTGAGGGGCTCATCTACGACCTGCGTAGCCGCGTCTACGCCCACGTCCAGCGCATGCCGATCGCCTTCTTCGCCCGCACCCAAACGGGCGCGCTGATCAGCCGTCTCAACAACGACGTCATCGGGGCCCAGCAGGCCTTCACCGACCTGTTCTCCAACGTCGTCGGCAACGTCATCCTGGTGGCGATCACCCTCGGGGTCATGTTCACCCTCTCGTGGCCCATCACCCTGGTGTCCCTACTGTTGCTGCCCGCCTTCTTGATCCCGGCCCGCCGGGTCGGGCGCAAGCTCGGGACCCTCTTCCAGCGGGGCATGGAGCTCAACGCCGAGATGAACATGGTGATGACCGAGCGCTTCAACGTGGCCGGCGCGATGGTGGTCAAGCTCTTCGGTCGCCCGAGCGACGAGCTACACCACTTCGAGTCGCGGGCCGGCCAAGTTCGCGACATGGGGGTCCGCCAGGCCACCTACCAGCGCTTCTTCTTCGTCGCGCTGACCCTGACGGCCTCTCTCGGGACCGCCTTCGCCTACGGCTTCGGTGGGGTCGCCGCCGTGCACCACGTCCTCGACGTCGGGACGGTCGTCGCCCTGACCGCCTACCTCACGCGGCTCTACGGGCCCTTGACCCAGCTGTCCAACCTCAACATCGACTACATGTCGGCCATGGTCTCCTTCGAGCGCCTGTTCGAGGTGCTCGACCTCGAGCCGATGATCGCCGAGTCCCCCGACGCCCGCGAGGTCCCCGCCGGACCGGTCTCGCTGCGCTTCGATCACGTGAGCTTCTCCTACCCGGGTGCCGAGGAGGTCTCCCTCGCGAGCCTCGAGGCCGTCGCGCGCCTCGACGACAGCCCGCGGACCGCGGTGCTGGCCGACCTCTCCTTCGAAGTGGCCCCGGGGACCATGACTGCCCTCGTGGGCCCCTCGGGCGCCGGCAAGACGACCATCTCGATGCTGGTGTCGCGCCTCTACGACGTCAACGCGGGCCGGGTCACCCTCAACGGGCTCGACCTGCGCGAGGCGACCTTCGCCTCGCTGCGTGACACCGTCGGGGTGGTGACCCAGGATCCTCACCTCTTCCACGACACCCTGCGGGCCAACCTGCTCTTCGCGCGCCCCGCCGCGACCGAGGCCGAACTCGAGGCGGCCCTGCGGGCGGCCCAGATCTGGCCCCTCGTCGTGTCGCTGCCCCAGGGCCTCGAGACGGTCGTGGGCGAGCGAGGCTACCGACTCTCCGGCGGGGAGAAGCAGCGCGTGGCGCTCGCCCGGCTGCTGCTCAAGTCGCCCCGGGTGGTCGTGCTCGACGAGGCGACCGCCCACCTCGACGCCGAGAGCGAGGCGGCGGTCCAACGAGCCCTCGACGAGACGATGGCCGAGCGCACCTCGCTGGTGATCGCCCACCGGCTCTCGACGATCCGCAATGCCGACCAGATCCTCGTGGTGGAGGCGGGTCGGATCGTCCAACGGGGGACCCACGCCGAGCTCCTGGCGGCCGGCGGTCTCTACGCCGACCTCTACGAGACCCAGTTCGCGGCCCAGGAGCGCTGACTCAGCCCATCGCGTGGGCCCCACCGTCGACGTGCAGCACGGCACCGGAGGTGGCGCGCAGCAGCGGCGAGAGCAGGGCGACGCCGGCGTCGGCGACCGCGGAGCCGTCGTGGACGTCCCAGCCGAGGGGGGCTCGCTCGGCCCAGGTGTCCTCGAAGATCGAGAAGCCCGGGATGGACTTGGCGGCCATCGTGCGGATGGGGCCGGCGGCCAGCAGGTTGACCCGGATCCGCTCGGGACCCACCTCCTTCGCGAGGTAGCGCCCGAGGGACTCGAGGCCGGCCTTCATCACGCCCATCCAGTCGTACATGGGGTAGGCGCGGCTGCCGTCGAAGTCCAGGGCCACCACCGAGGCTCCGCCGGGCGCCTCCGAGCGCGCCAGTAGGTGACGCATCGAGCCCACGAGGGAGGCCAGCGAGAAGGTCGAGATCTGCATCGCGGTCGCCACGTCCTCGAAGGGGGCGGCGAACATGCCCTGGCCCAGGCAGGAGGGAGGGGCGTAGCCGATCGCGTGGACCAGCCCGTCGAGGCGCCCGAAGCGGGCCTCCACCTCGGCGGCGGCCTGGGCGACCTGGTCGGGTTGGGTCACGTCGAGCGCGATGACCTCACCGACGTCGCCCAGCTTGCGCGCGGTGCGCGCCGTCAGCGACAGGCCGCGGCCGGCGCCCGACAGGGCGACGACGGCGCCCTCTTCGAGGGCGCGCTGGGCGATGCCAAAGGCCAGCGAGTCGTCGGTGAGCACCCCGGTGACCAGGATTCGGTGATTCTCGAGCAGCCCCATGTTGTTAGCGTACTGGCGGGTCGAGAGAGGGCAGGGACGACGATGACGAGCGTGGGCATCCTGGGGGGCACCGGACCGGCGGGACGCGGGGTGGCCGCCCGACTGGCCAGCGCCGGCCACGAGGTGGTGCTGGGATCGCGTGACGCCCAGCGAGCCTCCGATGCGGCGCTCGGGGTCGTGGTGCGCGGCGCGGGTGTCGTGCGCGGCGCCGCCAACGAGGAGGCGGCGGCCTGTGAGCTGGTGATCGTGGCGACGCCGGCCGAGTCGGCGGTGGCGACGGTGAGCGCGCTGCGAGCGGCGTTGGCCGGCAAGGTCGTCGTCTCGATGGTCAACGCGCTGGCGCGCGAGGGTCGCGAGCTGATCCCGCTCTACCCGCCACGCGGCTCGATGGCCGCCCAGCTGGCCTTCGCCCTGCCCGAGTCGACGGTGGTCGGCGCCTTCCACCACCTGCCGGCCGCCCAGATGGAGGACCTCGACAGCGGTCTGGAGGCCGACGTGGTGGTGGTGGGCGACGACGCGGCCTCGCGCCAGCTTGTCGCCGACCTGATCGACGAGATGCCCGGGCTGCGCGCGGTCGTCGCGGGCTCGCTCTCGCTCGCCGGGGCGGTCGAGGCCTTCACGGCCGTGTGCATCTCGATCAACATCCGCCACAAGGCCCACAGCTACGTGCGCCTGGCGGGACTGGGCGAGCGGTGAGGCTCTACGACACCGCGCGCCAGGGGGTCTTCGACCTCGACGTGGGACCGGTCGTCTCGCTCTACAGCTGTGGGATCACCCCCTACGACAGCGCCCATTTGGGCCACGCCTTCGTCTACCTCAGCTTCGACGTCCTCCAGCGCCGCCTGCGCGACGCCGGTCACGAGACGCGCTGCGTGCGCAACGTCACCGACGTCGACGACGACATCCTGCGCAAGGCCCGTGAGCTCGGGGTGCACTACCTCGACCTCGCCGCCCAGGAGATGAGCCGCTTCGAGCGCGACATGCACCTGCTCGGCATCACGCCCGTCTACCGCGAGCCCCGCGCGACCGGGGCCATCCCCGAGATCCTCACCCTGATCGGCGAGACCTTCGACCGGGGCCTGGCCTACGAGGTCGACGGGTGGGTCTACTTCGAGGTCTCCAAGTTCCCGCGCTTCGGTCAGATCAGCCACGAGGACCGCGACTCGATGATCCGCCTGGCCGAGATCCACGGGGGACGGCCCGACGACCCGCGCAAGCGCGACCCCCTCGACTTCGTCCTGTGGCAGCCCTCCTTGGAGGACGAGCCCGCCTGGGAGTCGCGCTGGGGCGCGGGCCGGCCCGGCTGGCATATCGAGTGCTCCGCGCTGGCGATGCGCGAGCTGGGCGACACCGTCGACATCCACGGTGGGGGGCGGGACCTCGCCTTCCCTCACCACGAGTGCGAGGCCGCCCAGAGCGAGTCGGTGACCGGTCGGCCCTTCGTGCGCCACTGGGTCCACGTGGGGTTGGTGGGCCTCGACGGCACCAAGATGTCCAAGTCCCTCGGCAACCTCGTCTTCGTCGAGGACCTGGTGGCCCGGGCCGAGCCGGCGGCGGTGCGCCTGGCCCTGTTGAACCAGCACTACCGCGCGGACTGGGAGTGGCGCGACGAGCTGTTGAGCCTCGCCCAGTCCCGACTCGCCACCTGGCGCTCGACCCTCACCGGCCGGCCCTCGGGGGTCGTCGAGGAGGTGCGGGCGGCCCTCGACGACGACCTCGACGCCCCCGGCGCGCTGCGCGCTCTCGACGAGGCGGCTCTCGCGGGCTACAACGTCGCTCCCGCGGCGGCGATCCTCGGCATTACTCTCTAGGCGTCGAAAGGGCCCCATGGCGGACATCACGGTGCGGCTGCCCGACGGGTCGGCGCGCGAGCTGCCCGCCGGGGCCACGGTCTACGACCTGGCGGCGGCCATCGGGCCCCGCCTCGCCAAGGACGCCCTGGTCGGCGAGGTGAATGGACAACTCGTCGACCTCGGACGGAACCTGAGCGACGGTGACGACGCGCGCCTGATCACGGCCGGCTCGGACGAGGGCCGCGAGGTGCTGCGCCACTCGACCGCCCACGTCATGGCCCAGGCGGTCACGCGCCTGTGGCCCGGCGCCCACTACGCCATCGGCCCGGCCGTCGAGAACGGCTTCTACTACGACTTCGAACTGCCCGGCGGGGCCCACTTCACCGACGACGACCTGGCGCGCATCGAGGCGACGATGCGCGAGATCATCGCCGAGAACCAGCCCTTCACCCGCTCCGAGCACTCCGCCGAGGAGGGGCTGGCCCTCTTCGCCGACCAGCCCTTCAAGGTTGAGATCATCAACGCGGTCGCCGGAGGTCAGAGCGACGAGGAGGACCTGAGCGAGGTGGAGAGCGCCTCGACGGTGTCGGTCTACGCCAACGCCGAGGGCTTCGTCGACCTGTGCCGGGGCCCCCACGTCCCTTCGACCGGCCGCCTCGGCCACTTCCGTCTGATGCGAGTGGCCGGCGCCTACTGGCGCGGTGACGAGAAGCGCCCCCAGCTCCAGCGCGTCTACGGCACGGCCTGGGAGAGCGAGGCGGCGCTCGGCGAGTACCTGACGATGCTCGCCGAAGCGGAGAAGCGCGACCACCGTCGCCTGGCGACCGACCTCGACCTGCTGAGCTTCCCTTACGAGATCGGCGGGGGACTGGCCGTCTGGCACCCCCGAGGGGCGATCGTGCGCAAGGAGATGGAGGACTACTCGCGCGCGCGCCACCAGGCGGGCGGCTACCAGTTCGTCTACACCCCTCACCTGACCCACCAGCGGGTCTTCGAGACCTCCGGGCACCTGGGCTTCTACAAGGACGGGATGTATCCGCCCATGGAGATGGACAACGGCACCTACTACATGAAGCCAATGAACTGCCCGATGCACTGCTTGATCTTCGCCAGTCGCTCGCGCAGCTACCGCGAGCTGCCGTTGCGGCTGTTCGAGCTCGGGACCGTCTATCGCTACGAGCGCGCGGGCACCCTGCACGGCCTCATGCGCATCCGGGGCTTCACTCAGGACGACAGCCACATCTACTGCACCGAAGAGCAGCTCCAAGACGAGATCGCCGGGCTGCTCGAGTTCGTGATGAGCGTGCTGCGGGCCTTCGGCTTCAACGACTTCACCGCCAACCTCTCCACCAAGGACCCCGGGAAGTACGTCGGCAGCGACGAGATCTGGGAGAGCGCCACCAACGCCCTGGTGCTGGCGATGGAGCGCTTTGGGCTGCCCTACAAGATCAAGAAGGGCGACGCCGCCTTCTACGGTCCCAAGATCGACGTCGACGTGCGCGACGCGATCGGCCGCTCGTGGCAGCTCTCGACGATCCAGGTCGACTTCAACCACCCCGAGCGCTTCGACCTCGAGTACGTGGGTGCCGACAACCAGCGCCACCGCCCGATCATGCTGCATCGCGCCCTCATGGGCTCGCTCGAGCGCTTCTTCGGCGTGCTGCTGGAGCACTACGCGGGGAACCTGCCCACCTGGCTCAGCCCCGAGCAGGTGCGGGTCCTCTCGGTGCGCGACGACCACGACGCCTACGCGGTCGAGGCCGCCGAGGCGCTGCGGGCGCGCGGGGTGCGCGTCGAGGTCGACCCGGCCAGTGAGCCCCTCGGGGCGCGGGTGCGTCGGGCCAAGCTCGAGAAGGTGCCCTACGTCCTCGTGGTGGGCGACGACGACGTGGCCGCGCGCACGGTCGGGGTGAACACCCGGGGCGCCGGCGAGGTCGAGCGGGGCGTCTCGCTCGAGCAGTTCGTCGAGCGGGTGGTCGGCGAGATTGCCGACCACGGCGCGCCCGAGGACCACTAGTGGCCCTCGAGCGCTTCGCCGCGGCGTGGCGTGAGGCCTACGTCTCGGGCGACGACGCCGCGCGCCACGGTCGTGACGAGGGCGAGTGCGTCTTCTGCTCGCTGGCCGACGAGGAGCCCAGTGAGGCCTCGGGGGTGCTGTGGCGCTCCGCGCTCAGCTTCGTCACCCTGAACGCCTTCCCCTACGGCTCGGGGCACCTGCTCGTCCTGCCGCGGCGTCACGTCGCGGGTCTGGGCGAGCTGTCGGGAGAGGAGTACGACGACTTCGCCCGGACGATCCGCCGGGCCGCCGAGGCCCTGGAGGCCGCCTACCACCCCGACGGGATGAACGTGGGGATGAACCTCGGGCGGGCCGCCGGCGCCGGGATCCCCAAGCACCTGCACGCCCACGCCCTGCCGCGCTGGAACGGCGACACCAACTTCATGACCGCCCTCGGCGAGACCCGCGTGCTGCCCGAGTCCCTCGCCTCGACCTGGGCCAAGGTGGCTCCTCACCTGGGTCCGGGCGGCGCCGGGTCGCCGGCCTAGACTGTCGCCGGGATCACCCAGACATGTTCGACGGACGCTTCCGCACCTCACTCGACTCGATCACCTCGCCGGTGGGCCGCTTCCTGGTCTCGGTGGGGGTGTCCGCCGACCTCCTGACCGGTTCGGGACTGGTCTTCGCCGCCGTGACCGCCGTCTTGATCGCCGAGGGCTGGCACCTGGTGGCCATCGTGGCCCTCACCGCGACGGGCTTTCACGACATGTTCGACGGCGCCGTCGCCAAGGCCTCCCAGCGCGCCTCCCAACGGGGCAGCTTCTTCGACTCGGTGGCCGACCGGGTGAGCGATGCCCTGCTCATGGGTGGGGTCGCCTTCTACCTGACCGCCCACGGCCACGGCCAGCTGGTGCTGCTGCCCTTCGCCATCCTCACCACCACCTTCCTCATCTCCTACGAGCGCTCCAAGGCCGAGTCCCTGGGCCTGGCCGCCAAGGGCGGGTTGATGGAGCGGGCCGAAAGGATGATCCTGCTCGGGGTGGCCCTGCTCGCCAAGGTCATCTTCGTGCCGGTCCTGTGGCTGATGCTCGCCCTGACGGCCATGACCGCCGCCGGGCGCTTCCGGCGGGTCTGGATCGCGGCCGCACGTCCGGCGCCGGCGCCGGCCCGGCGGGCCGTGCGCCAACACCCTCACACCGGCCGACGTCGGCTGTCGCGCCTCGCGCGCCACTGAGGTGGCCGGTCGCGGGCGGGTCGCGGCCTTCCGCGCCCTGGGCGCGATCCTCGAGAGGCTGCCCGAGCGTCTCGACGTGGGAGCCGCTCAGTGGATCGCCCGACAGGTTGGCGCGCGCTCGGCGTCCCGTGAGAACCTCACCGACAACCTGACCCACGTCCTCTACGGCCCCGGGCAGGCGGCCGACCCCGCGCTCGTCGGCCGCTTCGTCGAGCGGGGCTTCGAGAACTACGGGCGCTACTGGGCCGAGGGGGCCAAGCTGGCCGCCCTGCCCGTCGAGCAGATCACCGGGCGCTTCGTGATTGCCGAGGGACTCGAGCACCTGCGTGAGTCCGAGGCCCGCGGCCAGGGCACGGTGATCGCGCTGCCTCACGTGGGCAGCTGGGAGTGGGGCGGAGCCCTGCTGGCCCAGATCGGCCTGCCCATGACCGCGATCGCCGAGGCCCTCGAGCCCCCCGAGCTCTTCGAGTGGTTCAGGGCCCAGCGGGCTCGCTTGGGGATCCGCATCGAGCCGCTCGACGAGCGCGCCGGCTCGACCATGCTCGGCGTGCTGCGCGAGGGCGGCGTGGTGGGCCTGCTGTGCGATCGGGACCTGGTCGGCAATGGGGTGGAGGTCGAGTTCTTCGGCGAGCAGGTCACCCTGCCCGGTGGGCCGGCCACCCTGGCCCTGCGCACCGGGGCGACCCTGCTCGCGGCCGCCTGCTACTCGGGACCCGGCTGGGACCACCACGCGGTCGTCACGGCGCCCATCCCCGCCCAGCGCGAGGGCCGGTTGCGCGAGGACGTCGCGCGGGTGACCCAGGCGGTGGCCCACGAGCTGGAGGGCCTGATCCGTCGGGCCCCCGAGCAGTGGCACGTCCTGGAGCGGCGGTTCGCCCCTCGATGAGGCGCCTCGCCCTGGTCTCGCCCTACGCACTCAGCGTGCCCGGTGGCGTCCAGGAGCAGGTCCTCGCGATGAGCCGCGAGTGGAGCCGGCGCGGCGCCGAGGTGCTGGTGATCGCCCCGGACGCGGCGGACCGCACCGATCACGACACGCCGGCGACCGTCCTCACCTTCGGGCGGCGCCTCTCGGTGCCGGCCAACGGGTCACGCGCCCCCTTGACCCTGTCGTGGGCGGCGGCGGGTCGGGCCGCCCGTGCGCTGAGGGAGTTCGCGCCCGAGGTGACCCACTACCACGAACCCTTCGCACCCCTGCTCGCCTGGAGAGCACTGGCCGAGCACGGGGCCGCCCAAGTGGGGACCTTCCACCGCGCCGGCGCGGGGCCGGCGGTCTCTCTCACCTCCGCCTTGACCCGGCGGCTCGGTCGTCACCTCGACGCCAGCGCCGCGGTGAGCGAGGCGGCGGCGAAGACTCTCGCCGCGGCGGCCGGCCTCGAGTGCGAGGTCCTGTTCAACGGCTTCGAGTCCGAGCGGTTCCGCGCCTTCGCACGAGAGAGTGGTGCCGACCCCGTCGTGCTGTTCGTCGGGCGCCTCGAGGCCCGCAAGGGCGCCGGGGTGGTCCTCTCGGCCCTCGAGGAGCACCAGCGTCGCGGAGGGGCGCGCTGGCGGCTGGTGATCGCGGGCGACGGGCCCGAGCGCGACGAGCTCGAACGCCGCGCCGAGGGCAACCCCGACGTCGAGCTGCTCGGGGCGGTCAAGGACGAGGCGAAGCGGCGCTGGCTGCGCCGCGCCGACGTGGCGGTGGCCGCCTCGCTGCGCGGGGAGAGCTTCGGGCTCGTGGTGCTCGAGCCGATGGCCGCCGAGACGCCAGTCGTGGTGAGTGACATCGACGGCTACCGCGAGGCGGCGGGAGGTCACGCGGCGCTCTTCGCCCCCGGGGACCCGACCGCGCTCGAGGCGGCGATCCGCGCCACGCTCGAAGGGGACGGGGCCCGTCGGGTGCCCGGTGCGCGCGAGCACGCCGAGCGCTGGTCGATGGCCGCGCTCTGTGACGCCTACGAGGTGATCTACCAGCGCGCGCGGGAGGCGCACGAGCGCGCACGGTAGCCTCGAGGGGTGCCCAGCGCCCAGAGGACCAGGTCGAGCGGACGTCGAGGGCGCTCGCGCGACGCGGCCCCGCGCTACGTCGCCCCGGTCCTCGATCCGGGCTGGCAGAACCCCTACGCCCCCTCCGCCGCGGAGCGTCACGCCCACCAGGCGGCCCTGCGCCACTTCGCCCTGCGCCGTCAGGTCCCCTTCATCGTCCTCACCGCGGTGCTGGTCGTGGGCGGGGTCGTCGCCGGCGTCCTCGTCCAGCCCTGGCTGATCGCCCTCGCCCTCGTCGTGGGGGTGCTGCTCGGATCGCTGATCGCGCGCTCGGTGAGCCGGGCCGAGCACCAGGGTCGTCAGCTCGGCCCGACCCTCGCGGGACGCTTCGGCGCCGGGGGCGACGCCCACGCCGAGGCCCGCCTGCGCACCCTGGTGGACCGGCTGTCGGCCACCTTCGGACTGGACGAGGTGCGGGTGCGGATCGTCGCCGACCGCGGGCTCAACGCCGCCCTGGTGCCCGACGCCGACGGGCTCACCCTCATCCTCACCGAGGGCGCGATGGCCGGTTTCGAACTGATCGAGCTCGAGGGCGTGGTCGCCCACCTCATGGCGCGCCAGCGCCTCGGGCTGCTCGCACGCGAGAGCCTGGCCTGCGTCGCGGGGGGCTCGCAGGAGGCCCGTCGCGAGCTCGCCGGACCGGGTCAGACCTTCCGCGCCGACGAGGTCGCCGCCTCGACGATCCGCTACCCGCTGGGCATCGCGGGCGCCCTGCGGCGCTGCGCCACGACGCCGGCGCCGGCGGGCTCCTACTTCGCCTCGCCCGCCTACACCCAAGAGCGCTGGATCTGGTTCGACGTCGCCGCCGAGCGGGTCGAGCCGGTGCTCGGCGACCTCGACGACCCGACGCTGCGAGCCATGGCCCTGGAGGAGTGGTAGGGAGGCTCCGGTAGGATTGGGTCATGGCAACCACTCCTGACTCCACCACCGGGTCCGCACTCGTCAAGCGCGGGCTGGCCGACATGCTGCGCGGGGGAGTGATCATGGACGTGGTCAACCCCGAGCAGGCCCGCATCGCCGAGGACGCCGGGGCCGTGGCCGTGATGGCCCTCGAGCGGGTGCCCGCCGACATCCGCCGCGACGGCGGGGTGGCGCGGATGAGCGACCCCCAGATGATCACCGAGATCCAGGCCGCCGTCACCATCCCGGTCATGGCGAAGGCGCGCATCGGCCACTTCGCCGAGGCCCAGATCCTCCAGTCGCTCGGCGTGGACTACGTCGACGAGTCCGAGGTCCTGACCCCGGCCGACGAGGAGAACCACATCGACAAGTGGGCCTTCACCGTGCCCTTCGTGTGCGGGGCGACCAACCTCGGAGAGGCGTTGCGTCGCATCGCCGAGGGCGCCTGCATGATCCGCTCCAAGGGTGAGGCCGGCACGGGCAACGTCGTCGAGGCGGTGCGCCACCTGCGCACGATCAACGCCCAGATGCGCCGCCTGGCGAGCGCCGACGCGGCCGAGCTCTTCGCCCTGGCGAAGGAGTTGCGTGCCCCCTACGAGCTGGTGCGTGAGGTGGCGGCCACCGGCGAGCTGCCGGTGCCCCTCTTCTGCGCCGGGGGGATCGCCACCCCGGCCGACGCCTCGCTGGTGATGCAGCTGGGCGCCCAGGCGACCTTCGTCGGCTCGGGCATCTTCAAGAGCTCGGACCCGGTGCGCATGGCCCAGGCCATCGTCGAGGCGACGACCCACTTCCGTGACCCGAGCGTCGTGGCCAAGGTCTCCACCGGCCTGGGCGACGCGATGAAGGGTGCGGAGACCGCCACCCTCGAGCAGCGCCTGGCCGAGCGCGGCTGGTAGTGCGCGTCGGGGTCCTGGCCCTCCAGGGCGACGTGCGCGAGCACGTCGCCTCCTTGGAGGCCCTCGGGGTGACGACGCTCGAGGTGCGCAACAGAGAGGCCCTGAGCGAGGTCGACGCCCTGGTGATGCCCGGTGGCGAGTCGACGACGATGGCCCGCCTGCTCGTGACCTCGGGGCTGCGCGAGCCCCTGGCGGCGCGACTGGGCGAGGGTCTCGCGGTGCTAGGGACCTGCGCGGGTCTGATCATGCTGGCCCGCACGGTGCTCGACGGGCGCGCCGACCAGTGGAGCTTCGAGGCCCTGGACCTCGCAGTGCGTCGCAACGGCTACGGGCGTCAGATCGCCAGCTTCGAGACCGAGCTCGAGGTCCGCGGGATCGGACGGGTCCCGGGGGTCTTCATCCGCGCGCCGCGCGTCGAGAGCTGGGCCGAGTCGGTCGAGGTGCTCGCCTGGCACGACCACGGGGACGGGGAGCGGCCCGTGCTGGTGCGCCAGGGGCCGGTCTGGGGCGCCTGCTTCCACCCCGAGTTGACCGAGGACACCCGGATCCACCGCGCCTTCCTCGACGCGGCCGCCGGGTAGCATCGCTGGCGCCCGTTTGGGCAGGAGGAACCATGTCCGGCCATTCGAAGTGGGCGACGACCAAGCACCGCAAGGGCGCCAAGGACGCGGCCCGCGCCAAGGTCTTCGCCAAGTTGATCCGTCAGGTGGAGGTCGCCGCGCGTGAGGGCGGTGGCGACCCCGAGGCCAACGCCAGCCTGCGCACGATGTACCAGAAGGCCCGCGACGCCTCGGTGCCCATCGACACGATCGAGCGCGCCATCAAGCGGGGCACGGGCGAGCTCGAGGGCGTGCGCTACGAGGCCATCAGCTACGAGGGCTACGCGCCCGGCGGCGTGGCCGTGATCGTCGAGACGCTCACCGACAACCGCAACCGCACCAGCGCCGAGATCAAGCACCTCTTCTCCAAGTTCGGCGGCTCGATCGCCGAGCCCGGGGCCGTCGCCTGGCAGTTCGACCGCAAGGGCCAGATCGAGGTGGCCGGGCCCCTCGACGAGGACCAGCTCCTCGAGTGGGTGCTCGAGGCCGGCGCCGAGAACTTCGAGGCGGCCGGGGAGAACTTCGTCGTCACCACCGAGCCCCACGAGCTGATGGCGGTGCGCGACCGGCTCGAGGCCCTCGGGGTGAAGGTCCTCAACGCCGACTTGACCCTGGTGCCCCAGAACCTGGTGCCCATCGCCGACGAGGGCGAGGCGAAGAAGGTCCTGCGCCTGGTCGACGGGATGGACGACCACGACGACGTCCAGAACGTCGTAGCCAACTTCGACGTGCCCGACGAGGTCCTGGCCGCCTACGAGGGCTGACGTCCCCGCCGCGCCCTCACCAGCGCGGTAGAGTCGAACACGTGTTCGTACTGGGAGTGGACCCCGGCCTGACCCGCTGCGGCTTTGGCCTGGTCGAAGGGGGCTTGGAGGGGCCCGAGCGCTTCGCCGCCCGACGCGCCGGCGTCCTCGAGACCCCGCCCGGGGACCCGGTCGAGGAGCGGCTGGCCCAGCTGCACCGTGAGTTCCTCTCCCTGCTCGACGAGGCCCGGCCCGACGTCGTCGTCGTCGAGCGGGTCTTCTTCCAGCGCAACGCCCGCACCGCGATCGGCGTCGCCCAGGCGAGCGGGGTCGCTATCGCGCTGGCCGGGGCGCGCGGACTTCGGGTGCGCCAGTTCACGGCCCAGGAGGTCAAGCTCGCCGTGACCGGCTACGGCGCCGCCACCAAGTCCCAGGTCCAAGAAATGGTGGCCCGCCTCCTCGGACTCGGCGAGGTGCCCCGACCGCCCGACGCCGCCGACGCCCTGGGCTTGGCGCTGACCTATCTCACGACCGCGCGCACCGAGGCCCGCCTGGGGGCCGCGCGGTGATCGGGTACCTGGCTGGCCGGGTCGTCTTCTCCGAGCCCGAGAGCGTCGTCATCGAGGCGGGGGGAGTGGGCTACGAGGTCCGAGTGGCCCACCCGGAGAGCTATCTCCCCGGAGCCTCGGCCGAGCTGTTCGTGCACACCATCGTGCGCGCCGACGCCATCGCCCTGTTCGGCTTCACCTCGCTCGAGGAGCGCCGACTCTTCGAGCTGCTGCTCGCCACGCCGGGCGTGGGTCCCTCGACAGCGCTCGGCGCGCTCGGCACGATAGCGCTCGACGAGCTGACCGCCGCCATCGACGAGGGCGACGCCAAGGCGATCGCCCGGGTGCCGGGCATCGGGCCCAAGACCGCCTCGCGCATCGTGCTCGAGCTGCGCGGCAAGCTGGTCGCGCCACCCACACCGACCGCCCTACCCGAATCCGGGGTGGCCGAGGCCCTGCGCGGGCTCGGCTACGGGCCGGCCGAGGTGCGCGAGGCGCTCGAGGGCCTCGACGTCGGCGGGGACGAGGCGACCGCCCTGCGTGAGGCGCTGGCGCGCCTGAGGCGACGATGAGCCGGCGCGAGATCGACCTCGGCGAGGACCGCTTCCTCGAGCCCCAGGCGAGCGAGGCCGAGCGCAGCCTGGAGGCGACGCTGCGACCCGCCCACCTCGGAGAGTTCCTCGGTCAGCGCGAGCTCGTCGGCCATCTGGAGATCGTGCTCGGCGCGGCCCGCGCCCGGGGCCAGACCCCCGACCACCTGCTCTTCGCCGGCCCGCCGGGCCTGGGTAAGACGAGCCTCGCGGGGATCGTGGCGCGCGAGATGGGCGCCAACCTGCGCGTCACTTCCGGGCCGGTGCTGGCCCGCCCGGGCGACCTGGCGGCCCTGCTGAGCGACCTGCGCGAGGGCGACGTCCTCTTCGTCGACGAGATCCACCGGCTGAGCCGGACAGTCGAGGAGGTCCTCTACCCCGCGATGGAGGACCGCCGTCTCGACGTGATGATCGGCCGCGGGCCGTCGGCTCGCTCGATCCGCCTGGACCTGCCCGAGTTCACCCTGGTGGGCGCCACGACGCGCACGGGCCTCGTGTCGGCGCCGCTGCGCGACCGGTTCGGCTTCGTTGGCGTGCTCGACCTTTACGGGCCCGAGGAGCTCTCGGGAATCGTCGCCCGGGCGGCGGGGCTGCTCGGGGTGGCGCTCGGGGCGGGGGCGGACGCCATCATCGCGTCGCGGTCGCGGGGCACGCCGCGGATCGCCAACCGCCTGCTGCGCCGGGTCCGCGACGTGGCCGCGGTGAGGGGGCGCACCCTCGTCGACGCCGAGCTGGCTGGCGAGGCGCTCGACCTGTTCGGGGTGGACCCGGCCGGACTGGACAAGGTGGACCGGCGGATCCTCTCCCTGCTCACGGACCAGTTCGCCGGCCACGCCGTCGGTCTGACGACCCTGGCCCACGCGGTGGGCGAGGAGAGCGAGACCCTGGAGGACGCCTACGAGCCCTTCCTGCTGCGCGAGGGGTTCCTGGTGAGGACGCCCCGGGGGCGGGTGGCCACCGAGCGGGCCTACCGCCACCTCGGACGCCGACCCCCCGGCGGTGGTCTGGTCTAGGCCGCGAGCCGCCAGCGGCTAGGGTTTCGAGGGTCCATTACGGAAGGAACCAGATGCTGGCCGCTGCCTCGACGACGACGCACTCTTCGAGTTCGCTGGTCTTGCTCATCTACGTCGCGCTCTTCGCGCTGCTGTACTTCTTCTACCTGCGCCCTCGCAGTCGCCGGGCCAAGGAGCAGCGCAATCAGGCCCGCCAGGTCGAGGTGGGCGACCGCGTGCGCACGATCGGCGGCCTGGTCGCCACCTTGGTCGAGCGCACCGACGAGATGATGACCCTGCGCACCGACGCCGGCGCGGAGCTACAGTTCCTGCCCTCGGCCATCGCGGGACGCTACGAGCCGCGCCCGGTCGCCGCGCCCGAGCCCGAGGAGCCGGCCGACGGCCCGAGCGACGAGGACCGCTAGGCCGTGGCTGCACCGGCCGCCTCGCGCCGCTCCCTCCTGGTCAGCCTGCTGCTGACCGTCATCGTCTCCTTCGGCGCCCTGATCGCGACGCTGTCGCTCGGCTGGGGCCCCAAGCTCGGCCTCGACCTCGCCGGGGGCCTCTCGGTGATCTACAAGCCGGCCCACGCGACGAGCCAGGCCAACATGCAAGAGGTCGTCAGCGTCATCTCCAACCGCGTCAACGGCCTGGGGGTCTCGGGAGCGACCGTCAACCTCCAGGGTAAGAACGTCGTCGTCTCAGTGCCCGGGGTGACCGACGCCCGCCAGGTTCTCAAAGAGGTGGGTCAGACCGCCCAGCTGCTCTTTCGCCCGGTGCTGTGTGAGACGGGGCCCGCCTCGGCCAAGGCGGTCGCGGTGACGACGGTGCCCACCTGCGGCAGCGCCTACCAGATGACCGCCGCCAACCTCGCGGTGAACCCCTCGACCGGCCAGCCGACCAACAACATCGGACTGGACCCGCAGTACGCGAACATCAAGTCGACCCAGCCCCAGAACGACAACCCCAGCCAGACGGTCATCCTGCCCGCGCTCGGCAACTCCTCGGTGCGCTACGTGCTGGGCCCCTCCCAGCTCTCGGGTCGGGCCGTCGCCAAGGCCCTGGCCCAGCAGACCCAGGTTGGCCAGTGGGTCGTCAACTACACCCTCACCTCCTCGGGCAGCCCGGCCTGGGACAAGGTGGCCGCGGCCAACTTCCACGCGATGCTGGCGATCGAGCTCGACGGCGTCGTCCAGTCGGCACCGCTGATCCAGCCCGACCAGACCTCCTTCACCAGCTTCGGCGGCTCGGGCCAGATCTCGGGCAGCTTCACGGCCAACTCGGCCAAGCAGCTCGCCATCGCGATGGAGTTCGGCTCGCTGCCGGTGCGCCTGGTGCCGCTCACCACCCAGGCCGTCTCGCCGACCTTGGGCCACAGCTCGCTCGTGGCGGGACTGGGCGCGGGCTTGGTGGGCCTCGCCCTCGTGCTGCTCTACACGATCATCTACTACCGGGCGCTGGGCTTCGTGATCGTGCTCGGCCTCGGCGTGACGGCGGCCCTGCTGTGGGCCATCATCTCGGCCCTCGGCCACACCTCCCTCGCGCCGACCTTCTCCCTGTCGGGCGTGACCGGCCTGATCGTGTCGATCGGTATCACGGTGGACAGTTACATCGTCTACTTCGAACGATTAAAGGACGAGACCCGGGCGGGACGATCGGTGCGCACCTCCGTGGACCGGGGCTTCAAGTCGGCCTGGCGCACGGTGCTGGCAGCCGACACCGTCAGCCTGCTCGCCGCCGTGCTGCTCTACCTGATCGCCGTGGGCGACGTGCGGGGCTTCGCCTTCTTCTTGGGGCTCTCGACGATCATGGACGTCTTCGTGACCTGGTACTTCACCCGGCCGATGGTGATCCTGCTCGGCCGGCGGGCTGGCGAGGGCCACCGCGCCCTCTCCCTGGCCGCCGGGCTGGCGACGACGGGGGCCGGCGATGAGTGAGGGACGTTTCGAGCGGCTCTATCGGGGCCACACCCACATCGACTTCGTCGGGCGCCGGCGGACCTGGTTCGCCGTCTCGGCGCTGATCATCGTGGTGGGCCTCGCCTCGCTTGGGGTGCGCGGCTTCAACCTGGGCATCGACTTCAAGGGCGGGACCTCCTGGGAGGTGCTGGCCCCCAAGGCCACCATCGCCCAGATCACCTCGGCCGCCCAGTCGGCCGGGCTGCCCCAGCCGATCGTCCAGAAGCTCGGCTCGGAGACCTTCCAGGTGTCGGCCGACATCAACAGCCTCTCCCAGAACGAGCAGACCAACGTGACCAACAAGGTCGCCGCGGCGCTCGCCAAGGTCGCCGGAATCAACCAGAACCAGGTCTCCTCCTCCTCGGTGGGCCCGACCTGGGGTGGCCAGGTCTCCCAGCGCGCCCTCGAGGCCCTGATCGTCTTCTTCTTGGCGGTGCTGATCTACATCTCGATGCGCTTCGAGTTCAAGATGGCCATCGCGGCCTTCATCGCCATGGTCCACGACCTGCTCGTCACGGTCGGGGTCTACTCCCTGTTCGGCTTCCAGGTCTCCCCCGACACGGTCATCGCCCTGTTGACGATCCTTGGCTACTCGCTCTACGACACGGTCGTCGTGTTCGACCGGGTGCGCGAGAACTCGGCGGGCGTGCTGAAGAGCGGGGACCTCTCCTACGGCGAGATGGTCAACCTCTCGATGAACCAGACCCTGGCGCGCTCGGTGAACACCTCACTCGTGGCGATCCTGCCGGTGCTCTCGGTGCTCATCGTGGGTGCCTACATCCTGGGCGCCACGACGCTCGAGAACTACGGCCTCGCGCTGGTCGTGGGCCTCTTCTCGGGGGCCTACTCCTCGATCTTCATCGCCAGCCCGCTGCTCGCCCTCTTCAAGGAGCGCGAGCCGCGCTTCAAGGAGCTGGCCGAGCGAGTGGCCCAGCGTGGCGAGTCCCGCGTGCTGACCCCGGCGGCCGCCGCGGCGATGTCGGGCCAGGGCAACGCCCGCCCCGGCGTGCGCGACGCGGCGCAGGCCCCCTCGCCGGTGCAGGCTCGCGCCCGCAAGCGGAAGCGCCGCTAGGTCGCCGGTAGGCTGACCGCGTGGTCAGTCTGTCCTCGCGCGCCCCGGTCGACCCGACCCTGGCCGCCGCCCTGGAGCGCCTGACCGCCCGCTACCTGGAGTTCCACCTCGACGGGGACTCCGAGCTCATCGAGCGGGCCGGGCTGGCGGCAATCGCCGCGCACGAGGGCCAACTGCGACGCACCGGAGAGCCCTACGTCACCCACCCCATCGCGGTGGCCGGCATCGTGGCCGATCTCGGCCTCGACGCGACGACGATCGCCGCGGCGCTGCTGCACGACGCGGTCGAGGACACCGGCATGACGACGACCTGGCTGGCCGGGGAGTTCGGCGAGCGCGTGGCCGCCGTCGTGGACGGGGTCACCAAGCTCGACCGCCTGGAGTTCGACTCCAAGGAGGCCCAGCAGGCCGCGACCATCCGCAAGATGTTCATCGCCATGGCTCAGGACTGGCGGGTCCTGCTCATCAAGCTGGCCGACCGGCTCCACAACATGCGCACGATCTCGGTGATGCCGATGGCGCGCCAGCGCGCCATCGCCCAGGAGACCCTCGACGTCTACGCGCCACTGGCCCACCGGCTCGGTGTCCAGCAGGTCAAGTGGCAGCTCGAGGACCTGTCCTTCGCGACCCTGCACCCCAAGCGCTACGCCGAGATCGAGCAGATGGTGGCGGCCCGCCAGCCCGAGCGCGAGGCCTACCTGAGCGAGGTGATGGCCACCTTGGAGGAGAAGCTCGAGAGCTTCGCGATCCGCGCCGAGGTCCGCGGGCGCCCGAAGCACCTCTGGAGCATCTACGAGAAGATGGTCATCGGAGGCAAGGAGTTCGACGAGATCTTCGACCTGGTGGGCCTGCGGGTCATCGTGGACGAGGAGCGCGACTGCTGGGCGGTGCTCGGGGCGATCCACGCCCTCTGGTCGCCGGTCCAGGGCCGCTTCAAGGACTACATCAACTCCCCGAAGTTCAACCTCTACCAGAGCCTTCACACGACGGTGATCGGGCCCCGGGGCAAGTCCGTTGAGGTGCAGGTGCGCACTTGGGAGATGCACCGGCGCGCCGAGTTCGGCATCGCGGCGCACTGGAGCTACAAGGAGGGCGCCAGCTCCAAGGAGATCGCCTGGATGCAGCGCCTGGCCGACGTCGAAGAGGAGGAGAGCGACCCCATCGCCTTCCTCGAGGCCCTCAAGCTCGACCTCGGCCACGACGAGGTCTACGTGTTCACCCCCAAGGGCCGGGTGATCGCCCTGGTGGAGGGGGCCACCCCGATCGACTTCGCCTACGCGGTGCACACCGAGGTGGGTCACCACTGCGTGGGGGCCAAGGTCAACGGGCGACTGGTGCCCCTCGACACCCCCCTGCACTCGGCCGACGTGGTGGAGATCGTCACCTCCAAGAGCGCCACGGCCGGGCCCTCGCGAGACTGGCTCTCGGTCGCCAAGTCCTCGCGGGCCCGTTCCAAGATCCGCCAGTGGTTCCAGCGCGAGCGCCGCGAGGACGCCCTCGAGGGCGGTCGCGAGGAGCTGACGAAGGCGCTGCGTCGCGAGGGGCTGCCGATCGCCACCTCCCTGGCCTCGAGCGCGCTGGAGGCCGTGATCAAGGGCCTCAACCTCGAGGACCTCGACGCGCTGCTCATGGCGATCGACGCCGGCCAGGTGTCGGCGCTCTCGGTGGTCCAGCGCCTCGAGCGCGAGCTGCGCGGCGGCGAGGTCGAGCAGCTGCCTTCGACGGTCACCAAGATGCCGCGCACCAGCCGCACGACGCGTCGCAGCGCCGGGGTCTACGTCGAGGGGCTCGATGACGTGATGGTCCACCTCGCGCGTTGCTGCTCGCCGGTGCCCGGCGACCCGATCATGGGCTTCATCACCCAGGGCCGGGGCGTCTCGGTGCACCGCGACGACTGCTCCAACGCGGTGGCCCTGGCTCACCGGCTCGGCGAGCGCGTGATCGACGTCGAGTGGGATGGCTCGCTCGGCGGGCAGTACCGGGTGGTCCTGGAAGTCCTCGCCTTCGACCGCTCCCGGCTCCTGCTCGACGTGTCCAAGGTCGTCGCCGAGTACCACCTCAACATCATCTCCTCCTCCTCGACGACGTCGGGCTCGCGGATCGTGCGCATGATCTTCGACGTCGAGCTCGTCGACCCGACCCACCTCGGCAGCCTGCTCGCCGCCTTGAAGTCGGTCGACGGGGTCTTCGACGCCTTCCGCCAGCTGCCCGGCCAGAGCAAGTCCTGATGGGCGAGTCACCCGCCTTTCGGGCCCCGGTGGGCACCCACGACGTCCTCTCGCCGGCCTCGGCGGAGTGGGAGGGGGTCATCGCCCTGTTCGCCGAGCTGGCCAACCGCTACGGCTTCGGGCTGGCGATCACCCCGATGTTCGAAGAGGTCGGGGTCTTCGCGCGGGGCATCGGCGAGGCCAGCGAGGTCGTGCGCAAGGAGATGTACGTCTTCACCGACCGCGGGGAGCGCACCTACGCGCTGCGCCCCGAGGGCACGGCCTCGGTGGTGCGGGCCTTCGTCCAGCACCAGCCGCCCACGCCCTATCGCGCCTGGTACCTGACTCCGGCCTTCCGCTACGAGCGCCCCCAGGCCGGGCGCTACCGCCAGCACCACCAGCTCGGCGTCGAGGTCCTCGGCACCGAGGACCCCGCCGTCGACGTCGAGGTAATCGCCCTGGCGCAGCGCTTCTACGAGGCGCTCGGGCTCACCCGCTTCGACCTGATGGTCAACTCGATGGGCCACGGCGCCTGCCGGGGGGAGTACGTGGCCGCCCTGGTGGACTACGTGAGCGCCCGCGAGGGGGAGCTCTGCGACGAGCACGCCGAGCGGTGGCGGGAGAATCCCCTTCGCCTGCTCGACTGCAAGCGCGAGGGCTGCGTGACGGTGACATCCGAGGGTCCCCAGATGCCCGATTACCTCTGTGAGGACTGCCGGGCCCACTTCGCCGCGGTGACCGGCGGGCTCGACCGGCTGGGCATCGCCTGGACCCGCAACACCCGACTGGTCCGGGGGCTCGACTACTACACCCGCACGACCTTCGAGTTCGCCGGACGGGCCGCCGAGGGCTCCCAGAATGCGCTGGGTGGCGGGGGGCGCTACGACGGCCTCGCCGAGCAGCTCGGGGGACCGGCCGTGTCGGGCATCGGCTTCGGGATCGGGATCGAGCGCCTGCTGCTCGCGCGCGCGGCCGAGGGCGTCGACCGTGCCCTGCTGAGTCGCGGCCCCGTGGTCTTCGTCGTGGATACCACCGGCGGCGAGGAGGCGACGGTGCTGGTGGACGAGTTGCGCCGCGCGGGTCTCGCCGTGGAGCGGGCCTACGACGGTCGCTCGATGAAGGCCCAGATGAAGGCGGCCGACCGCTCGGGGGCCCGCCTCTGTGTGATCGTGGGGCCCACGGAGCTGGCCGCGGGCGAGGTTACGATGAGAGACCTGCGCGGGGCCGTCGACGGCGCCCAGCGCTCCGTCCCCCGGGAGGGCCTGGTGGCGACGCTCAACGAGGAGCTGAGAAGGTGACCCAGACCCATCCCACCGCCCTGCGCGACGCCCTGTGCGCCGAGGTCGACGCCAGCTGGGTCGGGCGCCGGGTCGCGGTGTGCGGCTGGGTCGGCCGACGCCGTGAGCACGGTGAGCACCTCGCCTTCCTCGACCTGCGCGACCGCTCCGGAGTCCTCCAGGCCGTCGTCTCTGGCGCGGTGGAGGTCCGCTCGGAGTACGTGGTGCGAGTCGTGGGCACCGTCACCCTCCGCCCCGAGGGCACGGTCAACGAGCGACTGGCCACTGGCGAGGTGGAGCTGACCGACTGCGAGGTCGAGGTGCTGTCGGCCGCCGAGCCGCCGCCCTTCCAGCTCGACGAGCGCGCCGAGGTCGACGAGGCGGTGCGCCTGCGCCTGCGCTTCCTCGACCTGCGGCGCGCCGCGATGCAGGAGAACCTGCGCCTGCGGGCCCGGGTGAACCGGGCGCTGCGCGCGGCCATGGACGACCAGGGCTTTTGCGAGGTCGAGACGCCGCTGCTCTGGGCGCCCACCCCCGAGGGGGCGCGCGAGTTCGTGGTGCCCTCGCGGCTCTCGCCCGGCGAGTTCTACTCCCTGCCCCAGAGCCCCCAGATCGCCAAGCAGCTCTTGATGGTGGGGGGCTTTGACCGCTACTACCAGATCGCGCGCTGCCTGCGCGACGAGGACCTGCGCGCCGACCGCCAGTTCGAGTTCACCCAGCTCGACGTCGAGGCCAGCTTCGTCTCCCAAGAGGACGTGATGGGCTTCGTCAGCCGGGCCGTGCTCGACGCGGCCGAGGCCGCCACCGGGGAGCGACCGGGCGAGATCGCCGCCATGACCTGGTTCGAGGCCCTCGACCGCTACGGCACCGACAAGCCCGACCTGCGCTTTGGGATGGCCCTGGAGGACCTCTCGACCGCCTTCGCCACGACCGAGGTGAAGGCCTTCGCGGCACCCGTCGTCAAGGCCCTGCGGGTGCCAGGGGGTGCCTCCTTCGCCCGCAGCCGTCTCGACGCCCTCACCGAGCAGGCGAAGTCCTTGGGGGCGAAGGGTCTGGCCTGGTTCCGAGTGACCGGCGAGGGCCTCGACTCACCCCTCGCGCGCTTCCTCAGCCCCGACGAGGCCGCGGCGCTCGCCGCGGTGGACGGTGCCGAGGTGGGGGACTTGATCCTCGCCGTCGCCGACGAGCACGCGCTCGCCTGTCGGGTGCTCGGCGCGCTGCGGCTCACCCTGGGCGCCCCGCCCGTGAGCCACGGTCCCCACCGCTACGTCTGGGTGACCGAGTTCCCCCTCTTCGAGGGACTGGACGAGGAGGGCCACCCCATGGCCGCCCACCACCCCTTCACCATGCCCCACCCCGACGACCTCGAGCTCATCGAGAGCGACCCCCTGGCCTGTCGCTCCCAGGCCTACGACCTGGTGCTGAACGGCTGGGAGCTGGGCAGCGGCTCGGTGCGCATCCACCGGGCCGACATCCAGGCCCGCATCTTCGCCGCCCTCGGGATCTCCGACGAGGAGGCCCAGAGCCGCTTCGGCTTCTTGATGGGGGCCTTCCGCTACGGCGCGCCGCCCCACGCCGGCTTCGCGGTGGGGATCGACCGACTGGTGGCGATCTTCGCCGGTGAGGAGAACATCCGCGAGGTGATCGCCTTCCCGAAGACCCAGTCCGGCTCGGACCTGATGACCGGGGCCCCCAAGCCCCTCGCCGACCGCCAGCTGCGCGAGCTCTCGCTGCGGCCCGTCGTCAAGGGGTAGCGACGAGCCTGTTCGACGACGCCGCCGAGCAGCGCCTGCGGGCCGCGGCGCCGCTGGCTGAGCTCCTGCGCCCGCGCAGCCTCGACGAGGTGGTGGGACAGACCCACCTCGTCGGACCCGAGGGCCCCCTGCGGCGCTTCGTCGAGCGCGGTTCGCTCACCTCGATGATCCCCTGGGGCCCGGCCGGCACGGGCAAGACCACCCTGGCCCGGATCCTCGCCGAGCGGGCCGGCTACACCTCCGAGAGCCTGTCGGCGGTCGCCAGCGGCGTGAGGGAGGTGCGCGAGGCCCTCGAGCGGGCCCGGCGGCGCCTCGGCGAGTCGGGGGAGCGCACGGTGCTCTTCATCGACGAGGTCCACCGGTTCAACAAGGCCCAGCAGGACCTGCTGCTGCCGGCGACCGAGAGCGGCCAGGTGGTGCTCATCGGGGCCACCACCGAGAACCCCTACTTCGAGGTCAACGCCGCGCTGATGAGCCGGGCCACCCTCTGGCGGCTGCACCCCTTGAGCGACGAAGACCTGGCGACTCTCGTCGAGCGGGGTCTCGCGGCCCGCGGCGCCACGGCCGACGAGTCGGCCGTCGAAGCCCTCGTGGCCAGTGCCGGCGGCGACGCGCGCAGTGTGCTCACCACCTTGGAGGCCGCGATCACGCTGGCCAGCGCGCTCGCCGAGCCGGCCCGGGTCGGGCTCGACCAGGTCCGCGCGGCGCGCGACGGGCGGATCTACCACCAGAGCCGCGACACCCACTACGACCAGGTCTCAGCGCTGATCAAGTCGGTGCGCGGCTCGGACCCCGACGCGGCGCTCTTCTGGCTGGTCTCGCTGCTCGAGGCCGGTGAGAGCGCGCGCTTCCTCGCGCGGCGTCTCGTCATCCTGGCCAGTGAGGACGTCGGGCTGGCTGACCCGACCGCTCTCTTGGTCGCCGAGGCGGCCGCCCGGGCGGTCGAGTTGGTGGGTCTGCCCGAGGCCCGCCTGACGCTGGCCCACGCGACCCTGCACCTGGCCCTCGCGCCGAAGAGCAACTCGGCGACCCGCGCCCTCGGGGCGGCTACCGCCGCGGTGCGCGAAGGGGGAGTCGCCGAAGTCCCCGACCACCTGCGCGACGCCCACTACCGCGCGGCGGCCGGGATGGGTTTCGGGGTCGAGTACCGCTACCCCCACGACGACCCGCGCGGCTGGGTGGAGCAGGAGTACCTGCCCGAGCGCTGGCGTGCGGCCCGCTTCTACGAGCCCAGCCCCCACGGGCGCGAGGGCGCCGTGGCCGAGCGCTGGGCCACCGCCACCGGCCGGGCCCCCGGGGAGGCCGAGGGCCCCCCGGTAGAGTGACCACGTGGAAGCCGCCGAACTCAGGTCCATTTTCCTCGACTACTTCGAGCGCCAGGGGCACACGGTCGTCCCCTCCGCCAGCCTGATCCCCCACGACCCCTCGCTGCTGTTCACGATCGCCGGCATGGTGCCCTTCAAGCCCTTCTTCCTCGGCGAGGAGACGGCCCCCTACAAGCGGGCCGTCTCGGTCCAGAAGTGCTTCCGGGTCTCGGACATCGACATCATCGGCACCACCCAGCGCCACCTGACCTTCTTCCAGATGATGGGGAACTTCTCCTTTGGCGACTACTTCAAAGAGGGGGCCATCCGCTACGCGTGGGGCCTGGTCACTGAGGGATTCGGCATCGACCCCGAGCGGCTGTGGGTGACCGTCCACCTCTCCGACGACGAGGCCGAGGAGATCTGGCGCGACGCGGTGGGGGTGCCGGCCGAGCGCATCCAGCGCCTCGATGAGGACAACTTCTGGTCGATGGGCGAGGCCGGGCCCTGCGGTCCCTGCTCGGAGATCTTCTTCGACAAGGGACCCGCCTTCGGCGCCGACGGCGGCCCGGCCTTCGGGGGCGACGACCGCTTCCTCGAGATCTGGAACCTGGTGTTCATGCAGTACGACAAGCAGCCCGGGGGCGACCTGCTGGAGCTGCCGCGCAAGAACATCGACACCGGGGCCGGCTTCGAGCGGGTCCTGTCGGTGCTGAACGGCGTCGAGTCGGTCTTCGCCACCGACCTGTTCGCCCCCCTGCTCGACACCGCCGCGCGAGCGGTGGACGCCCCCTACGGTCGCGACGAGGCGACCGACGTGTGGATCCGGCGCATCGCCGAGCACGGTCGGGCGATGACGATGCTGGTGGGCGACGGGGTGCTGCCCTCCAACGAGGGGCGCGGCTACGTGCTGCGGCGGATCATCCGCCGGGCCATCCTGGCGGCGCGTCGCGCCGGCTCCGAGCGTCCCCTGGTCGGGGGCCTCGTCGAGGCGACGCTGCTGAAGGAGGGCTCGGCCTACCCCAACCTGGTGCGCGACCGCGAGCTCATCGTCGAGGTCCTCGAGCGCGAGGAGGCGGGCTTCAACCGCACGCTGCGCACCGGCATGAGCCTGCTCGAAGAGGCCCGCTCCGAGGTGGCCACCTCGGGCTCGACCACCTTCCCCGGCGAGGTCGCCTTCAAGCTCCACGACACCCACGGCTTCCCGATCGAGCTCACCGAGGAGATCGTCGCCGAGAGCGGACTGGCGGTGGGGCGGGCGGAGTTCGACGCGGCCATGGCCGCCCAGCGCGAGCGGGCCCGGGCCGGGGCCAAGGCGCTGCGGGTGGCCGACGAAGCCCAGTACCGCGAACTCGTCGAGCGCCACGGGGTGAGCGAGTTCGTCGGCCGCGAGGCGACCCGCTACTCGATCGAGACCGCGGTGGTCGCGGTGCTGGCCGGTGAGGACGGGATCAGCGAGGTCTTCCTCGACGCGACCCCCTTCTACGCCGAGTCCGGTGGGCAGGTGGGCGACACCGGGGTCA
Organism: uncultured Ferrimicrobium sp.; assembly: GCA_964449735.1. Taxonomy (GTDB): domain Bacteria; phylum Actinomycetota; class Acidimicrobiia; order Acidimicrobiales; family RAAP-2; genus RAAP-2. The sequence continues at coordinate 31,785 of CAYUZO010000019.1, forward strand.
TCGTCACCGAGACCGGTCGGGTCGAGGTCCTCGACACCCAGAACGTGGCCGGAGGACTCATCGCTCACCGGGGCCGGGTGAGCGGAGAGGTCCTGCCCGGGCAGGTGGCGGTCGCCACCATCGACGCCCAGCGCCGCGAGGCGACCCGGCGCAACCACACCGCGACCCACCTGCTGCACGCCGGGCTGCGCAGCGTCCTCGGCGACCACGTGCGCCAGCAGGGCTCCTGGGTCGGACCCGACCGGCTGCGCTTCGACTTCTCCCACGGCCAGGGCCTGAGGGCCGAGGAGGCCACCGAGATCCTCACCATGGTCAACCAGGACGTCGTGGCCAACGCCGACGTCGAGACCATCCAGACATCCAAGGGCGACGCGGAGAAGATGGGGGCGATCGCCTTCTTCGGGGACAAGTACGGGGACCGGGTGCGGGTGGTGCGCGCCGGGCCCCACAGCCTGGAGTTCTGTGGTGGCACCCACGTCGAGCGCCTCGGCGACCTCGGTCAGGTCCAGATCGTCTCGGAGACCTCGATCGGGGCCAACACCCGCCGCCTGGAGGCGGTCAGCGCCCTCGGCGCGATGCGCCGCTCGGTCGAGATGGAGAGGGTCCTCGACTCGGTCACGGGCATCTTGAAGACCTCGAGCGAGGACCTCGTCGGGGCCCTCGAGCGCCTGCTCGAGCGTCAGCGCGACCTCGAGCGCGAGATCGGCTCGCTGCGCCAGGCCCGCCTCAGCGCCCTCGCCGACGAGCTGGACCGGGCCCCCCAGGGCCAGCGCGTGGTCGCCCAGGTCGACGGGTACCCGGGCGAGCAGTTGCGCACTCTGGCCCAGGACCTCACGCGACGGGGTCGGCCCCTCGTGGTGCTGGGCGGTCTGGCCGACGGCAAGGTGGCCCTGGCGGTGGCGAGCGACGGCAGCGTCGACGCGGCCGCGACCGTCAAGACCCTCGGGGCCCTCGTCGGCGGCGGCGGTGGTGGCTCGTCCACGGTGGCTCTCGCGGGCGGACGTGACCCCTCGGGGCTCGGCGCGGCGCTGGCGGCGGCCGCCGACCTCTGAGGTGGGACGGGTGCTCGGGTTGGACCCGGGCTCACGACGCGTCGGGGTGGCGGTGTCGGACTCCTCGCGCACCCTGGCCTTCCCCCGCGACGCGCTCGAGGTCGATGAGGGACTGGTGGCGCGGGTGAGGGCCCTCGCTGAGGAGGAGGGGGCCGACGAGGTGGTCGTCGGACGACCCCTCAACCTCACCGGGGAGCCGACGGCCTCGACCGCGGCGGCCGACGAACTGGCCGCCGCCATGGCCCGCGACGGGTCGTTCCGCGTGGTGCGCCACGACGAGCGGTTGACCACGGTGGAGGCCTCACGCGGCCTGGCGGCGGCGGGCCACTCGGCCCGCGCTCAGCGCGGGCGGGTCGACTCGGCGGCGGCGGTGGTGATGCTGCAGAGCTACCTCGACGGTCGTCGTGCCTAGGCCCCTGCGCCTGGCCCTGACGGGGGTGGCGGCGCTCTGTCTCGCCGGGGTCGTCTGGTTCGCCCTGCAGGCGGTGCCCCTCGGGGGCTCGGGCCGGCTGGTGATCGTCGAGGTGCGCGCAGGCGAGAGCCTCTCTCAGATCACCTCCTCGCTCGCCGGAAAGGGAGTCGTGGCGAGCGGCTTCGCGCTGCGCCTTGACTTCGCCCTCCTCGGTGCCCCGACGGTGCGCCCGGGCGCCTACCAGCTGGCCCAGGGTTCCTCCTTCTCGAAGGTGAAGTCGGTGCTCGGCTCGGGCCCGAACGTCCCCTCGGTGACCGTCTACCCGGGGATGACGGTCCACGAGGTCGCCCTGCTCCTCGCCCAGGACGAGGGCAACGCCTACGCCACGGGCTTCCTCGCGGCGACCCGCTCCGCCGCGGCCGCCTCGGCGTGGAGCCCCGACCTCAGCCCACCGGCCCTGGCGAGCGCGCCCGGGGCCGTCAACCCCCTCGAGGGGCTCATCGGACCGGGGACCTACCTGATCGCCCCGGGCGAGAGCCCGGCGACCCTGCTGGCGGCGATGCAGCGCTCCTTCGCGCGCGAGGCCGCGGCGGCCGGACTCTCGGCCACCACCCACGTCGAGGGCCTCAGCGCCTATCAGCTGCTCACCGCGGCCTCCATCGTCGAGCGCGAGGGCTACTACGCGCGCAACATGGGCAAGGTCGCGCGGGTCGTGCTCAACCGGCTGGCCCGCCACTCCTCTTTGCAGATGGACTCGACCATCAAGTACCCCCTCGGCATGGACTCGGGGGCCGTCACCTCGTCGATGCTCGCGACGGTGAGCCCCTACAACACCTACCTAGTGGCCGGACTCACCCCGACCCCGATCTGCACCGTCTCGGCCCAGGCTTTGGCGGCGACCCTGCACCCGCCCGCGGGGCCCTGGCTCTACTTCGTCGTCATCAACAAGGCCGGCGACGAGGCCTTCGCCACCACCTACGCCGAGCAGCTGGCCAACGAGGCGCGGGCCCGGGCCAACGGGGTGGGATGAGCCGGCACTGGCGACTGGGGGTAGTGGGCCAACCGGTCGCCCACTCGCTCAGCCCGCGCCTGCACGAGGCCGGACTGGCCCTCGCGGGGCTGGAGGGGAGCTCGACGGCCTGGGAGGTGGGGCCGGACGGGGTCGACGAGGTGGTGGCCGCGATGGGCCCGCGCTTTGACGCCCTCTCGGTGACCATGCCCCTGAAGGAGCTGCTCTGTCGGCGCTGCGCGGTGCTGAGCCCCGCGGCCGCCACGGTGGGCGCCGTCAACTCGGTGCGGACGAGCGAGGAGGGGCTGAGCGGGGCGGCGACCGACGGGTCGGGGCTGCTCGCGAGCCTCGCCTGGCGCTTCGGCTTTGGGGCGAGGGGCGCCCGAGTGGCCCTGCTCGGAGCGGGCGGGGCCGCGGCCGGGATCGTGGGGGCCCTCGTCGCGGCGGGAGCGGGCGAGGTCGCCGTGCTCGGGCGGACCCCCTCGCGGGTCGAGCGCCTGGTCAGCCTGGGCGAAGCGGTCCACGCGGGGCCGCCCCGGGGGGAGGTGGACCTCGTCGTCAACACCGTGCCGGTCTCGGGGCGCGGTGAGCCCGAGGTGCTCGAGGGGGCGGGGCCGACGACGTTGGCCGTCGATATAGCCTATGAACCTCGGCGCACGCCCTGGCGCGAGGCCTACGCCCGGCGGGGCTGCGCGGGGGCCAACGGGCTGGACATGCTGGCCTTCCAGGCCGCCGAGCAGATGCGCTGGTGGTGGGGGGTCGAGGTGGACGGAGCGGCCCTGGTGGAGGTGATCGAGTGAGCGACACCTTGAGCGCGCTGGGCGACCGGCTGCGCACCCGCGAAGGGGTCGACCTCTCCTTGATGTGGGGGATGATCCTGCTCGGGGTCGTCGGGGTCGTGATGATCTACTCGGCCACCCGGGTCTCGCTGCTCAACGCCGGCTACAACCCGCACTACTACCTCGAGCGCCAGGGCCTCTTCGTGGTGATCGGGATCGTGGTGATGTACCTGGTGAGCCTCATCGACTACCGGCGACTAGAGATCGTGGCGACCCCGCTGTACGTGGTGAGCCTGCTGAGCCTGATGGGGGTCTTCGTCATCGGCCAGAGCGCGCTCGGCGCGCAGCGCTGGTACAACTTCGGACTGTTCCAGGTCCAGCCGAGCGAGTTCACCGTGCTGGCCATCGTGCTCGCGACGGCCACCTACTGCCAGCGCCGTCCCGAGGGGCTGACGATGCGCGACGTCGTGCGGATCCTGCTCATGGGGGCGGCGCCCCTCGGGCTGATCATCCTCCAGCCGGACCTGGGGACTGGGATCATCATCGTGCTGGTGGTGGCCGCGATGATGGTCGTCGCCGGGGTGCCGCCGCGCTTCATGAGCTTCCTCGCGGTGGTGGGCTCGGGCGCGGTGGTGGCCGCCGTCTACTTGAAGCTGCTCCACCAATACCAGATCGACCGGTTCATCTCCTTCCTCAACCAGAACTCGAACAACCCCAACATCCTCCCGCTCATCTACGAGGTCAACAACGCCAAGAGCGCCATCGGCTCGGGGGGCCTGCGCGGGGCCGGACTGTTCCACGGGCTCCAGACGGTGCTCGGCTACGTCCCCGAGCAGCGCACCGACTTCATCTTCACCGCGATCGGCGAGCAGCTGGGCTTCATCGGCTCAGCGGCCATCGTCACCCTGCTCGCCTTCGTCGCCTTCCGGATGTTCTGGATCGCCCGCACGGCCAAGGACCCGATGGGCCGGGTCCTCGGTCTCGGGGTCTTCATCTTCTTCGCCTTCTCCTGCTTCGAAAACATCGGGAGGACGATGGGCATCATGCCCATCACCGGCATCCCGCTACCCTTCCTCAGCTA
>CAYUZO010000020.1:0-3927 GCA_964449735.1 uncultured Ferrimicrobium sp.
GAAGTGTCAAGCATGTCCTGACACGTCTTAGTCAAGGATGTGCCGGAGTCTCACAACCTCACTGCTAAGGGCTGCTTGAGAATTCATGGTCAGCGTGACATTCCTGGGTGTGGGGGTCAGCCCTCGGTTCTCCTGACACCGCTGCGACGGCGGCCGTCAAGAGTAGTGTCCGTGACGGTGGGGATCACCGTGCTGCAAGGGGTTCAATTAAAGGTTGCTCGCGACGCTATCTGGGCATTTGGGCTCGTCAGTTGAGTCCATCAGGCAAAATGTCCTACCTGATGATCGGTACCTCGAGGTGGTTCGAACAAAGTCCAGTTACCTCCACCTCGTGACCACCACCACCAATTGGTGGACTACTAAACGGGTCAGGCTCGCGGCATCTCGTCGCAATCGACCTTGCGTCCATCAGAGTGCGAGGTGCAGCCTGAGAGCCTCGTCGAGCCTCAACTGCACCTCCGCGTTCAATGTCCCGACGTGGCGTCCAACTCGCTCAACAGAGATCGAGCGCACTTGCTCCGCTTGCGCTTTCGAGTCGTGGGCAAGGCCCGTCGCGAGTGCTGGCACGAGCACCTGGAAGGGATAGACGCGTTCCACGTTGGTGGTGAGCGGAACAACCGTGACGACCCCGCGACCAAGCCGCTCAGCGGTGCTGTTGGCGCCGTCGTTGCTCACGATGACCGCGGGGCGGACCATGTTCGATTCAGCACCACGAACCGGATCGAGGTTGACCAAGCGGATCTCACCGCGGCGCATCAGTTCAGCCCGTCGGCTGTGGCGAGGTCCCAGGCCTCGGCGTCGTCGGTAGTGCTCCACTCGAGCCAAGCGGCCTCGTAGGCGGGACCAAGGGCAGTTGCTCGGAGCAAGCGAATTGCTCGATGGAGGGCGGCAGACCGCGTCGAGATCCCGGCAGCCTCGGCGTAGGAGTCAAGGAATGCGACGTCGTCGTCGGGGAGGCTCACGCTCAGTTTCATACTGCGATACTACCATGGGTAGGTAGCAAGTAGTACCTCCGTCCACCCCCTCCGCGGGGCGCATAAGACCGGTTTCAAACAAAGTCCCATTACCCCCACTCGTCGTCAAGAACACAACGGTGCAACCCATTGGAGTTCCTTACCGATTTCTGGTCTGGATGAGACTGTGTCGCCCGCCCTGGGCCATCAGGACCGATAGTGGGGTGGCGATGAACGCGTTCGCTGTCGTCGTCAGACGTAACGAGACTTGAAGTTCGATGTCGAAGGAATGCGAGCCTGTTCGACGTATGTGCGAAAGCAACACCATCAACAAGACAAGAGGAGCAGAAGATGCCGCGATTCATGGGTTTCGTGCGGATGGCCGAGGATGTCGGTACGCCGCCGCAAGCACTGTTTGACGCGATGGACAAGTTCATCGGTGAGAGGGCCGCCAATGGCGTGTTTCTCGACGGTGGTGGTCTCTTTGGGACGGAGAATGCCGTCAATTACGTCGTTCGCCAAGGTGAGGTCACGCGCGTCGACGGGCCCTACGCCGAGGCCAAGGAGGTTGTCGGGGGCTGGGCGATCATGGAATACCCGAGCCTCAGAGAAGCTGCGGACGACCAGCGACTCTTCGCGGAGCTGCACGCGCAGTTCTGGCCCGAGGTCACCGTGATCTCCACTCTGCGTCAGATCTCGACCGGCCCCGAAGCGCCTGGCGCGTAACCGTCAACCGCCGATCCACGTTCGTTCAGACGTGGATCGGCGGGACCAGAGACGTGAGTTCTACGCTAGTGGTGGTGTCGACACCGGTCCGCCGCGACGATGTGCAACGTGCCGCACGTGACGTGTGGAGACGAGAATCGGCCCGTCTTGTGGGAGCTCTTACTCGATTGACTCGAGACGTTGGTGTTGCCGAAGACCTCGCGCAGGATGCCCTTGTCGCGGCGCTGGAACAGTGGCCCTCCAGCGGTGTCCCTGATAACCCCGCGGCGTGGCTCATGGTCATCGCGAAGCGGCGGGCCATCGACCACTTCCGACGCGATGAGCTTCTCCGCCGCAAGCTCGCGGAACTTGGGGGCGCCTTAGAGGAGCGGGTATTGACCAGCGTCGAGTCCACGTTCGATTACGTCGACGACGATGCGCTTCGACTCATCTTTCTGTCGTGCCATCCAACGCTGACACCGGAGTCTCGTGCGGCGCTTACGTTACGACTCGTCGGCGGCCTCACGACGGCGGAGATTGCCCGAGGATTCTTCGTTAACGAGCCCACCATGGGTCAACGAATCTCGCGAGCGAAGAGGAAGCTCGCCGATGAGAACGCCGAGTTCGAGAACCCCGAGGGGTCGGATCGAACCAAGCGGCTGGACGATGTAATGGCAGTGATCTACTTGATCTTCAATGAGGGATACACCGCTACTGCGGGCGACGACTGGATGCGGCCCGATCTGGCGAACGAAGCGATCCGTCTGGCGTACATGCTGGCCACGCTCGAGCCCAACGAGCCAGAAGTACTGGGTCTCCTCGGGTTGCTGGAAATCCAGGGTTCACGGATGCCAGCCCGAATCGACCAGGACGGAACTCCCATCTTGCTCGAGGCTCAGAATCGGACCCTCTGGGACGGGTTGCAGATTCGGCGCGGCATGAAGGCGTTGGAGAAGGCAGAACGGCTGGCTGCCCGTGGGGCACCAATTGGGAAGTACTTTCTCCAGGCCGCTATTGCGGCCCAGCACGCCCGTGCGGTGCGCGCAGAAGAGACTGATTGGCGCAGAATCGCCGAGCTGTATGACGTTCTCGGCCGTGTTGCTCCTGGTCCAATTGTCGAAGTGAACCGGGCCGTCGCCCATGGTCGGGCATTCGGGTCCGATGCCGGGCTTGCCGTGCTCGAGAGAGTAGACGCCGATTCCCTTGGCGACTCACCGCTGTTTCCGAGTGTGGCCGGGGATCTGTATGAGCGAGCGGGCATGCGCGCACGAGCAAGAGAGGCCTTCAGTGAAGCAGCCTCACGTACCCAGAACGTGGGTGAACGCAGTCTCCTTCAAGATCGGGCAATGAGGAATCGCCCGCCTGGAATCGATTGACCTCAGTCGACCGATATTTCCGGAGATGCGCCCCAGTCAGACAAGGGCGGACAGCGGAACAAGAGGTTCGAAAGAAGTCCCGTCACCTCCACTTCGTGACCTCCACCACCAGTGGACGACCTCGCGGCTCGGGACGTCGACGAAGGACGTGGCACCTGGGAACCACGAGGCGAACAACTGCTCGTCCCGGTCAGAGCCGACTGATGGTGCTCGCGGTGAGGACGAATCCGTGGCGACCTCGAGCGCGACACGTGACGGCATGAGCCGAGATGTCACAGACGAAGGGTCCCGAGCGCACTTCAGTTCCCGGGTAGAAGCTCGGGGTCCCCAGGCCGGCGTTGGACCCGCACGCGGCGCCGGTGCAGGACTTCACGATCCCTGAGGACGTCACCGTGACGTGGTGGGTGAGGCGCGCAGAGGTGGACATGCAGTAGGCCTCGTTGGCGGGCGAGGCGGCGCCAGGGTGGGCGCGATAGTCGATCTCGCACGAGATCTCAACGGCCGAGACGCCGAACCAGGTCGTGAACTCGTAGACCGGCAGTGTGGTCGAGACGATGGTCGACACCTTCACCGCGGGCGCCGTCGTGGCCCCGGCGGGTGTGGCGAGCACGGCTACGGTGGCGAAGAGCAAAGCGGCGCCACGCGCCAGCGCCCTCGGACCGGTCGACTGCGAGTGTCCCACGAGGTGCTCAGCGTAGTGCCGTTCGTCGTGCAGAGAGCTCGCAGTTCTCGTCGGTCACGGTGCTAGGTGATCCTTCTCGACGCGTGGGGTGGCCTCAGGTTTCTTGATGGTCGGAGGTCTCGCGCAGTCGGACGCTCGGGCTGGCGGTGGTCGCCTTTCGCCATGCTGGCCCGGCGGGTGGGCGAGGTCGGCACCGAGCTCTGCCCTCGGG
>CAYUZO010000020.1:3937-35589 GCA_964449735.1 uncultured Ferrimicrobium sp.
GGGGGGGGGGGGGGGGGGGGGGGGGGGGCCGTGGGGGGGGGGGGGGGGGGGGGGGGGGGGGGGGGCGCGGGGGGGCGGGGGGGGGGGGGGGGGGGGGGGGGTCCGACCGACGACGTCGTGCTGCCACCGGTCTCGACGGGATGCCAGGATGGGCTCATGGATCGGAATCTTGGCCGTTGGACTGCAGAGCTGGACGGTGACTTCGTCGTCTTCCTGATCGGGGCTGAGGTCTATGACGCCGAGCAGTCCCCACGGGTCTCCCAGCTTCTCGGGGCGATGGTCGACATGCTCGGTGAGCTCGAGGCCGACCCCTCCAAGGGACTTCTCGGTTACCAGCTCTTCGGGGGGATTGGCGGTGTCATCGTGCAGTACTGGCGCTCCTTCGAGGCCTTGGAGGCCTACGCGAAGAACCCTGAGGCTCGGCATCTTCCGGTGTGGCGCGAATGGAACGCCCTGGCGACGGGGGAGAGCGCCACGGGTGGGATCTGGCACGAGACCTTCCAGGTTGCCGCCGGTCGGTTCGAAGCCGTCTATCAGAACATGCCGACGACGGGCCTACAGCGAGCGGGTCGGCCAATTACCGTGAGCGAGGCGCGCGCCACCGCCCGACAGCGACTGGGCCGCTGAGCCGACGAAAGGTGCCACCGCAGCCCAAGGACGCCCACTCCTCCGCGTCGCGCCGGGACACGAGGAGGTGACCTGCCCGGTGACGCTCCAGCGGGCACCCGTCTCGGGACGCATCCTTACCGCCCGGTAGCATGCGCCGGTGCCCTCCCGGCTCACGACCTGGATCAGCCTGCGCCGGCGCCACCGACTCCTGCTCTGGTGCCTCGCTGGCCTCGTGGGCCTGACGAGCGCAGTGTCGGTCGTCGCGGGCTCGCACGGGACCGACGCGGTCCACTACCCCTCTTCCTACGGCTCGTCTCTGTATGGGGGTCGGCGCGAGCCGAGCGCCGCTGAGCAGGCCGCGGCCCTGGCGTCCACCGTCGAATACCGGCGCCAGGTCGAGCGCGCGACCCAGCGCTTCGCCGCCGCGACGGCCGCCCTCGCGCGCGACTGCGCGGCGGGTGACTATCGCGCGGCGCGCGCCGACGAGTTGGCCGCCCAGGCCGCCTACGACGCGGTGCGGGCCGACCTGCCGAACGCCTTGGGGGCCAACGCTCCACTGGACGCGCTCCTCGCCGATCAGGCACCCGGGCTCGCGCCGGTCGGACTCCACGCCGTCGAGGCGGACCTGTGGAGTGGGAGGATCGCGGCGGCAGCTCCCTTGGCCACGCAGATCGCCGCGCAGGGCACCCTCTTCGAGGTCTCCCTGTTCCGCACGATCGTCAGTCCCTCGGTGATCTGCCAGCGCACCGCCGAGAACCTCGGCTGGTTGGTCGACTCGGTGATCGCCTCCTCCCAGGAGCCCTACAGCCACCGGGACCTCGTGGACGTCTGGGCGGTCGTCGACTCGGCCCGCGAGGCGGTGGGCGGGGTCCGTGCGCTGGGCCGACTGGCCGCCCCCTCCGATCAGCGCTCGGTCGACCAGGCCCTCGGGAGACTGATTGTCGCCCTGCACGGCCTCGGGTCCACCCTTTCTGACGCGCAGGTCTCGGCGGCCCAATGGCGCACTGTCGCCCAGTCCCTCGACGGGGTGCTCGCGCCTCTCGGTCGCTTGAGCGGTGCGCTGTACGGCTACGGCACCGGACGGGCCTACGCGTGAGCGGGCCGCTGTCGCGCCGTGACGCCCTGCGGGGGCTAGGACTGGGCGCCGCCGCGCTAGTCGGGGCGAGCTCGAGCGCGGGGGCGACGCGCTACCGCTTCCACGGCGTCCACCAGTCGGGAGTGACCACGCCGATCCAGGACCACCTCGCGATGGCGGCCTTCGACGTCAGCGGGACGCGGGCCCAGTTGGTGGCGACCTTGCGCGACTGGAGCGCGGCCGCTCGGCTCTTCGTCGAGGGGCGCCCCTTGCCACCCGACGGGAGCGCCTACCTGCCGCCCGCGGACACCGGTGAGGCCCTCGACCTTCCGGCCGCGGGACTCACTCTCACCTTTGGCTTCGGGCCGTCACTCTTCGACGCCCGCTTCGGCCTCTCGCGACGTCGCCCTCACGCCCTCATCGACCTACCGACCTTCCCCGGAGACCGCATGGACCCGTTGCGCAGTGGCGGGGACCTCGTAGTCCAGGCCTGCGCACAGGATCCCGTCGTCGCCTTCCACGCGGTGCGCAACCTCGCTCGTCTCGCCGAGGGAGTGGCCGGCGTGCGCTGGCTGCAGCTGGGGGCGGGTCGGACCTCCGGCGAAACGACCGGAGCCACTCCGCGCAACCTGCTCGGCTTCAAGGACGGCACGGCCAACCTCGACGCCGCCGACGAGTCGGCCATGGCGCGTCACGTCTGGGTGGGGGACGAGGGGGAGCAGAGCTGGATGAGGGGCGGGACTTACCTCGTGGCCCGACGGATCCGCCTGCACCTCGAGCGGTGGTCAGCCCTGACCCTCGACACCCAGCAGGCGACCATCGGACGATTCCGAGCGAGCGGAGCTCCCCTCACGGGGCGCGCGGAGCACGATCCCCTGCGGTTGGGCGTCTACGACCACTTCGGACAGCCGGTGATCCCCGATTCGGCTCACGTGCGCGTGGTCTCGGCTCGCGAGAACGACGGCGCGGTGATCCTGCGCCGCGGATTCAATTTCGTCGACGGCCTGGACCCGGTGACGGGGGAGTTGGACGCCGGGCTCATGTTCCTCTGCTTCCAGAAGGAGCCCGCTCGCCAGTTCGTCACCCTCCAGACCTCGCTCGCGGCCAAGGACAACCTCGCGCTGTACGCCACGCACACCGGCTCGGGCCTCTACGCCTGCCCCCCGGGCGCGCCCGATGGCGGGTACGTCGGTCAGGCGCTGTTCGAGGGGTGATCGACCGGCCCGGTGGGCTGTGTTACCTTCGCTCGGTTCCGGTCGTACCGGTGAGTAAGGGGGGAGTCATGGCGATTCGACGGGTGGGGCGGCTTCGCGTCGCGCTGGCGGGAGCGTTGCTCGCCGCCGGCTTCGCGGGCGTGGTGAGCGCCTCGGCGACCTCGGCGGCGGCCAGGCTGACTCCGATGGCCAAGGGGGCTCGCGTCCTGCTGGTGGGGACCTTCCACGGGCACAAGGGGAACTTCGCGACGATCCAGGCGGCGGTGAACGCCGCGCGCCCGGGTGACTGGATCCTCGTCGCACCGGGTGACTACCACGAGACCGGGGACCTCACCAACCCGCCGACCGGCCAGGCGCTGAGCGAGAGCGGCTTCGGCGCCGTCTTGATCACCAAGGCGAACCTGCACCTTCGGGGCATGAGCCGCAACGGCGTCATCGTCGACGGGACCAACCCGAACTCCAACGGGCCCTGCAGCTCGAATCCCGCAGACCAGAACTACGGCTACACCCCCAGTGGCGGGACCGCCTACGGCCGCAACGGCATCGTCGTCTACCGAGCCAGTGGGGTGTCGGTGGAGAACCTGACCGTGTGCAACTTCCTCTCGGGATCGAAGGACTCGGGCAACGGGGTCTGGTGGAACGGCGGGGCCAACTCGGCCAAGATCGGCATCCACGGCTACTCGGGGGCCTACCTCACGGCGACCGACACCTTCTTCAACGGTGAGCAGACCGCTGGCACCTACGGCATCTTCTCCTCCAACGCCGCGGGCCCGGCCACCTGGAACACGATCTACGCGTCGAACCAGAACGACTCGGGCATGTACGTGGGGGCGTGCATGCAGGCTTGCGGGATCACGATCACCCACGCCTGGATGGAGAACAACGCGCTCGGCTACTCGGGGACCAACTCCGGCGGGGCCATCGTCATCGAGCACTCGCTCTTTGACAACAACGAGGACGGCCTGGACACCAACTCGGCGATCTTCGGTGATCCGCCGGCGCCCCAGAACGGCAACTGCCCGGGGAACAAGATCTCGCCGATCACCCACACCCACTCGTGCTGGGTGCTGATGTACAACACCTTCCGCGACAACAACAATCCCAACACGCCCCGCGCGGGCTCGGCGGCGGCCGGTCCGACCGGGACCGGAGTGACGATCTCGGGTGGCACGAACGACACCATCATGCACAACACCTTCGAGAACAACGGCGCGTGGGGGATCCTCTTCGTGCCCTACCCCTCGGGCGGCACGGGCACCGGTGAGTACGGGCAGTCCTGCACCGGCACCGGCGGAGTGGTGAACGCGATCTTCGGCTGCGTCTACGACCCCAAGAACGACGCCCTGCTGCACAACAACTTCGTCAACAACGGGTTCTTCGGCAACTCCTCGAACGGCGCCTTCGGGGAGATCACTCTCTCGCCGGGTGAGCCGTCCAACTGCTACGTGGGCAACACGGTGAGCGGCGGCAGCGTCTTCCAGACCGCCCTGCTCAGCCAGACCAAGTGCGGCGTGACCACGACGAACAATGACCTCGGCGGCGACCTGTTCGGCCAGGTCCTGTGCGACACGGGTAACGGAGCCTGCACCTCGGCGATGAACTACCCCCAGCCCACCGGCGTCCAAATGGCGCCGCTGCCCGCGGCCAAGAAGCTGCTCACCATGCCCAACCCCTGCAAGGGCGTCCCCTCGAACGCGTGGTGCAAGAACGGAAAGCCGGTCTGAGCACTCCTCCCCGCCGGGCGCGCCCGGCGGGGAGGAGCTCTACGCGGGGCTACTGCGGCGGCCCCGAAGCGAGGGTGAGAGTGGCGCGATGGGTCGCGCCGGTCGCGTCCGTCCAGCCCAGGGCGACCCGGTCGCCCGGCGCCAGCCCGGTCACCAGGGTCACCAGCTGAGAAGAGGAGGCGACGGTCGTCTGGTTGAGCGAGGTGATCGTCGAGCCGGCCGTGACACCCGCCGTGGCCGCCGGAGAGCCCGAGACGACCGCCTGGACGCGCGCCCCGGTCCCCGCCCTCAGCTCGAGTCCGAGGTAGGCGGTCGCGCCCAGGTGGACGCCGGCGACGTGGTCGCCGTTGATGATGTGGTGGGCGACATCGAGCGCGGCGGCGATGGGGATGGCGTAACCCTGACCAGAGCCGCTCAACGACACGGTCGCCGACGCGGCGGTGTCCAGGCCGATGACTCGGCCCTGGGTGTCGGTCATTGCTCCGCCGGAGTCACCCGAGTAGAGGGCGGCCGAGGTCTCGATGAGACCGGTGAGCTGCTCGGAGGTCCCGGTGCCCTCGTCGCTGGCGGTGATCGACTGGTTCAGCGCGGTGACGCTCCCCGTAGTCACCGTGGGCGTGCCCCCTCGGCCGCCGGCGTTGCCGATGGTGTAGACACTCTGGCCCACGGTGGGGTTGCTCGAGGTGTCGACGGTCGCGGTCGTCAGCCCGCTCGCCCCTGACAGGCGAAGGACCGCGACGTCCTTGCTCACGTCGTAGCCCACCACGCTGGCCCGATAGGTCTGACCGTTGCCGAGGTCGGTGACCGAGATCGAGGTGGCCCCGGAGATCACGTGGTTGTTCGTCAGCACCAACCCGTCGGAGGTCAGCACGATGCCGGTGCCCGCTCCGACCGCCTGCTGGTAGCCGAGTTGGGTGTTGACGTCGACGAGCGCCGACTCGGTGCTCTTGATCGCGGAGGGCACCGTCGTCAGGCCCGAGCCATTGGTGGCCCCCGATCCAGAGGAGCGGCCGAAGGGACCGTCGCCGAAGCCGCCCGAGAAGGGTGAGCCGAAGCCGCCCGAGAAGGGGGAGCCGGAGCCTCCCGAGAAGGGTGAGCCACTGCCTCCCTGGGAGAACGGGTTCGCCGCCGAGACCCCTGAGGAGGTGCGGTGACCGATCTCGTACCCCACGGCGCCGGCCACGACGCTGAGAGCGACGAGGCCGCTCACGGCGACGGCCAGGGCCCCACGCGCGCGATGCGGCCGTGCGTTCCCCTCGGTCGACGCCGGCGTCGGATCCTCGTCGGGAGTCGTGCCACCCTCGGTCGAGGGGGCCTCACCGACCGGTCCCGAGGTGACCTCGTCGTCGTCGCTCCACCACGACGGTCGCGCCGGGGCTTCGGGCACCGAGGCGGGCGTCGCGGTGCTCGCCGTCTCGGTGGGCTCTTCGGGAATCGGGATCTCGTCCATGGCTCCTCCTGACGTTCCCCTCGTCCACCCGGGGAGTGGGCCGAGGGGTGCGGCGTGACCCAGTCTGGGGCTGCTTCGTGAGAGCGGCACAAAGGAAGCGAAGAAACTGATAACAATCGGCCCCGGTCGTAGGCCGTGACGGCGGTACCGTGAGGGGGTGAGCCAGCGCGATCAGGGCGAATCCACCCCAGAAACGCGGTCGCGGATGTTCCGTCGAGCGGACGCGGCGGGCGTGCCGCTGCGCACGATCCTGGTGAGCGTGGCGGTCGTGGTGGCCACCTACCTCATGGGCCTCCTGCTCTACCGGTTGCGGGTGCTGATGCTGCTGCTCCTGGTGGGGGCCTTCGTCGCGGTCCTGCTCAATCCCCTCGTCGTGTGGTTCCAGCGTCACGGTCTGCGCCGCCGGGGCGCGGCGGTGGCGGTGGTCTCGCTGCTGGCGCTGGCCGCCTTCGTCGCGCTGGCCGTCCTGTTCGGCTACCCCCTCGTGAACGGGCTGACCCACCTCTCGAACGCCCTGCCCGGCTACGTGCGCAGCGCCGAGAGCGGACGGGGATGGTTGGGCCGACTGCTGCGCCACTATCACGTGGCGGCCTGGATCCAGGCCAACTCGGCCAAGCTGATCTCCCTCGCGCAGGGACTCTCCAAGCCGGCCCTCGCCCTGGGGCGTGGCGCGGTGTCGATGCTGGTGGCGCTGCTGACGATCTTCACCTTCGTGGTGCTCGTCTTGATGGAGGCGCCGCGGCTGCGCACCGGCGTGCTCGGGATGATGAGCGAGCGCCGCGCCACTCGTTTGAGTGGGATCGGGGCCCAGGTCTCTCGCTCGGTCACCGGCTACATGGTGGGCAACCTGGTGACCTCGCTGATCGCCGGGGTGGTGGTGCTCGTCACCTTGCTCGCCCTGGGGGTCCCCTTCGCCACCCTGTTCGCCCTGTGGGTCGCCCTCGTCGACTTCCTGCCCACGATCGGTGGCGCGCTGGCCGGGATTCCGACGGTCCTGTTCGCCTTCGCTCACTCAACTCCGGCGGGACTGGTCACCTTGATCGTGTTCCTCGCCTACACCCAGCTCGAGAATCACGTGCTCAATCCGTTGATCATGAGCCGCACGGCCCGCATCAACGCTCTGGCGGTCTTCGTCGCCGTCCTGATCGGTGCCGAAGTGGGTGCGTGGCTGGGTGGCGTCTTCGGCGGGTTCGTGGGGGTTCTGCTGGCCGTTCCGGGGGCGGCGACCGCCCAGGTGCTCAGCCGGGAGATCTGGGCACTCGTGCGACCGGGGGATCTAGCCTCGAGGGGTACCGGGACATCGAACCGCGAAGGAGACGAGTGATGATCATCGCGACGACCAACGACCTGCCGGGCTACCGCATCACCCGGGTCATCGGCGAGGTGAATGGCCTCACCGTGCGCTCTCGCAACGTCGGCGCGCAGATCGGGGCCTCGCTCAAGGCACTCGGGGGTGGGGAGCTCAAGGGTCTCACCAAGCAGCTCCAGCAGACCCGCGCCGAGGCCCTCGAGCGCCTGGGCGAGGCGGCGGCCGAGTTGGGCGCGACCGCGGTGGTCGCGATGCGCTACGACTCCAACGAGATCGGCGGGACCTTTCAGGAGATCCTCGCCTACGGCACCGCCGTGGTCGCCGAAGCCCTGAACTGACCTTTGGCCCGGGCGAGCGGCCGGGGCAGTCGTGGTACACCCGAAGGGACGCCCGCTCCCTGGAGGCCGCCGTGAAGACCGAGACGCTCGCCCGCGCGCTGCAGCGCTACGAGACCGCACCGCACCTGGTCTTCTGGGAGACGACCAAGGCCTGTTCTCTCGCCTGCCGACACTGTCGGGCCAGCGCCCAGACCGGGCCGGCCCCCGGGGAGCTGACCGGTGAGGAGGGGCGGGCCCTGATCGACCAGATTGCCGCCTTCGAGGGGGCGCCGCCGATCCTGGTCTTCACGGGTGGGGACTGCCTCGAGCGGGCCGACCTGCTCGAACTCATCGACTACGCCCGGGCCGCCGGGCTGCGCCTAGGGGTCGCCCCCTC
Source organism: uncultured Ferrimicrobium sp. (assembly GCA_964449735.1). GTDB lineage: Bacteria > Actinomycetota > Acidimicrobiia > Acidimicrobiales > RAAP-2 > RAAP-2. The sequence continues at coordinate 12,033 of CAYUZO010000020.1, forward strand.
GGTCACCGAGCGCCTGAGCGACGAGGCGCTTGACCGGCTCTACGAGCACGGGGTGCGGGCCCTCTCGCTGAGCCTCGACGGGGCTCGGGCCGACTTCCACGACGGCCTGCGCGGCGTGCCGGGCCACCACCAGGCCACCTTGGACGCCATCGAGCGGGTGGTCGCCAAGGGCTTTCGGGTGCAGGTGAACACCACGGTGATGGCGAGCAACGTCGACCAGCTGGCCGCCGTCGCCCATCTTCTCGCCGAGCGCAGAGTCGGGATCTGGGAGGTCTTCTTCTTGATCGAGGTCGGACGCGGCACGGCCCTCGAGGCCCTCAGCGCCGCGCAGGCCGAGGAGGTCTGCCACTTTCTCGCCGACGTGGCCGAGCGCGGGATGGTCGTGCGCACCGTGGAGGCGCCCTTCTACCGTCGCGTCCTCGAGGAGCGCCGCCTGCATCCCGACGAGGATCCCCGAGACTGGGCGCCGGTGGGCCGGCTCTACCAGAGCCTTCGTGACGAGCTCGGAGAGCTCTCGGTCAGCGTGGCGCGTCACCCTGGGACCCTCGCCACCGGTGACGGGCGGGGCATCGTCTTCGTGGGCCACGACGGCGAGGTCCACGCGTCGGGCTTCCTGCCGGTCTCCCTGGGCAACGTTCGTGAGGTGGACCTTGGTGAGATCTACGCGCGCCACCCGATGATGGTGGCCCTGCGCGCGGGCGAGCTCGGGGGCGCGTGCGGGAGCTGCGCCGAGCGGCGCCTGTGCGGCGGCTCGCGGGCGCGAGCCTGGGCCACGGGCGGCGATCCGCTCGGCGCGGACCCGTCCTGTCTCGTGTCCGCGGGGCGTCACGGGGCGGTCGGCATCGCGGCGGGGCCGGCTCGCTCTAGGGTGGCGCCAACGCGGGAGGCGCCATGACCGAGATGAACCGCCAGGTGCGCCTGGCTCGACGGCCGGTGGGACCGGTCGATGGGAGCACGACCGAGCTGGTCGAAGTGGCCCGACCGACCTGTGGCCCGGGCGAGGCCCTGGTCAAGGTCGGCCTGCTCTCGATCGACCCGACGATCCGCACCTGGATGGACGACGCGCCGGGCTACCTGCCGCCGATCGAGATCGGAGCGGTGATCCGCTCGGGCGGCGCGGGGGTCGTGGTGGAGTCCCGCTCGGATCGCTACGCGGTGGGCGACGTCGTCTACGGCACCACCGGGTGGCAGGAGTGGTGCCTCGCCAGCGAGGAGAACCGCTTCACCGTCATCCCCCGGGGGCTCGGCGTGGACCTGCCCACGGTGATGAGCGTGCTCGGACTCACCGGGTTGACCGCCTACTTCGGGATGGTCGACGTCGGCCGGGTCGGTGAAGGCGACGTCGTGGTCGTCTCGGGCGCCGCGGGGGCCACCGGCTCGGTGGCCGGCCAGCTGGCGCGGGTGCGCGGCGCCAGCCGGGTCGTCGGCATCGCCGGCGGGCCGGAGAAGTGCGCCGAGGTCGTCGAGCGCTACGGATTCGACGAGTGCCTCGACTACCGCCTCCCACACCTCGCTCGCCGCCTCCACGAGGCCTGCCCCCAGGGCGTCGACCTGTACTTCGACAACGTCGGTGGGGAGATCCTCGACACCGTCCTGGCCCAGCTGGCCCGGGGCGCCAGGGTCGTGCTCTGCGGGGCGATCTCCCAGTACAACGAGTCGGAGCGGCGCGGCGTGGCTAACACCTCCATGCTGATCGTGCGGCGCGCGCGCATGGAGGGCTTCTTGGTGCTGGATTACGCGGGACGCTTCGCCGAGGCCCAGGCGGAGCTGGCGCCGCTGGTCCTGTCGGGCGCCCTCGCCCACCAAGAGCACCTGGTGGCCGGTCTCGAGCGCGCCCCCGAGGCGCTCAACATGCTCTTCAGCGGCGCCAACCACGGCAAGACCCTGGTGGTCGTCGACGAGACGGTGACCCTCTGAGCGGGCGCCGCGTGGCGGCGGCGCTGGTCGGGATCGCCGCGGTGTCGAGCTTCGCCCAGTTCGGCGCCGTGTCGGCCCTCACCGACGTGGCGCGCCACTTCGGCCAAGGCGGGCCGGGCGGTGGGCTGCGGGGCGCGGTGGGGCTGTCGGGCGGCCAGCTCGGCCTCGGGCTGGGGGTGCTGCGGGCCGCCTCCCTCGGGGCGCTGCCCCTGGCCTCGTTGGCCGATCGGCGGGGCCGCGCACCGGTGTTGGTCGGCGCCCTGGCACTCGGCCTGACCTTGACGGCCCTGGCCGCGGCGAGCCCGTCCTACGCCGCCTTCGTGGCGCTGTTCGCCCTCGCGCGCCCGCTGCTGTCGACCGCCTCGGCCCTCGTCCAGGTCATGGCGGCCGAGCTGGCGACCCACCGGGAGCGGGTCACCCGCCTCGCCCTGGTGGCCGCGGGCAGTGGTCTCGGCGCCGGGCTCTCCGCGGTGCTGCACGCGGCCGTGCGGGGCCCCGAGGCCTTTCGTTGGCTCTTCGCGGCCGCGGCCGTCCCCCTCCTCTTCGTTCCCCTCGTCCGGTCGGTGCGCTCGGTGCCCCTCGGCGAGCTCGCCCTGCGGGCCCGCCTGGGCCGGGTCGGACCCGCCGCCCGCCGACCCTTGGGCGTCGTCGCCACGGTCGCCTTCGTGGTCGGCATGGTGACGGGACCGGCTAACGGCTTCGCCTTCGTCTACGGCGAGGGCGTACTGAAGATGTCCCCGGGCGCGGTCGCCACGGTGGTGACCTCGAGCGCCCTGACGGGACTGGCCGGACTGTGGTGGAGCCGCCGCCTGACCCGGCGATACGGCCGGCGTCCGACGGTCGCCCTGGGGGTCCTCGCCACCGCATTGTCGGCCTGCCTCGCCTACGGCGGAGGGCGCCTCAGCTTCGCGGTGGGCTACCTCGCGGGGATTGGCGCCGCCGGGCTGCTGGCGCCGGCCGCGTCGGCGCTTACCGTGGAGATCTTCGAGCGCACCGAGCGCGCGACGGCCGCCGGCTGGGTGGTCGCGGCCGGCGTCGGCGGAGCGATCGCCGGCCTGGCCCTCTTCGGGTTCGTCGGCGACGCGGCCCACGCCAGCGGCGCCGGCTCCCTGCGCGTCGCCGCCCTCGTGACCTTCTTGCCTCTGACGCCGCTCGTGGCGCTGCTCGGACGGCTGCCCGAAGCGGCGGCCCCCGACCTCGCCGTCTAGTCAGCCCAGGTGGAGGTCGCCGTAGAGGGCGCGGTGGTCGCTGCCCCCGTCGACGGCCCCGCCGCCCTCGACCAACCACGGCCCGCGCCCGAGGAGGTGGTCGATCTGGGAGTGGGGGTGGCGGGCCGGCCAGGTCCGGGCCCGCACCAGACTGCGCCAGCCCGGCAGGAAGGCCCGCAGTGGTGGCCGCCAGGAGTTGAAGTCCCCCGCGAGCAGCGAGGGTCCGCCGAGGCCGTCGGCGACCTCGCGCACCTGGCGATACTGGCGATAGGAGCCGTGACTGAGATGAGCCCCGTGAACCGCCACCACGTCGAAGTCACCCTCGGGTCCGGCGAGCCGTGCGCGCAGGAGGGCCCGACGGACCCTCTCTCGGGGTTGGCGCTCCAGCGCGACGGCCTGGAGGTCGAGGACCGGTAGGCGCGTGAGGAGGCTGAGCCCCCACTGGCCGACCTCGACCGTGGCGCCCTCGCGGCGGGCCCGTTGGGCCGCGCTGAGCTCGCGGTGCTCGCGAAAGTGCAGACCCTGCTCCCCACGCAGGTGGGCGTCCCAGGGCTGCCAGCCCCGTCCCGGCCGGGCCGGGTGGAGCCGCTCGGCCTCGGCGAGCGGCTCGAAGTGGCCCCGGTAGCCCGCCCCCTCGAGGGCGGCCACCTGGTCCTCCAGCTCACCGCGCCAGGTCTCGGGCAGGATCAGGACGTCGGCCTCGAGTCCCGTGGCGGTGGCCAGTGCCCGGGTGGGACGCCCCCAGCCGTCGACGCCCGCGTGGAGGTTGAAGGTCGCGATCCGCACCGGACAACCCTACGGCCTGGGGGGCTGTGACAAGGTAAGAGGGTGGAGTTCGTCGGCGTCACCTTCGGCCACCGCCTGTGGTGGGTGGACGCCTTCATCGGCGACGTCGAGAAGGGCAATCCGGCGGTCGTCGTCCTCCTCGAGCGCCCGCTGCCCGACGAGGAGCTCGCCCAAGTGGCGGGGGAGCTCGGGGTGGCCGAGACTGCGTTCCTGCGCCGGGTCGGTGACGGGTGGAGCCTGCGGTGGTTCACTCCGACCGTCGAGGTGGATTTGGGCGGGCACGCGACCCTGGCCGCCCTCCACGTCATGCTGACCGAGTTGGAGGTGCCCGACCAGCAGTTCTACTTCCAGACCCGAGCCGGGGTGCTCTCGGGGCGGCGTCTCGGTCAGGGGCTCTTGGGGGTCGACCTGCCGCGGGCCTACCTCGAGCCCCTCGAGCCGGGCGTCCTCGCCGGCTCCCTCGGGCCGGTGCGCGAGGTCTTCCAGGCGGGCCCCCAGAGCGTGCTCGCCATCGTCGAGGACTACGAGACCCTGTGCGGGCTCGACGTCGACCCGATGGGGCTGTTCCTCGTCCCCTCCTCGCTGGTGATCGCGGCCTGCGTCGGCGGTCCCGGGGTCGACGTCTCGGTGCGGGTCTTCGCGCCGCGCCTCGGTCTGGCCGAGGACCCGGTGACGGGGGCGGCCATGTGCGCCCTCGCCCCCTGGTGGGCCCAGTCGACCGGCGCGCCCACTCTGAGCGTCCACCAGGCGAGCGCCCGTGGTGGCGTGATGCACGCGCGCCTCTTCGAGCGCCGCGTCGAGGTGGCCGGGCGGGCGCGGACCTTCTTCGGCGGTGACCTGCGGTGATGGCGCCCGACCTCGGACCGGGACCGCGCACCCGCGTACGCCGGCTCCCCGAGAAGGCCCGCTACGACGAGGAGACCGTCTTCTCCATCCTCGACCGGGTCCCCTACTGTCACGTGGCGGCGGTCGTCGAGGGCCGGGCGGTGGCGCTGCCGACGCTGCACGCGCGCGACGGCCACGAGCTCATCGTGCACGCGAGCCGATCCAACGCGGTGCTGCGCGCGGCGCTCGAAGCGGGCGAGGCCTTCGTCACCGCCACCCTCTTTGAGGGCCTGCGCCTCGCGCGCAGCGGCTTCGAGTCCTCGATCGCCTACTCGTCGGTGGCCCTCTTCGGCCCCCTGCGGCCCGTCGAGGACCTCGAGGAGCGCCGCGCCGACCTCGACCGGCTCGTCGACGCCGTCCTGGCGGGACGGGCGAGCGAGGTGCGCCCGAGCACCGAGAGCGAGCTGCGCCGGACCCTGGTGGCGCGCCTGCGCATCGAGGAGGCGTCGGCCAAGGTCTCCGAGGGGCCGACAGAGGACGGCCCCGAGGACCAGCTCCTGCCCATCTGGTCCGGAGTGGTCCCCGCCCACCTGCACTGGGGCGACCCGGTGCCGAGTCGTGACGGGGCCATGGCCGGGGGAATCGACCTACCGGCCTCGGTGCGCCGACTCCTCGGCGGTGAGAGGTGAGCCGCGCGAGCCGCCTGGCGGCCGAGCTCGCCACTCACGACCCACGTGACGAACGTGAGGCGACCTCGCTGGCCGCCACCCTCGAGCGGCTCTCGCGCGCACCCGACCCCTTCGACGAGGAGGCCGACGTCACTCACGTGACGGCGTCGGCCTTCGTGGTGAGTCGCCGGGGCCTCCTTCTCCACCGCCACCGACGCCTCGGGATCTGGGTCCAGCCCGGTGGGCACGTCGACGCGGGGGAGGAGCCGGCCGAGGCCGCCGCCCGCGAGGTGCACGAGGAGACCGGGCTGTGGGCCCGGCACCTGGAGCCGGTGTCGCTCTACCAGGTCGACGTGCACCCGGGCCCGCGTGGCCACACCCACTGCGACGTGCGCTACCTCATGGTCGCCGATCCGATCGACCCCCGTCCCGGGCCCGAGGAGAGCCCCGAGGTCGCCTGGTACGACTTCGCCGCCGCGGCCGAGCGCGCGGAGGGCACCCTCGGGGCCGTGATCGGTCGACTGGGTCGCGAGGTCGAGTCGCTCGTGGGAGGCTGGTCCGATGGCTGAGGCGGAGGCGCTGCGCGACCTGATGGAGGCGGACCGGTGGATCGACCGGGTGGCCGCACAACGCGAGCATCTGCCCGAGGCCGCTGAGCTCGCCGCCGTGGAGGCGCGCCTGCGCGAACTGGCCCTCGAGCTTGGTGAGGCCAGCGCGACCCTGGCACCCCTGCGCGGCGCCCTGGCCGAGGCGCAGCGGGCGAGCGAGCGCCTGCGCGAGCGCGAGCGCGAGCTGGGCCGCAGCCTGGCCACCTCGACCGCGAACGCTCGGGAGTTGGCCGCGCTCTCGGGGGAGCTGGCGAAGGTCCGCGAGGCCCTCGACGAGGCCGAGGACCGCGAGCTGTCGCTGATGGAGGCGATTGAGCCCCTCGAGGGGGCCGAGGCCGAGATTCGTCAGCGCGCCCACCCCGATGCCGCTCGTCGCGCCGAGCTGCGAGAGGTCGTCGAGGGGCTGAGCGCCGGCCTCGCCGACGAGCTCGCGGACCTGCGCGCCCGCCGGGCCGGACTGGTCGGTGCCCTGACGCCCGCGACGCGAGAGCGCTACGAGCGCGCTCTCGCCCGGGCCGGGGTCTCCGGTGCGGCCCAGTTGGTCGAAGGGCGCTGCGACGGCTGCCGGCTGCGACTCTCGCCGGCCGACCTCGACCGCCTGCGCGAGCTCGGAGAGGGCCAGGTCGGGACCTGCCCGGAGTGCGCGAGGCTGCTGCTGACGTGATCTTCCTCGTGCGACACGGCCAGTCGACGACCAACGCCGAGGGGCTCTTGGTCGGTCGGTCCAATCCCGAGCTCACCGAGCACGGCCGCCGTCAGGCCGCGGCCCTGGCGCCGCTGCTCGAGGGGGCGGTCGAGGTGTGGACCTCGCCGCTGATCCGTGCGCGCCAGACCGCGGCGCTGGCGGTGCCCCACCTCGAGGCCAGCGTGCGCGAGTCCTTCATCGAGGTCGACTACGGCGACCTCGATGGCCAGCCGCTCAGCGCGGTCACCCTGGAGCAGTGGCGCCGCTTCGAGACCGACCACACGATGGCCTTCGGCGGTGGGGAGTCGCTCGCCAGCGTCGACCAGCGGGTCCACGCCGAACTCGACCGACTGGCCGCTCAGTCCGACAGCCTGCTGCATTCACGCGAGCGGCACCTGGTGATCGTCAGCCACCTCTCGCCCGTGAAGTCGGCGGTGGCCTGGGCCCTCGGGGTCCCGGGGTCGGTCGCCTGGCGCACCTGGCTCGACAACGGCTCGCTCAGCGCCATCGCCACGCGCCGTCAGACCCCCGCGCTGGTGCACTTCAACGTCGTGCCGGCGATCGGCTAGCGCAGGGCGAACCACAGGGCCGCCGCGTGCAGGCCCGCACCCACCAGGGTCGCCGCGTGGAACAGCTCGTGGAAGCCGAAGGTGCGTGGCGCGAGCCGCGGGCGTTGGGTGGCGTAGGCGAGCGCACCGAGGCTGTAGGCGAGCCCGCCCGCGACGACGAGACCCGTCACCAGCGCGCCACCCTCGAGCCACATCGCCGGCAACAGCGCGACCGCGGCCCAGCCGAGTAGGAGGTGAGGCAGGGTCAAGAACCAGCGGGGGAAGCGGCTGCGCCGGCGCAGGCGCCCGAGAAACAGGGCGACCACCGCCGCGCCGGCGAGTGCGCCGAGCAGGGCCACCCGCGGGCCGGGGTCGAGGACCACGAGCCCGACAGCGAGATTGGTGCCGACGATCGCGCACACGATCCCGACCTGGTCGGCCCGTCGCCAGGCCCGTCGCGCCCCTTCACTCCAGCGCCCGCGATGCAGTGTCGCGCTGAGAGCGAACATCGACCCGACGCCCAGCACGAAGCAGCCCACCCCGAGCCGCGAGACCAGGCTGGGCGCGCGCGCGAAGAGGGCGGGCGCGAGGGCTGCCATGGCGAGGACCCCACCGACGTGGAGCCAGCCGCGCAGCACCGGGCGCTCGGGGGCGCTCACCGGGGGCTCCAGGTCGGGCCCCGAAACATCGATGCCCACCCGCACCGCGGAGCGGTGCGGGTGGGCAGTCGAAGTTTGGCCCCCCCAGCCAATGACCATGAAGATAGCCGTGTGCTCGCCGCTACAGTGAGGCGAAAGCCCTTCAGGGGCCGCGTTGTGAGCAATTTCACATGGAAGGGGAGAGCATGCGCCGTCGTCGGCTGGGTCAGGGGTTGGAGGTCTCGGCTCAGGGCCTGGGCTGCATGGGGATGAGCGACTTCTACGGCACGACCGATGACGCGGAGTCCCTCGCGACGATCCACGAGGCGCTGGACCTGGGCATCGACTTCCTCGACACCGCCGACATGTACGGCCCCTTCACCAACGAGCGTCTGGTCGGGCGGGCGTTGCAGGGCCGGCGCGAGCAGGCCGTCGTCGCCACCAAGTTCGGCAATCAGCGCGCCGAGGACGGCTCCTTCCTCGGGATCAACGGCCGCCCGGAGTACGTGCGGGCGGCCTGCGACGCCTCCCTCGAGCGCTTGGGGATCGACCACATCGACCTGTACTACCAGCATCGGGTCGATCGCACCGTCCCGATCGAGGAGACCTGGGGGGCGATGAAGGAGCTGGTGGAGGCGGGCAAGGTCCGCCACCTGGGGATCTCGGAGGCCTCGGTGGAGACGCTCGAGCGGGCCCACGCCGTCCACCCGGTGAGCGCACTGCAGAGCGAGTACTCCCTGTGGACCCGCGACCCCGAGGACGGGGTGCTCGCGACGTGCCGGCGTCTGGGCATCGGCTTCGTCGCCTACAGCCCCCTCGGACGGGGCTTCCTCACCGGTGAGAGTGCCAACCGCGAGGGGCTCGACGAGTCTGACTACCGACGTCACCACCCGCGCTTCGCCGAGGGCGCCTTCGAGGCCAACCTCGCCCTGGTCGCCAACCTCGAGGCCCTGGCCACCCTGACCGGCTACAGCGTGGCCCAGCTCTCCCTCGCCTGGGTCCTGTCGCGGGGTGAGGACGTCGTGCCGATCCCCGGGACCAAGCGCCGGCGCTGGCTGCGCGAGAACGCCGCCGCCGACGAGATCGTGCTCAGCGAGGAGCAGATCGCCGCACTCGAGGCGGCCGTGCCCCGCGAGGCCGTGGCTGGGGAGCGCTACCACGCCCAAGGGATGCGCACGATCAACGGCTAGAGGAGAGATCCGCCCTCGAGGTGCCAGACCTCATCGGCCCAGGCGATGACCGCGGGGTCGTGGGTGGCCACGAGCACGGCCGCGCCGGAGCGAGCCAGCAGGTCGAGCAGGGGCGCGGTCTCACGCGGTCCGAGGGCCGAGGTCGGCTCGTCGAGCAGCAGGACCCGCGGACCTACCGCGAGTGCCTGGACCAGCGCCACCCGAGCGGCCTCACCGCGGGAGAGGCCCTCGAGGAGGTCGTCGGGACCTCGGACCAGTCCCAAGTGGGCGAGGTCCTCGTAGGGGTCGCGCGCGAGGGTCCGCCCGAGGGTCACGACGTCGCGGCATCGGCCCTCGACCGGCCCCGGCTCGGGACCCAGGTAGGCGAGGCGCGCGCGCAGTGCGGACTCCTCGAGGTCGCTAAGAGCCACCCCGTCGAGCGATACCTGGCCCTCGGCGCTGGCCCGCAGGCCGGCGACGGCCTCGAGGAGGGTCGTCTTGCCCGATCCCGAGGGCCCCGTCAGGGCGACGCGACGACCCGGGGCGAGGCGCCGATCGGCCCCGCGCACGAGCCAGCGCCCGCCCGCCTCGAGGCCGAGGGCGACGAGGCGCACTTCGCCGGGCCCCACGGGTGCGGACGTCCCCCGCCGCTGCGGGCCCTCCAGCTCCTCGAGTCGCTCGGCGGCGGCGGCCGCACCCACGAGGGACCCGAGGACCTCGCGGCCCTGGGCGAGGGCCTCGCCGAGGGCGAGCGCCACCAGTGCGGCGAGGACCCACCAGGTGCCCGCCGCGCGCGGAGCGAGCAGATCGAGCGCCCCGAAGGCCGCCACGAGGCCCACCGGAGCAGCGAGGTCGCCGAGCAGCGCCACGCGCTGGCGGCGGCGCTCGGCGAACTCCAGCTCCTCGCGGGCCGCGCGGTCGCGGGTCGCAACGGGCTCGAGGTGGCCGAGCAGGGCGAGCTCGGGGGCGACCGCGGAGAGCTCGACGAGGGAGGCGCGGTACCGTCCCCGGGCCGCGCGCAACCCACGGTCGGCCTGGCACAGGCTCGCAAAGCGCGAGGCGATCCACCCGGCGCCGAGGCCCACGATCCCCAGCTCGACCAGAGCCAGTGGCCACCACCGTCCCCGCGGAGCGAGGAGGGTCAGCGCGACGAGGCCGGCCAGCAGGCTCGTGAGGGCGGCCGCCAAGGGGGCCGCCACCCGCAGCCAGAGGTCCTGGAGTCCTTCGGTGTCAGCGAGCGCCCGCTCGAGCAGGTCGCCGGTGCGCAAGGCCCTGAGCTCGTCGACATCGCGCGAGCCGACTTGGCGCACCAGCCAGCCCCGCCAGCGGGCCACCGCGGCGAAGGCCAGGCGGTGCACGCTCATGCGCTCGGCGTAGCGCAGCGGCGAGCGAGCGAAGGCGACCAGCTCGATGACGACCAGCGCGGCGCCGACCGCCCGCAGCCCGGGGCGGTTCGCGGAGGCGACGAGCAGGGCCGGGGCGCCGATCGTCAGCGCGCTGGTCGCCAAGGAGGCAGCGGCGCCGGCGGTCAGGGCTCGGGCGAGGTCGCCCCGGCGCGGCGAGGAGCGTCGCGCCCACCCCAGTGCGCGCGCCAGGTCGCGGTTCACAGCTGGACCACCTGGGTCGGAGCGTCGAGTAGGGGCGGTCCCGCGCAGGCCTCGACCACCGGGCCCGGGAAGGACGCGAGGACCCCGGCGAGGGCGGCGCGCGAGGCGGGATCGAGCAGACCGGCCACGTCGTCGAGCAGGATTAGCCGAGCGCCCCCGAGCAGACCCCGGGCGACGAGCACGCGGACCCGCTCGCCCTCGGAGAGGCCGTGACCGTCGGCGCCCAGGGGCGCGTCGAGATCGGCGAAGCGCGGGCCCGTGAGACCCAGGGACTCGAGGGTGGCCCTCGCCTCCTCGCGACGACCCTCGGCGAGGAGGTTCTCCGCCAGCGGTGCGGCGAGGAGGCGGCTCGCGGGTGAGACGAAGGCGAGGCGCCCTTGACGTTCGAGCAGTCCCGATTCGGGGATTCGCCAACCGACCAGCGTCTCGAGCAGCGTGCTCTTGCCCGAACCCGAGGGGCCGGTGACCAGGACCCGCTCGCGGCCCGTGAGATCGAGGTCGACCGGCGAGTCGCTATGGGCGGTTCGCAGGGCGCGGGCCCGCAGGGTGGGCCCCGCGAAGAGCGCACCCCCTTCACCACTCGCACCGATCCCCTCGAGGCGCTCGCGGCCCCGGGTGGCGATCTCTCGTTGGTGGAAGGTGACTCCGGCGCGGCGCAGGCCGCTGACCACCTCGGCAGTCCCGAGCACCGCCACCAGGGCGCGTAGGAGAGAGGTGCGCCCTCCCAGGAGCGCGAAGCCCTCGATCATGGCGACGAGCCCGACGCTGACGCCCGCGAGGAATTCGGTCACCAGAGCCGAGCCCATCGCGGCGGCGAGCGCCCGGCGCGCCAGGGTGTGTTCGGAGTTCGACAGGGCGGCGATCTCCTCCGCCCCGTACTCCACCGCGCCAAGTCCGCGCAGCGCGCCGGCTTGGGTCAGCACCGCGAGCTGGCGCTCCTCGAGGCGGTCGCGGCGCCGGCGGTACTCGGCCTCACGGTCCAGAGTCCGCCGTCCGGCGCGACGATAGAGGGGCACCGCGCCCGCCATGAGCGCCGCCACCACGGCAACGTCGAGCCATCCACCGGCCCAGGCCACGATCGCCAGCCCCACGAGTCCGACCCGACCACGCGCCTCGATGAGGTCGAGAGCGGGCGAGAGGGCCGCCGCGTCGACCGCGGCGACCAGGTCCGGTCGGGCACCGTCGTGCGGGCGCGAGAGGTCGTCACGGAGGCGAGCCCGTCCCTCGTCGCGGGCGCGCGCCCCCCAGCGCTCGGCGAGGAGCCCTTCGACCAGCGACAGCGCCGCGCGGGCCACACCGGACAGCGCGACGAGGATCAGCCCGAGGAGGCGCTCACCGTGGGCCAGGCGCTCGAGCCCCCGTGCGGCCACGACGCTCAGCAACAGCGCGAGGAGGGCCGCCACGGCACCGGTCGTCGCGGCCACAGGGTCGCGGCGGGCGGAGGGCATCCCGCCAGGCTAACGAGGCTCGGCCGGGGCTCCCCAGTCGTCGCGGTGCCCCAGCGCGCGCGCGGGCCCGTTCAGCCAGTCGCGCAGCGCCTGGGTCGCGCGGCAGTCGTCCTCGTTGTAGGCGAGGAGCCTCTCGCGCAGGGCCTGCGCCTGCTCGCCCTCCTCGCGCGCGACCTCGTACCACCCCATCGAGGCCTCCCCGCTGGGCGTTGCGTCGCGCCAGTGGAAGCCGGCCGCCTGGGCGAGCACCTTCAGTCCAGCCGGGCCCGAGGTCTGTATCTGGCGCTGGGCCAGCTCGTGCAGGTCGTTCCAGGCGCCGGCCGTGTCGCGGAAGGCCTTGAGCTCCTCGATCGAGGGCGCACCCGGGGCCGCCGAGGCGACCGCGCGGTTCATGGCGCCGTCCTCGGCCTGGGCCCAGAAGCAGTAGGCCGCGAAGGAGGCACCCTGCTCGGCGGCCCTGTCGCGAACCGACCGGAACCAGGTCCAAAAGCGCCCGAACAGGGCACCCTCGCTCTCGGCGTCGAGGGGCCCCCACTCGGCGAAGGCGCGGTAGCCCTCCTCGAGCCCCGCGACCGGTCGGCGCAGGCGCACGACGGCTCCCCAGAGGTAGGTCCGGTCGTGATAGCTCTCCATGTCGACGTCGACCTCGACCTCTGCGGTGGGACAGCCCATCGCGGAGGCCTCGACGGCGCGCAGGGGCTCGCCGGCGAGGTGGGCCCGGGCCCGGTAGATCAGGTCGTCGAGCTTGTCGATCGCTCGCCCGAGGTGATCCTCGGGTCGTCCCTCGATCTCGCCGGGGGCTCGGTGGCGGGCGGCGCGGGCCCGCGCGGGATCGAGCGCGGCGAGGCTGGTCCGGGTCGAGACCCCGTGCTCTCTCAAGAGCACCTGCTGCTCCCAACTGGTGAAGCGGGTGAGCGAGACGTCGTCGCGCGCCTCGAGGGTCCGCTCGCAGGTCGACGAGAAGGGGCAGTCGGGGCACTCCCGGTGCCAGTAGGGGGTCGTGGGGAAGGGGCCCGCACCCTGACGCCAACGCTCGTGGGCCCTGATCACCTCGAGGCGCTCGGCGTACAGCCGGTCGTAGGTCTCGAGGGAGTGGCGCGGGTAGGCGTCGCCGGCCAGCTCCAGCCACCAGACCCGCTGTCGGCGGTCCACGATGGCGCCCCGTGCGCCAGGGTCCGCGTGGCCCAGGGTCTCGAGGACCCGGGTGGCGTGGGCCAGCGTGAGCCCCGCTCTGGTGACCGCCAGGCTGGAGCGGGTGGAGAACCCCTCAGACCAGCGGGCCTCGCTCGGCGCGGGGGCGTCGAGGGAGGCCAGCAGGATGCGCCGGGTCGTCGCGGGCTCGACGACCTCTGCGTTCTTGACGACTACCGGGGCGTAAGTGAACCCCCTCTCACTTCGTCCGGTGCGCACGAGGGCCTGGACCGTTGCCTGACGCTCGCCGGCCTCGTCGACCAGGGGGCCCGGCCCCACGATGAGGCTCGCGCCCTCGTCCATGGCGGCGAGCGTCTCGCGAGGTCCACGGGGGGACACCGCGTCCCCGCGGCGTCGCCAGAGCTCGAGGACGTAGCCGCGGTGGGCCTCCGCGTCACGACGTCGCAGGGCGAGCTCGGGGGACTCCGGTGCTGGCCGCAACTCCTCGGGTGCGCCCCGCGAGAGCGCGACCCGATGGACGCAGGAGGGTACTTCGTCGCCGCGCAGGGCCCGAGCCACTGGGCGAGCCTACCTAGGCACCGGAGACCCCTTCGCTGCGCCAGCTGCGCCACAAGGCGGCGTAGGAGCCTCCGGCGGCGAGCAGCTCGTCGTGGGTCCCGAGCTCGACAACCCGGCCGTCCTCCATCACCGCGACCCGGTCGGCGTCGTGAGCGGTGTGGAGGCGGTGAGCGATGGCGACCACCGTGCGGCCCTCGAGGACCGCCGAGAGGGACCGTTCGAGGTGTCGGGCGGCCCGGGGATCGAGCAGTGCAGTGGCCTCGTCGAGGATGAGGGTGTGGGGGTCGGCGAGGACCAGCCGGGCCAGGGCCAGCTGCTGGGCCTGGGCGGGCGTCAGCGCGTGGCCGCTGGCGCCGAGCATCGTGTCGAGCCCGGCGGGGAGGGACTCGACCCACTCGAGGGCGTCCACCGCGTCGAGGGCCCTCATGAGGTGCTCGTCGTCGGCCGTCGGGAGGGCGAGGCGCAGGTTGTCACGCACCGACCCGAGGAAGAGGTGGTGTTCCTGGGTCACGAGGGCCACGTGGGAGCGCAGCTCGGCCAGGGGCAGGGCGGCGAGGTCGACCCCGCCCACGCGCACCCGGCCCTCGCCGGGGGCGTCGATCCCGGCGAGCAGGCGGCCCAGCGTCGACTTGCCGGCTCCCGAGGGCCCCACCACGGCTAGCCGCTCGCCGGGGCGCAGGGTCAAGGTGACGTCGTGGAGCACGTCGTGGCCGGGCCGGTAGGCGTAGGTGACGTGCTCGAGCGAGAGCGACTCACCTTGGGGCCGGGGGCCCGCCGGGGGGCGGGTGTCGCGCACGGTGCCGACCCCGACCAGTCGAGCGAGTGCGGTCTGGCCGATCTGGAGCTCGTCGAGCCAGGAGATGATGCGGTCGATCGGGTCGTTGACCTGCACGACGTAGAGGGTCACGGTGGTGGCCGCGCCGAGCGACAGGTGGTGGTGCAGGACCAGCCAGCCGCTCCAGCCCAGAGTGGTCGCGACCGCCAGTGCGAAGGCGCTCTCGACGGTCGGGAACCACACGACCCGCATCAAGAGGGTGTACATCTCGGCGTAGAAGGACTCGCGCACGTTCCCCTCGACGCGCGCGCGCTGGCGGGCGCCGAGACCTTGCGCCTCCATCGTGCGAGCGCCCTCGGCGGTCTCGGCGATGGTGCCCGACAGGGTGGCGTAGCTGATGCGCTCACGCAGGTAGCCCGGCGTCGCGTAGCGCAGGTAGCGCCGCGTCGACAGGGCGAGGAGGGGGATCGAGACGAGGCTGGCCAGGGCGGCCACCGGCCCCACCAGCAGCATCGCGACGAAGGCCAGCGCGGCCTGGATCATCGCGACGAGCCACTCGGGGGCGGCGAAGCGCACCGTGCGCGCGAGGGCCTCGAGGTCGTTGGTGGTGCGGCTCAAGAGGTCTCCGGTGCCCGCCCGCTCGACCACGGCCAGGGGCAGTGAGAGGACGCTGGCGAGGAACTCCTCGCGCAGTTGGGCGAAGACCCTCTCGCCCAGCAGGTAGCTGCGACGGCGCGCGGCGTAGGTCAGGGCCGCGTAGAGGCCCGAGGAGACCAGCAGGGCCGCGACCTCGAGGTCGAGTCGGCCCGTGCGCAGCTGGTGGGTGACGGCGTCGTTGGTCAGGAGTCCGATCACCCACGCGGGCACGAGGGCGGCAACGGCCGCACCGGCGTAGAGGCTCAGCATCACGGCCAGCTCGCCGCGATGCTGGCGAACCAATTCGCGCGCCCGGGCGCGCACCTGGGCGGTGTCGGCCACCGGAAGGATGCTCACGAGGCCTCCTCGCGCAAGACGATCTGGCGGTAGAGCGCCGACGAGGCGAGCAGGTCGGTGTGACGACCCTCGGCGACGAGGTGGCCACCGCTCACGACGACCACCCGGTCGCAGCGCTCGAGCAACAGTGGACTGGTGGTGGCGACGAGGGTCGTGGAGCCGGCGCGCGCCCCTCGGAGAGTCGACGCGATGCGCCCCTCGGTGTGGGTGTCGACGGCAGAGGTGGGCTCCACCAAGATCAGGACCTCCGCTTCGCTCAGGAGCGCGCGCGCCAGCACCAGACGCTGGCGCTGACCCCCCGAGAGCCCGCGTCCCCGTTCCTCGAGCTGGCCGGCGAGGCCACCGTCGAGTGAGGAGACGGCGTCGAGGGCGCTGGCGGCCTCGAGGGCGCGCCACAGGGCCACGTCGTCGTGGGCGCCGCGCGGCGAGAGCTCCTCGCGCAGTGGCCCGCTGAAGAGCCTCGGCTCGATCTCGCCGACCACGATGTGCGCACGAATGTCGGCCACCCGCAGGCTCTCCACGGGCACGCCGTTCACGAGGACGCCGGCGCTGTCGGCGTCGAAGCGTCCCAGTCGGTCGGCGAGGACGGCGGCCTCGGCCGGCGTCTCGGTCACGAGGGCCACCAGCTCGCCGCGAGCGAGACGCAGCCCGCTGCGCTGGTCGACGAGTTCTTCGACCGGCGAGGGGAAGTCCCGGGGCTCCTCGGGATCGCTCAGGGGCACCGGGACGTCGAGCAGCCGCAGGACCTTGGTGGCGCCGACGTAGGCGCGGGTGGTGGCGATCACGTACTCGACGGCCGTGCGCAGCGGAGTGGTCAGGAAGGTCGCGTAGCCGAAGAAGGCCACGAGTTGACCAGCGCTCAACCGACCAGCCATGACCTCGCGAGCCCCGAGGTAGGTCACCAGCGCGGTCAAGAGGGCGGGTAGGAGGACCTGGCCAGACTCGAGCGCTGCCTGGGGCCGGGCGATCCGGTTCCCCGCCAGGCGTACCTTCTCGCTCTGTCGCCGGTAGCCGTCGAGGAAGACCTCCTCGCCCCCCACCCCGCGCAGGATCCGCAGACCGGCGACGGTGTCGGCTCCGAGCGCGGCCAGTCGACCAGCCGCCTCGCGTTGCGCGGCCTGGCTGGCGTGCAGCGGTCGCATGAGGGGCGTGGTGATCGAGGCCAGCACCGGCACCCCCAGCAGCACGACGAGGCCGAGCTCGGTCGAGGCGCGCAGCAAGATCACCGCCACCACCGCCCACGCGACGATGGCCCCGATGAAGCGTGCGGTGACGTCAAAGGCCCCGCCGATGCGCATGGCGTCCGAGGCCACCGTGTTCACCACGTCCCCCGAGGGGATCTCCTCGGCGACGGCGGTACCCGCCTGACTCAGGTGGCGCCCCACGACCTGGATCGTCCGGTAGCTGGCGTTCATCCAGTTCGTGACGGCCAGCTGATGGCGCAGGGCGCCGCAGACGGCCTGCACCAGGCCGAGTCCCATCACCACCCCGACCCAGGCCAGCAGCGCCCGCCCGTCGTGACGGGCGACGCCGCGGTCGATGGCCGCCCCCACGGCCGCCCAGAGCAGGGCCTGGGCGAGCATCCAGCCGACCCCGAAGAGGGCGTTGGCCGTCAGCAGCACCCGCTGGTGGCGGGCCAGCCACAGCAGGTACCGCAGCGCGGAGCGCCGATCCGGCACGCCGGGCTCCGCCACCGGTAGCTCGCGATAGGGCAGGTGAGGCAACGTGGGTCCTTGTCGATGTCGGCGATGGTGAGCCGGCCTGTAAGCGGGGTTCTGTCCGTCGCCGAAGCGGCGGGGTGGCCATCCCTCTAAGCGATCCACCTCGGGAGTGCCCCGGAGGGCCTGCGGGCCGCGTCTCCCGTGTTCGATCTTGCTCCGGGTGGGGTTTACCGAGCCGTCCCGGTTGCCCGGGGCGCTGGTGCGCTCTTACCGCACCGTTTCACCCTTGCCTGTGCCCGAAGGCCATCGGCGGTCTGTTCTCTGTGGCACTGTCCTTCGCGTCACCGCGACTCGCTTCGCGAGCACCCTGCCCTATGGAGCCCCGACTTTCCTCACCGCTCGCGCGGCGCGGCCACCCAGCCGACTCACCATCGCCGAACAGTCTTTCACACCGGCGCCCCCCGCGGGGCCCGAGGGACCGACGACTCGCCGGGGCTAGCCTCCCAGCGTGAGCGCCCCACTGACCCCGGACCAGGCCGTGCTCGAGGTCGGGGAGTTCTACCAACTGCTCACCGAGCGCCTCGAGTCGGCCTTCGGCCGACGGCACCCCCGGTGGGTGCGCGGCGAGGTGGCCAAGACCTACGAGAAGACCCACCTCTACGTCGACCTGGTGGACGCGGGTCCCCGCGAGGCCCGTCCGGCGACACTCAACGCCCACTGCTGGGCCACCCAGTGGAATCCCCTCAAGCGGCGTCTGGCCAGTGAGGGGATCATCCTCGAGGCGGGGATGGTCGTCCACCTGCTCGGCTACGTCGATCTCTACGCGCCTCAGGGGCGGGTGGGCTTCACCATCACCGACCTCGACGTCGCGGGACTGGTCGGAGAGGTGGCGCGCCGCCGGGCGGAGTTGATCGAGCGACTCACCCGCGAAGGATTGCTCGAGACCCAGCGCCGACTCGCCCTCGGCCCCGTTCCTCTGAGGCTGGGTCTCGTCGCGAGTCCGGGCACCGAGGGATTCGCGGACTTCACCGGCCAGTTGCAGCGCTCCGGCCTCGCCTTCGAGGTCACGCTCGCGGCGAGCGCCGTGCAGGGTGAGGCCGCCCCCGCGCAGCTGGTCGACGCCCTCGAGCGTCTCGACGGACTCGGCCTAGACGCCCTGTGCGTCGTGCGCGGAGGGGGCTCGAAGGGGGACCTCGCCTGCTTTGACGATGAGCGGGTGGCCCGAGCCATCGCCGGGGCGCGCACCCCGGTGTTGACCGGCATCGGCCACACTGGCGACCAGTCGGTGGCCGACCTCGTGGCCCACCACAGCGCGATCACTCCCACCCAGCTCGGCGAGGAGTTGGTCTCGCGGGTGGCGACGTGGCGCCAGCGCCACGTCGTCGACGCGGCCCTCGCGCTTGGCCAGGGGACCTCGGCGATCCTCGACGAGGCGGGCGCCTACCTCGGCGAGCGCCGTCGCACGGTCACCTTCGCGGTGCGCGACCGACTGCGTGCGGAGGGCCGGCACCTCGCCCAGAGTCGCCAGCGCGTGGGCGCGGGGGGGCGCCGCGTCCTCGAAGAGGCGACTCGCCGCCTCGCCCAGGATCGCCAGCTGCTGGCGGCCTACGACCCGCGCCGCCGACTCGCCCAGGGTTGGGCCCTCGTCAGCGGGGCCGATGGGCGCAGGGTAACGTCGCGGGGCCAGGTCGTCGCCGGCGAGCGCCTGCTCATCGAGGTGTCCGACGGCTCCTTTGGCGCCACCGTCGACGAGGAGGGGTGATGGGCGAGGTTGCGGGGTGGGAGGAGGCGGCCGCCGAGCTCGACGCCATCGTCGCCTCCTTCGACGAGGGCGAGGTGAGCGTCGACGAGCTCTTCGCCAAGCTCGAACGCGCCACGGAGATCATCGAGGCGCTCGAGGCGCGTCTGCGCGTCACCCAGGCGCGCGTCGAGGAGCTCGCGCCCCGACTGGCCAGCGCCGAGGAGTAGTCGGTGCGGCTGTTCCTGCGCCAGTACCGCAGCGGTCGCGAGGTGGCGCCCGACGACCCGCTCGCGCGCTCGATGGCCAACTACTCCTACGCGGTGGGGGACCTCGATGCCGGCCAAGCGCTGGTCGTGGATCCCGCGCACGACCCCCTGGGGCTGGTGGCCGCGGTGGAGGCCGAGGGTCTCGAGGTCGTCGGCGTGCTCGCGACCCATTACCACTTCGATCACGTCGGTGGAGACATCTCGGGTCGGCACGTGGCCGGCCTGGTTGAGCTGCTCGCCGAGCGGGACCTGCCGGTGCACGTCCAGCGAGAGGAGCGTCCCTGGGTGGCGCGCGCCTCCGGGGTGGGCGAGGAGTCGCTCGTGGCCCACGAGGGAGGGGACCGGGTCCGCGTCGGCGACCTCGAGGTCACCCTCGTGCACACCCCGGGCCACACCCCGGGCAGCCAGTGCCTGCTGGTCGAGGGAGTGCTGCTCACCGGTGACACCCTCTTCCTCCAGGGCTGTGGCCGCACCGACCTGCCGGGATCGGACCCCGTGGAGATGTACCGCACGCTCCATCAACGCCTGAGTTCTCTGCCCGACGACCTCGTGGTCTACCCCGGGCACGACTACGCGCCCGAGCCCTTCGCCCCCCTGGGCCGCCTTCGCCAGTCCAACGTGGCCCTCGCGCCGCGAGAGCAAGCCGAGTGGCTGGAGGCCTTCGGGTGAGCGTGACCGTGGTCGGCGCGGGTCTGGCCGGTTGGCGTCTGTGTCAGTACCTTCGCCGCGACGGCTACCGCGGTGCCCTCTGGCTCGTCGGCGAGGAGCCCGAGCCCCCCTACGAGCGTCCTCCCCTGTCCAAGCAGGTGCTCGCGGGCTCCTGGCCGCTGGAGCGGACCTCCCTCGCGGGGGAGGAGGAGTTCGCGGCGGCTGGGGTCACCTACCTGGCGGGGGTGCTGGCGACCTCCCTGGAGGCCGACTCGCGCACGGTCGAGCTCGCCGACGGCCGGCGGATCGAAGCCGAGACCGTCGTCATCGCCACCGGCACCCGCGCTCGTCGTCTGCCGTGGAGTGGCGACGGGCGCGTGCACTACCTGCGCAGCCGCGCCGACCTGCGGTCCCTCGAGAGCGAACTCGCGCCCCTGGACCCCGGCACGAGGGTCCTCGTCATCGGCGCTGGCTTCATCGGCGCCGAGGTCGCCACCGCCCTCAAGTCCCGCGGGCTCGAGCCGCTGGTCCTCGAGGCGGCCCCTCGTCCGCTGGTGGGCCCGCTCGGCGAGACGGTGGCGGCCTGGCTCGAGCCGCTCGCGGCCCGCCACGGCGTCGAGCTGCGCACCGCGACACCCGTGCAGGACGTGCGCGAGGAGGGCGAGGAACTCGTGGTGGTCGCCGGGTCCCAGGAGCTGCGCAGCGCCGTGGTCATCGCGGGCGCCGGCGCCAGCCCCAATGTGGAGTGGCTCGCGGGCTGCGGACTCGCTCGCGGCGACGGCGTCCTGGTCGACCGCGACCTCTGGGCGGCGCCGGGGGTGGCGGCCATGGGCGACGTGGCCCGGTTCCTGTGGATGGGTCCCGCGGGTGAGGAGCGGGTTCGCATCGAGCACTGGCAGGTCGCCAACGATCACGCCGCGGCCCTGTCGCGCCATCTCTGTGGCCTCGAGCCCGCGGCGCCCATGGTGCCCTACTTCTGGTCGGACCAGTACGGGCGCAAGATCCAGGTCCTCGGACATCCCCATCGTGACGACGAGGTGGAGTTGGTCCTTGGGGACCCCGAGGACGGGGCCTTCCTCGCCCTCTACCACCGCGAGGGTGTCGTCACGGGCCTGGTGGCCCTGTCCCAGCCGCGGGCGCTGATGCTCTCGCGCACCCTGCTCGAGCAGTCGACCCCGGTGGAACAGGCGCGAGCTCGCGCCCCCTGGGCCCGCTGATCAGAAGGAGATCGCCGAGAGCTCCGGGAGGGTCGCGCGCACCGAGTCGATGGCGTGGGTCCAGCGCTCGCGCTGCTCGGAGCGCCACTGCGCGTCGTGGACCGGCTCGAGCACCCTGGCCGGGCGCCACGACTGCTCGACGGCGCCCTCATCGATCTCGTGGGCGCCCACCAGGGCCATGAGCCCGGCCCCACGGGCGGTGGCCTCGCGCTCGGTCGAGAGCTCGACGCGCACGTCGGCGAGATCCGCGAGGAGGCTCACGACGAGTCCACTGGCCGCGAGACCGCCGTCGACCCTCAACTCCTGGAGGGGCAGGCCGGTCTCGGCGCGGGCCGCCGCGAGCAGGTCGGCCCCCCGTTGGGCCACGCCCTCCAGCACGGCGCGGGCCAAGTGGGCGGTGCGCACGCCCCGGGTCAGGCCGAGGAAGCCCGCCCGGGCGCCAAAGTCCCAGTAGGGGGTGCCCAGTCCCTGGAGGGCCGGCACGAAGGTGACCCCCGCGCTGTCGGGCACCGACGCGGCCAGGGCGTCCACCTCCTCGACCCGGCCGACCAGGCCGACGTCGACCAGCCACTCGAGACAGGCACCCGCGCTCAAGGCGATGGCCTCGACCCCGAGGCGCAGGACGTCACCGCGACTGGAGGCCACGATGGGAAAGCATCCCGAGGTGCCTCGTTCGAGACCGGAGGCGCTCGGGCTGACGCAGTCGAGCATGGCGCCCGTGCCCAGAGTGAGCTTGGCCCCCTGGAGCACCACGCCCTGGCCGTAGAGCGAGGCCGACTGGTCGCCGACCAGCGCGGTGATCGGCGGGGATCCCTCGAGGGCGCTGGCGACGCCCAGCTCCCCGCACGTCGGCACGATCCGGGCCAGCATCTCGCGTCTCAGTCCCAGGCGGTCGAGGACCGCATCATCCCAGTCCAGGGTCGAAGGCTCCAGGAGACCGGTGACGGCCGCGTTCGAGTGATCGGTGAGGAAGTCCCGTCCCTCGCTCAGGGTCAGAGCGACCCAGGTCTCGACCGTCGCGACGGCGAGGTCGCTGGCCTCTCGACCACTCTGGCGAAGGAGCCAGGCGGCCTTGGTGGCGCTCTGGTTGGGCGCCAGGCGCAGCCCCTCACCCTGGAGCACGAGACAGTCGATGACGGTGCGCAGGTCCTGCCAGGACAGCGCCGGGCCGAGGGGCTCGAGCGTGGCTCGATCGAAGAGGATCGTCGTGGCGCGTTGGGTAGCGACACCCACCGCGGCGGCGGGGCCTCCCTCCGCGATGGTCATCGCGCTGAGCGAGAGGCAGGTGTCGGCGAGTTCACCCGGGTCGAGCTCGACCTCCCCGGGCTGGTCCGAGCGCACCGCGAGGCGAGCCTGGTGCACCGCGTGCAACTCGCCGTGCTCGTCAACGAGGGCGGTGCGCACCGAGGTGGAGCCGACGTCGACGGCGAGGGCCCTCACCACGGCTCGTCGCCCAGTGCGAGCACGCCGGGGTTCAGCCCACCGTCGGGGTCGAGGGCCTGCTTGATGCGCTCGAGGAGCGAGAAGGATCCCCCGAGGGCCTCGGCGACGAAGCGGGCCCGGTTTCGTCCCACGCCGTGGTGGTGACTCAGGCTCGCACCGGCGCCGAGCCCGGCGCGGGTCCCGGCGTCCCACGCGGCGCGGTAGTAGTCCCGCTCCTGCGCGCCGTCGGGCCGACCGGCGAAGGTGAAGTAGAGGCAGGCCCCGTCGAGGTAGGCGTGCGACTGGTGCACCGAGGCGAGCAGGGTTCCCGGCACCGCGCGCAGTGCCTCGAGGGTCCGGCGGCGAACCTCGCCCAACGTCGCCCAGGGGCCCGACACCTCCATGGTGTCCACGCAGATGCCCCGTTCCCACAAGGGGGCGAGGGCCGAGACGTCGTTGCGGTGGGTGAGCCAGCGCTCGACGAGGTCCGGACCAAGGGGGCGTCCCGTCGCACAGGCCGCTTCCACCAGGTCCATCTGGGCGGCCACCAGGGTGGGCTCGCCCTCGTCGAGGACGATGAGCACGCACTCACGCTCGCCGAAGTTCCGCTCGGCCTCGATCTCGTCGTAGAGGCGGAGGACGGCCGGTCGAGCGCCACGCTGCATGATGCGTCGACAGGCGTCCATCGCGAGGTCGAAGTCGCCGAAGGCGTACGCCGCGCGTCTCTCTGACGGAGCCACCGCCGACAGGGTCAAGGTGGCCTCCACGATGATCCCGAGGGTGCCCTCGCTGCCCACGAAAAGCCCGACGAGGTCCGGTCCGACCGCGTGGCGAGGGGCCCGCGAGCCCACTTCGACGATCGTTCCGTCCACGAGGACGACCTTGAGCGCACGCGCCAGGTCCGCGATGGTGCCGTAGCGATTGGAGAACTGACCCGCGCCCCGGCAGGCCAGCCACCCGCCGACGCTCGCCAGCTCGAAGGACTGAGGGAAGTGGCCCGTCGTCAGGCCCCGCTCG
>CAYUZO010000021.1:0-35543 GCA_964449735.1 uncultured Ferrimicrobium sp.
CGCGCTCTTCGAGTGACTCCGGATCGAGCCTGTCGACCCAGGTCACGCCGTCCGGTCCCACGGAATTGCGCAGCAGAAGAAGGGAGTCGTCGGGTGCCAACATCGCCATCACGCTGACGGGCACCTGGCGCACCGCGGCCAGGGACGCTGTTCTCGCCCTCGGGCCGGGAACCCCTTGGACGCGCTGCTGGCGACGAGGCCCTCCATCCTCGGACGGCCACGAGGTCGCGGCGAGGTGTCGCCTGGCGGGGTCGCAGTCCGCCTCTCCTCCCGAGAAGGCAGATGACTCCGTGCCGTGTGATGTGGCCGCACCGAGACTCGATGCTGCCCAGCGTTTCCGTTCGTCCACGGTCGAAGGGTAATTCGCCGGTCGAGAAGCGGTCGGTGTGGGTGGTGGCATGGTCCCACCCCGACGTCTCGAGCCAGCACCATCGGGGGTATCCGCTGGCTCGCCGAGCCCCTCACGAAGCGCCGGCGCCGTACGGGGCCAACGGTCCGACCGGACGTGATCCATTCTCCTCAGTCAAGACTTACGACCCTCTTAGGGGGACCTGAAGCCCCCCTTGTCGAGTCCGTGAAGACTCGGCTCGTCTGAGGTGATCGGACGAGAGTGAGAGAGGGACTTGTGAACGCACTGATGCGAGGCGTGAGGAACGCCTTTCGCAACTCGATGCGCACGGTCGGCGTCGTCGTGATCTTGGCCGTGGCTTTCGCCCTGGCCATCTCGATGACGATTGCCCGCGACGCCGTCAACGCCAAGATCGCATCGGTCCGGTCTTCAACCGGGAACACGATTTCGGTCAACTCAGCTGGATCTTTCGGCTTCCAGGGCAGCGGCAACTACCTGAGCGAGTCCAAGGTCAACGGGCTCCTTTCCGTCCCACATGTCACGGCCCTCCAGGAGAGCCTGACCCAGGAATTGACCTCCACCTCCACCTCCTTGAAGTCGCCGACCATCACCCGATCGGGTGGTTTCCAGTTCGGCGGCGGCTCCTCGGGCTCTGGATCCTCATCCAGCCCCTTTGGCTCGGGAAGCTTCACTCCCCCCGTGCGGGTTATCGGCACCAACTCTCCGGGGAACGCCCTGGTCGGAGGGGCCAACGGCGGGGGCACGGAGAAGCTCGTGAAGGGGTCCGCCTTCAGTGCGACCTCCACCGCCAACGTCGCACTCGTCGGTCAGACCCTGGCGACCAAGAACTCGCTGTCGGTCGGCTCGACCTTCAGCGCCTGGGGCACGAAGATCACTGTCGTCGGTATCTACAACGCTGGGTCGTCCTTCGCGAATGCGGACGTCGTCATGCCCCTATCCACCGTGCAGCGCCTGAGCAGTGAGTCCGCCAAGGTGACCTCCGTCACAGTGGTCGTCGACAGTGTCGACCACGTCGCCGGTGCCGTCACGGCCATCAAGGCGAAGATGGGCTCCAGCGCCGACGTGACCTCGACCCAGACCATCGTCGAGAACCAGCTCGCTCCGCTCAACTCGGTGAAGACGATCTCCACCTACACGCTGCTCGGCTCAGTGATCGGAGCAGGCGTCATCTTGCTGCTGTCGATGCTGATGATCGTGCGCGAACGGCGACGCGAAGTCGGTGTCCTCAAGGCCATCGGTGCCCGCAGCCGGTCGGTGGTCACCCAATTCGTCGCCGAGTCGACGACCTTCACCGTGCTCGGGGCGGTCGTCGGTCTCGCGGGCGGCATCCTGCTCTCCAACCCGATCACCACCGCTCTCGTCAACGCCTCGGGCGGGTCGACGAACGGTCCCGGCGGTTTCGTGAGGTCGGCGAGTGGCGGCTTCGGCTCTGGCGGGTCGGGCTTCACCCCGCCGACTGGTTCGGCGGCGTCGGGGGGAGGCGGATTCGGATTCCGCTTCGGTGGGTTCCGCAGCACCCTCGACCAACTGCACGTGGCCGCTGGGTGGTCGACCCTGCTGGTCGCTCTGGTCCTGGCTCTGACCATCGCCGCCGTCGGATCGGCCGTGGCGGCCTTCAACATTGCCCGGGTTCGCCCGGCTGACGTCTTGAGGAGTGAGTGATGTTGCACGTAGAGGATTTGACCAAGAGCTTCGCCACCGGAGGAGGTGTCGTCACCGCGGTCGACGGGGTCTCCTTCCAAGCCCAGGCAGGCGAAATGGTGGCCATCGTCGGCGCGAGCGGTTCGGGCAAGTCCACCCTCCTCTCGCTGCTCGGACTTCTCGACGCACCCGATTCGGGTTCCATCGAGCTGGACGGGGTGGAGTTGGCGGGGCTCGACGCCGCCGGGCGGACCCAGTACCGGGCGACGACCGTGGGGTTCGTCTTTCAGCAGTTCAACCTGATCCCCAACCTGTCCGCACTGCAGAATGTCGAGCTCGCGCTCGAGTTCGCCGGCGCGCCGCGAGAGCAGCGACAGGCTCGGGCCCGCGAGATGCTCACCATGGTCGGGCTCGAGGCGCAGAAGCACGACCGCCGGCCCGCCAAGCTCTCTGGCGGGGAGCAGCAGCGAGTGGCGATCGCCCGGGCCTTCTCGAACCGCCCCCACCTCATCCTGGCCGACGAGCCGACGGGCAGCCTCGATCGCAAGACCGGGCAGAAGATCGTCGCACTGCTGCGGTCGGCGGCGACCTCTGAGCGGGCGACGGTGCTCGTCGTCACCCACGATGAGAAGGTGGCGGCTGAGGCCGACCGACGCTTCGAGATCGAAGACGGCCGCTTGCGCGAGGTCGCCTAACTCCTAATCGTCGCCGCCGCCGCGACCTCCACCGTCCCCGCGCCGAGGCTGGGTTGTCGAGGTCACGATGGGCGGCGTTGTCGTCGTGGTGGTGTCCTCCACCGTGGTCGTCGTCTGCTCCACGGTGGTCGTCGTGGCCGGCGCCTGGGTAGTGGTCGTCACCTCATGGCGAACGAGTGGGGCGAGGGTCGTCGGCGGAGCCACTGCGACCACTGGGGCCGGCACGGTCGTGGGCACCGTCGTGGTGGAGGGTGCGATGGTCGTGGTCGGAGCCTCGCTGACGGGTGTCGAAGGAGCGGGTGCGTGGTGAGTCGACGCCACCACCGCAGTGGCGGCGGTACCGGTCACGACGACGGTCATCACCCACGAGAACAGGGCGCGCACCCTCTCCAGCACGGCTCACCTCCTCGGACCAGGTTAGAGGTGTGCGACGAAACTTGATATTGAGTTGAGATTACGTCTGGGCAACATCTGGACAACGAGCGACCGTCGGGGCTCGGCCCGACGGGGAGCGAGGACTAGTTGTCCCCGCCGTAGCTGCCGCCGGCGCTCGAGGAGTCATCGCCACCGCGGTAGTAGGTCACGACCGGGGTCCGAGTCGTGAGGGGTGTCGAGGTCACCGCGGACGTGGCCGCCGTCGTCGCGGTGGTCGTGGGGGTGACGGCGCTCGAGGTCGTCGTGGTGGCCGAGGTGGCGCCCAGGTGCGAGAGGGGGCTGGCGGCGAGGATCCCGCCGGCGACGGCGGTGGTCAGCACGACGGTGGCCCCCCAGGAGGCGAGTCGGCGGGTGCGGTGGCTGCGGTACATGGCATCTCCTTTGGAACCTGACCATTGTCGGTGCTCCAGGTGAGAGCGGCCTAAGACCCCCCTAGGTCCTCGGGAAGAATCGGGGACGGCCCGCCTGGACTAGCCTCGTGCGGCTATGGCGTTGTCGATCGGGATCGTCGGACTGCCCAACGTCGGCAAGTCAACCCTCTTCAACGCGCTGACCCACAACGAGGTCCTGGCCGCGAACTACCCCTTCGCGACGATCGAGCCCAACGTCGGCGTCGTGGCCGTCCCCGACGCCCGTCTCGGCGTCCTCGCGGAGATCTTCGGCTCCGAGAAGATCATCCCGGCCTCCGTGACCTTCGTCGACATCGCGGGCATCGTCCGGGGCGCCTCGGAGGGTGAGGGCCTCGGCAACCAGTTCCTCGCCGCCATCCGCGAGGCCGACGCCATCTGCGAGGTGGTGAGGGTCTTCGAGGACGACGACGTCGTCCACGTCGACGGGCGCATCGATCCGCACGGCGACGTGTCCACCATCGAGACCGAGCTCATCCTGGCCGACCTGCAGACCGTCGACAAGGCCATCACGCGGCTCGAGCGCGAGGCCAAGCGGGGCGGCGAGGCGGCGACCCGACTGGCCGCCGTGCGCCACGCGCGGGCCGTCCTCGACGAGGGTCGCGTCATCTCCCAGGCCGGCGAAGTCGACCGGGAGGCCGTCGCCGATCTGCACCTGCTCACCAGCAAGCCCTTCATCTACGTCTTCAACGTCGACGAGGCCACGCTGGGTGACGAGGCGCGCCGCGAGGAGTTGGTCGCCTCGGTCGCGCCCGCCCACGCGGTCGTGCTCTGCGCGAAACTCGAGGCCGAGCTCGCCGGCCTGGAGGAGGCCGAGGCCCAGGAGCTCCTCGAGTCCTTCGGTCAGGACGAGTCGGGACTCGCTCAGCTCTCACGGGTCGGCTTCGACACCCTGGGACTGCAGACCTTCCTCACCGCCGGTGAGAAGGAGGCCCGAGCCTGGACGATCCGCCAGGGCGCGACCGCCCCGGAGGCGGCCGGGGTGATCCACAGCGACTTCCAACGCCACTTCATCCGCGCCGAGGTCGTCGCCTTCGAGGACCTCGTGGCGGCGGGGTCGATCGCCGCGGTGCGCTCCGCGGGCCGCGCCCGCGTCGAGGGCAAGGAGTACGTGATGCGCGACGGTGACGTCGTCGAGTTCAGGGTCGGCGTCTAGCCGCTACCATCTGCTCAGGGCGTGCTCGACAGAGGTCGGCGCCCGTGCAGCAGTGACGACCTAGGAGCACCATGACCTCTGACGCCCCCCTCCCCTTCAAGGTGGCCGACCTCAGCCTGGCCGA
Organism: uncultured Ferrimicrobium sp.; assembly: GCA_964449735.1. GTDB lineage: Bacteria > Actinomycetota > Acidimicrobiia > Acidimicrobiales > RAAP-2 > RAAP-2. The sequence goes on from CAYUZO010000021.1 coordinate 4,829, forward strand.
CTTCGGCCGCGCCGAGATCAGCCTCGCCGAGCACGAGATGCCCGGACTCATGGCGATGCGCGCCGAGTTCGGCCCGACCCAGCCGCTGCGCGGAGCGCGCATCGCCGGCTCCTTGCACATGACGGTCCAGACGGCCGTGCTGATCGAGACCCTCGTCGCCTTGGGTGCCGAAGTGCGCTGGGCGAGCTGCAACATCTTCTCCACCCAGGACCACGCCGCCGCGGCCGTCGCGGTGGGTCCGACGGGCTCGGTCGACGAGCCCCGCGGCGTCCCGGTCTTCGCCTGGAAGGGCGAGAGCCTCGAGGAGTACTGGTGGTGCACCGAGCAGATCTTGCGCTGGCCCGGCCACGCGGGGCCGACGATGATCCTCGACGACGGTGGCGACGCGACGCTGCTCGTGCACAAGGGCGTCGAGTTCGAGCGCGCGGGCGGCGTGCCGGCTCCCGAGGCCGCCGACTCCGAGGAGTACCGGGTCGTCCTCTCGGTCCTGGCGCGCATCCTCGCCGAGGGCGAGCCCGTCTTCGAGCCGATGGCCCAGGGCATCGTCGGCGTCTCGGAGGAGACGACGACCGGAGTGCACCGGCTCTACGAGATGGCCCGCGACAGCGTGCTGCTCTTCCCGGCGATCAACGTCAACGACTCGGTCACCAAGTCCAAGTTCGACAACAAGTACGGCTGCCGCCACTCCTTGATCGACGGGATCAACCGCGCCACCGACACCCTGATCGGCGGCAAGGTGGCCGTCGTGTGCGGCTACGGCGACGTTGGCAAGGGCTGCGCGGACTCGCTGCGCGGCCAGGGGGCGCGGGTCATCGTGACCGAGATCGATCCGATCTGCGCGCTCCAGGCGGCGATGGACGGCTTCCAGGTGACGACCCTCGAGGAGGCCCTGCCGGTCGCCGACATCGTCATCACCGCCACGGGCAACCGCGACGTCGTGACCGTCGAGCACATGCAGGCGATGAAGCACCAGGCGATCCTGGGCAACATCGGCCACTTCGACAACGAGATCGACGTGGCCGGTCTGGCCGCCCAGCCCGGTGCGCGCCGTGAGCGCATCAAGCCCCAGGTCGACAAGTGGGTCCTGCCGAGCGGCCGCTCGATCATCCTGCTCTCCGAGGGCCGCCTCCTCAACCTGGGCAACGCCACGGGTCACCCGAGCTTCGTGATGAGCAACTCCTTCACCAACCAGGTGATGGCCCAGATGGAGCTCTACGCCCACCACGGCGACTACGCCCGGGACGTCCACGTCCTGCCCAAGGCGCTCGACGAGAAGGTGGCGCGGCTGCACCTCGACGCCCTCGGGGTCAAGCTCACCGAGCTCACCAAGCGCCAGGCCGACTACCTCGGCATCGCGGTCGAGGGGCCCTACAAGCCCGACACCTACCGCTACTAGGGCTGGGCCGGCGCCCGGCGCCGGCTCAGCCCCAGCGGGCCAGTCGCTCCATCAGCAGCGCGACGAAGCGGTCGTTGTCGACCTCGACGCCCACGCGCACCGGGCTGTCGGCGTGCTCGCGCCGTCGGTCGATCCAGGTCGCCCCGCGCGAGTGCTCCCCCGCCGTCTCCACCGCCACCCTCACGCCCTGCTTGGCGATGGCCTCCGGGTCGATCAGCTCGTAGACGGCCATGGCGTCGTGCATGATCACGTCGCGATTCCCGTACCAGCGATCGTGGAAGTCCGCGTAGGGCTCGAGCATGTCGGCCACCCGCCGGCCGACCTCGTTGCCCAGCCCGCGCAGTCGCGCCAGGTCCTGGTCGTCGAGGGTCGCCTGGTGGGTCAGGTCGAGGGGCATCACCGTGATCGCCCACGAGGCCTCGAAGACCTCCCGGGCCGCCTCGGGGTCCGCCCAGATGTTGAACTCGGCGGCCGGGGTGACGTTGCCCTCGAAGGAGGCTCCCCCCATAATCACCACCTGGTCGATCCTGTCGACCGCCTCGGGGTGACGCCGGCACAGGGTGGCGAGGTTGGTGAGAGGACCGATCGCCACGAGCGTGAGCGGCGCCTCATGCGCGAGGTCGGCGATGAGGTCCACGGCGTGGCGCGGGTCCAGCGGGGTCTGGGGCTCGGGCCAGGTGAGATCACCGAGACCGTCGCGCCCGTGGACCTCGCTGACGAACTCCATCGGCCCCGCCAGGGCCTGCTCGCAGCCGGCCGCCACGATCACGTCAGGTCGAGCGGCCAGGTCGACGAGGCGGCGCGCGTTGAGGGTCGTCGCGGGCAGGCCCACGTTGCCCGCCACCGCCGTCAGGGCCAGGACCTCGAGCTCGGGGCTCGCCAGGGCCAGCAGGATCGCGACGGCGTCGTCGACCCCCGGGTCGGTGTCGATCACGATCCTCCGTGCAGCCACTGGCGGACCTCCTCATCGGTCGGCAGCGCCCCCTGGGCGCCGCGGGACTGGGTGGCCAGCGAACCGGCCACGACGGCGTAGCGCAGCGCCTCGTCGGCGTCGGCACCGAGCGCGCACTGCAGGGCGTAGGCGGCCGAGAAGACGTCGCCCGCCCCAACAGTGTCGACCGGCTCCACCGGCGGCGGCTGGGCTCGGGCCACCTCCCAGCCACGCTCCAGGCGCACCGCCCCGCGCGCGCCGAGGGTCACCACGCAGTGACGCAGCTCTCTCAGGTCGAGGGCCTCGGCCTCGGTCTCGTTGGCGATGACGACCTCGGCGGCGCGCAGCGCCGCGGGGTCGACGGCCACGGCGGGGGCCACGTTGAGCACCAGGCGGGCCGCCCGGCGCGCCGTCTCGGCGACGACCTCGCCGTCGACCTCGAGCTGGCAGAGGACCACCTCGAAGGACTCGAGGTCCACCGCGGACAGGTCGAGGTCCCGATTGGCCCCGGCGGCCACGACGATCTGGTTCTGGCCGCCCTCGGCGACGGTGATCATGGCCACCCCGGTCGGTCGGGCCGAGCGCGAGACCCGGCTCACGTCGACCCCGTGGGCGCCGAGTCCCTCGAGCAGCCAGTCGCCGGCCTCGTCACGACCCACCGCCCCGATGAAGGAGACGTCAGCGCCGAGGCGCGAGGCGGCCACCGCCTGATTGGCCCCCTTGCCGCCGGGCAGGCGGGTCACGTCTCCGCCGAGCACCGTCTCGCCGGGTCGGGGCAGGTGCTCACAGCGCACGACGAAGTCGACGTTCGCTGAGCCCACCACCCCCAGTCGGGGTCGGGTGGCCACGGTTAGGGGAGGAACTTGTTGGTGAAGTAGGTCGAGGCGGCCGGGACTTTCTTGATCAACTTGATGCCCTTGAGCGCGGTCGCGAGGGTCGACCACTGGGTCGCGGTCTGGGTGAAGTACTTCCCCTGGGCGTTGGTGAGGAAGGGCACGGTGAGGGCCCAGCCCTGCTTGTTGTAGGCCGCGGTGTAGCCGCTCTTGGGGTAGGCCTTGGTGAACTCGGCGGCGGCGGCGGCCGGGTGGGCGGCCGCCCACTGGGTGCCCTTCAAGACCGCAGACAGGAAGGCCTTGACGGTGGCTCCGTGGGCCGAGGCGTACGAGCCCGTCACCGCGTAGACCCAGATCGGCACGTCCGGCGCCCCCGCCTTGGTCCCGAGCAGCTCGGCCAGGTGGCCGGGCTTGCCGGTGCCGGTGAAGCCGGGGATCTCGTAGTTGGTGGTCGAGGTGGAGAAGTCCACCTTGCCGGCCAGCAGGTAGGTCAGGTCGTTGCCGGTGGGGGCGGTGATCACCTTGACCTGGCTGGAGCTGAGCCCGGCGTACTTGAGCACGAAGGGCAGCATGGCCTCCGTCCAGGTGTCGCCGTAGGAGAAGATCCGCTTGCCCTTGAGGAGGCTCTTGATGCTCTTGCCGGCCAGGTTGGTGCCGGGCTTGGCGAACAGCGCCCAGTTGTTGCGCATGGAGTAGTTGGCCACCGACTCGACCGGCACGCCGGCGTCGCGGGCCACCACCATGTCGGTCGTGGTGAGGAAGCCGATGTTGGCGGCCCCGGTGGAGAGCATCTTGGTGGTGGTGGAGGTGTCGGGCGGGAAGACCACCTTGACGTTGAGGCCGGCCGCCTTGAAGAAGCCGTGGTTCTGGGCGATGACGAGGGGCGTGAGCTCCATGTCCGGGCCCGGGAAGTCGTAGGCGAAGGTCACCGAGGTGAGCTTGGCGCTCGCCCCCGCCATGAGGGGCACCGACACGACGGAGCTCAGGGCCAGGGCGCCAGCCAGAGCCAGGGCGCGCAGTCGGGTGGAGGTCACGATGCTCCTTTGAATCGAGGTGGGGCCGATACTATCCGCGACCCTCGCGCGCGGCCCGGCGTCGCCAGCGGCGGGCCGTCGAGCGGCGCTGCCAGGGGGTCAGCAGGTGCTCCACCCCGAGCACCACGAGGAACCACGAGATGCCGATCAAGGTCATCACCAGGGTGGTGCCGTAGACGGCGGCGGTGTCGAGGTTGGTGTTGGCGTGCTCTTGGTAGAGAGCCAGGCTGGAGCCCTCCGAGGCGGCGAGCTCGCCGATGATCGCCCCGGTGACGGCGTAGGTGGCCCCGATCTTGAGCCCCGAGAAGAGGGGCGTGGCGGTGGCCGGCATCTCGATGTGCACGAAGGTCCGCCACCGCGACGCCCCGTAGACCTTGGCCAGGTTGAGTAGGTCGCGGTCCACGTGGCTGAGACCGTCGAGCACGTTGACGGTCACCGGGAAGAAGGTGATCCAGGCGACGATGAAGACCTTCGGTCCCGTCCCGAACCCGAGGATCAGGACGAGCGGCGGCGCCAGGGCGATGATCGGCACGGCCTGAGAGAGGATCAGCACCGGGTAGACGAGACCGCGCAGGACGGCCGCGCGAGCCATGACGATGCCCAACCCCACCCCGAGGGCGGCGCCCACGAGGAAGCCGTAGATCGTCTCGCGGATGGTCCCGAGGATTAGGACCCACAGCGAGGACCAATTCTGGGTCACCGACAGGATTGCCGCCCACGGGCGCGGCGCGATGTAGGGCGCGATGTGGAACAGGACCACGATCCCCTGCCACAGTCCGAAGAGCAGCGCGATCGACAGGATCGGCATCCCGACGTTGCGCAGCAGGCGACGACTCACGACGCGCCCCCGTGCAGCAGGCCCAGGATGCGCGCCTTCAGGGCGATGAAGTCCGGGTCGGTGAGCAGGGTCACGTCGCGGGGGCGCTCGAGGGGCACCTCGAGGTCGGCCACGATCCGCCCGGGGCGTGGCGACATCACGAGGACCCGGTCGGCCAGGAAGATGGACTCGTCGACGTCGTGGGTGATGAACAGGACGGTGCGGCCGGTGTCGCGCCACACCTGCAGCAGCCACTGCTGCATGTCGAGCCGGGTCTGGGCGTCGAGAGCGCCGAAGGGCTCGTCGAGTAGCAGGAGGGGCTGATGGGTCACGAGCGTGCGCATGAAGGCGACCCGCTGGCGCATTCCTCCCGAGAGGGCGTGGGGGTAGTGGCGCAGGAACTCCCCGAGCCCGTACTGCTCGGCGACCCGTCGGGCCTCGGCCCGGTCGGCCGGCGTGACCCGACGGGTCAGGCGCAGGGCCATCGTGATGTTGTCCTCGACCGTGCGCCACGGCAGCAGGAGGTCCTTTTGGAGCATGTAGCCGACGTGGCCGGTGCTGCGGGTGACCTCGCGCCCACCGAGACTGACCCGGCCCGCGTCGGGCGCGAGCAGGCCGGCGATCACGTTGAAGAGGGTCGACTTGCCACAGCCCGACGGCCCCACCACGGCGACGAAGGAGCCCTCTTCGACCTCGAGGGAGGTCGGGGCCAGCGCGACGTTCGATCCGAAGCTCTTGGCGACCTCGGTCAGCTCGAGCAGGGTCGCCGCGGGCACTCGGTCAGAGTAGCCCCGGCCCGGTGGGCGGGTCGCGACGCGGGCCCCGCGCTCCCCTACCGGTAGCCGTGAAAGAGGTCCTCGACCGGGCCCTCGAGTCCCAGCGGGTTGGTCGCGCGAACGAACCACTCGAAGCGCATCTCACGGGCGAACTGCTCGGGCTCCATCTTCATCCAGAAGGAGTCCTCGAGCTGACTGGCGTGGGCGGCCAGGGCGGCGCGCTTCATCGCGGCCACGCTCGACACGTCGATCGTCGCGTCGATCTCGTCGTCGGGCGTGCCCAGCTCGGGCTCCTCGGAGGGCTCGGGCAGGTCGCGGCCCTCGGCCGCGGCGCGCTCGCGCTCGAGGCGCTCCTCCTCGGCCCAACGGGCGCGGAAGCGCTCCATCACGGTGAGGGGGATGGCGTTGAAGTAGACGGTGGGTTCGTAGTCGAGCTGCTCGAGCGCGGCCATGGTGACCCGGTGGGCCTGGATGTGGTCGGGATGGCCGTAGAAGCCGACCTCGTTGTAGGTCATGATGACCTGGGGCCGCTCCTCGCGCAGCACCTCGGCCAGGCGCGCCGCCGCCTCGGCGACCGGCGTCGACCAGAAGGAGCCGGGCTGCTCGTTCTGGGGCCAGCCCATCATCCCCGAGTCCCGGTAACCCAGCCGCACGTGCCGGCTGACCTCCAGAGCGGCCACGGCGGCGTCGAGCTCGAGGGCGCGGTGGGCGGCGACGGCGTCGCCGTCGTGGCCCTCCTCGCCGGGCTTGAGCCCGCCCGGCGCGTCCCCGTACTCCCCGTTGGTGCAGGTCACCAGGACGGTGCGCACGCCCTGGCGGGCGTAGAGGGCGAGCACGCCCCCGCTCGAGCTCGCCTCGTCATCGGGATGGGCGTGCACGCACACGAAGGTGAGGTCGCTCACGAGAGCCCCCCGAAGAGGTCGGTCCCCTCGGCGGGGACGGGCCCCCGGGACCAGCCCAGGCGGTAGTACTCGATGCCGAACAGCATGGTGAACAGCTCCTCATCCATGGTCACGAGGTCCGCGTTGTCGATCTGGGAGGCGTGGGTGGCGATCGCGCGCTGCTTGAGCCCGGCGAGGGGGCGGGCGTCGACCTCGACCGCGACGTCGGCCTCGTCCACCCCGACGGCCCGGCGCACCCACTCGGGCAGGGAGACTCCGCGCGCGTCGGCCAGGGGGACGAAGCGCGCCAGGGTCGAGGTGGGCAGCACCGGGTAGAAGAGTCGCTCGGCGCGCGCCGACAGCTCCACCGCCCGGCGCGTGACCCGGTGGGCCTGGATGTGGTCGGGATGGCCGTAGAAGCCGTTCTCGTCGTAGGTGATCACGACCCGGGCGTCGAGCTCGTCGATCAGCGCCGCCACCACGCGGGCGGCGGCCTCGACGTCGGCGCGCACGAAGGCGCCCGGTCGCTCGTTCTGGGCCCAACCGGGCAGGCCGGAGTCCTCGTAGCCCAGCTGCACCGCGCGCGAGAACCCGACCATCGCCGCCGCGTCGGCGAGCTCGCCGGCGCGCGCCCGCCGGGTTCCGGCGTCGTCGTGTTCCGGGTGGTTGCCGGGCCGCCCGGCGGCGTCGATGCCCAACTGGCCCATCGTGCAGGTCACGAGGGCGCAGCGCCGACCCGAGGCCGCCAGGTGCGCCGAGGCCCCGGCGCTGAAGAGGGCCTCGTCGTCGGGGTGGGCGTGCACGCAGAGCAGGGCGGGCGCAGTCACCTGGGAGAGACTAGGAGGTGGCGAGCTGAACGATGCGCACGACGAGCAGCAGCCCGGCCGTCACGAGGTAGGTCGCGTTCAGGGCGAGCAGGCGGCGCCGGGCCGTCGAGAAGCGCGGCGGCTCGAGGACCGCCAGTCGGGGCATGCGCCAGTCGGCTCGGTCCCCCTCGTAGGGCGGACGGGCCGGGGAGCGCCGCCAGCCGACGGGCAGGCCGATCACCAGACCGAGCGCGGCGGCGCCCCCCAGCCACTCAAGCAGGGCCACCACGTTCACTGAGGGGAAGAGGGTCGAGATCATCAGCACGATCGACAGCACCGCCAAGATGGCCACGATGGTCACGGCCACCACGTTGAGGACCCGGGAGTTCACCCAGGGGCCCATCGCCTCGCGGTCGTTGGCGAGCAGCAGCACGATCAGCGAGGTCGAGGGCAGCATCAGCCCGCAGAGGGCCTGGACCGCCAGGGTGATCAGGCCGAGCGGTGCACCGGGCAGGAGGGTGACCGTCCCGGCGACCAGGAGCAGGAGCCCGAAGGCCCCGTAGAAGCCCCGCGCCTCGCGAAAGGGGGCGTCGAGACCCTGGTTGAAGCGATTGGAGAGGTCCCCGAGCGCGTAGCTCGAGGCCAAGGTCACGACCGCCGCGCCGATGATCGAGGCGTTCAGCAGGATCAGGGCGAAGAAGACGCCGGCCCCGTGTCCCACGAAGCGGCCGAGCCCCCGGGCGACGCCCAGGGTGTCGGTGTAGGCGTTCGTCCCCCCGTGGGGCGCCAGTCCGGCCGCCGTCACCCCGATGAGCAGGGTCGCCACCACCACGACGACGACCGCCCCGATGACGGTGTCGGCCCGCTCGTAGTTGATCCAGCGCGGGGTGATGCGCTTGTCGACGATGTTGCTCTCTTGGAAGAAGAGCTGCCACGGCGCGACCGTCGTGCCGATGATCGAGATGATGAGCAGCACGCCGTTGGAGGTGACTCCTCCGCGGATCGAGGGGGTCACCATCCCGTGCCAGATGCTGCCGGTGGAGAGCCCCGCGTGCCACACCAGCGGCACGACCACCGCGTTCACCGCGATGAAGAACATCATGAAGCGCTCCCAGCGCCGGAAGGACCCGGTCACCGTCATCGCGAAGAGCAGCACCACCGAGACCGGCACCGAGACGTAGGGACTCACCCCGAGGTACTTCATCGACAGGGAGATCCCGATGAACTCGGTGACGATGATGAGGAAGTTGAGGATCAGGATCGAGCTGATCGAGAAGGTGCCCCAGCGCTTGCCGATGCGCTCGCGGATCAGACGTCCGTGGCCGACGCCGGTCACCGCCCCGAGGCGCGCGACCATCTCCTGATTGACGATCAGCACCGGGATCAGCAGGGGCAACGTCCACAGGAGCGAGTAGCCGAAGTTCTGCCCTGCCTGGGCGTAGGTCGACACGCCACCGGCGTCGTTGTCGCCGACCATGACGATGAGTCCCGGGCCGATGATCGCCAGCAGCGAGAGGAGCCGGGTCCGCAGTCCCCGCCCGCGGGCGTCGTGGGAGGAGATGGTGCCCAGGGCGCCGCGGATCGGCGCGTCGGTCGAGTTGATTTCTGGCACGGGTCACCTCCTCTCAAGGTCGCCGTCGGTCGGTTCGAACCGCGGCGAAGGAGGCTCAGGGGCCCGTCAACCCTCGCCGGGTCGCGTCTGGTCAGCTCCGGTCTGGGGACCGGTACTCGGGGGTTTCAGCGGGACCCCCTTTGAACGAGGCGGCGCGGCGTCACTCCTCCACCGCCGCCATGCCGAACTCGCGGCGCCAGCCCTGGGGCAGCATCTCCTCGAGCAGGTCGTCGACCGTGACGACCCCGATCATCGTCTCGTGCTCGTCATCGAGCACGGGGACCACCATCAGGTTGAAGTCGCTCATCTTGCGGGCCACCTGGTTGGTGTCCCAGTGGGGATGGACGTGAGCGAGCTGGGTGCGCGACACCGACAGGGCGCTGTCGCTCCCTCGAGCACGCACCAGGGCGGCGATCGGGGCCACTCCGACCGGATGGCCAGAGTCGTCGAGCAAGAAGACGGCCGAGAGGGCCGCGGTGGGCGCTGTGGCCGTGCGCACCGCCTCGAGGGCCTCGGACGCGGTCGCGGCCGAGGGGACGGCCACGAAGTCCGGGCTCATCAGCCCGCCCGCGCTGTCGGCGTTGTAGGAGAGGAGGTTGCGGACCTTGGTCTGCTGGGTCGTGGGCAGGGCCTCGAGGATCGGCAGGCGCCGCTCCTGGTCGATCTCGCTGATCAGGTCGGCCGCGTTGTCGGGCTCCATGCGCGCGAGCAGCCGAGCGGCGTCCGAGTCCGAGCGCGCCTCGAGGAACTCGAGCTGGTGGGTCGTGTCGAGCTCTTCGAAGACGTCGGCCTCGAGTTCGCGGTCGAGCTTGACGGCCTCGATGATCTCCTCGCCCTCCTCGTGGCTCGCCTGCTCGACGAGGTCGGCGATCTGGGCGGGGTGCAGTCGGGCCAGCTTGCGATAGGGGATGCGCAGGCGCGCGGTGGGGACGTGGCCGACGAAGGGCTCGATCGAGGCGAAGTCGACGATCGACTCGACGCGCACGCGCTGGCCCATGCGCGGTCCGAGGACCCGGCGCAGCAGGGAACGGCGTCCCGGGTCGACGCCGACCACCTCCCAGCGCCCGTCGATCTCGGCCAGCTCGATCTCGTTGGCGGTGATCAGCCGCCCGCGCACCAGGTTGATCAGGTGGCGCGCCAGCAGGTCCTCGGCGAGCAGCATCTCGCCGGGACGGCGCTCGAATCGCCGCAGGTCGACTCGCTTGCCCTCGAAGGTCAGTCGTCCCTCGGACAGCCCCCCGAGCTTGCGGATCGGCACGAAGAGGTTGCGGCCCTCGATGCGGATGACCGCGCCCACCACGGGAGGATGCGGATCGTCACCAAGCCTCGCGACCAGGTCTTGGACGCGACCGATCCGCCCTCCGTCGGAGTCGAACAGGGGGCGACGCAAGAAGGTGGAGAGGTGGCGCAGTTCGGTCATCGTCAGGGCCTCACGGACCCCTCAAGGCTACCCCCTGACCCTGGCGAGGCGGCGAGGGCCCGGTGACGAGAGGGTGACCTAGGCGCGCCCGACGCGCGCCAGCGCGGCGACCGCCCCCACCACGTCCTCCTCGCTGAGGTCGGCGTGGGTCACCAGGCGCAGCCGGTGGGCCGACAGGGCGTCGCCGAGCACGCCCTCGCGGGCCAGGTCGGCGACCGCCTGGGCCGCGTCGGGCAGGTCGATGACGACGATGTTGGTCGAGCAGCGGGTGGGGTCGTAGCCGGCGGCGGGGAAGGCCGCGGCGGCGGCCTCGGCGAGGCGACGGGCGCGCGCGTGGTCCTCGGCGAGGCGCTCGACCATCGTGTCGAGCGCCACGAGCCCCGCCGCCGCGAGGATCCCGACCTGGCGCATCGCTCCCCCGAGGCGCTTGCGCTCGACGCGCGCGGCCGCGATCGTCGCACTGGACCCGGCGAGCAGGGAGCCCACCGGGGCGCACAGGCCCTTCGACAGGCAGGACATCACCGTAGTCACCGGGGCGCAGTACTGCGCCGGCGTGACGCCGGTGGCCACCGAGGCGTTGAAGAGCCTCGCGCCGTCCATGTGGACCGGCCGACCCGCCTCGCTCGCCACCGCGCAGACCGCCTCGAGGTCGGCGAGCGACCACGGGGTCCCGCCCGAGGCCATGTGGGTGTTCTCGATCGACACCAGTCCCACGCGGGCCCGGTGGAAGCGCTCGGCGCCGAGCGCCTCGGCGACCTCGGCGGGGTCGAGTCGCCCTTCGGAGTCGTCGAGGAGTTGGAACTGGACCTGGGCGTTGCGGGCGGCGGCCCCCATCTCGAAGCCGACCACGTGCTGGTCCCTCCCGGCGACAACGACGTCGCCGGGTTGGGTGAGCACGCGCAGGGCGATCTGGTTGGCCATCACGCCCGAGGGCACGAAGAGCGCGGCCTCCTTGCCCACCATCTCGGCGTAGCGCCGCTCCAAGGTCGCGACCGTGGGGTCCTCGCCGAAGCCGTCGTCGCCGACCTCGGCGCTGGCCATGGCCTGGCGCATGGCCGGCGTCGGTCGGGTCAGGGTGTCGCTGCGCAGGTCGATGGGGGGCACGCGAAGCAGGCTAGACGCCGCCCTAGACTCCGGCTCGTGGACGGCTTCGCCGAGAGGTTCGACGACATGGAGACCGTCCACCGGCATCTCGGTGTAATCACCGAGGAGGCCTCGCCGGCCCGCGTCGTGCTCTCGATCGAGGTCGGCGCCCGGCACCACCAGCCCTACGGGATCGTGCACGGCGGCGTCTACGCGCTGCTCGCCGAGGGAGCCGCCTCGCTGGGCGGGGCCCTCAACGCCGAGCCCGGCAAGCTGGTCGTGGGCAGCGAGCTCAACTGCTCCCACCTTCGCCCGGTGCGCGAGGGCCGCGTCGCCGCCATCGCCACCCCGATCCGCGTGGGACGCAGCGTCCAGGTCTGGGGCATCGAGTTACGCGACGGTAGCAACCGACTCGTCAGCGTGGCGCGCTGCTCGCTGCAGGTGATCGACGCACCCCCGGCGTCGCAGTAGGCCTGGCGTAGACTTCGGGCGGCTCCGAAGGGGCCTCGGGTGACCACGGGAAGGTCGAAGATGGGCGTTCGCTTCACAGGCTGGGGCACCGCGGTGCCGGACCGGGTGGTCACCAACGACGACCTCTCCAAGACCCTCGACACCTCCGACGAGTGGATCACCGAGCGCACCGGCATCAAGGAGCGGCGCATCGGCGGGTCGGCCCTGACCCTGGGCGCCGAGGCGGCGCTGCGCGCCCTCGAGGACGCCAAGGTCGCCGTCGGCGACATCGACTTCCTCGTCATGGCCACGACGACCCCCGACCGCATCACGCCGGCGACCGCGCCGATGCTGGCCGCCCGCATCGGCCTGGAGTGCCCCGCGATGGACCTGAACGCCGCCTGCAGCGGCTTCATGTACGCCGTGCGCACCGCCTACGGCCTGCTCGAGACCGGCCAGCGCCGCATCCTGGTGGTCGGGGCCGAGCACCTGAGCCGCTGGGTCGACTGGAGCGACCGGACGATGGCGGTGCTGCTCGCCGACGGTGCCGGGGCCTGCGTGATGGAGTACGACCCCGAGGGCTCCGAGCTGCTGTCCTTCTCCCTGGGCGCCGACGGTCACGCCGCGGACCTGCTGACCTGCGAGCACGACGGCTACTTCCAGATGGACGGCAAGGAGGTCTTCCGCCGCGCGGTGCGCGTCGTGGTCTCCTCGGCCGAGGCCGCCATGGCCGAGGCCGGTATCGACGCGGACCAGCTCAGCCTGGTCGTGCCCCACCAGGCCAACATCCGCATCATCCAGGCCGCCTGTCAGCGGCTCAAGATCCCGATGGAGCGCGCCGTCGTCGTCCTCGACCGCTACGGCAACACCTCGAGTGCCTCGATCCCCCTCGCCTTTGTCGACGCGCGCGACAACGGACGGGTGAAGCCCGGTGACTACGCCCTGATGACCGGCTTCGGGGCCGGCATGACCTGGGCGTCGGCGATCATCCGCTGGCACGACTGAGCGGCCCCGCGCAGGTCGAGTCTCGGCCCTAGGAGCATCCCTCCGTCCTCGCCCACTGGCGTGAGGCGACGGCCGCGCGCGGCAGCAGGCTCCGCAGGTCGGCACGCAGCGCGCACCCCTGCGCCGAACTCGGGGGGCGGGCGTGCGGGAAGTCCACGAGGATGACCCCCGGGCACGCCATGATCAGCGCGCGCCAGATCACGGGCCCACCCGGTCGGGTCGCGACACGCAGGCGAGCGACGACGGAGTTCTCCATGCACATCGTCGTCCCCACCGGACGGGCCCGTGCGAGGTCGCCGCGAAGGCGTGCCGCCTGGGCCGAGTCCAGCGTGACGCTGACCGGCCCGCTCGAGGGGTTCATCAAGGAGAAGCGGGCGTAGCCGGTGAGCGTGAGGGTGCCGGCCGGCACCACCAGCGGGTCGAGGCGCAGGTAGACGACCGTGAGGTCGAGGCGCAGGTAGGTCGGGCCGGCGGGCCCGGCGGTCGCCGCGCTGTAGTCGAGCTGGCAGAAGGAGACGTGCACGTCGGCGCAGTGCAGGCTCGCCGAGGCGAAGCGCTCGTCGTGGCTGCCCGGACCGGAGCTGCTGCCGCTGCCCGCCAGGCGGGCCCTCGGGGGCAGGTGGGTGGCGAGGAAGCTCGCGGGGTCGAGGACGCCGGGGACGAGGTAGGTGCGCGACAGGTCGGTGCGGCCGCTCTCTGAGGTGGTCCCCGCCGCGTCGAGCAGGCTGAAGGGCATCTGGGCGCGGGTGACGGCCCGGGCGCCGGCGGGCAGGGCCGCGCGCTGGAGCAGCGCGGCGGCGTAGGCGCGGGCCGCCGCGACGGGCACCTGGGGATCGGTCGTGGTGGTCGTGGCGGCGCCGGCGGGCAGGGCGAGGGCGAGGGCGCACAGGACGGTCGTGGCGACGCGCAGGACGGGTGCTCTCACTACCCCGGTCCTGTCCGGTGGCGACTCCCCCTTACCTCAGCGCCAGTCCCTCGAGGGCCCGACCGGCCCGAGCTCGAGGATCTCGACCCGCTCGGCGGCCAGGGCCAGGCTGCCCTGGCCGCGCTGGAGGCTGCCGGCGATGATGAGGGCCGGGGCGTGTCGGGCCACCCGGCGCCACCGGGCCCAGGCCCCGCGGGAGAAGATCACGTTGACGTGACCGGTCTCGTCCTCGAGGTTCACGAAGACGGCCCCGCGCGCGGTCTCGGGATGCTGGCGGTGGGTCACCACCCCGGCCACGGCGACCCGCGTGGCCTCGGCCCCGGTCAGGGCACTGGCCCGGGTCACCCCGCGCGCGTCGAGGGCCGGGCGCACCAGGGCGAGGGCCGTCGCCTCGGGGGTCAACCCGAGGCTCCACAGGTCGTCGGCCACCCGCTCGAGCTCGCTCGGCGCGGGTAGCGGCGGGGCCTCGGCCCCGGTGACGATCCCGGGCAGGCGATCGGCGGTCCCCTGGGCGGCGGCCCCCGCGACCCAGGTCATGGCCCGGCGGGAGCCGAAGCGGTCGAGGGCGCCCGCCGCCGCCAGCACCTCGAGGTCACCGGCCGCGCACCCGGCCCGGCGCACCAGGTCCTCGGGACCGGCCCAGGGGGCCCCGGCGGCGATCCGCTCGGCCAGCGCGTCACCGACCCCGCGCAGGTCGGCCAGGCCGAGGCGCACCGCCGGGCGCTCGCGTGGCCCCTCCAAGCGGGCCCCCGCACCGGAGAGGTCGACGTCGGGTCGGCGCACCTCGACCCCGTGGCGCTGGGCGTCGGCCACCAGGCTCTGGGGGGACCAGAAGCCCAGGGGCTGGGCGTTCAGCATGGCCGCGAGGTAGGCGGCCGGGTAGTGGTGCTTGATCCAGGCCGAGCAGTAGACGAGGTGGGCGAAGGAGACCGCGTGCGACTCCGGGAAGCCGAAGTTGGCGAAGGCCGACAGGGCGTCGAAGAGCTGGTCGGCCGGCTCGCCGGTGATCCCGTGGCTCGCCATGCCCTCATAGAAGCGACTCTTCAGGCGCATCATCCTCACGGCCGAGCGCTTGGCGGCCATCGCCTGGCGCAACTCGTCGGACTCGGCCGGGGAGAAGCCGGCCACCGCGACGGCCATCTCCATCAGCTGCTCTTGGAACAGCGGCACCCCCAGGGTGCGCCGCAGGATCGGCTCGAGGCGCGGGTGCAGGTAGCTGACCGGCTCCTCGCCGCGACGACGGCGCAGGTAGGGGTTGACCGCCCGACCCTGGATCGGCCCAGGCCGGATCAGCGCCACCTCGATCACCAGGTCGTAGAAGCAGCGCGGCCGCACCCGGGGCAGGGTCGCCATCTGGGCACGGCTCTCCACCTGGAAGACCCCGACCGTGTCGGCCTCGCAGAGCAGGTCGTAGACGGCCTCCTCCTGGGGCAGGGAGCCGAGGTCGAGCTCGACGCCGTGAAAGGCCCTCACCTCGTCCACCGCGCGGTGCAGCGCGTCGAGCATCCCCAGGCCCAGCAGGTCGAACTTCACGAGGCCGATGGCCGCGCAGTCGTCCTTGTCCCACTGCAGCACGCTGCGCCCGGGCATGCGCCCCCACTCCACCGGGCAGACCTCGAGCACCGGGCGGTCGCACATCACCATGCCCGCCGAGTGCAGTCCGAGATGGCGCGGACGATCCAGCAGCTCGGTGGCCATGGCCACCACCTCGGGAGGCGCCTCGGCGCCCTCGGGGGCCAGGGCGTGGCGGTCCACCGCCTCGCGCAGGCGCCCCACCCGGTCCTCATCCAGGCCGAAGGCCCGGCCCACGTCGCGCAGCGCCGAGCGGGGGCGGTAGGTGATGACCGCCGCGACCTGGGCCGCGTGTCGCCGGCCGTAGCGCTCGTAGACGTACTGGATCACCTCCTCACGCCGGCCGGACTCGATGTCGACGTCGATGTCGGGCGGGCCGTCGCGCGCCGGGGAGAGGAAGCGCTCGAAGAAGAGGTTCAGCGAGACGGCGTCGGCGTTGGTGATGCCCAGCGAGTAGCAGACCGCCGAGTTGGCGGCCGAGCCCCGGCCCTGGCAGTAGATCCCCTCGCGCCGGCAGAACTCGGTGATGTCCCACACCGTGAGGAAGTAGCCGGCGAAGCCCAGCTGGCCGATCACCGCCAGCTCGTGGTCGATCTGGCGCCAGGCTCCCGGGACCCGTTCGGCCTCACGGGGCCCGTAGCGGCGCGTGGCTCCCGCCTCGACCAGACGGCCGAGGTACCCCTGCTCGTCGAGGCCGTCGGGGGTGGCGAAGGCGGGCAGGCACGGGGCCACCAGACGCAGGTCGAAGACGAGGTCCGCGGCGATCTCCCCCGCCCGGTCCACCACGCCCGGCCAGCGCGCGAAGCGCCGGCGCTGCTCGGCGTCGCTGCGCAGGTGCGCCAGCGGCGAGGCGCTCAGCCACCCCTCCATCTCCTCGAGGGAGCGTCGCGCACGGATGGCCGCGAGGACGCTGGCGCGCGGATAGGCGTCGGGGGTGGCGTAGTGGACGTTGTTGGTGGCCACCGGGTCGACGCCCGCGCCGAGGGCCACCTCGACCAGGGCGTCGTTGCGCGCGACGTCGTCGTAGACGCCGTGGTCCCAGATCTCGACGGCCAGGCTCTCGCGCCCGAAGAGCTCGACCAGGCGCCCCAGTTCGCGCCGGGCCGCTCGCGGCCCCTCGGCCACCAGGGCTCGGGTGAGCGGCCCCTTGCGACATCCCGTCAGCACGACCCAGTCACCGGCCGCGGCCACCAGCTCGGCCTCGGCGAGCCGCGGCGGACCCTTCTCGCCGCGTCGCAGGTAGGCCTCGCCCAGCAGGACCGACAGGCGCCGATAGCCCTCGGGCGAGCGGGCCAGCACCACCAGGTGCTCGCCCGAGGGGTCGGGCACGCCGGTCCGGTCGTCCTCCCCACCCAGGGTGATCTCCGCCCCGAAGACTGTGGGCAGGCCGAAGGCCCGGGCCGCCTCGGCGAAGCGCACCACGCCGTAGAGACCGTGGTGGTCGGTGAGGGCCAGGGCCGAGAGCCCGAGACGGGAGGCCTCCCCGACCAGCTCCTCGGGATCGCTGGCCCCGTCGAGGAAGCTGAAGCCCGAGTGGGCGTGCAGCTCGGCGTAACCCGTCATCAGTCGTAGATCCCCACCAGCCACCACCGCCCGGCCTCGGCCACCACCAGGGCGGCCTCGCCCGTGGCGAGCAGGACCTGGAGGTGGGCCCGGCGCCGCCCCGCCGCCCACCAGCGCTCGACGCTGGGCCAGGGGCCGGCGAACCACACCACCTCACGGCGAGAGCGGGCCGAGAAGAGCAGGACCGCCGGCGCACCGCTCAGCGAGCCCCGGGCGCTCACGCGCACCGTCTCCTCCTCGGCGTCACGCAACTCGATGGCGACGGGGTGGGACAGGGTGGTCGCCGGGGCCGGCGCGCGCAGTTGGCCGGGCCAGGGGGCCTCCGGTCGACGAGCCTCGCCGGGGGCCCCGAAGGGCAGGAGGCGCGCGCGGTCCTCCGGCCCGCGCCCCCCGCGCAGGCTGGCCACGACGACCGCGTCGGGACCGAGACGGTGGCGTACCCGGTGGGCGGCCGCCTCGGCGCGCACCTCCCCGGCGCCACGCTGGCCGAAGAAGCCCACCGCCACGTCGCCGACCTCGGCGGCCTCCCGCAGGCGACGCAGGCGGCGGGCCAACCCCGCGTCACGCTGGTCGGGAACCTCGGCCAGCTCCCCACGAGCCACCCGGTGCAGGGTGAGGGCCCGGCGATCGAAGCGCTCGGCCACCCGCGCCGGCGCCAGGTCGGCGAAGGCCCCCACGGTCGTCAGCCCGAGACGGCGGCCCGTGCTCGCCAGGTCGGCCCGACCCAGCGCGGCCAGGGGCAGCGCACGCCGGAAGGACTCGGTGCCCCCCGGGGGGACCACCACACCGTCGAGGGCCGCGCGCTCGGCGCAGAAGAGGCCGTCGGCCACGCCGAGCGAGACCGCCTCGCCCACCACGTCACCCACCGTGGCCCGCACCGTCTCGAGGACGGCGGCCTCACCACCGAAGAAGCGACTCGGCCCGCGCACCGGCAGGGCCATCAGCCCCGGGCGCACCGCCTCGGTGAAGGGACACAGGAGGCTCAGCGCGTCGAGCAGTTCGCCGTAGCGACGCAGGGTCGCCCCGTCGGGCGACTCCTCGGCCAGCGCCGGGACCCACACGCACAGGAGTCGCTCCACCTCACCCACCCACCGCCCGGCCCCGGCGGTCCGGCAGGACCACCCGGTGCTCGCGCGTGCGCGAGGCCTCGGCTCGCCCACCCACGCGCAGACGCAGGTGCCGCTCGTCGAGGCGCGAGGTCGTCACCCAGTGTGACGAGACGATCGTCAGCGACAGGTCGCCGGCCAGGGGCCACGGGGCGCTCGGCTCACCCAGCGCGACGAGCACGGCACCGCGCTCGCGAGCCCGCTCGGTGAGGCGGCGCGCCGCACCGTGGGCCGGGCGTGAGGGTGGGCGCACCACCAGCAGGTCGACCCCATCGAGCAGGTCGGCGGCCGACTCGGCCCACGCCCCGCGAGGCCGGGGGACGAAGAGCACCCGTCGCAGGTCGACCCCGAGGTCGGCGATCGCCGCCACGCCGGGGTCATCGACCCCCACCACCCCAGCCCAGTGGCCACGGGCGCTGGCGCCGCTGAGGAGGCTCAGCGCGAGGCTCAGCCCACCCGCACCGGGCGCCGCCTGCACCACGACGCTCGAACCGCGACGCAGCGACCCCCCTGGGACCAGTTGGTCCCAGGGCTCCTCAAGGGGCAGTCGCTGGGCGACGGCCAGGGCCACCGGGCGCAGCGCGGCAGCGAGATCGGCGGGGACGGGGGGACGCGGAGGGGAAAAAGCGAACATACGTTCGTAGAGTAGCCAGGCCCGCCGACACGCGCCAGAGGCCAGTCAGGACTAGGCGTCAGCGTGGCGAAGGGGGTCGGGCAGGGCGGGGATCTGGATTGCCCAGGCCGACCGGCATCTAGAGTCGGCCCGGGAGGGCCCATGTGCGGACGAATCGCGCTCTTCACCCCGCCGGTAAGACTGGCCCGGCTGCTCGACGCCGCCCTGGCGGCGGGCGTCGAACCTGAAGGGCGCCCGAGCTGGAACATCGGGCCCCAGCGCCGGCTCTTCGGGGTCGCCCTCGAGTCGGGGGAACGGGTGCTCGATCGCTACCGATGGGGGCTGCTGCCCAGCTGGGCGAAGGACCCCTCCCTGGCCAACCGGCTCTTCAACGCGCGCGCCGAGACCGTGGCGGAGAAGCCCTCCTTCCGCAGCGCCTTCGCCCGGCGGACCTGCGCGATCCCGGTCGACGGCTTCTACGAGTGGGACCACCGGCCCGGCCGGGCCCGCCAGCCCCACTACTTCCACCGCTCCGACGGGGCGCCCATGGTGTTGGCCGGTCTCTACGAGTTCTGGCGCGATCCGACGCTGCCCGCCGACGCTGAGCCCCTGCGCACGGCCACGGTGATCACCACCGAGCCGAGCGCGGACATGGACGGGCTGCACGACCGCATGCCCGTCGTGCTCGAGCTCGACGAGGTCGCGACCTGGCTCGACGTCGAGGTCCACGACGGCGCCGAACGCCACGGGCTCTTGCACCCGGCGGCCCCGGGCACCCTGGTCCACTACGGCGTTTCGAGCGCGGTCGGGTCGGTGCGCAACGACGGGCCCGAGCTCATCGTCCCCGCCGACGCGGGCAGCCTGTTCTAGGCGCAAAAGACGAGGACCCCGAGTGACCGTTGAGCCGAAGCTCCCCAGCCCCTCGGGGTCCCCGAAGGCACGTCGTCCGCTGGCCCGTGTCGGACAGGCCACCGGCTGACGGCGGGCACTTCACGTCATTCGTCGTACGAGCCAGGGACCGAACTCCCCGACCCGCTGAGAAGGTCCGTTCCCCTTGCGGGGCCCCTCCCTCCTCCGTCGACTTCCCCTCGCGGTTCCGCCGATCGTCGACCGGTACTACGTGAACTACGAGAGTCACTGTGCCATCGGCCCTCGCGGCGCGCAAGCGAGAGTGGGCCAATCCGAAGGTTTTGCCCAAGTTGTGACGGGAAATCCACCGACCGGGGCCCTCCGTGACGAGAAGTCGACGAGATGGCGACAAGTTTTCCCACAGGCGGGGCGCCGTCGGGGCCTTCGCAGGGCCTCCGCGGGGCCTCCGGCCGGTCCGGTCACGGGCCGGGACGACCCTAGCAGGGCTCCTCGGGGACGAGGTAGCGCTGCAGCGTCGGGCCGACCAGCGCGACGAGGCGGTCGCGGGGGGCGCGCGCCAACGCTGGCAGGGCCACCACGTAGCGACCGAGGGCCAGTCCGACCACGTGACTCGCCACGACGGCGGCCCGCAGGGCGCCGTCGCGACCCCGACTTCGCCGGGCGAGGGGCCCGAGTACCGCGGCGGTGAGGAAGTCGCGCAGCATCTGGGCCGCGGCCTCGTGCGAGACGGCCGAGCGCACCAGGGCGGCCACCGCCTCGCCCCCGTCGGCGTCCCACGCCGCGAGCAGCGCCTCGACGAGGGCCTCGCCCTCTCGCCCGGGCGCGCGGGCCATGGCCGCGCGCACCTCGCTCGGCGCGACCGGCAGTCCCACGGCCTCGGCGAAGAGACCCTCCTTGGTCGCGAAGTAGTGGTGCACCAGAGCCGGGTCGACCCCGGCCGCCTCGGCCACTCGGCGCACCGTCGCGTCACGGTAGCCACGCTCGGCGAAGGTGCGCCGCGCGGCCACGATGATCGACTCACGAGCCCGGCTCGGTCCGGGCCGCCTCCCGAGCGGGGCGCTCACGAGGGGACGGCGCTCAACTCGACGAAGCGCTCCTCCAGGGTCGCGCCGGCCCAGGTCACCACGGCGCTCGGGTCGTCGAGGGCCGCGCGCACGGCCTCGAGGTCGGCGCCGGGCACGCGCAGCCGGGTGCCCACGAGCGACGGATGCAGTCCGTGTTTCCCCAGCGCGGTGAAGGCCCTGACCCAGTCGGCGACCTCCACCTCGACGACCCTCGCCCGTCCGACGATGTCCGAAGGGGTCCCCGAGGCCACGACCCGCCC
The DNA here is from genome assembly GCA_964449735.1 of uncultured Ferrimicrobium sp. GTDB lineage: Bacteria > Actinomycetota > Acidimicrobiia > Acidimicrobiales > RAAP-2 > RAAP-2. The sequence goes on from CAYUZO010000021.1 coordinate 25,846, forward strand.
GTCGGTCATCACGACGAGCCGGTCGCACTCCTCGGCCTCTTCGAGCGAGTGGGTGGTCACCAGCACTCCGGCGCCCGCCTCGGCGGCGTCGAGGACCCGGTCCCAGAGCCGGGCCGCCCCGAGCGGGCCGACCCCCGAGGTCGGCTCGTCCAGCACGAGCAGCTCGGGGCGGTGGTCGAGCGCCTCCAAGAAGGCGACCTGGCGTTGACGCCCGAGGGGCAGTACCGCCACCGGCGGCTCCTCGGGCAGGGCGGTGACGCCCGCGTTGCCGTAGACGGCCCGGGCGAAGGCCAGGTTCTCGCGCGGGGTCAGGTCGTCGTAGAGGCCGAGCCCCTGGGGCACGTAGCCCAGACGTCGGCGAGTCGCGCGCGAGGGCGCGGCCCCGAAGAGCTCGACGCGCCCCTCGCTCGGGCCCATGAGGCCCAGCAGGATCCGCACCAGGGTCGTCTTGCCCGCCCCGTTGGCCCCGAGGAGGCCGACGACCTCCCCCGGGGCGACCTCCAAGGTCACGTCGTCGACGGCCACCGTCTCGCCGAAGCGGCGCGTCACCCCGTAGGCGCCCGCCAACGCGCTCACCCTGCGCGCCCCTCACGAGCCAGGACCGCCACCACCACGGCGTCGGCGAGGTCGGCCGACCCCAGAGAGGGCGCGTCGGGCTCCCAGAGCCGCCATCCTCGACCCCGCCGCCAGGCCCGAGCGTGGTCGGCGCCCTCGGGCAGGCTGGTGAGGTGCGCGACCCGCCCGGGGACCGCTGCGCGCAGCGCCGCCGGCGCCCCCTCGGCGACCAGCTCGCCGGCCTCGAGCAGGAGGGCGGTGGCCGCCCGCTCAGCCTCACTGACGTAGGAGGTCGACAGGACGACCGCGGACCCCTCGGCGGCCGCCTGGGCGACCAGCCACCACAGGTCGGCCCGACTCACGGGATCGACCCCCGTGGTCAACTCGTCGAGCACGACCAGCTCCGGCTCGTGCAGCAGCGCGCGCACCACCGCGAGCTTCTGGCGCATCCCCCCCGAGAGCTGCTCCACCCGGCGACCGGCCACCGAGGCCAACCCGGTGCGCTCGAGCAGGTCGGCCGCGCGCTGGCGACCGGCCGCCCGACCCATGCCGTAGGCGGTGGCCGTGAAGTCCAGGTTCTCGGTCACGGTCAGGTCACCGTAGGTCCCCGAGCTCGCCGGGGCGTAGCCGATGCGGTGGCGCTCGGGCCGCTCGACCCGTCCCTCGGTGGGCGCGACCGCGCCCACGAGGACCCGCAACAGGGTGCTCTTGCCCGCCCCGTCGCCGCCGATCACCGCGTGCACGCGCCCCGGCTCGAAGGAGGCACTCACCTCCCGCAGGGCCCAGCGATCGGCGAAGCGAACGCTGACCGACTCGAGGGAGGCGCTCACGAGGAGGCGCGCCGGCCCGCGCCGAGCATCCGACGAAAGCGCAGCACCGCCAGACTCAGCACGACAACGCCCAGCCCCGCGAGGTAGGTGAGCGGCCGCCACAGGGCCCCGAGGGGGGCGCCGCGCAACATGACGCCCCGGGCGACGTCGTTGAAGTAGGTGAGCGGCAGGGCGTACCCGATCCAGCGCACCCCCAAGGGCATCGAGGAGAGCGGGAAGATGAGCCCGGACAGCATGATCTGGGGTAGCAGGATCATGATCGCCAGCTGGATCGCCTGACCCTGGTTCTGCGACACGCTCGAGATCAGTACGCCGATCCCCAGGGCGGTGAACAGGAAGAGCACCCCGCCAAGGGCGAAGACCCATAGCGAGCCGACGAAGGGGGTCTTGAAGAGCCAGCGTGCCACCACGACGACGATGCCCATGTCGACCAGTCCCACCGCGAAGTAGGGCGCGATCTTGCCGATGATGACGTCGACCGATCGCAGCGGCATCACCGAGAGCTGCTCGAGGGTCCCGCTCTGGCGCTCGCGCACGACCCCGAGGCTGGTGATCACCGTGCCGATGAAGATCAAGATGAGCCCGACCAGTCCGGGGACCATGACGTCCGAGGTGCGAAGGGTCGGGTTGAACAGCACGGTGACGGCGGCCCGCTCGGCGCCCGACCGGGCCGAGAGCGCTCGCATGGCGGTCTCGGTGCTGAACAGCTGGCTGCCGTCGAGGAAGACCGTCGTCGTCGACCCCACCACGACGGCCGCGGCCGCCCTCCCGTCACGCAGGTCGGCGCGCGCCTGAGCGGCGGTGCCCGAGGGGTCGACGAGGGTCACGTCGAAGGGCGCACCCATCTGGGCCGCGGCGACGGAGGCTCCCGGGCCGAGGACCTCGGTGGGGATCCGCTCGACGTTGAAGTTCGCCGCGTAGCCGAAGATGACGATGAGCAGGAGGGGCAAGAACACGAGCAGCGCCCCGGTGCGCCGGTCCCGGCGCAGTTGGCGCATCTCCTTGCGCACCATCGCCCACATCGCACCGCGAGGGCGCGATGAACTCATCACATGATGAATTCTACCACTCAGCCCCGGCCGACGTGGACGTCCCCTGAGACGCTGCGCACCTTGACCCGCACCGACTCCTCGGACGAGGCCGTGCCCGGGCTCCCGTCGAGGGGGATCTCCGAGGCCATGTCGCCGCTGACACTCTGCGCGTCGATGTCGAGCAGCAGGCCCCGGCGCACGGCGACACGCACGTCACCGGAGACCGACTGGAGGTTCGCGCTGAGGGCACTGGCGCAGGTGACGTCGACGTCGCCGGACACGGTCCGCACCTCGAGGGGTCCAGAGACCTCCTCGAGGGTGACGTCGCCCGAGACCCCCTTCACGTCGGTGCGGCCGTCGACCCGGCGCACCCGCACGTCCCCCGAGGCGGTCTCGACCCGCAGTCCCTCGGTCACCACGTCGGCGCGGGTGTCGCCCGACGCGCTGTGGACCTCGAGGGTGCTCAGCGGGCAGAGTGTCTCCACGTTGCCCGAGGCGGTGCGCATCACGACGGTGGTGCCTTCGGGCACGCTGAGCTCGACGTCGACGTCCTCGCGGGAGAGCTCTCGCAGGCGCGCCAGGGTGGCCCGCAGGCCGCCACTGCGCTGGGCCCGGGTGTCGATGAGGAGCCGGTTGCCGCTCAGTCGGCACTCCACCTGGGCGATGCGCTCTTCGGCGTCGCTGGCGTCGTTGCTCAACGTCACGAGAACGACCCCGGCGTCGCCGGCCACGACGTGCAGGCGCCCCGAGGCGGTGCGCACCTCGACGTGCGGGCTCTCTTCCACGTCGAAGCGGTGGGTGGTGTTGGTGGACATCTCAGCTCCTTCCGGTTCCGCGAAGTTGGCGACCGGCGCGGTAGGCCGATCGACGGGCGGACTGGGTGACCTCGTGGGCGAGGACGCGCACGATCCACGAGTTCACCGAGGAGCCAACCTCGCGGGCGTGCTGCTCGATCTGACTCTTCAGGTCCTCGGGGAGGCGCAGCGCGAAGCGCGCGCTCAACTCGGAGGACTCGGCGGCAGCCTCGACCTCCGGCTCGGCGTCGGCGTCGCGCACCAGACTCACCGAGTCCCCCGCCAGGGCCAGGTGCCAGGTGCCACCGAGGGGCTCGGCGTTCGCCTCGGCCACCAAGGTGTCGACGGCCTCGAGGAGCCGTGAGCGCAGGGCCGGGCCCATCGCCCCGGCCACCCGGTCGAGGGTCGCGGCGGTCTCCTCCCCGCCGAGGCGGCCGAGGGTCGCCAGATCGGACTGGAAGGACTCCACGAAGTGGGATATCAGCATGAAGTCATTATGACATCACTCTGATATCATGTCAAGCCCTGGGCAGGGCGTGGCCGGTCGGGGCTGGGACGTGGCGGGAGGAGCCATTCCTGGTCGGAGTGCGGGGCCTGCGGCAAGAGGACGGCCTCTCGCCGCCTACGAGCGAGGAGAGGGCGCCGCCGACTGGGTCGGGACGGGAGTGGAGGTGATGGGATTCGAACCCACTGCCTCTACATTGCGAACGTAGCGCTCTACCAATTGAGCTACACCCCCGAGGCGGGAACCAGTCTAGCCCAGGGCGTAGCGTCCCGACGAGCGACCCCAGCCGGAGTCGTCCTCGTCGTACCACTCCTCCTCCTCAGCCGGCGTCTCCTCGTAGGCCGAGCGCAGGTAGGGGTCACGGTGGGAGTCGAGGTCGGCCACGTCGGCCCGGCGCCCGAGTCCGAGGGAGCGGGGCTCGAGGTAGCCCTGGGACATCGCGAAGAGGGCCAGCGCCACGTAGCCGGCGGCCGCCACCCAGCTGAGGACGGCGAGGTCGAAGAGGATCGAGGAGGAGACCACGAAGCTGAGGGCGCTCAGGGCGACGACCACGAGGACGAGACGGGTGACGACCATCCGGCGCTGAGCCCTCGCCGTCCGGCGACGCAAGGCGGGCGCCTCGACCTCGACCTGTCCACGGGGCACCGAGGAGTAGGCGGCCGCGTAGCGGTTGCGCGCCGCGTGGCCGTCATGACTCTCGCCAGCGCCGTACTCGACGCCCGTCGTCCAGTCGTGGGCGCCCTCGCCGTCGTCGTAGTCGTAGGCGCGGTCCCACTCCTCCCAGGACGAGCGCGACTCCAGGGTTCGGTAGGTGTCGTCAGCGTGCACCACGGTGAGCTGGGGTCGGCGCGGGGCCGGGGCCGGTGGCTCCTCGCTCAGTCGGTGGGCCGGGGCGACGGCGTAGCCCTGGCGCTCGAGGACCTCGTGCTCGGCGTGAAAGGACTCGATGGAGCGCTCCGCGCCGCGGTCACGCAGGCGTCGCAGGGCCATCGGGGCCAAGAGGATCACCCAGAGGAGGCCGATGATGACGAGGATCACCGGAAAGTTCCTGGTTGCTCACGCCACGCCATTGCCGGCAAATTTACCGACGTGTTAAGGGGAATTGGTGGATATCAGGCGCCGTGCAATCCGCACTCGGTCTTGGAGGCCCCCGCCCAGCGCCCCGAACGACGGTCGCCGGCCACCGTCGGGCGCACGGTCACCGCCGCGCAGCCGATCGAGGCGTAGCCCTCGGCCCACAGCGGGTGCTCGGGCAGACCCTCGGAACGCAGGTAGTAGGCGACGTCCTCGTCGGTCCAGGTGGCGAGGGGATTGACCTTGGCGAGGGAGAACTTCTCGTCCCACTCGGCAACGGGCGTCGTGGCCCGGGTCGGCCCGTCGACGCGCTTGAGCGCGGTGATCCACGCGCCCGCGTCGGCGAGCGCCCTGGTCAACGGCTCCACTTTGCGCAGCTCGCAGCAGCGCGCGGTCCCACAGGGCCACTCCTCGGCCTGAGGCCCCGGCTGGACCCGCACCAGGTTGAGGCCCCAGTCGCGCTCCATCCGCTCGACGAAGTCCAGCGTCTCGGGGAAGTGGCCACCGGTGTCGAGGAAGAGCACCGGCAGGTCGGGGCAACGGGACACCGCCATGTGCAGCAAGGCGACGTCCTCGAAGGAGCAGGCCATCACGATGGAGTCCGCGAAGCGCTCGAGCGCCCACTCGACGATCTCGACCGGCGAGCGGCTCTCGAGCCGGTCGGCGGCCGCGACGAGCTCGGGTCCTAGGTCCTCAGGGGCGGGCACGGGGCTAAGCCTAACATTCCCCATTGGTTTACTAGACTTATGCCGGAGCCTATGACTGTGACCACTTCCCCCCTGCCCACCCGCACCGCCACCGACCATCTCGACCTCCTCGAGGCCCACGCCATCTTCATCCTGCGCGAGGTCGTCGCCGAGTGCGAGCGCCCGGTCCTGCTCTTCTCGGGCGGAAAGGACTCGGCGGTGCTGTTGCACCTCGCGGTCAAGGCCTTCGCGCCCCAGGCCCTCCCCTTCCCGGTGATGCACGTCGACACCGGCCAGAACTTCCCCGAGGTGCTGGCCTTCCGCGACGCGACCGTCGAGCGGCTCGGTGCGCGCCTGGTCGTCGCCTCGGTGCAGGAGGCCATCGACCAGGGCAAGGTCGCCGACCCGGGCCCCCTCGGTTCTCGCAATCGCCTCCAGACGGTCGCCCTGCTCGAGGCGATCACGACCCACGGCTTCGACGCCGCCTTCGGTGGCGCCCGTCGTGACGAGGACAAGGCGCGGGCCAAGGAGCGGATCCTCTCCTTCCGCGACGCCTTCGGCCAGTGGGACCCCCGGGCCCAGCGTCCCGAGCTCTGGCAGCTCTACCAGGGTCGCGTCAATCCCGGCGAGCACCTCAGGGCCTTCCCCCTGTCGGACTGGACCGAGCTCGACATCTGGCGCTACATCGAGCGCGAGGCCGTCGAGCTCCCCTCGATCTACTTCGCCCACCCGCGCGAGGTCCTGCGCCGCGACGGCATGTGGCTCGCCGTCGGGCCCTTCGTCGAGCCGCGCCCCGGCGAGCAGGTCGAGACCCGCACGGTGCGCTTTCGCACCGTGGGCGACGCCAACTGCACCGGGGCCGTCGAGTCACCGGCGGCGACGTTGCGTGAGATCGTCGAGGAGGTCTCGGTCGCCAACGTCTCCGAGCGCGGCGCCACTCGAGCCGACGACCGCTTCTCCGAGACCGCGATGGAGGATCGCAAGCGCGAGGGCTACTTCTAATGGGCGCGACCCAGGACCTTTTGCGCCTGGCCACCATCGGCTCGGTCGACGACGGGAAGTCGACCCTGATCGGGAGGCTGCTGGTGGACACGCGCCAGCTCTTCGACGACCAGCTCGACGCGGTCGTGGCGGCCTCGGAGCGCCGGGGCGTCGGCGACCTCGACCTCAGCTTCGTGACCGACGGCCTGCGCGCCGAGCGTGAGCAGGGCATCACCATCGACGTGGCCTACCGCTACGCCGCCACCCCGACGCGCAAGTTCGTGATCGCGGACTGCCCGGGCCACGTGCAGTACACCCGCAACATGGCCACCGGGGCCTCGACCGCCGACCTGGCCCTCGTCGTCCTCGACGTGGCGAGCGGGCTCAAGGAGCAGACCCGTCGGCACCTGTGCATCGCCGCCCTCCTGGGCGTGCGCAACCTGCTGGTCTGCGCCAACAAGATGGACCGGGTGGAGTGGGCCGAGGGCCCCTTCCGCGCGGTGGTGGCCGAGGTCACCCAGCTGGCCGACGAGCTGGGCTTCGAGCGCGTCGAGGTGATCCCCACCTCCGCCCTCGCGGGTGACAATGTCGTCGAGCCCTCCGAGCACCTCGCCTGGTACCAGGGGCCGACCGTGCTCCAGGCCCTCGAGGCGGCCGACGCCGGCGCCTGGGAGGCCGGGGGCGCGAGCCGACTGCCCATCCAGTGGGTGTTGCGCCAGCCCGGTGGCGGACGGACCTACGCCGGGATGGTCAATGGGGGCGACCTGAGGGTGGGCGACGAGGTCACCCTGCTGCCCGCCGGCGTCACGACGACGGTGCGGGCCCTGGCCGGGCCGAGCGAGGCCTGGTCGGCGGCGGCGCCGGGGCTGTCGGTGTCGGTCGACCTCGACGACGAGACCGACGCCGGGCGCGGCGACCTCTTGGCCGTCGCCCCGCTGCCGCGGGTCACCCGAGACCTCGAGGCCACTGTCTGCTGGTTCGGCGAGCGCCCCGTCCAGGCCGGCCAGCGTCTGCGCCTCAAGCACACCACCCGCTCCACTCCCGCCCGACTGGGCGCGATCGAGGGCGTCGTGGACGTCGCCACCCTCTCGGTGTCGGACGGTCAGGCCCTCGACACGAACGAGATCGGTCTGGTGCGGATTCAGACCGCCGACCCGATCGTCGTCGACGACTACCGCGAGAACCGGGTCACCGGCAGCTTCGTGCTGATCGACGAGGTCACCCATATCACGGTGGCCGCCGGGATGGTCGGCCGGGCCGACTTCCTCGCCTCCTAGAACTGGACGATCATCGCGAAGAGCGCGACGGCGATCAACGCGAGCAGCACGTCCATCGAGCGCACCAGCTGGCGCCCACGCTCGGGGGAGGCGACGCCGTCGTGTGTGACCACCTCGGCCACCACGCGTTCGAGGGGCAGGGTCCGGGCCTCGAGGTGCCCCGCCGCCAGCAGGTAGCAGAGCAGCCCGACGCCCACCCACGGGCGGGTCAGCGACACGTCGCTGCTGCCCAGGGCGGTCATCGTCAGCCCGGTCACCGGCAGCAGGTGCACGAGCCGGGCCGCGTAGTTGCGCCGGAGGGGGAAGCGGGCCGACTGGACCGCACCGTCGGCCCCCCGGGCCACCGCCTGGGCCGACAGGCGCATCGTCACGAAGACGGCCACCGTCGCCACGGCGACGATCACGTGGGCCACGAACACGAGGTCGTAGAGAACCGTGGTCGCGATCACCGGGCCGACAGTAGCCTTTGGGCCGCTCCGTACGGATTGCTGCTCCCCTCGGCGATGCGGTCCACCTCGGCCTCGTAGGCCTCCTCACCGGCCAGGGCCTCCACTCGCTCGCGCAGCGCGACGGTGAGGGCCTTGTCGAGCGCGGCCCGCGCCCGCGCGCGCCGATCGGCCCGCCGCGAGTCTCCCTCGAGGTGAGCGCGATGGGCGGCGACGGCGTCCCAGAGCTCGCTCACGCCCGCACCCGTGGTCGCCACCGTCTCGAGGATCGGCGGGCGCCACTCGCGGGCTCCGCCCAGATCGAGCATCTGCTCGAGGTCGCGCCGGGTGTCGGCCACCCCGGGACGGTCAGCCTTGTTGATCACGAACAGGTCGGCGACCTCCAACAGGCCCGCCTTGTTGGCCTGCATCGAGTCGCCCCACCCCGGCGTGGTCACCACCACGGTGGTGTCGGCCTCACCGGCCACCTCCACCTCCATCTGTCCCACGCCCACGGTCTCGACCAGGACGACGGGAAAGCCCACCGCCCCGAGCAGGCGCACCGCGTCCGGCACCGCCACCGACAACCCGCCGAGATGGCCGCGCGTGGCCATCGAGCGGATGAAGACCGACTCGTTGGTGGCGTGGTCCTGCATGCGGATCCGGTCGCCGAGGATCGCCCCACCGGTGAAGGGTGAGGAGGGGTCGACGGCCAGCACCGCGACCGGGCTGAGCCCGCGGGCCAGGACCTCGGCGATCACCCGATCGGTGAGGGTCGACTTGCCCGCGCCCGGAGGACCGGTGAGGCCCACGACGAAGGGGGGCTCGGTCTCGTAGGCGAGGGCGGCCACGGCCCGCTGGCGCTCTCCCCCACCCTCGACGTAGGAGAGGAGTCGCGCCAGTGCCGTGCGCGAGCCCTCGCGAGCCAGGTGCAGGAGCTCGGCGGGGTCGCGCGGCAGCGTCATGGGGCGATCGCCACGCGCGCCCCGAGGGAGCGCAACCGCCCGACGAGATCCTCGTAGCCGCGCTCGACGTGCTCGAGACCCTCGACGGTCGTCTCGCCCTCGGCCACCAGTCCCGCCAGCACCAGGGCGGCGGCCGCTCGGATGTCGCCTCCGCGCACCTTCGTGCCCACCAGGTGGTCGACGCCCCGGATCACCGCGTGATGCCCCTCGGTGGTGATGCGCGCGCCCAGTCGCACGAGCTCGTCGACGTAGCGGAAGCGCCCGGCAAAGAGATTCTCGGTCACCACCGAGACGCCGTCGGCCACCGAGAGCATCGTCGTGATGAGTGGCTTGTAGTCGGTCGCCACGCCGGGGTAGGGCAGGGTCGCCACGTCACAGGCCAGGGGGCGCAGCGGACCGCGCACCGCCACGCCCGGGCCCGAGCGATCCACGCGGGCACCCATCGCCTCGATCTTGCGCAGCAGCATCTCCATGTGGTCGGCCCGCGCGTCGACGACCCGCACCTCACCGCCGGTGATCAGACCGGCCGCGAGGTAGGTGGCCGAGACGACCCGGTCGGTGATGACCTCGTGGTC
>CAYUZO010000022.1:0-33740 GCA_964449735.1 uncultured Ferrimicrobium sp.
AGTGTAAAGAAAGTCCCGGAGCGGTTTTGTCAACCAACTCCCGGACTCTCACATCCTCGTGGTGGGGCTAGTAAGAATCGAACTTACGACCTCGTCATTATCAGTGACGCGCTCTAACCGACTGAGCTATAGCCCCGCAGGGGTACCAATCTACACCTTCGTTCCCGGGGTGCTCCGAGGGTCGGGGTCGGCCATTCTGGCCACGAAGGACTGGCTGGCCGTGGCAAGGAGATCTCCCTCAGCGCTCCACAGGAGGGCGGTGCCCTGCCCCACCCCTCGGCGCAGCGCCTGCATCCGCATCTCGCACAGAACCCACTCGCTCGGACGGACCGCGGCGACGCGCAGGGTGTTGTCCAGACTTCGACCTCGCACCCGGCGACCCATGGGCTCGCTCGCTGCACCCGAGAGCAGGTCCGCGAAGATGGCGAGCGAACCCGACGTCAATTCCACGTGGCCGGGCAGCCGTACCCAGAGTGCGGATTGGGCCGACCCGGGTGTGCCGTCCAACTCGCGAAAGCGCCGGCCCAGGGCGATACGTGCTTCGACGTGCTCGAAGATGGAGCGGTCGAAGTAGGCGGGGAGTCGGCGAGCCGGGCAGTCCTCTGGTTCAGGGACCTGCGGCATCCGCTCCCAGGGCTCGGGGTGGTCGAGTGACCCCGAGCCGAGGGCGGCGTTGACGGTGAGGACTTCGCGCCCCTCGGCGACGGCGCGGATTCGACCCTGGGTGACGTGGGTCCCCTCGACGGCCAGGTCCACCTCGATGTCGAGGGTGGATCCCAAAGGCGCGAAGGAGAGGTACTGGGCGGTCCCCCAGATTGTCGCGCGCCCGCTCGCCGCCTCAAGGGCGGTCAGTCCCGCGCCCAGGCCACAGCCTCCGTAGAGGAACCTCCCCGGCGTGACCAGGCGCTCGACCACCTGGAGCGACCAGGACCTCTCGCCCGTCCGCTCCAGTCCCAGGAACCGCGTGACGTCCACGGCGCGACCCTAGTGGGAGGCGGGTCCGGGTCGGAGAAGGGGCAGACTGGACCGGTGATCGATCCGCGCTTCGTCTACCTTGCGGCGGCGCTGTCGGTCTACGGCGTCGCGGGCTACCTGCGCGACACCTGGCGGGGCACCACGGCGCCCCACCGGGTCTCGTGGGGGCTGTGGGCCGTCGTAGGACTGCTCGGCTTCGTCGACGAGCTCCAGCAGCACGTGGGCCAGGCCGCGGTGATGACCCTCTTCTACGGACTCATCCCGACGATGGTCGTGGTGGCGTCCTTCTTGAACCCCCGCAGCGTCTGGCGAGTGGGTCCCTTTGACGTGTTCTGCGGGGCGCTGTCGATCGTGGGCATCGTCGCGTGGGCCGTCGTGCACCAGAGCACCGTGGCCCTGGTCGCCTTCGTCCTCGCTGACCAAGTCGCCGGACTGCCCACCTTGCGCAAGTCATGGATCGCCCCCGAGAGCGAGTCGCCCAAGGTCTTCGCCCTGGGAGTCCTGAACTCGGCCATCACCCTGGCGACTTTGACCCGCTGGACCACGGCCGGAGCCCTCTTCCCGGCGACGATCATGGTCTTCGACGCGGCCGTGGCCGTGCTGGTCGCGGGACGACTCGGACCACGCTGGCGGGGTTCGCGAGGCAGTCTGCCGAGGGTCGCATGAAGGAGATGACGGAGCCCGAACGCGAGGGCCGAGCGGCCCGATCGGTCACGCCTCGTCGCCTCCTCGCAGAGGTGGCCGCGCGCCCGGCGGCCTTTGACGCGGTGAGCGAGATCCTCGAAGAGGACGGGGGCCGACTGAGCGCACTGGTGGCGCTTCGCCACGCGCGCATGGCCACCGACCCCTTCGCCTTCTTGCGCGGGAGCGCAAGTCTGATGGCCCGCGACCTCGCTCGCGGTCCCTCGTCGCCCCTCGAGGTCGTCCTGTGCGGCGACGCTCACGGGGCCAACTTCGGCGTGTTCACGTCGCCCGAGGGTCGACGGGTCTTTGACATCACCGACTTCGACGAGACCGCTCCGGGTCCCTTCGAATGGGACCTCAAGCGCCTCGCCGTCTCCCTCGTCGTCGTGGCGGGGATGGGGGGCGCCGGCTCGAAGGCCCGACGCGAGGTCGCGCGTGACCTGGCTCGCGCCTACCAACGCTCGATGAGGCGCTTCGCCCGACAGCGACGCCTGGAGGTGTGGTACGCCGCGTTAGATCTCGACGAGGCCCTAGCTGACCTCTCCGGGACGATGGGGGAGGGCCCCGCCGAGGCCAGTGACCGGGTGCTGGAGTCGGCGTCGGGACCCTCGCGCCGGCAGGCCTATCGCCACCTGGTGGTCGAAGAGGAGGCGGGCCCGCGACTGCGTCACCTGGCGCCCCTGCTCACCCCGGTGGAGGCCGTCACCGGGGAGGGGGTGCTCGACCGCGCCGACCTCGACCAGGTGCTCGACCTCTACCCGGCCACCCTCACCTCCGACCGGCGGACCCTGCTCTCACAGTTCCGTCGGCTCGACGCGGCCCACCTCGTGCGGGGGGTGGGTTCGGTCGGCACCCAGTGCTTCGCGGTCCTGCTCGCCGGGCGCGACGAGGAGGACCTCTTCATCCTCCAGGTGAAGGAGGCGCGACCTTCGGTCCTCGACGTCGCGCGCGGGCGTGGCGGTGGGATCGAGCCGGGGGAGCGGGTCGTCACCGGCCAGCGGCTCCTCCAGGCAACCCCCGACGAGCTGCTCGGCTGGCACACCCGTCGAGTGGACGGTCGTGCGAAGAGTTTCTACGTGCGCCAGTACTTCGACCACAAGGCCTCCGTCGACCTGACCCGACTGGATGAGCGCCAGCTGCGGGCCTACGGCCGGGCCTGCGCCTGGACGCTGGCCCGCGCCCACGCCCGCGGGGGCTCGGCCGGCCAGATCGCGGGCTACCTCGGCTCCGGAGAGGCCTCCGTCGAGGCGATCGCCGACTTCGCCGAGCGCTATCGCGACCAGGTCCTCGCCGACTACCGAGCCTTCCTCGAGGGCGTGCGAGAGGCTCGAGTCACCGTCGAGGCGTGAGCGTGCTGCCCTTCCACTGGCACCTGGCCGAGACGCTCGTCGTCGTCGCGGCGCTCGTGGCCCACCGGGCGGTGGTGAAGGACGCGCGCCTGAGGCGTCTCGCTCTCGCCGGTCTCGTGACGCTCCTCGTCGTCACGGTGTGGCCGGTGGGGGACCTGGCCGCCGAGGTCTCACTCAGCGTCGCGACCCTCCAGCGGCTGGCCGTGATGCTCCTGGTGGCGCCCCTCGTCCTTCTGGCGACGCCGATCGAGGTCTGGGCCCGACTCAACCGGCCGGCACCGATCGACGCGGCGGTGCGCGCGCTCACCCACCCCCTCGCGGCCGTGGTCGTGGTGACCGTCGTGGGCACGGCGACCCTCACCCCGGCGGTCGTCGACTGGGGCGCCCGTTCGGCCCTGGCCCGAGACGGCATCGTGGCGGTGACCCTCCTGCTCGGGCTCGAGCTGTGGACGCCGGCGCTCGTCGTGGTTCCCGGCACCCGGCGGCTCTCGCCCCTGGCGCGGGCCGGCTACCTCTTCGTCGCGGCCCTCGTGGTGACGAGCCTCTCCTTCGTGTGGATCTTCGCCCGCCACCCGCTCTACCCCGGGCTGCACGACCAGTTCGCCCTGGTGCACCTCACGCCCATCGTCGACCAGCAGGTGGCGGGCTTCGTCGCCAAGCTGGGCGCCTACCTGCCGATGTGGGCCACCGCCATCACGATGTTCTACCGAGCCGAGATGAAGGGCGTCCCGGTCGAGGAGGCGACCCTGCACTGGGCCGACGTCGAGCGCCACCTCGAACGCGCCGACCGGCGTCGAGCTCGCACCACGAGGCGACGTCCCGGCTGAGCGCGCGTAGGCTGGAGGCGAGGGGACGTAGCTCAGTTGGCAGAGCGCGGGCTTTGCAAGCCTGAGGTCGTGGGTTCGACTCCCATCGTCTCCACCATGAGGGCCTAGCGCCCTTCTCCGGCAGGAACGGCGACCTCGGTAGGGTGTCGCGATGAGACTGCACCAGGTCGCCCTGCACGCCCAGGACGTGGGTCGGGCCTCGGCGTTCTACCAGGAGCACTTCGGGGCTCGCGAGATCGCCACCTTCGACCCGCCCGGCTTCGCCTTCCTCGACCTCGAGGGGGTCCGGCTCCTTCTGAGCGCCCAGGCCCCCGCGTCGGCTATCTACCTCTCCGTCGAGGATGTCGAGGAGACCGTGGCTCGGCTGCGCGCGACGGGCGTGGCGGTCCTCGGTGAGCCCCACGTCGTCTTTGAGGACGAGGAGGGGCTCTTTGGGGAGGCGGGCAGCAGCGAGTGGATGGCCTTCATCGCCGACAGCGAGGGCAACGAGGTCGGTCTCGCGAGCCGTCGGGCCGAGGGCTGAGGGTCGGCTCTACACTCGGCCCATGGCGACCCCCGGTGGCGATCGCAGCGCCCAGTTCCCGGCGATCGAGCGACGCTACGGCCAGCCGGTCTCCTTCTGGCTGGAGCGACTGGGCGCGCTCGGTGACAGCCGCTACGGCCCCCAGATGGCCTTCTTGCAAGAGGAGCACGGCTTCACCCGCGCGCACGCCAACACCCTCGTGATGTACGCGCGCGGCTCGACGAGCACGCGGCGCTTCGAGAGCGCCGAGGACTACTTCGCGGCCGCCAGCCCGGCGGTGGCGGCGACCGGTCGAGCCGTCCTCGAGGCGGCCCGTCGCGGCCACCGCGACCTCGAGACGGTGATCGCGTGGAACAACCCGATGCTGCGCCGGGCCGGCAAGTACGTGTTCGGGGTGGCCGCGGGTTCCGATCACCTCCTCCTGCTCCCCTGGGGTCAGGGGATCTTGGACCACGTGGCCGCGCGACTCGACGGGCTCGTCGTCAACAAGAAGACCGTGCGGGTGCCCGCGGGCTGGACCGTCGACCGGCGACTGGTGTCGATGATGGTCGCCGAGCGGCTGCGCCAGCTCGACGAGGGCGCCTAGGGGCTCAGCGCGAGAGGTTGTGGCGCACCGCAGCCTTCACCAGCGCCGCGAACGGGCGCGCCGGCAGGGAGTCGCCCTCGCGCAGGTCGATCGCGCGCCGCACCCGACCCTCGAGGCTGGAGGTGAACAGTCCGGTGGGGTCGGGGAGGGCGGCGCCGTGGGCGAAGGTCAGCTTCACCGCGGCCTTGTAGACCTCGCCGGTGCACAGGATCCCCCCGTGGCTCCAGACTGGGACGTTCCACTTCCACTCCTCGACGGCCTCGGGGTCGGCGCGACGGATCAGCTCGCGCGCGCGGGCCAGGGTCGCGCCGCGCCAGTCGCCCAGTTGGGCGATCCTCTCGTCGATGAGCTCGCTCGGGCTGAGGCCCTCGGTCATGGGGGTGCGGTCCATGCCCCCTCGCTAGCACAGCGGTCCGCACGGGCCTGACCGGGACCTTCGACCCCGGTGGCGCCCTGGTGGCCCGGGTGGCGCCTGGCTAGCGTCGGGAGGAGACCGAGGGAGGACCCGTGACCGCTCAGGAACGCCCCGCACCCACCGTGCGCCGCCACCGCTCGATGGGACGGCGCCTCTACTCGCACCTGCACCACTTCCTCTACGAGGGCGACCCGGGTTTCCTGCCCGCGCCCGAGCTCGACGCCGCCCGGGAGGCGACTCAGCGCTAGAGGGCCAGGCGCTCGAAGTGGGCTGAGGGCGCCTCCAGTTTGCGCAACGCCTCGCGCAGCGGCTCGAGTTGGTCGCCGCTGAGCTCACGCCCACTGAGGTCGCGCTCCTCCGCGGGATCCTCGACGCGGTCGAAGAGGCGGTCCCCCTCGAAGGAGGAGACCCGGGCCCAGTAGGGGACCTCGTCCTCCGGGCCGTAGGGCTGGGTGATCACCGGGACTCGCGAGCCCGGCATCCGCGAGAGGGTGGCCCGCTCGTCGGGTGGGGCCAGCCGCAGCTCGGGCAGGGCGTGGACCGGCATCGTCGACCAGCGGTTGGAGTACACCGCGAGGGGCCGGTTCGCCCCACGAGGGGCGCGGACCAGGCGGCGCTCGTCGTCGACGTAGACGACCTCGCGACCCCAGACCCCGCTGAGCAGATGGCGCCTCCCGCTCGGGCCGCGCTGGGTGATCACCGGGACCAGTGAGTGGCCGTGGGTGCGCTGGCGCGCGGCCACGCCGAAGAGCTCGGCCAGGGTGGCGTGCAGGTCGACCGTCGAGGTGAGGTCCGTGACGTCGCGCCGGGCCTGGCCCGGCCAGGCGACGAGCAGGGGGATCTGCCCCATCTCGCGGTAGATGGGCACTGCGGGCTTGCCCCAGACGCCGCCGCGCTCTCCGAGGTAGTGGCCGTGGTCCGAGGTGAGGATGACCGCGGTGTCGGCCCAGCGGTCCTGCTCGTCGAGCACGTCGAGCAGCCGCCCGAGGTAGTGGTCGATCATCGTGAGCTTGGCGCCGTAGTTGGCCCGCAGGTGCCGCGCGGTCCTCTCGTCGGGGGCGCTCGGCCCGCCCGCGCGGGTGTAGGGCGGCCAGATGACCCTGGGGCCGCGCCAGTCGGGGTCGTAGAGCGAGGCCCACGGCTCGGGCGTGTCGAAGGGCTCGTGGGGGTCGAACTCGTCGACGAAGAGCAGGAAGGGGCGCTCCTCCTCCGCGTGGGTCGCGAGCCAGGTGGCGGCCGCGGTCATGGTGCGCGGACCCGGGAAGTCCTCCGCGTCGCGGAAGTAGGTGCGCGAGCGGTCGTAGCCGCGATCGATCGAGGCGGGGACCGCGGGCAGGGCGGGCGCGCCGGCCCACGAGGGGTCCAGTCGCGTGCGCCACGGGTCGTCCTCGTGCCCACGCACGTACTCCCAGGCCGAGAAGTCGACGTGGTAGTTCTCGCCTCCCGACTCGAAGAGGTGGGGGTGATCGGTGACCAACTGGGTGAGGACGCCGGCGCGGCGCAGCTCGTAGGTGAGGGCGTCCTCCCAGACCTCGATCGACCCCCAGGGCCGCCAGAGGAAGTCCACCGCCCCGCAGAGGATGTCGTGGCGCGCGGGCATGCAGGGCAGCGAGCCGGCGTGGTGGTTGGTGAAGCGCAGGGACCTCGCGGCCAGGCGTGAGAGGTTCGG
This sequence comes from uncultured Ferrimicrobium sp., assembly GCA_964449735.1. Classification (GTDB taxonomy): domain Bacteria; phylum Actinomycetota; class Acidimicrobiia; order Acidimicrobiales; family RAAP-2; genus RAAP-2. The sequence continues at coordinate 7,029 of CAYUZO010000022.1, forward strand.
CGTGGCGAACTCGCTGGCGCCGTAGGGCTCGATCAGGTGGCGGTTCAGCGAGTCGAGCAGGATGACGACGGCGTTGCGCGGGCCGGCGGACTCCACGCCCGTAGGGTACGCGACGGCCCCTAGAGCTCGAGTCCGTAGGCGGCCATCGACAGCGAGCCCATGGTGCAGCCCTCGAGCAGGCTCGAGGGGGTCTCGCCGGCGACCGCGGCCAGCCCGGCCAGGTAGGCCAGGGGCAGGAAGTGGTCTGGGGTGGGGACGCTGGGCCGGTAGTCGTCGCTGGCGCGCACCTCGCCCAGGCGACTGGGGTCCTCGCGCAGGAGCTGGCGCACCTGGTCGTCGAAGCGCCAGGCCCAGTCATAGCCCTGCTCCTCGGCGCCCCAGGCGATGGCCGACAGGTTGTGGACGACGTTGCCGCTGGCCACGATGAGCACCCCGTCCTCGCGCAGCGGGGCCAGGCGGCTCGCCAGGTCGAGGTGGTACTCGAGGGGCTTGGTCGCGTCGATCGACAGCTGCACGACCGGGACGTCGGCCGCGGGGAACAGGTGAGCCAGGACCGACCAGGTCCCGTGGTCGATGCCCCAGCTCTCGTCGTCGAGTCCCACCACGACGGGCTCGACGATCTCGGCCACCTGGCGGGCGAGGTCCGGCGAGCCCGGGGCGGGGTAGTCGAAGTCGAAGAGCTCCTGGGGGAAGCCGTAGAAGTCGTGGATCACCCGGGGGTGGGCCATCGAGGTCACGGCGGTGGCGTCGATGTACCAGTGGGCCGAGACCGCGAGCACCGCCCGGGGCCGCTCCAGGCCGGCGCCGATCTCCCGCCAGGCGTGGGTGTAACGGTTGACCTCGAGGGTGTTCATCGGGCTGCCGTGTCCGACGAAGAGGGCGGGGGTGCTCATGGGTCCTCCTAGGACGAGAGAGCCAGCCTAGCAAGTTGGTGACGTATCACCTACTTGCTAGGCTTCCCCCATGACCACCCCGGCTGAAGACGCCCGCGCCCTGCTCGGGGCCCTCGTCGCCCTGACGCGCCAGCTCGAGGGGTCCCTCGGGCGCTGCCTGGCGCCGCTCGGGCTCACCTTCGCCGACTTCGGGGTCCTCGGGGCCCTCGCCTCGGCCGCCGGGGGTCGGCGCCGGGTCGTCGAGCTGGCGGGGGACCTCGGGTGGGAGCGCAGCCGCCTCTCCCACCAGGTGGCCCGGATGGCCGAGCGCGGACTCGTCACGAAGCAGCGCTGCCCGAGCGACCGGCGGGGGTCCTTCGTCGTCCTCGAGGCGCGCGGGCTCACGCTGCTCGAGCGGGCGAGGCCCCTGCACGACGCGCGGCTGGAGGAGCTCATCATGACGAGAACCCGCCCGGCCGAGCGCGCCGCGGTGGCGTCGCTGGCCGAGCGGGTCCTCTTGGGGGACTAGCGGCCCTCTGAGCGGTAGTGGTCGCGCCAGATGAGTCGGTAGATCTTCACCTTGCGCGGGATCGTCCGCAGGCCCGGGATGAAGGGCACCAGCACCAGCAGCACCGAGAGGACCATCATGATCCCCCACACCAGGGCGTCGGCGTTGGCGCTCGTGCTGAAGGGCGGGACCTGGTACCAGAAGCTGTAGAGCCACAGCCACGCCTGGCCCGGGTAGCTGCCGGTCTCGTTCATCATGCCCCACTGGTCACCGCTGAGGTGCTGGTGGTCGGCCAGGTTCCCGAGGTAGGAGCCGTCGGCCACGAAGAGCAGGACCTTGGTGTAGTCGGTGGTGTAGAAGCCGTTGCCCGTCACCAGGGCCTGGTCCAGCGCACCGGACCGAGCCATCTGGGTCAGCGAGTTGATCATCACCGGGACCGGGCCGTCGTTGGCGCTGGGCACCACGACCTGGCCGTTGGTGAAGGTCATCTTGCCCGAGACCTTGGTGTAGGCGTTCACCCAGGCGCTGCGCTGGCTGGCGCTGGCCGACTTCCAGGTGCCGAGCGCGCCCGAGAGCGGCTGGGAGGCCGGCTGGTCGCTCAGCGGGTCGACCACGAAGTCGCTCGCCGGGTTGACCGGGATGCGCACCCCGACCCACTTGGCGATCTGGAGCGGGCCGATCTGCTGGCCGGTCGCGGCGTTGTTGTAGGGCGGGCCGTAGCCGGCCGTGCCCGAGGTGCCGTTCAGCTCCGACAGCGCCGTCGTGGCGAAGTCCACCGGGGCCGCGTTGGACCAGGTCTTGATCGTGATCTGCTTCTCATCGGGCGAGCCGAAGAGGATCGCCAGCGCGAACACCAGGATCGCCACCACCGCGAAGGCGATGGTGCCCTCCTTCAAGATGTCGTAGGGCTTGTAGGGCCCCGAGTACTTCGGGGCGTCGACGTCGGGTCGGAAGCGGGCCATCAGTGGGCCTCCTCAATCTCGACGCCGTCGGTGGCGCCCTCGACGAAGGGTGGGACCACGCCGTGGCGGCGCACCATCAGCACGTGCACCGTCGTCAGCGCCACCGCGACCAGGGGCAGGAGCACGATGTGCCACATCAGCATCTGACCGAGGTTCAGCACGTTGAAGTAGGCCCCAGCCCCGGTGGCGTTGATGCCGTCCTTGGCCTGGGTGGTGATCCACTGGGAGTCGAAGTTGGTCTGGGAGGCGTAGCCGGTGAAGGCGGTCGCCACCGAGGTCAAGAAGAGCACCACGCCGGTCATCCAGGTGGTGGCCCGCCCGCCGCGCCAGGCGGCCATGAAGTACTTGCCCCACAGGTGGATGACCATCGCGAAGAAGAAGATCTCGACGCTCCACAGGTGCAGCGAGTTCACGAAGTGGCCGTAGGAGGAGCCGTGCCACCACTGGGGCCCGCGCAGGGCGAGCACGCAGCCGGTGAGGATCACCATGATCAGCGCGGAGATCGTGGTCACGCCAAAGACGTAGATCCACGAGGAGACGTAGGCCGGCTGCGTGTCAGGCAGCAGCTTCTCGTAGGGCATGGTCTCGGCGACGCGGTGGCGCAGCCGAGTGGTCCACTGCCGCTCGATCTCGTTCGACATCACTCACCCCTTCCCTGGCGTCGCCCCGGGAACGGGGCGACCAACGCCGCGATGAAGGTGATGATCATGAGAACGATCACCAACGCGTTTCCGTAACTCAGGTAGAGCCAACCCCAGTGGATGTAATGCCCAAGGTTGTCCAGCGGGAAGATTGCCGCTAGCCAGGCCCACGCCATGTGTCACCCCCTCTTTCCAGGACGTGTACTTCGGACGTGCGATACGCCCTGAACCTACCCTTACAGAGACGGCGACGTCGGCTCTAGGGCCGAAAGCCCTGAAGGGCCGTGGGCGACCGCTCGATCGGCCCGACGGGTCCCCGGCTCGCGGTCGTGGGCGGTCTGGCGCAGGTGGAACTGGGTGACGCCGATGGCGAGGGAGGTCGCACCGGCGACGTGCAGCTCCACGAGGAGGGCCGGGAGGTGGGTGGCGTACTGCGTGAAGCCGATACCCGCCTGCACGAGCGAGATGAGCACCAGTCGGCGCACGCCCAGGCGCAGCGCGTCGGGCACGCCCGAGCGCCAGATCGCCGCGAGCAGTCCGGCGACCATCCCGACGAAGAGCACCGCGGCCACCGAGTGCAGCCAGCTCGCGTCGATGAGCGCGATCGGCAGGCGACGCGCGCGCAGCTGCCCCTGGGCGGAACCGGCGTGGGGCCCCGCGCCCGTGGCGACCGTCCCGGCCATCACGGTCGCGACGTAGGGCACCCAGAGCCAACGTGCCAGGACCCGGAAGTAGGGGTCGCGCACGTCGGCACGCGCCCCGGGGCCGTAGACGTACTTCGAGCGGTGGTAGAGGATCGCGCCGACCACCACCATCGACAGCGACAGCAGCATGTGCAGCGCGACGAGCCACGGGTTGAGCTTGGAGTAGACGACGTAGGCCCCCAGGACGGCGTCGGCGACGACCCCGCCGACGAGGAGGGCCGAGAGGCCCACGAGATCGCGTCGGCGCGGCGCGCGGGCCAGCGCGGCGAGGAAGGTGGCCCCGGTCACCAGCACCAGGGTCACCGTCACGATGCGGTTCCCGTACTCGATGAGGGGGTGGATCGACCAGGAGCCGGTGATCCGGTGCCGGTAGCAGGTCGGCCAGTCCGGGCAGCCCAGGCCCGAGCCCGTCAGACGCACCGCGGCGCCGCTCAAGACGATGACGATCATCGAGACGAAGGCCGCCAGGGCGAACCAGCGGAAGGTCGGGGCGGGGACTCTCCGGCGCAGCACGGACCGTAGCCTAGAGACTCTCCTGGACCCTAGACTTCCCGAGATGACTGTCGCGGCCGCCACCACCCGACCTCTTTCCCAGGTCCTGCGCGGCTACGTGGCCCTGACCAAGCCCCGGATCATCGAGCTGCTGCTCGTGACGACGATCCCCACGATGGTCGTGGCGGCCAACGGCGTGCCCGGGCTCTGGCTGGTGGTGGCCACCCTGATCGGCGGGACCCTGGCCGCCGGGGGGGCCAACGCCTTCAACATGGTCATCGACCGCGACATCGACGCGATCATGCGTCGCACCCAGCGCCGGCCCCTGGTGACCGGGGTCATGACTCCGCGCGCCGCCACCCTCTTCGCGGTGGTCCTCGAGGTCGTGGCCTTCGGGGTGCTCGACCTGTGGGTCAACCTTCTCTCGGCCTGCCTGGCGCTGTCGGCCACGGCCTTCTACGTGCTCGTCTACACGATGTGGCTGAAGCGCCGCTCCAAGCAGAACATCGTCATCGGGGGAGCCGCGGGCGCCGTGCCGGTCCTCGTGGGCTGGGCGGCGGTCACCAACTCGCTGACCTGGACCCCGGTGCTGCTGTTCGCGGTGATCTTCATCTGGACGCCGCCGCACTTCTGGGCGCTGGCCGTGCGCTACCGCGACGACTACGAGGCGGCCCACGTGCCGATGATGCCGGTGGTCGCCAGCCTGCGGCGCACCACACTCGAGATCCTCGTCTACTCGGTGCTGCTATGGGCGCTCACGGTGCTCATCGGCCCCGTCGCCCACCTGGGATGGATCTACGCCATCAGCGCCACCGTGCTCGGCGGGCTCTTCTCCTTCTACGCCCTGCGCCTCTACCGCCACGCCATCTCCGACCGGGCCGACGTGGCCGAGGCGATGCGCCTCTTCCACTTCTCCATCACGTACCTCACGGCCCTCTTCGTGGTGATGGCGGTCGACGTCCTTGTCCGATACCACTGAGTCCACGGCGCCCGTCGAGGGCGCGCGCCGTCGCCCCTCGCCGATGGCGCTGCTCTCGCTCGGCATCGGCGCCGTCCTGGCCGTGGGACTGATCACCGTCGTGTCGATCCTCACCGGCGGCAAGGTGTCCAACGGCTCGGCGCCCACGAACGCCCTAGTGGGGAAGAAGGTCGCGGCCTTCACGCTCCACGGGCTCGACGGTGGCGCGGTCGACGCGCCGTGGAAGCACGGGCACGCCGGCGTGGTGATCTTCTTCGCGAGCTGGTGCGGCCCCTGCCAGCGCGAGATGCCCCACGTCGCCGCCTACCTGCGGGCCCACCCCCCGGTCGGGGCGACCGTCGTGGGCGTCGACGCCCTGGACGTCGACGCGAACGCGCGCTCCTTCATCACCCGCACCGGCGTCCCCTTTGCGGTCGGTGCCGACCACACGGGGGCCGTGATCACCTCCGAGTTCGGGTTCCGCACCGTTCCCGAGACCGTCTTCGTGAACGCCCACGGCGTGGTCACCAACGTCTACCTCGGGGCCATCCCCCAGGCTCGCCTGGTCGCCGGCCTGCGAGCCCTCGGGGCGACGCCCTAGTCGAGGGTGAAGCTGCGCGCCGCCAGCGCCGGCGCGCACAGGGCCCATGCGCCCAGGGCGACCCAGTCGCTCACCGTCGGCGCGCCGCCTGTTCCGAGCACCCGGTGCAGCGCCTCGGCCATGGCGCCGGGGGGCAGGGCGGTGGCGACGCGCCCGAGTGCGTGGGGCAGGGAGCTGAGCGGCACCACCAGTCCCGAGATCAGGAGCAGGACCAGGTAGAGGCCGTTCGCCGCGGCCAGGTTGACCTCGGCCCGCAACCGCCCGGCGAGGGCCAGGCCGATCCCGGCACAGCCGATCGAGCCGAGCGCCAGGGCGCCCGCGACCTCGACCCCGCCGAGGAGTCCGCCGTGTGCCCGCCAGCCGAGCGCTAGGGCCACCGCGCCTACGATGACGACCTGGAGGACCTCGGTCGCCAGGGTCGCCAGGATCTTGGAGCCGACGACCCGGCCACGGCCGAGGGGCGTCACGTGCAGGCGGCGCAGGACGCCGTAGGTGCGCTCGAATCCGGTGGCGATCGACAGGGCCACCAGGGAGGTCGACAGGACGCTCAGGGCCAGGACGCCCGGGGCCACGAAGTCGACCCGATGGGCGGTCGGGGTCGCCACCACGTGGGACAGGGAGAAGAAGAGCAGGAGCAGCACCGGGATGCCCACGGTGAGCAGCAGGGTCTCGCCCCGGCGCACCGTCATGCGCACCTCGGCGACGCTCTGGGCGAGCAGGGCCCTCACGACTGCCCCTCGCGGCTCTGGGCGATCAGGTCGAGGTAGCGCTCCTCGAGGCTGGCGCGCGTGCGCAGGGCCACCAGCGTGACGCCGAGGGCGGCCAGGGCGGCGCTCACCCGTTGGGGTGTTCCCTCACCGGCCAGGGGGAGGCGCCAGGTCCGTGGTCCGAGCGCCTCGACGGAGCACTCCAGGGCGGCGCCCAGAGCCGACGGGTCAAGCTCCCCGTCGACCTCGACCACCACCTGGGCGGGGCCCTGGAGCTCGGCGAGCGTCCCCGCGGCGACGCAGCGCCCCTGGCTCATCACGGCCACTCGGTCGGCCAGACGCTCGGCCTCCACGAGCTCGTGGGTCGTCAGCAGGATCGCGCACCCTCGTCCGGCCTCGGCGCGCACGAGGGCGCGCACGGCCTGTCGGCCCTCGGGGTCGACGGCCGAGGTGGGCTCATCGAGGACGAGCACCCGCGGACGTCCGATCAGCGCGAGCGCGAGCAGCGTGCGCTGCTGCTCACCGCCCGAGAGGCGACGCCAGGGCGTGCGCTGGCACCCCTCGAGGTCGACCAGGGCGAGCAGCTCGTCGACCTCGCGCGGCGCCTCGTAGTAGGTCGCGGTGAGCTCGAGGACCTGGCGCGGCGTCATGGGGAACCAGACCCCGCCGCGCTGGAGCAGGGCCCCCGTGCGCGCGACGACCTCGGCGTGGTCGCGGCGCGGGTCGAGGCCGTGGAGGCGCACGGTGCCCGAGGTCGGTGCGCGAAAGCCGAGCAGGGTCTCGACGGCCGTCGTCTTGCCGGCGCCGTTGGGCCCGAGCAGGGCCACCACCTCGCCGTAGTCGAGGGAGAGGTCGAGGTGGTCGACCGCGCGCGTCGAACCGAAGTCGACGACGAGCGAGTCGATCTCGAGGGCGCGGCTCACGGCCCTCGAACCTACCGGGCCGGGCTCGGGGGCCGCGCCGACCCTTTACTAGGCTGGGCCGGTGATCGACCTGGTGCTGCTGCGACGCGAGCCCGAGGCCGTGATCAGCGCCCTGGGCCGGCGCGGCGTGCGCTCCGAGGAGGTCGCCGAGGTGATGGCCCTCGACGTCGAGCACCGTCGGCTGCTCCAGGAGGCCGAGGGCCTGCGCGCCCAGGTGAAGGCCCTCTCCAAGGAGGTCGGCGAGGCCCGCCGCGCCAAGGACGAGGCCCGCGCCGGCGAGCTGGCCGAGCGCAGCCGCAGCCTCGGCGACGCCGAGGCGAGGGCCCGCGAGGAGGTGGCCGCGGTAGAGGGCCGCCTGCGCGAGCGATGGCTGCTGCTGCCCAACATCCCGGCTGAGGAGACCCCCGACGGGCTCGACGAGACCCAGAACGTGGAGATCCGACGGTGGTGGCCGGGAATGGACGAGGGCGCCGACGCCCCGACCTGGGCCGAGCACCAGCGGGTGCCCCACTGGGAGATCGGCGAGCAGCTCGGGATCTTGGACCTCGAGACGGGGGCCCGCATCGCCGGCTCGATGTTCCCCCTCTACCGCGGGGCCGGCTCGCGGCTGATCCGTGCGCTCGGGGCCTTCGCCCTGGACCGGCACGCCGACGCCTACGAGGAGATCCGGCCCCCCACCTTCGCCCTCACCGAGACGATGCGCTCGACCGGACATCTGCCCAAGTCCGAAGACGACATGTACTCAATCCCTCGCGACGACCTCTGGGCCATCCCCACCGCCGAGGTGCCGCTCACGAGCATGCACCGCGGCGAGATCCTCGACGAGGCGGACCTGCCGGTGCGCCTGACCGCCTTCACTCCCTGCTTTCGCCGCGAGGCGGGCGCCGCGGGGCGCGACACCCGGGGTGTGCTGCGCACCCACGAGTTCGACAAGGTCGAGCTCTTCGCCTACTGCACTCCCGAGCAGGCGCCGGGCGCCTTCGCCGACATTCTGGCCCGCGCCGAGGGGTTGCTCCAGGAGCTCGGCCTGACCTATCGCCTGCTCGACCTGTGCTGCGGGGATCTGGGCACCTCCAGCGCGCGCACCATCGACCTCGAGGTCTACAGCCCCGGGGTCGACCGCTGGCTGGAGGTCTCCTCGGTCAGCTGGTTCCGCGACTTCCAGGCCCGCCGGGCCCAGGTCCGCTACCGGGCCGAGGGCGGTGAGACCGCCCTCGTGCACACCGTCAACGGCTCGGCGCTCGCCTGGTCGAGGGTCTGGCCGACGCTGCTCGAGGTCTACCGACTCCCCGACGGCTCGGTGGAGCTGCCCGCGGTGCTCTCGCCCTACCTCGGCGGGCGCACCACCATCACCCCCCGTTAGGGGGTTTCGTAGCGGTAGCCCACCCCGCGCACGGTGGTGATGTGGCGCGGGGACTTGGGCTCCTCCTCCACGAGCGAGCGCAGCCGCTTGACGTGCACGTCGAGGGTCTTGGTGTCCCCGACGTAGTCGCTGCCCCACACCCGATCGATGAGGACCTCGCGGGTGAGGACCCTCCCGGCGTTCTCCATCAGCAGTCGCAGGAGGGCGAACTCCTTCTTGCGCAGGCGCACCTCCTCGCCGCGCACGAAGCAGCGACGGGACTCCACCTCGAGGCGCACCGGGCCGACCTCGACGGTCTCGGACTCGCTGGCCGGCCCCTCGTGCACCTCGCGACGGCGCAGGACCGCGCGGATCCGGGCGACGAGCTCGCGCAGGCGATAGGGCTTGGTGACGTAGTCGTCGGCGCCGATCTCGAGCATGAGGACCATGTCGACCTCTTCGCCCTTGGCCGAGACGACGATGATCGGCACGTCGGAGACCGCCCGCACCGCCCGGCAGACGTCCAGACCCGACAGCTTGGGGAGCATCAGGTCGAGCAGGATCACGTCGGCGCGGGACTCGGGGAAGAGGCGCAGGGCCTCGGCGCCGTCGCGCGCGACGATCACGTCGAAGCCCTCGCGCTCGAGTCCGATCTCCAGCGCGTCGACGAAGGACTCCTCGTCCTCGACGACCAGCACTCGGACCCGCGGGCCCGCCTCGAGGGCGGCCGACTTGGAGGCCTTGCTCACGCCGGCCCCGTGGGCAGCTGCAGCGTGAAGGTCGAGCCCTCTCCCTCGCGCGAGTCGACGAGCACGTTGCCTCCGTGGTTCTGGGCGACGTGGCGCACGATCGACAGGCCGAGCCCGGTGCCGCCGGTCTCACGGGCCCGACCGGGGTCGACGCGGTAGAAGCGCTCGAAGATCCGCTCGAGGTCCTTGGTGGGGATGCCGATGCCCTGGTCGACGATGGCGATCTCCACGAAGGGGCCGTGGGACTCCCCGTCCTCGTCGACCCGGGCCTCCCCCCGGCGCACGCCGACGGTGACGGTGCCGCCTTCGGGGGAGTAGACGACCGCGTTCTCCAAGAGGGCGTGGACGGCCGAGGTGAGCTGGCGGCGGTCGCCGGGCACGACCAGGGTGGTCTCGGGCTCGTCGAGCACCAGGGTCACCTGGCGCTGCTCGGCGGCCGTGCGGATGCGCTCGAGGGCGTCGGCCACGAAGAGCGAGACCGGCACCGGCTCGCGCAGGGGCGAGCCCTCGCCCTCGATGCGCGAGAGGTCGAGCAGGTCCTCGATGATCCGATTGACCCGGAAGGCCTCGGCGTTGATCCTCCCGGCGAGGCGGTGGGCGACCTCGGCGTCGCGCTCGGACTGGAGGGTCTCGGCGAGGAGCCCGAGCGCCCCCATGGGGGTCTTCAGCTCGTGTGAGACGTTGGCGATGAAGTCCCGTCGGATGTCCTCGAGGCGCCGCCGCTCGCTGACGTCCTCGATGACGGCCAGCACCCCCAGGGGTCGGCGTCCGTCGTCGATCACCGCCGCGCGGATGGTCAGGGTTCGACGGGGCGGGCCGTAGATGTCGATCGTGCGCTCGGCCACCCCGGCGCTCCACCCCTCGGCGAGGACGTCGGTCACCGCCTGGGCGGCGATCGCGTCGCCGTAGCGGCTGGCCATCAGCCCCTCGGCTTGGGAGTTGCGAAAGAGGACCTCGCCCGACTCGTCCACCAGCACGAGGCCCAGGGGCACGGCGTCGAGGGCGCGCCGCAGGCGCACGGCCTCGGCCGAGGACTCGCCCACGGTGGTCGCGGCCTGTCCGGTGACCTCCTCGAGGTAGGCGAGGGCGGTCTCGACCTTGGCCGAGTCGGTGGGCGGGTCGACCCCGATGCGGGTGCCCAGCGCGGTCAGGCGTTGGGCAATGGAGCGGTGCCCGCGCCAGCGGTAGAAGAGGACCCCGAGCAGCACCCCCAGCACCAGGGCTCCGGCTCCGGCGCCGTAGACGGCCATCGGGGGCCAGGTGAGGACGGGGTTCACGAGGGCCGGCACCCGCTCATTCTTCCAGACCAGGGCCGTCACCGTTGCCGTGCGACGGAGGGGGGTGATCCCTCATCGCCACGACACGTCCGGTGGTGTGAGACCTAGCGCTGGTGTCCCACGCCTCGCTGCGCGCGCACTCGCCACCACACCCACGCGCCCTCGGCCACCAGGCCCAGGAAGAGGAGCGCGAACATTGCCGGAAGCCCGCCGATGGAGAGTCCCAGGATGGCCAACGCAAGGACGACGAGCGACACCACGACGAGCCAGGCCAGCCACTTCACAAAGGCCATCCGGTCTCCTCACACGTCGCGCCCGTTCCGATTGTGCCCCTGGCCAAGTCCTGAATGCCATTCGGTTTTCGCCCTCTCTTGCGGGTCGAGGGTGAGGCGTGGCCACTAGTCCGGACGGTGCCGGAGTGGGGAGGTGCCCCCCTTCTTTCACACGGCGGCGTCACCGGGACCGTTGGGGGTCCCGTACCAGGAGGTCGCTACCGTGCTCGCCGACGTCACACTCACCCCGTCCACCTCGGCCCTGCCGGGCAGCGCGGCCCTTCAGCAGTTGGCCAATGGCCTTGCCTCCTGGGCCCTGTTGGGCGCGCTCATCGCCCTCGTGCTCGGGGCCGCGCTGTGGGCGGTCGGCAGCCACACCCAGAACCTGCACCAGTCGATGGCCGGACGGCGAGCGGTGGTCGCCTCGCTGATCGCGGCGGTGCTGGTCGGGGCGGCGCCCGCGCTGATCAACTTCTTCTTCAAGACCGGGCTGGCGGTCCACTGATGGGGGTCGGCTGCCTGCTCTCGCCGGTCGCCTGCGCGGCCACCTCGGTCGGGCGTGCCACGCTCGGCGACCTCTTTGGGGCGATGACCCAGTGGGTGACCGACTCGGTCTCGTGGTTCCTCACCGGAACCGGTCACGTGCTCGGCGCGTCAAGTGACGCCACCAGCGTGGTGCACGCCGCGGGGTCCGAGTTCGCCCTGCTGACCCCCTTGGCGGCACCCCTCGCCCTCGTGGGACTCCTCGTCAGCGTCGTGGTGAGCCTGCGCCACGGCGACGGCGCGCACGCCCTGCGCGCCGCCTTCGTGGCGATCCCCTTGGCCGCGGCCGGACTGGCGTTGGCCCGGCCCGTGGCCGCTCTGGTGCTGCGGGTCGTCGACCAGATGTCCGCCACCGCGGCCTCCCAGGTGGACCTGCGCGCCACTCACCTCGCCGACACCCTCACGAGCCTGCCCTCCTCGACGCCGGGCTTCGGGCTCTTCGTGATGGCGCTGCTCGTCGTGGTGGGCGCCGTGGCGCTGTGGTGCGAGCTGGTGGTGCGCGCCGTCGCCCTGGCGACACTGGTGGCCCTGGCGCCGGTCGTCATCGCCCTCTCGGTGCTGCCTCCGGCGCGGCGGGCGGGCCTGCGCCTGCTCGAGACCTTTCTCGCGGTGGCGGCGAGCAAGTTCGTGGTGGTGGTGATCTTGGCCCTCGGACTGGACCTGGCCTCGGGCACCGGCGCCGCACCGATCGTCGCGGGCGCCGTCGCCCTGGCCCTGGCGACCCTGGCGCCGCTGGCCCTGGTGCGCGTGGTGCCCCTGCTCGAGGGCTCGGCCCTGCACCAGCTCGAGGGGATGCGCCAGCGCGCCAGCGCGGGGCTGCGCGCGACGACCACCTCGCCGGGGTGGCGCGCGGCCTCGCGCCTGCTGCCCGATCCTCCCGAGCCCCAACCGGACGTCGAGCCCGAGGACCTGGGCATCCCCATGGCCGAAGGGGGGCCGATCCTCGAGGTCCCGGTGCGCCGTGGTCCGCCGCCGCGCCCTCCCGTCTACCCCTCTGCACCCCGGCGCGGACACGAGGTGATCACGAGTGACCACCTCGGGCCGGTCGTGAGCTGGGAGTGGGATGACGAGTGACCCCCTCGCGCTGGGCGAGGCCGATCTCGAGACCCGCTGGCTGGGGTTGACGCCCGAGCGAGCCCTCGCCGCCTCCTTCGGCCTCGCGTGGGGCGCGCTGTGCGTGGCCGGAGTCCTCGCGCCGGTCGCCTGGATCGGGGTGGTCGTGGCCGGACTGGTCACCCTGCCGGGACCCGAGCGGCGCAGCGTCGGTCAGTGGGCCGCGATCGGGCTGGGGTTCCTGCTGCGCCGACGGGTGCGCGAGGTCGCGCCGGAGGCGCCGGTCCGCTGGCGCCTCGCCCACCGGGGCCGGTTGGACCTGACGGGCGAGGACCGGCGCCGGGCCCAGCAGCTGGCCGCCCACCTCGACGCCCTGGCCCACGGTGGCGGCGCCGTGCTGTGGTGGTGGACACGGCCCGGACCGGCCGGGGGGACCTGGCTGGTCGGCGAGGCCGGTGCCGGGCTGTCCGGCTACGAGCCGGACGACGCCGTCCCGGTGATCGGCGCGGGCCCCCTGCTGGAGCGCTGGGATCACCTGCGGGGGCCGGGCGGGACGGTGGCGGTGCTGCGCGTGCGGGATCTCTCGGCGGTGCCCCCGGGCCGGGCCGGCCTGGCCAGCCTGCAGCGCGTGGACGAGGAGGTCGAGGTGGTGGTGCGCTACGAGGTCCACGGGGCCCGCCGGGCCCCTCGCCGATCGGCCCGCGCCGTCCACCGGGCTCGCTCGGACGCGGCCGCGGCCCGCGTGGCGGGGCTGCGACACTCGGCCCGCGCCCAGCGAACCCTCGCGCGACTCGAGCGGCGCGAGACCGAGGTCGCCGCGGGTCGGGCCCTCGTCGACCTCGGGCTCTACGTCGTGGTGCGGGCCCACGGCCTGCGGGAGTTGGACGAGCGGGTAGAGGACCTCGTCGCCACGGCGACGAGGTCGGGGCTCGGCCTCGAACGGGGCCGGGGCCGCCAGGCCCCGTGGCTCAGGGCGCTGCCGGGGGTGGGGACGTGGGGTTGAGCACCCACGGCGCGACCTCGGTCGACGTGATGACGCTGCGCGGCCCGGACCACGACGCCGGCACCGGCCTCCTCGGTCGGCCCCTCGGCCGGGCCGAGCGCGGGGGAGCCTTCGTCCTCGACCCCTTCGACGCCTACCGCGCGGGCCTGGTGACCAACCCCAACGCCGTGATCGCGGGCGCCATTGGGGCGGGCAAGTCGACCGTCGTCAAGATGCTCCTCGACCGGGGCCTCGACCAGGGCCGCCGGGCCGTCGTGATCGACCCCAAGGGTGAGTACGGGGACCTGGCGCGCGCCCACGGCGTCGAGCCGGTCCGCCTCGGTGAGGAGGGGTGGGTCGACCCCCTGCCCGAGGCCGGCCCGGAGGCCCTCGAACTGACCGGGGCCCTCGTGGCGGCGGCCTGCGGGCGTCGGCTGACGAACGAGGAACGCTTCGCCCTGGCTCTCGCCTGGGAGGGGCTGGGCGAGCCGCGCCCGGCCCGGGTGCTGCTCGCGCTCTCCGAGCGGCTCGACCCGCGAGCCGGGGGCGCCGAAGGTGAGGTGGGCCTGGCCCTGCGCCGCCTGGTGGCCGGGGACCTCGCGGGGCTCTTCGACGGCGACGGCCCGGCGCTGCACCTCACCGAGCACGTCACGGTGCTCGACCTGTCGGCCCAGTGGGAGGGCGAGGGTCTGGCGGTCGTCGCCCTCGCCGCGTTGGCCGCCGCGCGACGGCTGGCCGACCGACGAGAGGGGCCGGCCTACCTGGTGCTCGACGAGGCCTGGGCGCTGCTCGGCGACCCCGCCGCGCTCGCGTGGCTGCGCGGGAGTTGGAAGCTGGCCCGCTCGCGGGCCCTCGCCCACGTGGTGGTGCTGCACCGCTTCTCGGACGCGCTCGCGGCGGGGGCCGAGGGCTCGGTGAGCCGCGCCCACGCCGAGGGACTGCTCGCCGAGTGCGAGACGGCCTGGCTGCTGCGCCAGCCTCCCGGCGAGGCGGTCGTGGTGGCCCGCACCCTCGGGCTCAGCGAGCGCGAACGCGGGCTGCTCGCGGGTCTGGCGCGCGGGCGAGCGCTCGTGCGCTTCGGGCCCTACCGCTCGGTGCTTGAGGTGAGGCCGGACGCGCGCGACCTCGCCTTCATCGATACCGACTCGGCCATGCGCGAGAGCCCGTGAGCCGGCCCCCGCTCGGGCGCCGCGTGCTCGGCGGGTGGGCCCTCGGTCCCCGGATGCGCCTCACGACGGGTCAGTCCCTGCTCGTCGTTGGGCCGACCCAGTCGGGCAAGACCGCCTCGCTGGTGGTGCCGGCCCTGCTGTCGTGGCGCGGTCCCGCGGTCGTGGCGAGCGTCAAGGCGGACGTCCTCGACCAGACCGGTCCCTGGCGGCGCTCCCTCGGTCGGGTGCGGGTGCTCGAGCCGGGTCGCGACGGCGGGCTCACCTGGGACCTGCTCGAGGGCGCCACCTCACTGCGTCGGGCGCTGCGCGTCGCCAAGGACCTCGCGCCGCCCGGACGCGGGGACGCCGACTTCTGGAACTCGCTGGCCGCCAAGCTGGTCGGGGCGTCGATGGTGCTGGCGCGTGAGGGCGGACGCAGCGCGACCGAGGTCGCCCGCCTGGTCGAGGCGCGCGACCTCGAGGGGCTGGCCGATTGCGGGACGCACCCAGAGGCCCGAGCCATCCTCGAGGGCTTCACGCGGTACGAGCCGCGCACTCTCGACGGGGTCGTCACCACGGCCGAGACGATGCTCCTGCCCTGGCGCCTCGCCCAGCCCGCCACCGCGGTGGCCGACCTCATCGAGGGTCCCCACACCCTCTACCTGTGCTCCCCGCGCGCCGAGCAGGCGGCCTACCGCTCGCTGACCCGCGCCGCCCTGCGCTGCCTGCTCGAGGCCCAGCAGGCCCGCGCCGAGTCCGGTCGCGCCCTCGACCTGCTGCTGGTGC
Organism: uncultured Ferrimicrobium sp.; assembly: GCA_964449735.1. Classification (GTDB taxonomy): domain Bacteria; phylum Actinomycetota; class Acidimicrobiia; order Acidimicrobiales; family RAAP-2; genus RAAP-2. The sequence goes on from CAYUZO010000022.1 coordinate 22,549, forward strand.
TCGACGAGGCGGCCAGCGTCGCGCCCCTCGAGGACCTCGACGAGCTCGCCGCGACCCTGGTCGGCTTGGGGGTGACGCTGCTCACAGTCGTCCAGGACCTCAGCCAGCTGCGCGCCCGCTACGGCGAGCGGGCGGCGACGGTGGTGAACAACCATGCGGCCCGCCTGCTCTTCTCGGGCCTGTCCGACCCGGCCCTGCGCTCCCTCGCGCCCGAGGTGGCCGAGGCGCCGGGGGCCCCGCTGCGCCAACGCCCCCCGGGAAGGGCCCTCATCCTGACGGGCCGCCATCCGGTGCGCGAGCTGGCCTGCTCGCCGTGGTGGCGACAGCGGGCCCTGCGCCGGCGCGGCGCGAAGCCGCGCTAACTACGATGCGCTGATGGCCGAGGGGGGAGAGGGCGCGGCCGCGGGCGTCCTGGCGATCGACGTGGGGGCGACCACGGTGAAGAGCTGCCACGTGAGCATGGCGGGCGAGCTGCTCGAGGCCCCCCGGCGGCGCCCCACGCCCTATCCGTGCCCGCCCAGCCGTCTCGTCAGCGTGCTGCTGCGGCGCATCGCCACCAGCCCCGCCGCCCGCGTCGGGGTCGGCTTCCCCGGGGAGTTCGCCGACGGGCACGTGGTGCGCCCGGGCAACCTCTCGCGACCCGGCGGCGTCGCGACCGAGGTCGACCCGCAGCTCGCGCGCGAGTGGACGGGCTTCGCGCTCCAAGAGCATCTCGCCGAGCGCAGCGGCCGCGAGGTCCGGGTCGTCAACGACGCCACCCTGGCGGCGCTGGGCTGCTGCGCGGGGGAGGGGGTCGAGCTGGTGATCACCCTCGGGACCGGGGTCGGACTCGCCCTGCAGCGCGACGGGCGTCCCGAGCGGGTGCGCGACGTGGGGGCCGCACCCTTTCGCGAGGGTCGCACCTACGACCAGAGCCTGGGCGAGCGGGCCCGCGCCGAGGACCCGGCGAGGTGGTTCCTCATGGTCGCCGAGGCGCTGCGCGGCTTCGTCGAGGAGTTCGGCGCGACGCGGGCCCACCTGGCGGGGGGCAACGCCCGTCGGGTCCTACCCGAACGGCTCGGCGAGGTGGGTTGCCCGGTCGAGGTGAGCGGGAACGAGGCCCCCCTGCGCGGCGCCGCGCGGCTTTTCGCCTAGGGACGGGCCAGCTCGAGGGCCGCGCGCGCGAGCACTCCGGCCTGGACGGCCAGGGCGCCGTCGTCCACGGCGAAGTCGGGGCTGTGGTGGGCCCCCGAGCTGCCGTCGGCCAGCCCCCCGCCGACGAAGAGGTAGCAGCCCGGCACCCGGTTCATCATCTCGGACACGTCGTCGCTGGGCGTGACGGGGGGCACCTCGAGGACGGCCGACTCGCCGAGCCAGGCCGTCGCGCTCGCGCGCACCGTCGCCGCCACCGCGGCGTCGTTGACGACGGCGGGGGCCACCTCGCCGCCTACGAGCTCACAGCGCACCGAGTAGTCGGCGCCCACCTCTTCGAGGATCTGGGTCAGCCGGGTCAGAGCCACCTCGCGCTGGTCCGCGCTGAAGGTGCGCAGCGTCCCCTCCAGGCGGGCCCGCCGGGGCACGACGTTGTTCTTGGTCCCGGCGCTGATCACCCCGATGGAGCAGGCGCAGGGCGTCCCCTCGGTCGCGAGTCCCTCCACGATGGTCGGGACCAGGGGTGCCAGGGCCGCCGCCGCCAGGACGACCGAGCCCTCGCGCGAGGCCATCGCGCCGTGGCCGCCGGTCCCGATGATCTCGATGACCAGGCCTCGCGCCTCGCTCATGAAGACGCCCGGTCGGGTCGCCACCACGCCCACCGGCGCCAGCGAGGTGACGTGGGCCCCCACCACGACGTCGGGGCGCTCCTGGTCGAGCAGGCCCCCGTCGACCATGGCCCGCGCCCCGCCGAGGCCCTCTTCGGCGGGTTGGAAGACGACGACGAACTCCCCCGCCAGGCGATCGCGGATGCTGGCGAAGGCCTCGGCCACCCCGAGCAGGGCGGCGGTGTGCACGTCGTGCCCGCAGGCGTGCATCACCCCGGGGACCTCGGAGCGGAAGGGGAGGTCGCGCTCCTCGAGCACCGGCAGGGCGTCGATGTCCGCGCGCAGCATCACCCGTCGTCCCGGCGCCGAGCCGGCCAGTCGCGCGATCACCCCGGTCGGGGTCGGGCACGGGGCGATCTCCCAACCGAGGCGCTCGAGGCGCTCGCGCACCACCGCCGTGGTCCGGTGCTCCTCGAAGGAGAGCTCGGGGTGGGCGTGCAGGTCGTGGCGCAGGGCCACCATCGTCGGCCCCGCGGCCTCCAGGGCATGGCTCAGGGCGTCGTCGGTCATCGCGGCGATGGTAGAGCCTCCGCGCTGGGCGCGCCCTCGCTACCCTGTCGAGGACGAGGAGGTCGCGATGGAGAGTGCCGACGGCGGGATGCCGGAGTTCGCCGATCCCCAGGGCTCGGGAGTGGCCCACCGGATCTTGGGCAGCACGATGCCGGTGCTGGAGGTCTCCCTCCAGCCGGGCCAGTCGGTCATCTCCCAGGGGGGCGAGCTCTCCTGGATGGGGCCGACCATCCAGATGGCGACGGCGACGGCCGGGGCCGGCGGCTCGGGCGTGCTCGGCGTCTTGAAGCGCGCGGTGGCGGGCGGGACGATCTTCATGTCCCAGTTCACCGCCCAGGGCGGTGCGGGCACCGTGGCCTTCGCGGCGAAGATGCCCGGGCGGATCCTGCCCATCGAGGTCGGCCCGGGGCGCGAATACATGGTCTCGCGCCACGGCTTCCTCGCCGCCACCTCCGAGGTGACCTTGAACCTCGGGCTCCAGCAGAAGCTCGGGGTGGGCATCTTCTCGGGCAACGGCTTCATCCTCCAGCGCATCGCCGGCCAGGGGACGGCCTGGATCGAGCTGTCGGGTGAGCTGGTGACCTACGAGCTGGCGGCCGGCGAGACGATCATGGTCCACCCGGGCCACGTGGGCCTCTTCGAGGCCAGCGTCAGTCTTGACATCACCATGGTCAAGGGCATCAAGAACATCTTCTTCGGCGCCGACACCCTCTTCCTCGCCAAGCTCACCGGGCCGGGCAAGGTCCACCTCCAGAGCCTGACCCTGCCGGGGCTCGCCCACGCGATGATCCCCTACCTGCCGGTCAACGAGTCGGGCGGGGGAGGGGGCTTCCAGATCAAGCTCTGAGCCCGGAGGCGCCTGCGGGGCGGTCGGCTAGGATGGTGGGCCGACAGACGCGGCTGTAGCTCAGCGGATTAGAGCATCGGTCTACGGAACCGAGGGTCGGGGGTTCGAATCCCTCCAGCCGCACCAGTGTCCCCTCTCACCACCCTCCGATCCGGGGTCGGCCGGTGAGCGCCGTGACCCTCTACGGGGTCGGCGCCGTCAGCTTCATGATGCTCATGTACGCCCTCGAGTCGCGCCACCGGCGCTACGTGCTGGGCTTCGCGATCGGCTGCGTGCTGTCGAGCCTCTACGGATTCCTGTCGGGCGCGTGGCCCTTCGGGGTGGTCGAGCTGGTGTGGTCGGGGGTCGCCCTGCGCCGCTTCCTCGCCCGGGGCGCCTAGGGCCCTCGGCGGGACCACCCGACGAGGGCGGGACCTGTCAGTGCGCAGGCGTGCTCGCGGCCAGCGTCGAGGCGAACACCTGCCAGGCCAGCAGGGACTTGGCGACGAAGCTGAGCACGATGTAGGTCCGCTCGCCCACCAGGTAGTCAGCGAAGCGCCCCACCTGGCGGTACTGGAGCCACTGCACGACCGCGAAGCAGTTGAACAGGGCGAAGAGCGAGAAGTAGATCCCGTAGACGAAGCCCGGAGCGTGCTGGGCGGCGCCGGGAGAGAAGAGGTAGATCCCCAACGCCACCCACGGCACCGCACCGGCGACGCATCCCAGCCAGAACGGTTGCAGGGAACCGCCCGGGCGCTCGTAGCGCTCCTGCATCCAGCCGAACCCGATCATCGAGGCGTTCACCCCGACCAGCGCGATCAGTGCCGCGACGTCGGCGATGCCGGTCAGCTGGGCGATGGCGACAATCATCACCGAGGCCGAGAGGGAGTACTCGAGCCAGCGGTAGGGGTTGCGCCCGGCGGCGAGCAGGGCCTCGTAGCTGGCGCGGCGGGGGCCGGCGACGGCGAGGTGCGCCAACGCCGAGAGCGCGAAGAAGACTGCGATGAGCAGGGCCATGGACACGTGGCCGTAGGTCACGAGCTGGTAGCGGTTCGTCCCGGGGGCACCCGCCATGTAGCGGGCCACGACGGGCAGCGCGAAGCCGTTGGCCAGGGTCAGGACGAGGACGGCGGAGAGGAGGTGGAGTAGACCGGCGGCCAGATTGAGCCGGCGCAGTCTCGCGAATGGGGTCATCGGGGCCTCCATGGGATCTGGTTCCTCCCCATCGTGCCGTGGCCACGGCTTCGACGGTGAGACCCCCGCGCGCCCCGGCGGGGGGCCGGGGCGCGCGGGGGGAGGGGTGATTAGGGGGTGCTAGTAGGTCTGGGTGACGACGGTCAGGGTCGAGGGCGACGCCGTGGCGTTGCCGATCGCGTAGATGATGGTGGTCCTTCCCGCCACGAAGGTGAAGTTGGCGGGGCCGATCACCGGCGTGGTGGTGCCCGTCGGGTCGACGCTCACTGACACCGTGCCCGCCGCCACCGAGAGGATGGACTGGTTGGGGTTGGCCAGGCCGGTGACGACCTTGGTCGAGCCGGCGTAGACGTCGACCGCCGGGGCATCGGCCACGTGGCGAACGATTACCCGGGCCATCCCCATCGCCGGGGCCGCAGTCGGGTTCGCGAAGACCGACAAGCCCGGAGCGCCCTTGGCGTTCAGGTCGGCGACGATCGTTGCGTTCTCCCCAGCGGTGACCTTCACCTTGGCGGCGAGAACCGGCTTGGCGTGGGCCGAGGCGCCGGCGGCGCGGATGGCCACGGCGTAGGTGCCCGGGTGCAGGGAGAGCGGGCCAGCCACCTTGCCGAAGGTGAAGTGCTTCAGGGTCAGCTTGTTGTCGACGTAGACGTCGACGGCGGTGTTAGGGATGCCGTGGACGACGGTCACCTTGGCCAACTTGGTCGGCGCGGCCTGAGCGGGGACCGGCGCCGCGGCCAGCGCCGCCGCGGCCGTGCTCGCCACCAGGACCGCCGCCGCGACACGAGTGCGCAGCATGGGGATTCCTCTCTTTCGGGGTCCGCCGGGTGCGGACCCCCCTTTGCTTCGCACGCGCCCGGCGAACGGTTGCACCCATTTAGGGTGTCGGTGCAACCGACCGGACTCGCGCTGCGAAGGAGAGTGGGTGAACTCAGAGCCTTCGCCCGACGGCGCCCTGGCGACGAGCCAGCTGGCTCGGCGGCTCCGGGCCGGGGACGAGCGCGCCCTCGAAGAGTGCTACCGCGAGTACGGGCCGCTGGTGCGCAACTTCCTGCGACGCTTCGTGGGGGTCGACGAGGCCGACGACCTGCTCCAGCAGGTCTTCTTGGAGTTCTGGCGAGCACACCGACGCCTAGACCCGTCTCATAGCCCGGCGGCCCTGCTGTTGGCGATTGCGCGTCGGCGTGCCATCGACCACCTGCGACGGCGGCGCCATGTCGTGGTCGACGTGGAGAGCGTGCGCGACCTGGTGGGCGATCACGGCGACGAGGTCATCGATCGCCTCGTCTGGTCGAGTGAGGTCCGCCAGGCGCTCGCCCTGCTCTCGCCGGATCAGCGCGAGTGCCTCGAGCTCGCCTACTTGGGCGGGCTCAGCCAGCGAGAGGTGGCCGATCGGCTCGGCATCCCCCTGGGGACGGTGAAGGCTCGCACGGCCCGGGCGCTGCGTCGGCTGGCTGAGAGAATCGAGGAGGTAAGGGACTGATGGAGCATGTCGACGAGGACCTGCCCGCCCTCTTGGACGGGGAGCTGACGGGGGTGCGCACCCGCGAGGTGGCCGCTCACCTGCGCGAGTGTGCCGAGTGCGCCGAGGCGCTCATCGCCACGGCCGTGGCCTGGGGCTCGCTACGGGCGGTGGTGCACGCCGAGTCCGGTCGGGCGAGCGTGACGCCGGCCGAGCCTGAGCCGCTGGTGCCCTTGCGTCGACCGACCCGTTGGCGGGTGGTCGCCGCGGCCGCGGCCGCCGTGGTCCTCCTCGCCGGAGTGGCCGCTGCGGTCGTGCGCACGACGAGCGGTCCTCCGACGGTCGCCACCGCCGTCTTGAGCCGACTCGAGGCACCGGCGAGCGCCTCGGGGCGGGTCACGGTGACGCTGACCGGCAGGGTCGACCACATGCACCTCACGACGAGCGGCTTGCCCGCAGCGTCCCCGGGACACTTCTACGAGGTGTGGCTCCTCCAGCCCGCGACCTTGAAGATGCTGCCTCTCGGCGTGCTGCCGCCTTCGGGTCAGGGCGACTTCCAAGTCGCCACCTCGATCATGGCCCACTACTCGGCGGTGGACGTCAGCCTCCAGGCTGACGACGGCAACCCGACCCACTCAAAGGTGAGCGCCCTGCGCGGCACCGTGACGACGCTCTAGTCGCGCGGAGGGTCCGCCCCGGCGCCTGACGGGCGGCGACCACCGACCATCTGGCGCCGATCCCGTCGGGCGCCCCTCGATCTGGACGAGCCGTCGCTCCTGACCTGCGCCGGGCTCCAGGCGGACCCCACTGGCGCTGGCTAGCCTGCCATCGTGCGCGCCCCCGCCGTGCTCCTCGCCCCCCTCCTCGTGCTGGCGCTCGCCGCCGGGCCGCTCGGGGCGGGGGCCTCCACGACGACGACGGTGGCTCGAGGACCGGTCTCGCCGCTCACCGGCCTTCCTGACCCCACGGGCCTCGCCCAGCGCCGTTGCGCGGTGACCGTGAAGATCGACAACACCCCCGAGGCCCACCCCCAATACGGGTTGGACCAGGCCGACCTGGTGGTCGAGGAGATCGTCGAGGGGGGCATCACCCGGCTCGCCGCGGTCTTCAACTCCTCGGCGCCCGCTCGCGTCGGTCCGGTGCGCTCGGTGCGGCGCACCGACCGCGAGATCGTGACCTCCCTCGGGGGTGTCTTCGTCTTCTCGGGGGGCGCTGCCTACGCACTCGCCTCGATCGCCACGGCGCCGGTGACCCTGGTCGACGAGGCCAACGCCGGGACCGCGATGTACCGCGACGCCCGCCGGCCGGCGCCCCACAACCTCTTCGCCAACGTCCACGCCCTGATGGGGCGCTGCGGTCGCCCACGCCCGCCCCACCTCCAGTTCACCTACGGGGTCGCGCCGGCCGGCCTGCTCGGACCGACGGTGAGCCGGGCCGTGGTGGGCTTCGCCAACGGCTACGCGACGACCTGGACCTGGGACGGGCGGAGCCAGTCCTGGGACCGCTCGATCTTCTCCCACCCCGACCGCGAGGCCACCGGGCAGCTGGTCTCCCCAGCGAACGTCCTCGTGCTGAGCGTCCACTACCGCGGCGGGGTCGGCGTGGAGGGCTCCGAGGCGGTGCTCACCGGATCGGGCCCCCTCCTCGTGCTGACCCACCACCACGTCGTCCACGGGCACTGGTCGCGCCGGTCGCTGAGCGCGCCGCTGTCGCTGCGCAGTCAGGGGGGTCGCGTCATTCCGCTGGCGCCGGGTCGAACCTGGGTCGAGCTGCTCGACGTCTCCGAGCGCGTCAGCCTCAGTCGCTGAGCGGCGCCGCCCCCTCGCGGACCCGCAGGCCGTCGAGGATCACCGCGGTCAGCCGGTCGAGCTGGGCGGCCGAGAGGGTCGAGTTGGCGCACATCGGGCCCACCAGGCCCATGACGTCGTCACCCTCGAGGTCCTCACGCACGACGCCGCCCGTGCGACCGGCGGCCAGCACCAGGTCCATGGCGTAGTCGAGGCGCTCGCGGGCCTCGCTCTTCAGCTCGGGGTTCTTCTCGAAGGCCTCGCGCAGCTCGGTGAGGAAGCGGCGCTTGCCGAGGGCGTAGGTGACGAAGGCGCGCAGGAAGGTCTCGACCGCGGCCCAGGGCTCGAGCTCGGCGACGGCACGCTCGGCGACGGCCACCACCTGGTCGACGTCGCCGCGGTAGACGGCCTCCACGACGTCGATGCGCTTGGGGAAGTGGCGGTAGAGGGTCCCGATGCCCACCCCGGCCCGCTTGGCGATGGCCTCCATGGAGGTGTCGCCGCCCTCGAGGGCGAAGAGCGCGCGGGCGGCCTCGAGCAGCAGGTCGTGGTTGCGCCGCGCGTCGGCGCGCTGGGGCCTCGTGGGGACCGCGTCATGGATGGTCATGGCCATCGCCTCCTGGGTGGCGCCGTCGCGTCACAAGTGGAGGAACCCTCCGTATACTAGATGGAGGAACTCTCCGGTTCCAGAGTACCACCGGCCCCACGAAAGGTCCACCGATGTCCCGAACTCCCGCCACCGTCCCGGGCCGCCTGGCCCACCCCCGCCTGTTCCTCCTGGTCATCCTGGCCGCCCAGCTCATGGTCGTGCTCGACGGGACCATCGTCAACGTCGCCCTGCCGAAGATCCAGTCCGACCTCGGGTTCTCCGGGTCGGGTCTCTCATGGGTGCTCAACATCTACGTCCTGGCCTTCGGCGGGCTGCTGCCGCTGGGCGCGCGCGCCGGCGACCTCCTCGGGCGCCGGCGGACCTTCCTCGCCGGGGTGGTCCTCTTCACGCTCAGCTCGATGCTCGGTGGCCTGGCCCAGGACCCCGCGATGCTGCTCGTCGCGCGGGCTCTCCAGGGCGTCGGTGGGGCGCTGGCCGCACCCTCGGCGCTCTCCCTGCTGACGACGGCCTTCGAGGAGGGGGCCGCCCGGGTGCGGGCCCTGGCGATGTACACCGCGGTCTCGGCCGCCGGCGGGGCCATCGGCCTGGTGGCCGGGGGGCTGCTCACCGAGCTGGTCTCGTGGCGCTGGGTCATGTTCGTCAACGTCCCCATCGGGCTCGTGGTGACGCTGGCCGCCCGCCGGGTCCTCAGCGAGACGCCCCGACGCGAGGGGGCCTTCGACCTCGCGGGCGCCCTCACCGGCACCTTCGGGATGACCGGCCTGGTGCTTGGCCTAGTGGAGGCGGGCGCCTCGGGCTGGACGGCGCCGTCGACCCTCGTCCCCCTGCTCGGCGGAATCGGGCTGCTCGCCGCCTTCGTCGTGGTGGAGTCGCGCGCGGCCGAGCCGGTGGTGCCCCTGCGCCTGCTCGCCAGCGCCACGCGCTCGAGCGCCAACGCGACCCGGGGCCTCATCTACGCCGGGATGTTCGGGGTCTTCTTCTTCTTGACCCAGTTCCTCCAGGACGTCCAGGGCTACTCGCCGCTGCGCGCGGGGCTCGCCTTCCTGCCGATGCCCACGACCATCTTCCTCAGCTCCCAGCTCACCAGCCGGGTGCTGATGCGCCGGTTCGCGCCGCGCTCGATCGTGCTGGTCGGCGTCGCGCTGGTGGCGGCGGCGATGGCCCTCGCCTCGACGGTCTCGGTGGGCTCGGGCTACCCGATGATCCTGGCGGTGCTCGTCACCCTGGGCACGGGTTCGGGCCTCTCCTTCGTCACCTTGACGACCCTCTCGCTCGAGGGGGTCGCGCCCGCGGACGCCGGCGCCGCGTCGGGACTCGTCAACGTCTCCCAGCAGGTGGGGGCGGCGCTCGGCCTGGCGGTGCTGGTGAACGTCTTCGCGGTCGCCACCCACCACCTCCAGTTCGCGGCCGGCGCGCCGGACCCCGCGGCCCAGGCGGCCACCCTGGTCGGGGGGATGCACGTCGCCTACCGCGTGGCCACGGTCTTCGCGCTCGCCGCGGGCGCCCTGGTGGCGTTGACCGGGCGCGCGAGGTCCGAGGGCCCCGACGACACCCTGGGCGAGGAGCTGGTCCTCGAGGCCGCCTGATCCCTAGGCTCGCGCCGTGGGGAGCGCCCGCCTGGTCGTCGTCGCGCCGGTCCCGGCCGCCGACGCCCTGGTGGGCGCCCATCACGAGGGCCGGGGTCTGGGTGCCCACCTGACCCTCGATCCGCCCCGCGAGGTGGCCGACCTCGCCAGCGAGTCCGACCTTCTGGGTCGAGCACTGGCCGGCGCCCCGGCCGTCGCGGTGCGCTTTGGTGCCATCGGCTGGTTCGACCGGAGGGTCCTCTTCCTCGACCCCGACGATCCCGAGGCGCTGATCGCGTTGGCGAGCCGGGTCCGATGGGCGACGGCGCCGCCGATCCGGCCCCACCTCACCGTCGCCACCGAGCGGGACCGGCCCGACTGGGTGGCCGTCGAGCGCGCGGCGCGCGCGGCGCTGCCCTTGGAGGCCCGGGTCGACGTCGTCGAGGCCTACCACTGGAGCCCCGAGGGGCGCTGGGAACTGCTGACGCGCTTCGCCCTTCGGTGATCAGCAGCCCGCGCGCGTCCACTGCGACAGCGCCGTGGCGAAGGGCCAGCCGTAGTAGAGGGAGGCCAGGCGTCCGGCCTGACGGGCCTGGGGGAGGCTGAGGTGGGCCGCCGCCGAGTCGGCGCACAGGTCGGCGCGCACCTGGTCGAGCCCGACGCCGCGCCCGGCGGTGAGGGTGCGTGGCGCGAGGGGGCCGTAGTGGGCCCAGGCCGCTGCGTTGAGGGCCTGGTCACAGGTGAGCGGGGTGACCGTCCCGTCGGTGAGGGTCGTGAGCGGGGCGTGGCACAGCGCGAGCGAGGCGGGCGCGTGGGCCGGTGCCAAGACGCCTGGACTCCCCGGGCCGACGTGGGAACCCGCGAGGAGGGTCGCCGCGCCGATGGCCAGGGCCGGGATCGCGAGACCGATGACCCAGGCGCGCCACCGTGGCGAAGGACCTGAGATGCGCGGGGTGAAGCGCTGCCAGGCGGCCAGAGTCGGGCGGTCCGGGGTGGCGACGGGGCGTCCACACCGCGAGCAGAAGAGGTCGGCGCTCTGAAGGGGGTGCCCGCAGGCGCAGTCCATCCTCTCTTCCTAGCCGTTGTCCTCACACCTCCCCACCTCACCACCGAGGAGGGAGTGGGCCGGCCACGACCCCGCCCCCGAGCTCGGCCTCGGAGGATGTCGACACCGGGACTCGTGCGGGGGCTAGAACGGACCTGACAACGATGTCGGGCCCCACCCTGTGCGATCCGGTCCTCGACCTGCTGGCCGAGGAGTCCGAGGAGGAGGCGCGCGAGTGGATGCTCGGCGCCGAGGCTCGACGCACCCGCGCGGAGCGGCGCTCGCGGGCCCGCGTGGCGCGCCTGGTGGCCGCGCCCGAGGCCCTAGCGGTCGTGCTCGCGCTGACCGACGAGGTGATGCGCGCGTCCTCGCGTGACGCGGTGGCCGCGCTGCG
>CAYUZO010000023.1:0-33645 GCA_964449735.1 uncultured Ferrimicrobium sp.
CGCCAGCGTCGCTGCGCGACGAACCCCCCCTCCACGACCCCGAGGAGCTGCTCGGGATCGTCAGTCGCGACCTGCGTCAGGCCTTCGACGTGCGCGAGGTGCTCGCCCGAGTCGTCGACGGCTCACGCTTCGAGGAGTTCAAGCCCCGCTACGGCGAGACGATGGTCTGTGGCTGGGCGTCGATCCACGGCTACCCCGTCGGCATCCTCGGTAACAACGGCGTGATCGAGCCGGCCGCGGCGGAGAAGGCGGCCCACTTCATCCAGCTCGCGAACCAGATCGACGTGCCCCTCGTTTTCTTGCAGAACGTCACCGGCTACATGGTCGGTCGCGAGGCGGAGGCCGCCGGCATCATCAAGAAGGGCTCCTTGATGCTCAACGCCGTCACCAACTCGACGGTGCCCCACCTGACGGTGATCCTGGGCTCCTCCTACGGGGCGGGCACCTACGGCATGTCCGGGCGGGCCTTCGGCAACCGCTTCACCTTCCTGTGGCCGACCGCGAAGATCGCGGTCATGGGCCCTAAGCAGATCGCTGGCGTGATGAGCCAGGTCCGCCGGGCCCAAGCCGAGCGCCGCGGCGAGCCCTTCGACGAGGAGGAGGACGCCCGCATCGTGGCCATGGTCGAGGAGGCCCAGGAGAAGGGCTCCCTCGCCCTCGCGGCGACCGGGGCGATCAGCGACGACGGGATCATCGACCCGCGCGACACCCGCACCGTCCTCGGACTGTGCCTCTCCGCCGTGCGCTCGGGGCCCGTCGAGGGCGCCACCGGCTACGGGGTCTTTCGACTGTGAGTTTCGACTCGCTCCTCGTGGCCAACCGCGGCGAGGTCGCACGTCGCGTCGTGCGCGCGGCGCGCGAGATGGGGCTGCGGGTCGCGGTCGTCTACGTCGACGTCGACCGGGACGGGCCGGCCATCGAGGAGGCCGATCTCGCGATCCGCCTCGAGACCGGCTACCTCGACGGGCCGGCCCTGGTCGAGGCGGCCCGGCGTGCCGGAGTCGAGGCGGTCCACCCCGGTTACGGCTTCCTCTCCGAGAGCGCAGACTTCGCGCGCCGGGTCAGCGAGGCCGGGCTCGTCTTCGTCGGCCCGCCCGCCGACCTCATCGCCGCAATGGGTGACAAGGTGGCCGCCAAGGCCGCCGCGGTGGCCGCGGGAGTCCCCGTCCTGCCCTCGACCGAAGACCCCGACGAGGCCGACGCGCTGGGGTGGCCGCTGCTCGTCAAGGCGACCGGCGGTGGCGGTGGCAAGGGCATGCGCGTCGTCCACGGGCCCGACGAATTGGCCGACGCCCTGGCGAGCGCTCGGCGCGAGGCGGCCGGCGCCTTCGGCGACGAGCGCCTCTTCCTCGAGCGTTACGTCGCGGCGAGCCGGCACGTGGAGGTGCAGATCCTCGGCGACCACCACGGCCACCTCCTGCACCTCGGCGAGCGCGAGTGCTCCATCCAGCGCCGCCACCAGAAGCTCGTGGAGGAGTCACCCTCGCCAGGCCTGGACCCGGTCGCTCGCGAGGCCCTGGCCGGCCACGCGCTGACCCTCGCGCGCTCCCTCCACTACACCTCCTTGGGCACGGTGGAGTTCCTCGTGGACGACACCAGCGGCGAGCACTACTTCTTGGAGGTCAACACCCGCCTGCAGGTCGAGCACCCCGTCACCGAGGAGGTCTACGGGGTGGACCTCGTGCGCGAGCAGATCCGAATCGCCCAGGGCCACCCCCTCTCGCTCACCACGCCACCCACGCCGCGAGGCTGGGCCATCGAGGTCCGGCTCTGCGCGGAGGACCCCGCCGCGGGACACCTCCCCGCCGCGGGCCGTCTCGACGCCTTCGAGCCCTCGCCGAGCGCGCCAGCGCGCTGGGAGAGCTCGGTGCGCGCCGGGAGCGTCGTGGGCACCGGCTTCGACCCGATGATCGCCAAGGTCGTGGCCCACGGCCCCACGCGGGAGGAGGCCGCTCGCCGGCTGGCCTCGGCGCTGGAGGGCCTGCACACCGGAGGCGTGAGGACCAACCGGGACCTGCTCGGCGCGACCCTGCGTCACGAGGCCTTCCTCTCTGGCGACACCACGACCGACTTCCTCGAGCGGGTGGCCCCGCCCGCCCGCCTGGAGCTCTCCTCCGTGGAGCGACGATGGGCGCTGGCCGCGGCCACGCTCTGGCTTCAGGGTCGCCATCGCCGCGAGGATCCGGTCTGGGGATGGGCCCCGGCCAACTGGCGCAACGCCCGCTTGCCGCTCTCGCGCGCCACCTGGCGCCTGGAGGAGGAGGAGCTCACGGTCGCCTACCGGGCCCTGCGCGACGGCGCCTTCGAGGTCGACGGCGAGCGCGCGGTCCTGCACGGCTGGACCGAGGGGTCGATCGACGTGGAACTTGCCGGGTGGCGTCGGGTGGGTCGGGTGACCTACGCCGAGCCCGCGCTGCACCTCCAGGTCCCTCGCGGCACCCTCAGCCTCGAGGCGGTCGCCCGCTTCGCCCCCCCGCGCGCCGCCGAGCGCGAGGGGGGCCTGCACGCCCCGATGCCCGGGGTCGTCACCGCGGTCCACGTCGGCCCGGGCGACTCGGTGGCGAAGGGCCAGGCCCTCGTGGTGATGGAGGCGATGAAGATGGAGCACGTCATCACCGCGCCGGCCGAGGGCGTCGTGGCCGCCGTCATGGTGAGCCCCGGCGACCAGGTCCTGCGCGGGGCCGATCTGCTCACCCTCGACCGCGAGGAGGGCTGATGGGCACGCCACTGCGAGTGGCCAACTGCTCGGGCTTCTACGGTGACCGACTGTCCGCCGCGCGCGAGATGGTCGAGGGCGGCCCGATCGACGTCCTCACGGGTGACTGGCTGGCCGAGTTGACGATGCTGATCCTGGCCCGGGCCCGCGCCCGCAACCCGGGACTGGGCTACGCGCGGACCTTCCTGCGCCAGATGGAGCAGGTCCTTGGGACCTGCCTGGAGCGCGGCATCAAGGTGGTGGCCAACGCTGGCGGGCTGGCCCCGAGGGCCTGCGCCGAGGCGGTGGCCGAGGTCGCCCGCGCTCAGGGGCTCACCTGCCGGATCGCGGTCGTCGAGGGCGACGACCTGTCCTCGCGCCTGGGTGAGCTGGCCGCCGCGGGGTCGCCGGTGCGCCTGATCGACTCGGGCGAGCCGGTCCTCGACGGCTCGCGCTTCCTCACCGCCAACGCCTACCTGGGCGCCTTCGGCATCGTCGAGGCGCTGAACCGGGGTGCCGACGTCGTCGTGACCGGCCGGGTCACCGACGCCGCGCTGGTGTGCGGCCCGGCGGCCTGGCACCACGGCTGGGGGCGCCACGACTACGACCGCCTGGCCGGAGCGGTCGTCGCGGGGCACGTCATCGAGTGCGGCGCCCAGGTCACCGGCGGCAACTACTCCTTCTTCCAGGAGGTGGCCGGCCTCGACCACGCCGGCTTCCCGTGGGTCGAGGTCGCCGAGGACGGCACGAGCGTCGTGGGCAAGCACGACGGCACGGGGGGCGAGGTCTCGATCGGCACCGTCACCTCCCAGTTGCTCTACGAGATCGGACCGCCCGCCTACCTCGGTCCGGACGTCACCGCCCGCTTCGACACGCTCAGCCTCGCCCAGCTCGGACCGGACCGGGTGAGGATCTCGGGCGCGCGCGGCGAGGCTCCCCCGCCCAGCCTCAAGGTCGCCATGAACGAGATCGGCGGCTTCCGCCAGGACCTCATCGTGGCCCTGACCGGTCTCGACATCGAGGCCAAGGCGCAGGTGGTCGAGGAGGCCTTCTGGCGGGCCTGCCCCACGCCGCGCGATCAGATCGACGAGGTGAGCGTCACCCTGGCGCGCACCGACAAGCCGGACCCGTCGACCAACGAGGAGGCGGTGGCCCTCTGGCGGCTCACCCTGAAGGACGCCGACGAGTCGAAGATCGGCCGACCCGTCGCCGACGCCGCGGTGGCCCTGGCGCTCGCCACCGTGCCGGGCTTCTTCATGGTCGGCGCGGCGCCGGGCGCGGCGCGGCCCTTTGGCGTCTACCGGGCCGGACGGGTCGACGCCTCCCTCGTGGCGCAGTACGTGACCCTCCTCGACGAGGGCACGACCCTCGTCGAAGCGGTGGACCCGCGAACCGACGTCGAGCCGGTCCTCGCCGCCTCGGGTCCAAGTGAGCCCACCCCCGGCGGGCCGACCGTGCGGGTCCCCCTCGGGCGGATCGTCGGCGCGCGCTCCGGCGACAAGGGCGGCGACGCCAATCTCGGCCTGTTCGTGCGCGAGGACGCCGCCTGGGCCTGGCTACGCGACACGATGAGCGTCGAGCGCCTCCGTGAGCTCCTGCCCGAGACGGCCGGGCTCGTCGTCGAGCGGCACGAGCTGGCGAGCCTGCGGGCCGTCAACTTCTTGATCCGCGGCCTGCTGGGCGAGGGCGTCGCCGCGTCGACCCGCCAGGACGGTCAGGCGAAGGGGCTTGGGGAGTGGCTGCGCTCGCGCGAGGTCGAGGTCCCCGCCGCGCTGGTGCGACCATGAGCGACCTCACCGGCCTGATCGACGACCTCGCGGCCGAGCAGGCGGCCCTCGACGAGGTCGTCGCGGCGCTGGCGGTCGAGACCTGGGCCCAGCCGACGCCCTCACCCGGTTGGACGATCGCCGACCAGATCGGCCACCTCGCCTACTTCGACCGCGCGGCCGCGCTCGCCCTGAGCGACCCCGAGGCCTTCGCCCGCTCGATCGACGAGCTGATCACCGAGGCCACCGCGCGGGGACTCGACGAGGCGACGCTGGCCGACGCGAGGGCCCTCGAGCCCGCGGCGCTCCTGGCGAGCTGGCGCGAGGCCCGCTCGGCGCTGGCCCGCGCGGCCCGTCAGGCCGACCCGACCGTGCGGGTCCCCTGGTACGGGCCCCCGATGGCCCCCACGACCTTCGTGCGCGCGCGCCTGATGGAGACCTGGGCCCACGGCGTCGACGTGACCGACGCCCTCGGCCGGGCCCCCCTGGCCAGCGCACGCCTGCGCCACGTGGCCCTGCTCGGGTTGAAGACCCGGGCCTGGTCCTACGCGGTGCGCGCCGAGGAGCCCCCGTCGACCACCGTGGCCCTGGCCCTCGTCGGCCCCGCCGGCGAGCAGTGGCGCCTCGGCCCCGAGGGGGCCGACGAGGTGGTCAGCGGCCCGGCCCTCGACCTGTGCCTGGTCGTGGTGCAGCGACGCCACCTCGACGACACGGCCCTCGTCTGCGGACCGGCGGCTCGTCACTGGCTCGAGCGGGCCCAGGCCTTCGCGGGAGGGCCCACCGTCGGCCCGCGTCCGGGGAGTCGCGGTGCCCCTCGTTGAGCTGAGCCTGGCGGGTCCGGTCGCGACCCTGACCCTGGCCGACGAGGCCCGGCGCAACGCCCTCTCGGCCGCGCTGCTCGCCGAGATGATCGAGGGGATCGACCGGGCGGAGCGCGACGACGCGGCGCGGGTCCTGCTGCTCACTCACCGCGGGCCGGTCTTCTGTGCCGGGGCGGACCTCTCGGGCGGACCGGTCCCTCCCCCCGGAGCCGACCTGGTCGAGGTGATCCTGCGCCTGGTGCGCTCGCCGCTGCCGGTCGTGGCCCGCATCGAGGGCGCGGTCCTCGGCGGGGGTCTCGGGCTCGCCGCGGCCTGCGACATCGCCCTGGTGTCGAGCGAGGTCCAGGTCGCCTTCACCGAGGTCCGACTCGGGGTGGTGCCGGCGATCATCTCCGTGCTCTGCCTGCAGCGCCTGCGCGAGGTCGACGCCCGGGAGATGTTCCTGCGCGGGCACCGGGTCGAGGCGAGCGAGGCGGTGCGCGCCGGACTCCTCACCCGCGCCGTCTCGCCCCACGAGCTCGACGCCCAGGTGGCCGCGGTGCTCGCCGACCTGCTCGAGGGGGCTCCCGGGGCCCTCGCCGAGGCGAAGCAGCTGGTGCTCGGTGCGCGCGGGGCGACCCTCGAGGAGGAGCTCGTGCGCGCGCGCGATCTCTCCGCACGCCTCTTCTCCGGTGACGAGGCCCGTGAGGGAATCACCGCCTTCGTCGAGCGCCGTCCCCCGTCGTGGTCGCCGCGGTCCGCCTAGCAGCCGACCGCCCGGCGATACTGCGCGAAGGGCAGGCGGTAGAGCGCGACCGCTGAGGGGTTGGACCGGGCCAGGTCGAAGCGCCACACGCCCCCGAGGTAGCGCCACCAGTCGGTCAGGGCGACGTGGGAGATCTCGTAGCGCACCTCCCACCAGGCCCCCTGGGCCGGGTGGGCCCACAGCACCGTCGCCGCCCCCGGCGGGTCCGGGCACTCGAGGTGGCGCGCGACGTAGGAGGCGCGAGCGATGACCGCCCGACTCGCCGCGTCGAAGCGGTCGTAGACCGCCCCGTAGTGGCCGTGGTCGTAGTTGGCCTCGAAGGTGCGGGCCACCGCCACCAGGGTGGCCGCGTCGCGACCCTCGGCCGGCGGCACCGACCCCCGGGGCCGCACCCCGGCGATCCACAGCGCCGCGAGCACCGCCACCATCCCCACGAGCCATCGACGCGGACGGGCGGGCGGGAGCCGCACAGCCATCGCTCAGGAGCCGAGGATCTCGACGAGGGTTGAGCGCGCGACGGCGCCCTCGCGCAGGAGCCGCCAGCCCCCCTCGTGCACCTCGACCACACTCGAGACCGGACGATCCCTCAGGCCGCCATCGAGGACGCCCGCGAGTCCGTCTCGCCCCTCGAAGGCTCGCTCCACCTCCTCGGCACTGGTGCAGGGCGGCTCACCGTGCTCGTTCGCACTCGTCAGGGCGATCGGCCCGACCCTCGAGACGAGCGTGCGCACCAGGTCGTCGTCGGGCACGCGCAGTCCCACGCGCGAGGCCTCGCCGTGGACCAGGTCGGCGATCTCGGGACGGGCCCGGACCACGAGGGTGAGCGCGCCGGGCCACAGGGCCGCGCTCAGGCGGCCAGCCGCCTCGGGCCAGGGCGGGCAGAGCGAGCGCGCCGCGTCCTCGTCGGCGCAGATCACCGGCAGGGGCACGTGCCCCGGCCGGCGCTTGATCGTGTAGAGGCGCTCGACCGCGCGCGGATGGGCCAGGCTGGCGCCCACCCCGTAGACCGTGTCGGTCGGCAGGGCCACGGCCTCGCCCGCGAGGAGCGCCGCGACGGCCTCGTCGACCGACAGGCGCCTCATCGTTCGCTCCAGGCGACGAGGGCGCGGTCCCGGCCGGCGAGGTCCTGTCGAGTCACGGCCCCGACGAGTCCCGCCGACGTGGCCACCGCGCGCGCGGCCGGCCCGTGGGCGGCGCCGTGCTCGACGACGAGGGCACCCCCCGGCGTCAGCCAGCGCGGCGCGCCCGTGACGACCGCCACGACGTCGGCGAGCCCGGCGACCCCTTCGGCGTCGCCGGCCAGTAGTGCACCACGCGGCTCGAAGGCGAGAACCGGGTCGAGGTCGGGCCACTCCTCGGCCGCGACGTAGGGCGGATTGGCGACGATGAGGTCGAAGGACCGCCCCCAGTCCTCCTCGAGGGCTGAGTACCAGTCCCCGAGGCGTCGGGTCACCGCGGTCAGCCCGAGGGCCCGGGCGTTCTCACCGGTCAGCTCGAGGGCCGCCTCGCTCTCGTCGACGGCGACCAGCTGGGCGGGCACGCCCCGCTCGGAGAGCTCGGCCAACAGGGCCAGGCCCAGTGCCCCGCTGCCGCACCCCAGGTCGAGCAGTCGCGCGTGGCGGGCCCCGGCGAGCGCCAGGGCCTCGAGGGCCCAGCCGACCACCTCCTCGCTCTCGGGTCGGGGGATGAGGGCGCGGTGGTCGACGAGGAGGTCGAGGCTCCGGAAGGGCCAGTGGCCGATCACGTACTGCAGGGGCTCGCCGGCCAGGCGTCGGGCCGCCGCGCGCTCGAGGTCGGCCTCGAGGGGGAACTCCTCCACGAGCCAGCGGGCCTCGCGCGGCGCGAGTCCCCGCGCGACCAGGGCGGCGGCTGCGCCCTCAGCGGCCACCGTCGGCCCCGGCGAGCTGACGGGCTCGCTGGTCGGCCAGCAGCGCGTCGACGTGCTGGTCGAGGTCGCCGGCCAGGATCGCGTCCAGCGTGTAGGTGGTCAGGTTGATGCGGTGGTCGGTGACCCGGTTCTCCTTGAAGTTGTAGGTCCGGATCTTCTCCGAGCGCCCGCCACTGCCGAGCTGGGAACGCTTGAGGTCGCCGAGCTCGCTGGCCTGGGCGTCCTGGGCCGCCTTGAGCAGCCGGGAGCGCAGCACCACGAGCGCCTTCTGGCGGTTCTGGATCTGGCTCTTCTCGTCCTGCATCGAGACGACGATCCCGGTGGGCAGGTGGGTGATGCGCACCGCCGAGTCGGTGGTGTTCACGCTCTGGCCACCGGGGCCCGAGGAGCGGTAGACATCGATCTTGAGGTCGTTGGGGTCGATCTCCACGTCGACCTCCTCGGCCTCGGGGAGCACCGAGACCGTCGCGGAGGAGGTGTGGACCCGACCCTTGGCCTCGGTCACCGGGACCCGCTGGACCCGGTGGACGCCGGCCTCGTGGGCCAGGCGGGTCCAGGCGTCCTCCCCGGCGACCAAGTAGGTCCCCTCGTCGAGGCCGCCCTGCTCGGACTCGCGCTCCTCGACGACTTCGAAGCGCCACCCCCGCAACGCGGCGTAGCGGCGGTACATCTCGCGCAGGTCCGCGGCGAAGAGGTTGGCCTCCTCGCCCCCCTCGGCCCCTCGGATCTCCAGCAGCACGTTGCGCCCCACGTTGGGGTCGCGCGGCAGCAGCAGGGTCTCGAGCTGGCCCTCGAGGCTGGCGAGGGACTCCTCGGCGCGCGACACCTCCTCACGCCACTGCTCGCGCTCCTCGCCGGCGCTCTCGGCGAACATCTCACGCGCCAGGGCGAGGTCCTCGCGGGCCGAGCGCACGGCGCTCCAGGCCCCGTTCACCTCGGCCAGCTCCTTGTGGCGGCGTGAGAGGTCCCTCAGGCGCTTGAGGTCGCGGGCCACGTCCGGCTCGGCCAGGGCGGCCTCGACCTCGCGCAGCTCGCTCTCGAGGCCGGCCAGCGTCTCGTCGAGAGACCGCACGGCGGCGTCGGGGGCCTAGGCCCGGGTGGTGCGGGTCTTGGACTTCTGCGCGTAGCGGCGCTGGAAGCGCTCGACGCGGCCACCGGTGTCGACCAGCTTCTGCTTGCCGGTGAAGAAGGGGTGGCACTCGTTGCAGAGCTCGACGTGCAGCTCGGCGCGGGTCGAGCGGGTCGCGAAGGTGTTGCCGCACGAGCAGGTGACCGTCGCGTCGACGTAAGTGGGGTGGATGTCAGCCTTCATGGGGTCTCCTTGGTGCGGTCGTCCAGTGTACTGGAGGATCAGCTGGTGGGCGCCGGGCCCTTGGCGATCTCGGTCAGGAACTCGTCGTTGGAGCGGGTGGCCTTGAGCCGGTCGATGAGCAGCTCCAGACCGGCCGCCTCGCGGCCCTCGCTGGCCAGGCCGTTCAGCACCCGGCGCAGTCGCCAGACCTGGGGCAGGACGTCGCGCGCAAAGAGCAGCTCCTCGTGACGGGTGGAGGACCCGTTGACGTCGATGGCCGGGTAGAGGCGGCGTTCGGCCAGGCGCCGGTCGAGCTTGAGCTCCATGTTGCCGGTGCCCTTGAACTCCTCGAAGATCACCTCGTCCATCTTCGAGCCGGTCTCCACGAGGGCGCTGGCCAGGATGGTCAACGAGCCCCCCTCCTCGATGTTGCGCGCCGCGCCGAAGAACTTCTTGGGCGGGTAGAGGGCGCCCGAGTCGACGCCACCGGACATGATGCGCCCGGTCGCCGGGGCGGCCAGGTTGTAGGCGCGGGCCAGGCGGGTGATGCCGTCGAGGATGATGACCACGTCGCGGCCCTGCTCGACGAGACGCTTGGCGCGCTCGATCGCGAGCTCCGAGACGTGGGTGTGCTCCTCGGCCGGGCGGTCGAAGGTCGAGGCGATGACCTCGCCGCGCACGCTGCGACGCATGTCGGTGACCTCCTCGGGCCGCTCGTCGACGAGCAGGACCATGAGGTGCACCTCGGGGTTGTTGGACTCGATCGACTGGGCAATCTGCTTCATGACCGTGGTCTTGCCCGCCTTGGGGGGCGAGACGATGAGTCCGCGCTGGCCCTTGCCGATGGGGCTCAGCAGGTCCACGATGCGCGGCGTGAGGTCGAGCTTGCCCTCGTTGGTCTCCATGCGCAGCTTCTCGTCGGGGAACAGCGGGGTCAGGTCCTCGAAGCGGGCGCGGCCCTTGGCGACCTCGGGGTCGAGGCCCTGGACCGTGTCGACGCGCAGCAGTGCCGGGTACTTCTCGTTCGAGGCGGCCGGGCGGTAGCCGCCGGTGAGGGTGTCACCCTTGCGCAGCGAGTACCGGCGCACCTGGTTGATCGAGACGTAGACGTCACCGGGCGAGGGGTGGTACCCCCGCGTGCGCAAGAAGCCGTAGCCGTCGTCGCGCAGGTCGAGGATCCCTTCGATGTCGAGCAGCTCGCCGTTGTAGGGCTGATCGGCGTTGGGCTGGGCCTCGCCCCCGAAGCGCTCGCGGCCCTGGCGGTTGCGCCGGTTGCGCCGGCTGCGCGAGTTGCCCTCGTTGAACTCTCGGGGCTGACGGTCGTTGCGCTGACCCTGCGGGGGGCGCGGCTCGCTCGGCGCCGACGCAGCGGCGCTGGCGGGGGCCGGCGTCGCCGGGGCCGACGTCGCCGGAGTCGGGGCGCTCTCGGCGGGGGCCGCGGAGGTCGAGGAGGGCTCGGCGGCGAACTCGCCCACCAGGTCCTCGAAGTCGGTCTCGGGGGTGGCGACGGTCCGCCGCGAGCGCACCGCGCGCGAAGGGGACTCGGCGGGGGCCGAGCCGTCGCTCATGATCGCGTCGATCAGGGCGGTCTTGGTGGCCCGGCTCGCGACGTCGACGCCCTTCACCTTGGCAATGGTGAGGAGGTCCTCGCGGGTCTTGGACTCGAGGTCCGAGCGGTCCGGGGACGGCTTGATAGCCATGGGGATCCTTTCTCGCCGGTCACCATGATTCGCGACGGCGAAGGGAGTTACAGAGGGGTCGTCACGGGAAGAGTCCCACGCCAGAGCGACGCGAAGCCGCGGACGACTCCCCCACTCTAGCCGACCGCCGGGACCCGGCGGCCACCGACTAGGCCAGCTCGGCCATCAGGGCCTTGATCGAGGCCTCCACCACGGGCGGGGCGGCGCTCTGGTGCAGGGCGGTGTCGGGGTCCTTCAGCCCGTTGCCGGTCAGCACGCACACCACCGTCGAGCCCTCGGGCACCCCGTACTTCAAGATGCCCGCGACCGAGGCCGCCGAGGCCGGCTCGCAGAAGACCGACTCGTGGCGGGCCACGAAGCGGTAGGCCTCGAGGATCTCCTCGTCGGTGACGGCGCGAATGTCGCCGAGGGACTCGTGGATGACCTCGAGCGCCGGCACCCAGCTCGCGGGGTTGCCGATGCGGATCGCGGTGGCGATGGTCTCGGGGTTCTCCACCGGGTGCCCGAGGACGATGGGGGCCGCGCCGGCCGCCTGGAAGCCCCACATCCGGGGCAGCGCGCAGCGCCCGGCGAAGTGGTACTCGGTGAACCCGCGCCAGTAGGCGGTGATGTTGCCGGCGTTGCCGACCGGGATCGCCAGGATGTCCGGCGCCCGCCCGAGCACGTCGACGATCTCGAAGGAGCCGGTCTTTTGGCCCTCGATGCGATCGGGGTTGATCGAGTTGACGATGGTGATCGGCAGGTACTGGGTCAGCTCGCGCGCCAGGTTGAGGGCCTGGTCGAAGTTGCCGCGGATCTGGAGGACCTTGGCGCCGTAGACCATGGCCTGGGCCAGCTTGCCCAGGGCGATCTTGCCCTCGGGCACGAGCACGACGCAGTCCATCCCGGCGCGCGCCGCGTAGGCGGCCGCGGCCGCCGAGGTGTTGCCCGTCGAGCCGCAGATCACGGTGTGGGCCCCTTGGGCCTTGGCCTTGGTGATGGCCATGGTCATCCCGCGGTCCTTGAAGGAACCCGACGGGTTCAGCCCCTCGTACTTCAGCCACACCTCGGCGCCCACGCGCTCGGCCAGCCGCGGCGCGGGCAGCAGCGGGGTGTTGCCCTCCTGGAGGGTCACGATCTCCTCGACGCCGTCGAGGTCCAGCCACTGGGCGTACTCGTGCAGCAGTCCTCGCCAGCCGGTCACGGCCTCTCCCCTCCGACCACCCGCAGGCAGGCGCCGATCCGGTCCACCGCGGCCAGCTCCGCGAGGTCGGCCAACGTCGCCTCGACGTCGGCGGTGCGGGCCTCGTGGGTCACGAAGGACAGGCGGGCCTCGTCGCCCACGCCGGACTGCTCCATGGTGTGGATCGAGACGCCGTGGCGGCCGAAGACCCCCGCGACCGAGGCCAGCACGCCCGGCTCGTCAAGGACGTCGAGGGAGAGGTAGAAGACCGAGGAGACCTCGCCGGTCGCCACCGGGACCAGGGTCTCGTCCAGGGAGAAGGGGACGTCGTGACGTCCACTGACCCGGTTGCGGGCGGCGTCGAGGACGTCGCCGAGCACCGCCGTGGCGGTCGGGTAGCCCCCGGCCCCCTGGCCGAACCACATCAGCGGGCCGCTGCGCGCGCCCTCGACGAAGATCGCGTTGGCCGCGCCGTGGACCGAGGCGAGCGGGTGGTCGACGGCGATCATCGCCGGGTGGACCCGGCGCGACAGGCCGTGCTCGCCGACCCGCTCGGCCACCCCGAGCAGCTTGATGACGTAGCCCGACCGGCGCGCGAACTCGACGTCGATCGCCCGGATCGAGGAAATCCCCTCGCAGCTGATGCTCTCGCCGGCCAGCGCCGTGCCGAAGGCCAGGGAGGCGAGGATCTGGACCTTGGCGGCCGCGTCGAGGCCCTCGACGTCGGCGGTGGGATCGGCCTCGGCGTAGCCGAGTGACTGGGCCTCGGCCAGGGCCTCGGCGTAGTCGCTGCCCTCTGCGGTCATCTTCGAGAGGATGAAGTTGGTCGTGCCGTTGACGATGCCCATCACGCGCTCGATGCGCTCACCGGCCAACGAGGTCCGCAGCGCCCGCAGGATCGGGATCCCCGCGCCGACCGCGGCCTCGTAGAAGAGGTCGGCGCCGTGCTCGTGGGCCCGCCGGGCGAGGGCCGTCCCGCACTCGGCGAGCAGGGCCTTGTTGGCCGTCACCACCGAGACCCCCCGGTCGAGGGCCCGCTCGAGGTGGGCGCGCGTGGGCTCGATCCCCCCGGCCACCTCCACCAAGATGTCGAGGTCCTCCAGCTCCACCAGGGCGGCGACGTCCTCGGTGAGCAGGGCGGCGGGCACGTGGGCCCGGCCCTTGGCGGCGTCGCGCACCGCGACGCCGACCAGCTCCACGGGGGCCGTCGCCGCGTCGGTCAGGGCCACCTGACGGCTCGGGTCGCACAGCAGGTCCGCCAGCGCGTCGCCGACGAATCCCGCGCCGATCACCGCGACCCGCACCACCCCGTCTCGCATCCGACCAGGCTAACCCGTGGCCCGAGGCCCTCTACTGCTCGAGGCGGGCGAGGTCCTCGAAGGTCTCGCGGCGCAGCACCACTCGCGCCGCACCGTCGGCGACGAAGAGCACGGCCGGCCGGGGCACCCGGTTGTAGGTCGAGGCCATCGAGTAGCCGTAGGCGCCCGTCACCGGGGTGGCCACCAGCGAGCCGACCCCCGTGGACTCGGGCAGCTGTCCGCGCTCGACGAGCACGTCGCCGCTCTCGCAGTGCTTGCCCACCACGCGCACCTCGCGCGGGCGCGCGGCGCGCGGCGCGCCGACGTCGAAGACCTCGTAGCCCGACCCGTAGAGCACCGGGCGGGGGTTGTCGCTCATCCCGCCGTCGACCGCGACGTAGGTCCGCCCGGCGGCCCGCTTGACGGTGCCCACGCGGTAGAGGGTCACGGCGGCGCGCGCCACGATCGAGCGCCCCGGCTCGGCCAGGATCCGGGTCGCCGGGTCCAGGCCGGCCGCTCGCGCGCCGGCGCGCACCGCCGCGCCCCACTCGGTGATCGTGGGGGCGCGCTCGCCGGCCACGTAGGCCACCCCGAGCCCCCCGCCGACGCACAGCTCCTCGAGGGAGTCCCCGGCGAACTCCCCGAGGGCCGCCAAGGTCGCCACGAAGGGCTCGAGGTCGAAGATCTGGGAGCCCACGTGGGCGTGCAGCCCCCGCACGCTCACCCCGGGCAGCGAGCGCAGTCGGGCGAGCGCCCGGGCGGCCTCACCGGTCGCCAGGGAGAGGCCGAACTTGGTGTCCTCCTGGCCGGTGCGCACGAACTCGTGGGTGTGGGCCTCGATGCCCGGGGTCACCCGCACCAGGCAGTCGATCGGCCGTCCGCCCCCGAGGCGCTCGAGCCGGTCGATCTCGTCGAAGCTGTCGACGACGATGCGGCGCACCCGAGCCCCGATGGCCCGCTCCAACTCGGCCTCGGACTTGTTGTTGCCGTGCAGGATGACCCGCTGGGGGTCGACGCCCGCGCGCAGCACCAGGTCCAGCTCGCCGCCGGTCGCCACGTCGACGCACAGCCCCTCCTCGACCGCCAGCCGGGCCATCGCCTGACAGAGGAAGGACTTGGAGGCGAAGGCCACGCCCTCGTCGAAGGCGGCCGCGGCCTCCGCGCAGCGAGCCCGCAGGCTCGCCTCGTCGTAGGCGAACAGCGGCGTGCCGTACTCGCTCGCCAGGTCGGCGAGCGAGCAGCCGCCGACTTCGACGTCCCCCTCGCGAAGGACCGCGCCCTCGGGCAGCAGGGAGGGGTCGAGCGGGCTGGCGTCCATCGGCCCAGGCTAGAAGGGTCGAGCGCCCTAACGCTTACAGGTCGACACCCCCACCAGGCGATACAGCGGGCAGAAGCCCACCAGCCCGGTGATCACGAGCACGGCCGCCACGATCCACAGCACGATCATCCCCGCCCCGCTCATCGTGGCGGCGATGGCCGCCACGACCACCCCTAGCAGCACCCGGACGATCCGGTCCCAGGTCGCCTCGTTCCTCATCACGCCTCCCTCACGTCGTCTGACGTGCTCACTATACCCCTGGGGGTATTGCGACAGGGCCGGGCGCCCACCGACCAAAGTCCCAGGCGGGGGTCGGTGGGCGCACGTGAGGGGCTCCGGTAGGCTGGAAAGACCGCCCTCGTAGCTCAGCGGATAGAGCAGTGGCCTCCGGAGCCATGTGCGCAGGTTCGAGTCCTGCCGAGGGCGCCGACGGTTAGCTCGCGGTCACGAAGACGACGTTGGAGCTCGCCACCGTGCCCCCGCGCCGGCCCCCGGCGACCGTGACCACCTTCACCGAGCCGGCCCCCACCGAGGCGAGAGCGCTGCGCAGGTAGGCGGCCACCGCCGCGGCCCGGTGGGCCGACAGGGTCCGCGACGCCGCCACCGTGCCCAGGCGGCCGAAGGCCTTCACCGTCACGAGGGAGTTGTGGTGGTTGGCGACCACCACGGCGAAGGCCCTGATCTGGGCCTTCATCGAGGCGCTGAGGACCGCCGAGGTGCCCGCGAAGGAGGAGAGGGTGGCCGACGAGGGGGCCGAGGACACCGCGAGCGCCACCCGGGCGCTGGCGTTGGGCGCGAAGCCGGCGTCCCCGGAGTAGAGGGCCCTCACGAAGCGGGTCCCCGCCGGCAGGCTCGCCGTGGTGCAGGTCGCCACCGCGCCCACCACCGCCACCGACAGGCAGTCGGCCACGTAGCGGAAGCCGACCCCGTCGCTCGAGTACTGCAGGGCGACGGTCCCGGTGGCGCCGCTCGGCACCCCGACGCGCAGCGTCACGGTCGTGCCGACGCGCACCCGGGTACTCGGCGTGGCGGCGAGCGTCACGGCGCCCGCCGCCTTCTGGACCCGGTAGGCCAGGGCCGGGCTGGTCACCGAGGCGAAGTTGACGTCACCGGAGTAGACGACTCGCACGTCGAGGGTCCCCGCCGGCAGCGCCGCCGTCGTGCAGGTCGCGCTCAGTCCCACGATCGACACGGCCGCGCAGGTGGTCAGGGTCGTGTAGGTGGACCCGTCGAGGGAGTACTGGAAGGCCACCGTGCCGGTCTGGCCGGCACCGACGGTCGCCGTCAGGGTCGTGACGGTGCCCGGCGTCACCGGGGCGACGGGCGTGGCGGCCATGGTGAGGCTGGCGGCCGTGCGGCCCGAGATCGAGTAGGAGACCACGGCGCTCGTGGAGGGGGCGTAGACGGTGTCGCCGCCGTACAGGGCCCGCACCGCGACGGTGCCGGCGATGAGGCTGGTGGTGACGCAGGTGGCCACGTGGTTGGTGATCACCTGGGCGGCGCAACCCGGCACCACGGCGAAGCCGGTGCCGTTGGTCGAGTACTGGAAGGCGACTGTGCCGGTCGGTCCGGCCCCGAGGTCGGCACTCAGCGTCACGGCCGTGCCGTAGGCGACCGGCGCCGCGGGACTCGCGGTCAAGGTGACGGCCGAGACCGCCGCGCCGGTCACCGAGAAGGCCACCAGGGCGCTGGTGACGGCGGCGTGGGTGCCGTCACCGGAGTAGAGGGCCTCGACGTAGCGCGTCCCGTTGGGCAGCGCCGCGCTGACGCACGAGGAGGTCACCCCGACGATCGCCTGGGCCGCGCAGGCCGGCAGGGTCGTGAAGGTGACGCCGTCCGGCGAGGTGGCGAAGGCGACCGTCCCGGTCTGGCCGGTGCCGACGGTGGCGATGAGGCTGACCGTCGTCCCGAAGGCCACCGGTGAGTTGGGCGAGGCGGCCAGTGCGATGCTCGAGGCGCCGGTACCCGAGACCGCGTAGGCCAGCGGCGTCGAGGTCGCCGTCGCGTGGGTGGCGTCGCCGAGGTAGGTCACCTCGAGGTCGCGGGTCCCCGCCGGCAGCAGGGCCGTCGAGCAGGTGGCGGTCGTCCCCGAGATCGCCTGGGCCGAGCAGGCCGCAATCGTGACGTAGTTCACCCCGTCGAGGGAGTAGGCGAAGGAGTCCTGGCCGGTCTGGCCCGAGCCGTTGGTCGCCGTCATGGTCACCGTCGTGCCCGAGCGCACCGGCGAGGTGGGACTGGCCACCACCGAGACGGTCGAGGCGAGCTTGACCGAGTAGGCCACCGTCACCGAGGTCCCCGCGGTGTAGTTCGCGTCACCGGTGTAGACGGCGTCGACGGCGGTCGTGCCCGCGGGGACGCTCGTCGTGACGCAGGTGGCGGCCGCCGCGCTCACGGTGACCGCCCCGCAGGCCGGCACCGTCGTGAAGGTGGACCCGTCGGTCGAGAACTTGAAGGCGACCGTCCCGGTGGGCAGGGCCACCCCACTGGCGACCACGTAGGGGATGGTGGCGTGCAGGGTCACCGAGGTGCCGGCCGCGACCGGCGAGTTCGGGCTCGCGGTCAGGTTGACCTGCGGCGCCGTCGGGTTGGCCTTGGCCACCGTGTAGGTGACCGGAGTCGAGGTGACCGGCGTGTTGGAGTTGCTCGCGTCACCGGAGTAGGTCGCCTCGACGAGCAACTGGCCCGAGGCCACAACCGGTAGGGAGGGGACGACGCAGGTCACGGTGTAGGGACCCGCGCCCGAGAGGCCGTGGGGCCCACAGGCGGTGATCGGGCTGTAGGTGGAGCCGCCGTCCGAGGAGAAGGAGAAGCTGACGGTGCCCGGGGTGCCCGTCGTCGACACCGTCGCCGTCCAGGTCACCGACTGGCCGTAGGTCGACGAGCTCGGACTCACCGGGACGCTCGTCAGGTCCACCGAGACGATCGCCGCGCTCGCCACGCCCACGCCCACCGCGAGCGCCAGACCCGAGGCCAGCAGGGCCCCGGCGGTGGCCAGTCGGGAGAAGCGGTGAAGGGGTCGAGTCGAGCGGCTCATCAGGGTCTCTTTCGTCACGGGGTGCCAAGGACTTCCTGTCCCGACCGTACCCCTCCTTACCGCCCCGATTCGTGTCGAGGCGATGACTCTGAAGACCGTTCGGTTTGACTCAGTCGACGATCATCATCCGGACGGTGTCGGTGATGGCCGTCCCGCCCGAGCGCGAGCCGGCCATCACCACGATCGGGTCGCCGGCGCGGGCCAGGCCCGAGAGTTTCAATTGGGTGACGGCGAACTCACAGAGGTCGTCGATGTCGGTGGCCGGTGAGAGGTAGATCTCCTGAACGCCCCAGGAGCTGCGCAGCTGGCGGGCGGTCGCCTCCGAGGGGGTGATCGCCACGATCGGCATCGGCGGACGGAAGCGCGAGATGGCCCGCGCGGTCATGCCCGAGCGAGTGCAGGCCACGATGGCCACCGCCTGCTCCTCCATCGCCGCGCGCCAGGCGGCGCCGGTGATGGCCGCCGTGACCTTCTGGGCCCGCGTGCCCGTCGCCTCGATGTGCTGGACGCCGAGTGAGGACCCCCACTTGGCGTAGTCGAAGGAGGACTCGGCCCGTCGCACGATGCGGTCCATCGTCTGGACCGTGCCGACCGGGTCCTCGCCGATGGCCGTCTCGCCCGAGAGCATCACGGCGCTCGCGCCGTCCAAGACGGCGTTCGCCACGTCGGTGACTTCGGCCCGAGTGGGCACCTGGGCGTGGGTCATCGACTCGAGCATCTGGGTGGCGACCACCACCGGGCGGGCGTAGCGGATGCCGTGGCGGGTGATCAGCTTCTGGAGGTGGGGCACCTCCTCGATGGGCAGGCGCACCCCGAGGTCGCCACGGGCCACCATGATCGCGTCGGCGGCCGCGATGATCTCGTCGAGGTTCTCGACGCCCTCGCCGGTCTCGATCTTGGCGAGCACCATCACGTCCTCACGCGCGAGGACCGTGCGAGTCGAGACGATGTCGAAGGCCGAGCGCACGAAGGAGACCGCCAGGATCTCGAACTGCTCCGAGCGCAGGGCCTCGAGGCGGGCCCGGTCCTCGGGGGTGGGCAGTCGATCGTTCATGATCGTCGAGGGCAGGCTGAGGCCCGGCTTGCCCATGACCGCCCCACCGGAGCTGACGACCGCGGTGACCGGCCGGCCCGAGGAGGTCACGTCGAGCGAGACGCCGCCGTCGCCGAGGTGGATCTTGTCCCCGGCGCGCAGCAGGGCCAGGACGTTCTCGCGCTCCACCACGATCCGCGAGCTGGTCGAGCTCTCCGAGAATCCCTCGACCAGCTCGACCTGGTCGCCGACGGTGAGGGCCACCGGGGTGGTCCCGAAGCTCCCAGCGCGGATCTTGGGACCGGGGATGTCGACCATGATCGCGTGCTCGGGGGCCATGGCGCGCAGACGGCGGAGTCGCTCGATCCCCGAGGCCAGGTCGCCGTGGGCGAAGGAGAGTCGAAAGACGTCTACCCCGGCCCCCATCAGCGCGGTGATGGTGGCCTCGTCCTCCGAGGCCGGTCCGATGGTGGCAACGATTCGGGTGCGGCGCACTATGCCCTCCTGGCTGGCCCAAGTCTACGGGCCGGCCTCAGTCCGCTTGGCTCGAGGGTCGCGCACGCACCGGCACCACGACGTCGCCGCCGGCGACCTCGACCACCTCGAGCTCCATCGCGTAGGCCCGCGCCAACGCGGGGTCGCGCACCACCTCGCGCGAGGGCCCCTCGAGACGCACCCGTCCCGCCTCGAGCAGGACCAGCCGGTCGGCGAACTGGCCGGCGAGCGTCAGATCGTGCAGCGTGGCCACGACCGCCAGCCCGCACTCGTCCACCTCGCGGCGCAGCAGCTCGAGCAGCTCCACCTGGTGGCGCAGGTCGAGACCGGTGGTCGGCTCGTCGAGCACCATCACCGGGGTGGCCTGGGCCAGGGCGCGCGCCAGCACCGTGCGCTGGCGCTCGCCACCCGAGAGGGTGGCCACGTCGCGCTCGGCGAGGTCCTCGAGTCCGACGCGGGCCATCGTGGAGGCGACGATCTCACGATCGATCGCCGAGGGCGCGCGCACCAGTCCGTGGTGGGCGACCCGCCCGAGGGCCACGTACTCGCCCACCGCCATCCCGGCGGGGACCACGGGGTGCTGGGGCACCAACGACACCAGGCGTGCGCGGCGGCGCTCGTCGAGGGCCACCGCGTCGTGGCCCTGCAGGTGCACCGTCCCCGCGGCCAGGCGTCGCAGTCCGGCGACCGCCTCGACGAGGCTGGTCTTGCCCGCTCCGTTGGGCCCGATGACCGTCGTCCAGGTGCCGGCCTCGACGTCGAGGTCGACCTCCTCGACGAGCGCGCGCGAGCCCGCGCGCACACTCAGCCCGCGCACCTGCACGGCGTTCACGGCGCCCCCGGTCGGCGCAGGGCCAGCACCACGACGAAGACCGGCGCGCCGATGACGGCGGTGACGACCCCGAGGGGCAGCTCGGACGGGGCCAGGACGGTGCGGGCCACCGTGTCGGCGAGGACCAAGAAGGCGGCGCCCACGACGACCGACAGCGGCAGGATCCTCCGGTAGGAGGTTCCCACGAGCAGACGCACGAGGTGGGGCACGATGATCCCGACGAAGCCGATCAGCCCGACGGCCGACACCACCGCCGCCGTGCCGAGCGAGGAGGCACCCACGACGACCAGGCGGACCCGGCGCACCGGCAATCCGAGGGACCGGCTCTCCTCCTCGCCCACGCTCATCACGTCCAGCGCCCGCGCGGCCAGCACGCAGACCCCGGCGCAGACCACCACGTAGGGCAGCACGAGCAGGACTGAGCGCCAGCTGGCGCTGGCGAGCGAGCCGAGCAGCCAGATGTAGACCCGCGCGAGCGAGGAGGTCGAGGACTGCTGCTGGAGGAAGGTCTGGGCGCTGGTGAGCAGGGCGGCCACGGCCACCCCCGCGAGGATCAGGCTCTGGGAGTTCGAGCGCGAGCTGCGTCCGCCGATCACCCAGGTCACCACGACCGCACCGAGGGCCCCGGCGAAGGCCAGCCACGGGGTCCAGGTCGGGGTGGCGAGCCCGCCCGAGAGGTCCACGATCGCCACCGTCGCCCCGAGACCGGCGCCGGCCGCGACGCCGAGCAGGTAGGGGTCGGCCAGCGGGTTGCGAAAGACCCCCTGGTAGGTGCCCCCGGCGACCGCCAGCATCGCGCCAGCGAGCAGCCCGAGCACCATCCGGGGCGCTCGGAGCTGCCACACGATCGTCGACTGCAGGGGGCTCAAGGTGGAGTGGCCCCACCCGAGGTGGCTCGCCGCGTCGCCGATGATCCGTCCCAGGGCGATCGGGGTCGGTCCGACGCCCAGCCCGGCGAGGAGACTGGCCACCAGGGCCAGCCCCGCCACCGCGGCGACCATCACGACCCGCCGGGCCCCGGGGGGGCTCATCCGCCCCAGAGGCGCGAGTCGGCCAGCGCCGATCGGACCGCCTTGGTGAGGGCCGCCATCAGCTGCGGCAGGCGCGGACCCCACCTCGAGGCGACGTCGTCGTCGAGGTTCACCACGTGGCCGTCGGCGACGGCGCTGAGGGCCGAGAAGCCCGGCCGGGCCGCCACCGTGGTGGCGGTGGCGTGACAGCACTTGGTGTCGGCGAGCAGGATGAGTTGGGGGTTCGCGCTGACGATGTACTCACCCGAGAGCTGGGGGTAGCCGCCGTCAGCGGAGGTCGACTGGGCGTCGGCGATGTTGGTGGTGCCCAGGCGGGCCAGCAGCGAGCCCACGAAGGTCGAGCTGGTGAGCGAGTAGTAGGTCGGGTCGAGCTCGTAGTAGACGCGCACCGAGCGGCCCGGGTGAGCCGGCACCGAGGCCACGTCGGCAGCGATCTGGTGGGAGATCCGTGCCGCCAACGCGTCGGCGCGGCTCACGTGTCCGGTCAAGCGGCCGAGCTGACGGATCTGGGAGAGGGCCCCGGCCAGCGTGCTCGGGGCGTCCTGCTCGACGACGTGGACGCCGACCGCCTGGAGCTTCTCCTTGATCGAGTTGGCGTCGTAGGAGATCACGACGAGGTCGGGCTTGCTCGAGCGGTGTGAGGCGCTGGTGCGACAGATCCCGAGGACCGACTCCACGCTGGGGTTGAGCGAGTTGATCCGCTTGGACGGCAGCCCGTGCGTCGGGTAGTTCGAGTCGCGGTCGACGGCCTGGACCTGGGGGCCGGCGCCGATGGCGAAGAGGGTCTCGGTCGCCGTGGGCGAGAGCGAGACCACGCACCCCGGAGCCGCGGCCTGGGCCGGGGGTGCGAGGGCGAGCGGGGCGACGAGGGTCGCCAGGACGCCGGCCAGGACGAGCCGGATGAGGGCGGTACGCATGATGTCTCCTTTCCGTCGAAGTCGAGTGGCGACGGATGGGACATCCGAACGACCGCTCCATACCTCGAGAGCTGTCTTTCACATCTCCCCGGAGCAGGCGACCTGGCTACGGGCCCGAAGGCCCTCACAGTTGCGGGACAGCGTTGGACTCACACCAACTTCGCTGCCCTGAGGCGATCTCGACCCTACTCCAGCGCCGCGAGGTCCGCCGCCGCGACGAGCCGTCCGCCCTCGAGGCGCCATCGTCGGCTGGCGGCGAAGCGCGAGCCGTCCCGGTGACTGATGACGACGCTGGCCCCTTCGCGGGAGTGCTCCTCGATCGCCGCCAGCACCAGGCGCGCCGTCACCGGGTCGAGACCCTCGGTGGGCTCGTCGAAGATCGCCACCGGGTGGGCGGCCAGCAACTCTCTAGCCACCCCGAGACGGCGACGCTCCCCGCCCGAGAGGCCGTCCGACTCGCCGCCGAGCTCGACCCCCAACCCCCCGTCGCGCCGGAGCAGGTGGGCGAGACCGACCGCCTCGAGCACCTCGGCGAGGCGCCGGTCCTCGGCCCCGGGGTCGGCGACGCGCAGGTTGGCCCCGAGCGAGGCGTGAAAGACGTAGGGCGCGTCGTCCACCAGGCCGACCCGGCAACGGACCTCGCTCCCCGTGAGTCGCCGGTAGTCGACCCCGTCGAGACGCACCGATCCGGTCTGGGGGTCGAGCAGACGCGCGAGGATCCGCGCGAGCGTCGTCTTGCCCCCGCCGCTCGGTCCCTCGAGGAGGATGCGGTCCCCCGCCTCGACCTCGAGGTCAACCGCCGCGAGCACCTCCTCACCGCCGAGGCGCGCACCGAGGTCGCGCGCATCGAGGTGGCGTCCAGGTCCCGCCGGCGCCGACTCGCTCGGCTCGGTGACGGGCGCCCGTCGGCCGCTGAGGCCGCCGAGGCGACGCGCGGCCGCGAGATCACCGCGCAGTCCCACCAGACCCGCCGAGACGCCGGTGGCCAGCTCCAGGGCCGCGAGGCCCGCGAGCGCCGGCACCGCCACGGCCGCGACGGCGAGCGAGCCCGCTCTCAGGGCGTCGAGGGAGGCGACGAGGGCCCCGAGCACCGCCAGACCGCTGAGCAGCGCTCCCATCCCGGTGACCAGCCCCGTGACCCGCGAGCGGCGCCGAGCCAGCGCGTCCCGTCGGTCCTCGAGGTCGCCGAGGCGCATCGCCAGCGCCGGTCCACCACCGTTGAGGGCCATCTCCCGGCCGCCGGCCGCCGCATCGCCGACCAGGGCCACCAGCTCGGCGTCGGGCGCGACGCGCTCGCGCTCCAGTAGTCCCCCCAGGCGCGCGGCCCCGGCGGGCAGCGCGACTCCCACCCCGAGGAGGCCGAGTCCGAGCGAGATCCCGGCCCACGGTGCCAGGGCCCCGGCGATCACGACGGTGACGACCCCGGCGACCAGCGCGCCGAGCAGTGGGCCGGCCACCGCGCTCAACAGGTCCTCGACCCGATCGACGTCGGCCACCACGAGCTCGACCGCCTCGCGCGGACGGGGACCGAGACCCGCGGGCACCAGGGGCTCGAGGTCGCGAGCGACCTGGGCGCGCAGTGTCCCGACGACGGCCAGGGCCGCCCGGTGGGTCGCGGTGCGCTCGAGGTAGCGCCCCACCGCCTTGGCCAGCGCGAAGAGCTGGACGAGACCCATCGGCACGCTGAGCGAGAGGACGACGGGGCGTTGCGCGGAGCGCACGATCAGCCAGGCGGAGGTGGCGGCGAGGCCGACGCTGGCGAGCGACATCAGCGCCGAGGCGCCCAGCGCCCGCACCACCAGGGAGCGGTGGCGCGCCAGGGCGTCGCGCAGTCGGCTCAACGGGCCCACGAGGCCCCCTCGCCGAGGTCGAGACGAATCGACGAGCCTCGTGGGTCGTGGGTCGCCACCACGACGGTGGCCGGACTGGCGTCGATCGCGGCCCAGACGCGCGCCGCCGCGTCGTCGTCGAGGTGGGAGGTCGGCTCGTCGAGCAGGAGCAGGACCGGCTCGCCGAGCAGGGCCCGGGCCAGGGCCAGGCGACGGCGCTGCCCGGCCGACAGCGCGGCGGCCGCCTCGCCCAGTGGCCGGTCGAGTCCGATCTCCAACCCGAGGGCCTCGAGCGCCGCCTGGAGCCGCCGGCGCGACAGCCCGCGTCCGTTGTCGAGCGCCGCGCCGACCGTCTCGCCCGGCAGGGCCGGGTCCTGGGGGACCCAGGCGACCGCGCGGCCCCACGCGGCCGGCTCGAAGGCTCGAGGGTCGACGCCGTCGATGAGGACCTCGCCGGCGCGGGGGGCCTCCAGGCCCGCGAGGAGTCGCAGCACCGTCGACTTGCCCGAGCCCGAGGGGCCCACGACCTCGACGAGGGCGCCGCGCGCGACCGCGAGGGACAGGACCTGCTCGCCACCCCCCGAGCGCACCGCGACGGCGCGCAGCTCGAGGGCGGGAGGGCTCAGGGGGGCCGGTCGCAACCCCGCCGGCTCCTCGGCGAGGGCGCCGAGCAGCTCCTCGGCGGCGGCCACCCCGTTGGCAGAGGCGTGGAAGCGGGCCGAGGCTCGGCGCAGCGGCAGGTAGACCTCCGGGGTCACCAGCAGCACCGCGAGCGCGCTCGAGAGGGCCAGGTGTCCGCCGAGCAGGCGCAGGCCCAGCTCCAAGGCAACGAGGGCGGTGGCGAGCGAGCTCAGTAGCTCGAGGGCGAAGCCCGAGAGGAAGGCCACCTTGAGGGTGTCCATGGTCGAGGCGGTGAGGGTGGCCCCCACCTCGTCCAGTCGCGCCACCGCCGACTCCGAGCGTCGGTAGGACTTGAGGACCCCCATGCCGCGCACCACGTCGCCGAAGCGCTCGGCCAGTCGGCGCTGCTCGGCCCAGCGTCGGGCCATCCGCTCCTTGGCCTCGAGTCCGAGGAGCACCATGAACAGCGGCAGGATGGCCACGCTCACCGCGACCACCACCGCCGAGAGCGGGTCGCGCCAGGCGAGCCAGACGAGCAGTCCGATCGGGACCAGCGTCGCCAAGATCAGCTGAGGGAGGTCGGCGGCGAGGTAGGCCTCCACCGCGTCGACTCCCCGACCGGCGAGCAGCGCGGTGGCGTCGACGCTGGCGAGGGGGCCACGCTCGAGGACCCGGTCGAGCAGGCGCGCGCGCAGGTCCCGGCGCGCGGGCGCGGCCAGACGCGAGGCCAAGGGCTCGCCCAGCCCCAGGGCCAGCGCCCGCAGGGCGGTCGCCCCGGCGAGCCAGGCCACGTCCGCTCCCGCGGTGACGCCGTGGTGCAGGTAGGCCGCACCCACCAGGTCGGCGATGGCCAGGGCCTGGACCAGCACGGCGGCGGTCGCCGCCAGCCCCAGGGCGACCGAGCCGGCGAGGGCCGTCCGCGAGAGCGGCGTGACCCGGGACAGCGCGCGCAGCAGGGCTGCCGGCGACCGCTCGCTCACGCCGCCGAGGTGGCGTCCTGAGGCGCGGGGGCGTCGGGCCGACGGACCCGCCGCTTGAACACCCAGTAGGTCCACGACTGGTAGGCCAGGACCAGTGGCGTGAAGATCAGCGCGACCCAGCTCATCACCTCGAGGGTGTAGCGGTGCGAGGCGCTGGCGGCGATGGTCAGGCTGTCCGCCGGGCTCACCGAGGAGACCAGGACGTTCGGGTAGAGGTTGAGCAGCAGCGTCGTGAAGAAGGCCACGATCACCAGCGCGGTGGCGACGAAGGCCCATCCTTCGAGCCGTTCGCGCACCAGCCACTCCACGCCGGCCAGGATCAGCACGCCGACGATCGGCAGCAGCGGCGGCACCAGGCCGACGTGGTGGGCACTGCGCGCCGACAGGTCGGTCCAGCCGAGGAAGGCGAAGACCACGACGAAGGAGATCGGCGCGAGCATCTTGGCGACCGCGCGGGCCCGCTCACGGACCTCCCCCTCGGTCTTCAGCGTGAGGTAGGTCGCGCCGTGCAGGGTGAACAGCGACAGGGTCGCGAGGCCACCGAGCAGCGCGTAGGGCTTCACGAGGTCGAAGAAGTTACCAGTCCAGGCCCCACCCGAGAGGATGGGCACCCCGTGGACGAAGTCCGCGAAGGCCACGCCCCACAGGAGCGCCGGGAGGGCCGAGCCCCAGAAGATCGCCCGGTCCCACCAGCGACGCCACGAGGGGTCGTCGCGCTTGCCCCGCAGCTCGAAGGCCATGCCGCGGAAGATGAGGGCGGCCAGGATCAAGAACAGCGCCAGGTAGAACCCGGAGAAGACCGTCGCGTACCACAGGGGAAAGGCGGCGAACGTCGCCCCGCCCGCGGTGAGCAGCCAGACCTCGTTGCCGTCCCAGACGGGCCCGATGGTGTTCACCACGACGCGCCGGTCGGTGTCGTCGCGGCTGACGAAGGGCATCAGGGTGCCCACGCCGAAGTCGAAGCCCTCCAAGAAGAAGTAGCCCAGCCAGAGCACTCCGATGAGGGTGAACCAGAGCTGCTCGAGGCCGCTCGGTGAGGTGGAGACGAGTGCGAGCACGGCTTCCTCCTAGTAGATGAGCTCGGGGACGACCTCGTCCTCGACCGGGGTCGTGGATTCGGCGGGCGGGACCTTGGCCAGCTTGATCATCAGTCCGATCTCGATGATGGCCAAGAAGGTGTAGATGGCGGTGAAGCCGATCAGGCTGGCGGCGACGTAGCCCGGCGACAGGACCGAGACGGCGTTGGAGGTCTTGAGCAGCCCGTAGACCACCCAGGGCTGGCGACCGACCTCGGTGAAGATCCACCCCAGTGAGTTGGCGAGGAAGGGCGCGAGGACCATGTAGGTGGCGAAGCGCAGGTAGCGCGGCGAGCGCTCGAGGCGGCGCTTGCGCATCAGCCACAGCCCCACCGCCCCGAGGGCGAGGAGCAGGAACCCGAGCCCGACCATGAGCCGGAAGCTCCAGTAGCACAGCCAGATCACCGGCACGTAGCTGCCGGCCCCGTACTTCTTGGTCGCCTGGGCCTGGAGCTGGTGGATGCCCTCGACCTTGCCGTTCCAGGTGTTGGTCGCCAGCACGCTGAGCAGGTGCGGGACCCGGACCTGGAAGATCGGCTTGTCGTCGAGGTCGCCGATCGTGAGCAGCGAGAAGCTGGCTCCGTAGGAGGTGTCGTAGAGCGCCTCGGCGGCGGCCATCTTCATGGGCTGCTGGGTGTCCATCTGGCGGGCCTGGGTGTCGCCGAGGAAGATCGTGCCGAGGGCGGCGATCAGCGCGACCACCACCCCCACCTTGGCGGCGCGCGCGAAGGCCGCCGTGTCGTGACCCTTGCGCAGGTGCCAGGCCGACACCCCGAGCAGGAAGACGGCGCCGGTCAAGAAGGCCGCGAACATCACGTGGCCGTAGGCGCCGAGGAAGGTGGAGTTGGTCATCACCGCCCAGAAGTTGGTCATGACCGCCTGGTGGGTCGCCGGGTCGATGGTGTAGCCGACCGGGTGCTGCATCCAGGAGTTGGCCGCGACGATGAAGGCCGCCGAGAGCATGGTGCCGACGCTCGCCAGCCAGATCGATGCCAGGTGGATCCTCGGCGAGACCCGGCCGCGTCCGAAGATCCAGACCCCGAGGAAGGTCGACTCCATGAAGAAGGCGAGCAGACCCTCGATGGCGAGCGGCGCGCCGAAGATGTTGCCGACGAAGACCGAGTAGCGCGACCAGTCCATCCCGAACTGGAACTCCTGGACGATGCCGGTGACCACCCCGATGGCGAAGTTGACGAGGAAGAGCTTGCCGAAGAACCTCGTCGCGCGCTCCCAGGAGGCGTCCCCGGTTCGGTGCGCCGCGGTCTGCAGGACCGCCACCAGCAGGCTCAGCCCGATCGTCAGGGGCACGAAGAGGAAGTGGAAGACCGTCGTGATCGCGAACTGCCAGCGAGCCAGCGACAGGGTGGAGATTCCGGCGACGAGAGTGCTCATGGCTTAAACCTATTTAGCGATTTCTTAGGTCGGTTCTGCCGGGCTGGGGCCGATGGTCCCAATCTGCAAATCCGACATTCCCGATACGGAAGGTTGACTACCGGTCCGCGACGTCCCACCACACGGTGGACAACGCGCGCCCCTCGGGGACGGGCGCGCTGGCGAGGAGGTCGGCCACCTCGCCCTCGGCGGAGGCCGGCAGGCAGAGCCGGATCCGGGCGTAGTGGGCGGCGGTCGCCAGGTTCCCCTCCGAGTGGGCCGGCGCGCGGAAACGCTCGCGATGGGCCGCCAGGCCCATCTCACTCAGCACGGCCACCAGGTCCTCGGGGGTCGGGCCCTCGGGCCGCTCGAGGTTCCAGAAGTGCCGCCACAGGGGGGTCAGCCAAGCCAGGGGGTGCTGATCGGGAATCTCCAGGACGACCCGGCGGCGAGCGTGGGCGCCGAGGGCCCCGAGGAAGGGCACGGCGTCGGGGACGTTGTACAGGACGTGGTGCGCCGTGACGACGTCGGCGACGGGCACCCCGTCGGCGACCGCGGGCCAGAAGCCCTCGACGACCTCGACCTCGACCCCGCGCTCGACACCGTGGGTGCGGAACATCTCGAGCATCTCGCCTTGGTGGTCGACCCCGATCACGTGGGTCGCGGGCGGCACGAGGGCGTAGGCCGCCACCCCTCCGCCGCAACCGACGTCGAGGACGGTCCCCCGCTCCGGCACGGCCTCACGGGCCCGGTCGTGGCTCGGCGACGGCTCGATGTGCGCGGGCAGGTCGAACAGGGCCGGCGGATGGATCCAGGGGCTCTCGGGCGCCTGGGCCAGGATCCGTTCGGGGATGGCCCAGGCGCCGAGCGCCTCCTTCCAGCGCGCGGCCGCGCTCACGGCCTAGCGGCCGAGCAGGCGCGACAGCAGTCCGCCCGACGAGCTCGTCGACTGGTCGCAGGTGCAGCGCTGGTCGCGCGGCACGCCGGCCAGGGCCTGCTCGATGTGGTTGCCGCATCCGCTCCAGGTGGGCTTGCCGCAGGTGCGGCAGGTCGTCCGGTGGCACATGGTGTGTCTCCCTCTCCTTTGTCTTTCTCTCTGCGAGACCGTCAGACGCCGAGCGGCTGGGGCACCGGGGCGTGATGCCAGGTGCGGTAGCCGCCGTCGAGATTGCGTGCGCGAAAGCCCAGCTCGGTGAGCAGGAGGGTCGCGGTGTGGCCGCGCTGTCCCACCTCGCAGTTCACCAGGATCTCTCGCGTCGGGTCGAGCTCGCCCACGCGTTCGCGCAGGTCATCCACGGGGATGTTGATCGCCCCGGGCAGGGAGCCCCGGGCGAACTCGGCCGCGGTGCGCACGTCGAGCAGGGTCAACCCCTCCTCGCGCAGCGCCTCCACCTCGTGCCACTGGGCCGTGCGCACGAGGCCCGACAGGACGTTCTCGGCGATGTAGCCCAGCATGTTCACCGGGTCCTTGGCCGAGCCGAAGGGCGGGGCGTAGGCGAGTTCGAGGTCGGCCAGCTCGACGGCCGGCAGGTCGGCCCGAATGGCGGTCGCCAGCACGTCGATCCGCTTGTCCACTCCCTCTCGACCCACCCCTTGCGCGCCGAGGATCTCCCCGGTGTTCGGGTCGACCAGGAGCTTGAGGGACATGGCCTTGGCCCCCGGGTAGTAGGTGGCGTGCGACGAGGGGTGGGTGTGAACGGCGACGAAGGCCCGACCCTGGGCCACCAGGCGCTTCTCGTTCCAGCCGGTGGTGGCGATCATGAGGTCGAAGACCTTGACGATCGCGGTGCCGATCGCGCGGCGCGGGCGCACGGCCAGCCCCGCGATGTGGTCGGCCACGACCCGGCCGTGGCGGTTGGCGATGTTGGCCAGCGGCACGAGCGTCGAGGAGCCGTCGAAGGCGTCGATCTTCTCCGCGGCATCGCCGATGGCGTAGATGGAGGGGTCGCTCGTGCGGTTGAACTCGTCGACCTTGATCCCGCCGCGCTCGCCGATCTCCAAAGAGGCCATGACGGCCAGCCGCGTGTCGGGGCGCACCCCGATGGCCGCGATGACCAGGTCGGCGGGCAGGTTCTCCCCGGTGTTGAGTCGGACCTCCTCGGGTCCGATGTCCGCGACGGCCTCGTTGAGATGCAGGTCGACCCCGTGGCGACGCAGCTCCTCAGCGACCGGGCCGGCCATCTCGGGGTCGAGGGGCGC
This sequence comes from uncultured Ferrimicrobium sp., assembly GCA_964449735.1. GTDB lineage: Bacteria > Actinomycetota > Acidimicrobiia > Acidimicrobiales > RAAP-2 > RAAP-2. The sequence continues at coordinate 30,103 of CAYUZO010000023.1, forward strand.
GAGGACCTGCTCGGTCGCCTCGACGAGGGCGGTCGCGATTCCCCGGTGGACCAGGTTCTCGGCGATCTCCAGCCCGATGAAGCCCCCGCCGATCACCACGGCGTGACGCGGCTCACCTTCGACGGCGCCGGCCATGCGCTCGACGTCCTCCACGGTGCGCAGGGCGAGTGCCCGCTCGATCCCGGGGATCGGGGGGATCACCGGGGTCGCGCCGGGGCTCAGCACGAGGACGTCGTAGGCGAGGTCGTAGCTCTCACCGCCGTCCACCGGCCGAACGGTCACCGTCTTGAGGTCGCGGGCGATGGCCACCACCTCCGAGGCGACGCGCACGTCGAGGCGGAAGCGCTCGTGCAGGGACTCGGGGGTCTGCAGCAGCAGGTCCTCCTCGTCATCGATGACTCCGCCCACGAAGTACGGCAGGCCGCAGTTGGCGTAGGACACGTAGCCGCTGCGCTCGATCACCACGATCTCGGCGCTGGCGTCCAGCCGGCGGAGCCGGGTGGCGGCCGACATGCCGCCCGCGACCCCGCCCACGATCACCACTCTCATCGTCGGCCTCCCTACGCCAGGCTCAAGAAGAGACGCTGGAGGCGCTCGGCCACGACCTCGCCGTCGTCGCCACCCGCCGCGACGCACTCGCGCAGGCTCGACGAGATCAAGGTGAAGGCCGCAGTGTTGATGGCCTTGGAGACGGCCGCCATCTGGGTCACGATGTCCTCACAGGAGCGACCCTCTTCCATCATGCGCACGACCGCCCCCATCTGGCCGTGGGCCCGGCGCAGGCGGCGCAGGATGGCGCTCGTCTGGGCCTCGTCTTGGAGGACGTGGTCGAGTTTGTCGGTGCTGTCCTTGCGCGTAGGCACGGTCAGTGGTCTCCCTTCAGGATCATCGTGACGAAGCGGCGGTTCAGGGCGACGAATCGCCAGAGCTGCAGGACGAGGCTGGACCGGCGGCGCAGGGTGCGCGCCGTGGGCAGCGGGGCCTGGGCGATGTCGTGGGCGGTGTGGTCCATGGCTACTCCGGGATCAGGTGCCAAAGCGGACGAGCCTTGGCCTTGTAGAGGAAGAGGACGTGGAGCATGTACTTGATCCAGTGACCGGCCAGACCGATCTCGCCGAAGGTGTCCTTGATCGACCGGCCGGTCTCGGGGTAGCTCGTGAAGTCCGGGACGACCGGGTACATCGTCATGGCCGCAGCGGTCCCCTTGCGCAGGCCGGTGCCGGCCGAGGCCACGCAGGCGGCGCCCATGCGGGCCATCGAGGCGGTGTGCGCCGGTGCCTGGTCCCCGTGCAGGACGCGGTCGCGGATGGTGAGCGCCGCCGCCTTACCCATGACCCCCGAGGGCATCCCGGTGCGCGGGGGCGCGGGCGAGATCACGGTGCCGTCGGGGGCCGAGCGGGGCTGGGAGATCGCGTGGGGCGGGGCGAAAGCGATGCCCACGGCGAAAACCCGCGGCAGGCGGACGCTCTCGTAGGTCGAGGGCCAGTCGGCCGCGGTCCACTCCTCGAAGGGCTTGGTCGAGTAGTCCGCGTCGACGCGCATGAAGCCGTTGGGGGCGAAGACCTCGGTGGAGATGTCCTCGCCCGTGCGGGTCCGCACCGTGAGCTCGGCCCCGCGGAACGGGGGCAGCAGCATGGCGAAGTCGAAGTCGAGGGTGTCGCGGGTCCCGTCGAGGCGCAGGTAGGTCAGCTGGCCCTCGTCGACCCGCTCGACGTGGGCCCGGGTGATCGCCGACACCGCCCGCTCGCGAAAGAGCGACTCGGTCCACATCTTGGAGGTCGTCTCGAATCCGTTCTGGACGAAGGACATGCCCCCCACACCGAAGTCCCCGAGCTCGTACTCATTGGTCAGGTAGACCAGGTCGGCCAAGTCCCGCACCCCCGCGGTGCGCAACTCGTGCTCGACGTTGAAGCAGTACTCGAACGCCGCCCCCTCGCAGGTGCACCCGCCGTGTCCGACGCCGACCACGAGTCGCTGGCGCTGTCCGCTCCGCAGCTTCTCGATCACCCCGGCCAGCGCCGTCGCGGCGTCACGAGCGTGGGCCGGCGTGCACACCGACAGGGAGTTGGCCTGGGGCCCGAGACCGGGCGTCGCGGCGAAGTTGAGGCGCGGCCCGGTCGCGTTGATCAGGTAGTCGTAGGCGATGTCGGCCACCTCGCCCTCGCGGGCGGGATTGGTGTAGCGCACGACCACGTGGGGCCGCGACTCCCCCTCCTCGTCACCCTCGAAGTGGATCTCGGTGGCCAGCGCCTGGTGGAACTCGATGCCCTTGCGCCGGTAGATCGGGGCGAGGGGGAAGGTGACCTCCTCCTCGTTCATCTTGCCCACGCCGACCCAGATGTTCGAGGGGATCCAGTTCCACTTCGAGTTCGGCGAGACGACCACCACCTCGTGGGGGCGGCGCAGCAGCCGGCGCAGGTGCAGCGCGGCGGTGTGACCGGAGATCCCGGCCCCTAAGACAACGACTCTCGCCATCCCACCCTCCCGGCTGGATTAGATACCCCCTAGGGTATCACCTCCGGCCGCCGGATGGAACACCGCGCGCGGGACCAAAGACCCCGCCGAACGTGACGGCGCCCCCGGGGAGACCCCGGGGGCGCCGTGCACTCGACGGGCAGTGCCTAGATGGACAGGTCGCGCTCGATGGCGGCCAACTCCTCGGCCGTGCCTTGGATCTTCGGGCCGGTGAACCACTTGCGCGCCGAGACCGCGTACCAGATCCCCGCGAAGCCCAACACCACGACGACGGCGACCGGCGTGTAGTTGAAGGTGGAGCTGTTGATCGGCGACGAGGTCGGCAGGCAGAACAGGACGCAGATGAACAGCACCCACACGATGGCGATCCAGCCGAAGAGTGGTCCCCACTTGCCGAGCTTCCACGGACCCGGCGTGAAGGCGCTCGGGTTGATGCGCCGCAAGAAGACGGGGATGAGGTAGCTCACGTAGAGCCCGATGACCGCGATCGAGGTCACCGCGGCGTAGGCCACTCCGCTCTTGAGGGCCGGCAGGGTCAAGATGAAGGCCCCGACCGCCCCGAACCAGGCCGAGTGCACCGGCACGTGGGTCCGCTTGGAGACCTGGTGCCAGAACTTCGACCCCGGCACGGCCCCGTCCCGACTGAAGGCGTAGATCATGCGCGAGTTGGCCGTCACCGAGGCGATGCCGCAGAAGAACTGGGCGCCGATGACCACCAGGATGAGCATCTCGCCCACCACGCGGCCGGTCGCGTAGACGAAGGCGTTCGCCCACGGGACACCGCCGGTGAAGTCGGCGTAGCTGGCGAGCTTGCTGCCGCCCAGGGTCACCGAGAAGCCGTTGGTGAAGTGCGGGATGGCCATCGACACGCCCACCAGCAGGACGAACCCGGCGATCCAGGACACCCAGATGGACGAGATGATGCCCTTGGGTCCGGCGATCGCCGCGTTGTGGGTCTCCTCGGTGACGTGGGCCGAGGCGTCATAGCCCGTGAAGGTGTACTGGGCCACCAGAAGTCCCAGCATCAACACGTAGATCGGCGCCTTGAATCCCGAGAGTCCCCCGAAG
>CAYUZO010000024.1:0-32158 GCA_964449735.1 uncultured Ferrimicrobium sp.
GGCCCGCCGACGGCTCGCCGAGCTCGTCGAGCAGGCGACTGAGAGCTCCGCCCGGGCCGAGAGGGCCGGTGGGGAGCGAGACGAGGCCGAGGCCGCCCTGGCCCTCGCGACGGCCGAGGTCGAGCGCTCCGGTCAGGTGGTCGCCGAGGCCGCCTCTCAGCTCGCCTCCGCCGAGGCCCGCGCCGAGGCCCTCGGCCGGGCGCTCGAGGAGCTGTCGGGCGCGGGGGGGCGCGAGATCGTCGAGAGCCTCGAGGGGGTCCTCGGATCCCTGCTCGACCTCGTCGAGGTGGACGAGGGGGCCGAGGCCGCGGTCGAGTCGGCCCTCGGGGCCTCAGTGGGCGCGGTGGTCGTCGACGGACGCCAGTCGGCGCGCGCGGCGCTCGCCGCCCTGCGTCGCGAGGGCGGCGCCGGGATCGTGGTGGCCGCCGCCGAGGGGGCCGTCGACGAGCTGGTCGTGCCGCCGGGCGCGCGCGCCCTGCGCGGCCGGGTGCGTCCGCGCGCCGGGGCCCCGTCCCACGTCGCGGCCGTGCTCGACACCCTGCTCGCTCGAGCGGTCGAGGTCGGTGACTGGGAGGCCGGCCTCGAGGTCGCCCTGGCCCGGCCGGACCTCGTCGTGGTGACCCCCCAGGGGGACCGCTTCGCCGCCTCGGGATGGCGAGTCGCCTCCGGGCGGGCGCTCGTCACCCGGTCGGCCGTCGAGGCCGCCCTCGCGAGCGCCGAGGCGGCCCGCGGGGCCCTGGAGACGGCCCGCGAGGCCGAGGCCGGGGCCCGGGCGCTCGCCAAGGAGGCGGCCGAGCGGGCCGGTGTCGCCCGCGAGCAGGCCTCACGCGCCCTCGTCGAGGCGCAAGGGGCCACCTCGCGACAGTTGGCCCTCGACGCGGAGATCGCCTCGCGCGAGCAGGAGCTCGCCGCCTTCGAGGCCGAGGTCGCCGAGGCCGAGGTCGCGGCCCTGGCCGCCGAGGAGGAGCTGAGCCTCGCGCGCACGAGCCTGCCCGAGCTCGAGAGCGCCCTCGCCGAGGCCCGTCAGCGGGCCGAGGAGCTCGAGGAGGCCCGCACCGCGCTGGCCCTCGAGCGCGCGGCGCTCGAGGAGCTGACCCGCTCTCTCGCCTCTGCAGAGGTGGACCTGCGCGCGCGCCGCGACCTGCTGGAGCGGCGCCGGGTGGAGGTGGAAGAGCGCCTCGCCGGGCGGGGCGCCGAGCGGGCCGAGGCGGCGCGTCGGCGCGAGGGCATCGAGGCCGACCTCGCCGCACTGGCCCGGCTGGCCGTGGTGGTGGAGCGGGCCTCTGAAGAGGTGTCCCTCGCCCAGGCGGCGATGGACACCACCTACCGCGAGCAGCTGGAGGCCTCCCGTGCCGGGGCCGAGCTGCTCGAGTCGATCCGACGCGAGCGCCACCGCCGGGACCAGGAGCTGGCCGGCCTGGCCGAGCGCCAGCGCCGCGCCGACATCGAGCTCGCCGAGCTCGGCGTGAAGCAGGCGGGCCTCGTCGAGACCTCCCAGCGCGAGCTGGGCCAGGCGCCCGCCGACCTCGGCCCCGCTCCCGAGCTGGACCTGCCCGAGGGGGTCAGCGTCGAGGCGCGCGTGGGCGAGCTCGAGGCCCGGCTCACCTCGCTCGGTCCGATCAACCCGCTGGCCCTCGAGGAGCTCTCGGCCCTCGAGGAGCGCTACCGGGACCTCGACGCGCAGGTGAGCGACGTGCGCCACGCCCGCCGCGAGCTCCAAGAGGTGATCCGCGCGCTCGACGAGGAGATCATGGTGACCTTCTCGGCGGCCTTCGCCGACGTCAACGAGCACTTCGCCCACCTGGTGGGGATGCTCTTTCCCGGGGGGCAGGGCCGGCTCACCCTCACCGAGCCCGACGACCCGCTCAACACCGGGGTTGAGATCGAGGTGCGCCCGATGGGCCGCAACATCCGGCGGATCTCGCTGCTGTCGGGCGGGGAGCGCTCGATGGTCACCCTCGCCTTCCTCTTCGCGGTCTTCCGCTCGCGGCCCTCGCCCTTCTACCTGATGGACGAGGTCGAGGCGGCCCTCGACGACGTGAACCTCCAGCGCTTCCTCTCCCTCGTCGACGAGTTCCGCGACGAGGCCCAGCTGCTGGTCGTGACCCACCAGAAGCGCACCATGGAGGCCGCCGACGCCCTCTACGGCGTGACGATGGTGCCGGGCGCCTCCTCCAAGGTGGTCAGCCAGCGCGTCTCGCGAGGGACCCCGGTGGTCGCGTGATCTGGCTGATCGTCGCCCTGGTCCTGGTGGCCGTGGCGGTGGTGGCAGGACTGTGGATCCGCCGACGGTTGGCGGCCCTGCGGGCCCTCGGGGTGGTGGCCCCGCGACCGGTCGCCCCCGCGGCGCCAGCCCCGCCGCCGCTGCCCGAGGTGCTCGTCGAAGAGCCGTCCGTCCGTCCCGACCTCGACGACGCCAGCCTGGCGGCGCGGCTGGGGGCCTCGCGCGGGGTCTTCGAGAGGCTCCGGCCGATGGGGGCAGGAGCCCTCTCACGTGAGCAGCTCGAGGTGGTCGAGGAGGTGTTGCTGCGCTCGGACGTCGGCCTGGTCACCACCGAGGCGATCCTGGCGCGACTGGCCGAGCGCGGGGCCCCTTCGGGGGTGGCCGCCGCGGTGCGCGAGAGCCTGCTCGAGGCGCTCGACCGGCCCCGCTCCTTGAGAAGCGAAGCAGAGCCCGGGCGGGTCCCGGTGTGGCTGTTCGTCGGGGTGAACGGGGTGGGCAAGACCACCACGATCGGCAAGGTGGCCCACCGCGAGGTCGCGGCGGGCCGCTCGGTGGTGCTGGCCGCCGGGGACACTTTCCGGGCCGCCGCCGCCGACCAGCTCGAGCGCTGGGCCGAGCGCACCGGCGCCGACGTGGTGCGCGCCGGCGAGGGGGCCGACCCGGGCTCGGTGATCCACGACGCGCTCGGGCGCGCGGCGGCCCGCGGCGCCGACCTGGTGCTCGCCGACACCGCGGGGCGCCGGGTCAACTCGGCCAACCTCCTCGACGAGCTGCGCAAAGTCCGTCGCGTGGCCGACCGCGAACCGGGACAGGTCGTCGAGACCTTGATGGTCCTCGACGCCACCACCGGCCAGAACGCCCTCAGCCAGGCGGCCGAGTTCCTCGAGGCGGCCCAGGTGAGCGGGATCGTCCTCACCAAGCTCGACGGCACCGCCCGGGGCGGGATCGTCGTCGCGATCGAGCGCGAGCTGGCGATCCCGGTGAAGCTGGTGGGCGTGGGCGAGGGGGCCGAGGACCTGATCCCCTTCGACCCGGTGGCCTTCGTCGACTCCCTGCTGGCGCCTTGACGGTAGCCTGCCAGGGATGTTCGAGGCCCTCACCGACCGTCTAGAGCGCCTGGGCGCCTCGCTGCGCTCGCGGGGCCGACTGAGCCCGGCCGACGTCGAGCAGGCCCTCGCCGAGGTCCGCGCGGCCCTCATCGAGGCCGACGTCGAGCTCTCGGTGGTGCGCGCCTTCCTCGACGCGGTGCGCGAGCGGGTCGCCGGGGCCCCGCTGTCGACCAGCCTCTCGCCCGGCCAACAGGTCATCAAGGCCGTCCACGACCAGCTGGTCGAGGTGCTCGGTGGGGCGGCCCTCAAGGTCACCTACGCCCCCCAGCCGCCCACCGTGGTGCTCCTCGCGGGCCTCCAGGGCGCCGGCAAGACCACAGCGGCCGCCAAGCTGGCCGCCTGGTTCAAGGCCCAGGGGCGCCAGCCCCTGCTCGTCGCGGCCGACCTGCAGCGCCCCGCCGCCGTCGAGCAGCTGCGCGTCCTCGGCTCCCAGGTCGGCGTCGAGGTCTACTCCTCGGCGAGCGACCCGGTGAGCGTGGCCCGCGAGGGCCTGGCCGAGGCCCGCCGGATCGGGCGCGACGTCGTCATCGTCGACACCGCCGGTCGACTGACGATCGACGAGGCCCTCATGGCCGAGGTGGCCGCCGTCTCGGCCGCCGTCGAGCCCCACTACACCTTCCTCGTCATCGACGCGGTGACCGGCCAGGACGCCGTCCACACCGCGCGGCGCTTCCACGAGACCCTCGAGCTGAGCGGGCTGATCGTCACCAAGCTCGACTACGACGCGCGCGGCGGCGCGGTGCTGTCGGCCCGCGGCGTGGTGGGCCGCCCGGTCGTCTTCGCCTCGACCGGGGAGAAGCCCGGCGAGTTCGAGCTCTTCCACCCCGACCGCATGGCCTCGCGCATCCTCGGCATGGGCGACGTCATGACCCTCATCGAGCAGGCCGAGCGTCAGATGGACCCCGAGGCCCTCGCGGCCTCGGCCGGGCGACTGATGAGCGGGGCCTTCACCCTCGACGACTTCCTCGCCCAGCTGGCCCAGGTGCGCAAGATGGGCTCGCTCGGGGGGATCATGCGCCTGATGCCCGGGGTCACCAAGGAGATGCGCCAGGCCGCCTCGGGGGTCGACGAGCGCGAGGTCGACCGGGTCGAGGCCATCGTGCGCTCGATGACCCCGCGCGAGCGCACCGAGCCCTCGATCATCGACGGCTCACGGCGCACCCGCATCGCCCGGGGCTCGGGCACGACGGTCGCCCAGGTCAACCAGCTCTTGAAGCAGTTCACCGAGATGCGCAAGCTCATGCGCCAGATGGGCTCGGGCCAGGCCCCCCAGCTACCGGGCGGCTTCGGCCGGGCGGCCGCGGCGATGGCCGCGCGGGGCGGATCGGTGCCCCCGGGACTGGAGTCCCTGGCCGCCGGCATGGCCCAGGGGGCCGCCGCGCGACCCGGTCCGGCCCGCCCCGGATCCAAGAAGAAGAAGGGCGGTCGGGTGACCCCTCCGAAGGGGCGCTAGACTCTCTCCCTCGGTACGACACCGGCGCAGCCGGTCTCGAGCGAAGGGACTCCTCGTGGCAGTGAAACTCCGTCTGGTGCGGATGGGCAAGAAGAAGCAGCCGACCTACCGCGTCGTGGCCACCGACAGCCGCCGGGCCCGTTCGGGGGCCTACCTCGAGGTCGTGGGCACCTACCAGCCGCGGGGCCTGTCGGCCGCCGAGCCCGACACCGTCGTCCAGATCGACAACGAGCGCGCGCTGCACTGGCTGCGCCACGGCGCCCAGCCGACCGAGCGGGTCGCCAAGCTCCTCCAGGCGAGCGGCGCCCTCGACGCCTACAAGGCGGGCCAGTGAGCGACGAGAGCATCGACTACGTGGAGGGCGACGTCAACCGCGTCGACGACGAGGACGCGGCCGGCGCCGTGACCGCGACGGCGGTGCTGGAGTACGTGGCCAAGGCCCTGGCCGACGAGCCCGACGCGGTCTCGCTCGAGGTCGACGAGCGCGGGGGCAAGGTCGTCCTCTCTCTGTCAGTGGCCCCGGCGGACATGGGCCGGATCATCGGGCGCCGCGGCCGCACGGCCCAGGCCCTGCGGGCCCTGGTGGCCGCCGCCGGCGTGCGCGACGGCGTGACGACCTCGGTCGACATCGTCGACTGAGGTGGAGGGAGCCGACCTGCTCGACGTCGGGCGGGTCGCCCGGGCCCACGGCCTGCGCGGCCAGGTGGTCGTCGAGCTGTGGACCGACCGGGTGGAGCGACTCGACCCCGGTAGCCGCCTGGCGAGCGAGCGCGGCGAGCTCGTCGTCATCAACGCCCACCCCCACGGTCGGGGCTGGCTCGTCACCTTCGATGGCGTCGACACCCGCGAGGGAGCCGAGCGGCTGCACGGGGTGGTGCTGCGCGCCGAGCGCCTCGAGGACCCCGAGGCGATCTGGGTCGACCAGCTGGTGGGCTGTGAGGTCTACGACGCCGCCGGGGCGCGACGCGGCGTGGTGGCGGCCGTGGAGGCCAACCCGGCCTCGGACCTCATGGTCCTCGAAGACGGGACCCTCGTCCCGCTGACCTTCGTCACCGCCTACGAACCGGGTCGGCGGGTCGACGTTGACACCCCCGAGGGGATCTTCCCGTGAGCCTGCGCGTCGACGTCATCACCCTCTTCCCCCAGGCCGTCGAGGACTACTGTCGCACCTCGGTGCTCGGGCGGGCTGCCGAGCGGGGCCTGTTCGAACTGCGCACCCACGACCCGCGCGCCACGACCACCGACGTGCACCACAGCGTCGACGACACCCCGGCCGGCGGCGGCGCGGGGATGGTGATGATGGCCGAGCCCCTCTTCGCCACCGTCGAGGCGGTGCCCGACCTCGCCCGGCCCCTGATCGCCCTGACGCCGGCCGGGCGGCCCTTCACCCAGGAGCGGGCCCGCGAGCTCAGCCGCCTCGAGGGCTTCTCCCTGCTGTGCGGACGCTACGAGGGGATCGACCAGCGGGCCCTCGACGCCCTGGCCGACGAGGAGCTCTCGGTGGGGGACTTCGTGCTGGCCGGCGGGGAGCTGGCCGCCCTGTGCGTGATCGAGGCCGTGGTGCGCCTGGCCGTCGGGGTCCTCGGCAACGAGGCCCCCCCCGAGGAGGAGTCCTGCGCCGCCGGCCTGGTCGAGTACCCCCAGTACACCCGTCCGGCGGTGGTGCGTGGGGCCGAGATCCCCGCGGTGCTGCGCTCGGGGGACCACGGGGCCATCGCCCGCTGGCGCCGGGCCCAGTCCCTCGCGCGCACCCTCGAGCGCCGTCCGGACCTGATCGCGCGCCGCGGCGGGCTCTCTGAAGAGGAGCGCGACCTGCTCGAGGGGCTCGCCGAGCCCGGGGGGTCGGCGCGAGGCTAGACTGGAGGCTCCCAGAAGAGCTGGAAGGGCCCGCCATGAATCCGACCGACCTGATCGACCGCGACTCCCTGCGCGAGGACGTCCCCTCCTTCCGTCCCGGCGACACCCTGAAGGTCCACGTGCGCGTCGTCGAGGGCAACCGCGAGCGCGTCCAGGTCTTCCAGGGCGTCGTGATCCGCCGCCAGGGCTCGGGCCTGCAGGAGACCTTCACCGTGCGCAAGGTCTCCTTCGGCGTCGGCGTGGAGCGGACCTTCCCCGTGCACGCGCCCACGATCGCCAAGATTGAGGTCGAGTCCTACGGCGACGTGCGCCGGGCCAAGCTCTACTACCTGCGCCAGCTGCGCGGGCGCGCGGCCAAGATCAAGGAGCTGCGCGTCACCGAGCGCGCCTAGGCGCCTCGATGGGCGAAGAGGAGCTCGACGACTACGAGGCCACCCTCGAGTTGGCCCTCGTCCAGGAGTACCGGGCCGTGGCGGGGATGTTCGACTACGCCGTGGAGACCGACCGGCGCTTCTACCTGGCCAATGAGGTGAACGTCGACGTGCGCCGCGGCACCAGCCCCACCCTGCTCGAGGTGACCCTCTCGGACGCCTGGGTCTGGGACATGTACCGCGCGGCCCGCTTCGTGCCCTCGGTGCGGATCCTGACCTTCCGCGACGTGAACATCGAGCGGCTCCCCAAGGAGGACCTGCAGCCCTGAGCGGGCTGTGGCGCCTCGAGCTCGAGCTCGACCAGCTCGGCGAGCTGGGCGGGTGGTGCGAGCGGCTCGACGGGACCCTGGTCGTCTCGGTGCGAGACGCCGACACCGTGGTCGCCCTCGCCAGCGCGGGTCGCCTGGCGAGCCCGGTCGGCCCCTGGCTGACCGTCGACGAGGGCTACCCGGCTGGCCTCGTCGCCCGGGACCTGCGCACGCTGAGCCAGCTCCACGAGGTCACCGACGCGGTCCTCGCGGGCCCCAAGGCCCGCTGGGTCGCCGAGGCCGTGGGGGCGCTGCTCGGTGGCGAGCCGGTCGAGCTCACCAACCCGGCGGTGCACCTGCGCGCCGCGATCAGCCGGCCCGTCCCGCCGAGGGAGCTGCGACTGTGGTGGACCGACGGGGAGGAGCTCGTGGGAGACGGGGAGCGCCTGCGCGCCCGGCCGGTGGAGGTCGAGGGGCGGAGCCTCCTCCGCTACGAGCGGCGCCCGGGCTGAGCCGTGGGAGGATGGCGTAGGCCCTTCAGGGGCCGACGGGGGGTGCAGCGATGAGTGAGGAGCGGTCCGCCCGCAGCCAGGTGAGCTTTCCCGACGAGCTCGAAGTGCGACTCACCTGTGAGCTCGACGCGCCGATCGAGTTGGTCTTCGCGGTCCTCACCCAGCCCGAGTACCTGCGCCAGACGCTCGCCCCTTTCGGCGAGGAGATCGTCGAGCTGCACTTCGACGTGCGCCCCGGCGGGGAGTACCGCTACGTCTTCGTTCCCGAGGACGGGCCCGAGTGCGCCTTCTTCGGGACCTTCCTCGAGGTCGAGGCGCCCTACCGCACCGTCGAGACCTGGCACTTCGGCGGCTGGCCCGGGGTCGAGGCCGTCGAGTCGATCGAGTTGGCCGACCGCGAGGGCCGCACCGCGCTGACCCATCGCCTGGTCTTCGCGAACGCGCAGGGCCGCGCCCACATGCGCGCGACCGACGGGCTGGTGGCGAACTACGACCTGGTGGCGGCGCTGCTCGCGCGCCTCGTGGAGTCGGCCTAGGCCTACTCCTGGGGCTGCTGGGCGATCCGGTCGGGGCGGATGCGCACGGTCACGCGGACCTCGCCCTCTCGGCGGTGGGGGTAGCTGTCGAGGTCGAGGTACTTCTTGGCGAGCTGGTCGATCACCTCGTCGGCCCCCTCGGTCGTGAAGCCGACCACCGTGCCGCGCAGGGCGACCACGGCGTAAGGGTTGTCCGGGTCGGTCATCGACAGGGCGACTCGCGCGTCCGAGGCCAGGTTGCGGGCCTTGGCCCGACCGAGGGCGGTGTTGATGATGACGTCATCGCCGTCGAGGGCGACCCACACCGGGGTGACTTGGGGGCCGCCGTCGGGCCCGAGGGTCGCCACGTGGGCGAAGGCCTTCTTGTCGAACAGGGCGCGCGCAGCCGGGGTGAAGGTGTCGGTCATGGGTCCATCCTTGGGGGGTTGGGGGGACAACTAGGTTTAGGTTAATGAACATCGGCGCCCACGTCCGCGGCGGCGGCAAACTGATCCCCTCCCTCGAGGCGGGAGTGGAGATCGGGGCCACCTCGATCCAGGTCTTCGTCCACAGCCCGCGGGCCTGGAAGGCCACCCAGTACGCGCCCGAGGTCCTCGAGGCCTACCGCGAGGCGGCCGCCGCCCACCCCAGCGTGACCCACACCTTCTGCCACGCGACCTACCTGATCAACCTGGCCTCGAGCGACCCCGAGCTCTACGCCAAGTCGGTCACCAGCCTGACCGCCAACCTCTCGGTGGCGCGCGCCATGGGCGCCGACGGGGTGGTCCTGCACGTGGGCAGCCACAAAGGTGCCGGCTTCGAGGAGGCCCTCAGCCAGGTGGCGGCGGGGCTGACCCGCGCCCTCGAACAGGCCGACCCGGCCCCTTCGGGGGTCGCCGACTGCCCGATCCTCATCGAGAACGCGGCCGGCGCGGGCGGCACGGTCGGGCGCAGCCTCGAAGAGATCGAGGCGATCGTCGAGGCCTGCGGGGGCGACGAGCGGCTCGGGGTCTGCCTCGACACCCAGCACCTGTGGGCGAGCGGGGTGGACTACTCGAGCGTCGGTGGCGCGCGCAAGGTCCTGCGCGAGCTCGACCAGCGCCTGGGCCTGGCCCGCCTGGGCTGCCTGCACCTCAACGACTCCAAGATCGAGCTCGGCGGCAACCGCGACCGGCACGCCAACATCGACGAGGGCACCATCGGCACCGACGGGCTGGCGCCCCTGCTCGGTCACCCCAAGGTGCGCGACCTGCCGCTACTGCTCGAGGTGCCCGGCGACGGGGACGGCCCGCGCGCCAGCGACGTCGCGGCCGCGAGGATCGTGGTCGAGCGCGGGATCGCCCTCTATAAGCGCTCGAAGTGATGCCAAGTGAGGTGGAGATGAGCAACGTCCGAGTCGAGTCCGACACGATGGGCCAGGTGGAGGTGCCCGCGGAGCACTACTGGGGCGCCCAGACCGCGCGCAGCCTGCACCACTTCGCGATCTCCTCTGAGACCATGCCGGTCGCGGTGATCCGGGCCTTCGGAGTGCTGAAGCTGGCCTCGGCGCGGGTCAACCGGGACCTCGGCAAGCTTGACGCCGAGCGGGCCGCGCTGATCGAGGCCGCGGCCGCCGAGGTGGTCGAGGGCTCGCTGGCGGGGGAGTTCCCGCTGCGGATCTGGCAGACCGGCTCGGGCACCCAGACCAACATGAACGTCAACGAGGTCATCGCCAACCGGGCGATCGAGCTGGCCGGGGGCCAGCGCGGCTCCAAGGACCCGGTTCACCCCAACGACCACGTGAACATGTCCCAGTCCTCCAACGACACCTTCCCGACGGCCATGCACATCGCCGCGGCGAGCGAGATCACCGGTCGCCTGGTGCCGGCGGTGGCCCGCCTGCGCGAGGCCCTGGCCGAGAAGGCCGAGGCCTACCGCGACGTGGTGAAGATCGGCCGGACCCACCTGATGGACGCGGTGCCGCTCACCCTCGGCCAGGAGTTCTCGGGCTACGTGGCCCAGCTCGACGCCGACCTCGACCGCCTCTCCCAGGTGCTGCCCGGGCTCTACGAGCTGGCCGCGGGCGGCACCGCCGTGGGCACCGGGCTCAACACCCACCCCGAGTTCGGCGAGCGGGTGGCGGCCGCCATCGCCGAGCTGACCGGGCTGCCCTTCGTCACGGCCCCCAACAAGTTCGCGGCCCTGGCGGCCCACGACGCCCTGGTCTTCGCCCACGGGGCGATCAGGACTCTGGCGGTCTCCTTGATGAAGGTGGCCGACGACCTGCGCTGGCTGGGCTCGGGGCCCCGGTCCGGCCTCGGTGAGCTGCGCCTGCCCGAGAACGAGCCGGGCAGCTCGATCATGCCCGGCAAGGTCAACCCCACCCAGAGCGAGGCCATGATCATGGTCGGCATCCAGGTGATGGGCAACGACGCCGCCGTGGCCATCGCCGGGAGCCGGGGCAACCTCGAGCTCAACGTCTGCAAGCCGGTCATGATCCACAACGTCTGCCAGTCGATCGACCTGCTCACCGACGCCTGCGACCGCTTCCGGGAGTTCTGCGTCGAGGGGCTCGAGCCGGACTACGAGCAGATCGACCACCACCTGCGCAACTCCTTGATGCTGGTCACGGCCCTCAACCCGATCATCGGCTACGACAAGGCGGCCCAGGTGGCCAAGAAGGCCCACAAGGAGCGCACCACCCTGCGCGAGGCGGCCCTGGCGCTGGGATTCCTCAGCGCCGAGCAGTTCGACGCCGCGGTCGTCCCCGAGGAGATGACCCACCCCTAGCTCAGGCGACCGGTAGCCCCCACAGCGCCATCCAGCGCGACAGGTCCTTCTCGACGGGCAGGTCGGTGCCGAGGAAGGAGCGCACCCGCAGCTCGAGTTCGTTGTCGCGGCTCTGGGGACCGGTCGGGGCGAAGGGGTAGAAGGTGCCCTGCTTCATCAGGTAGACGAGGCGCACCGCCCCCTCGCCCGGTGGGGTCTTGGGCACGAAGCCGAAGACCGCGCACAGGAGCCGCTCGCCCAGTCCGTGCTCGACGAGGGTGGTGTCGGCGCCGTGGATGCGCGTCACGAGTTCGCCGAGGTCGGCCGAGTGGATCACCAGCCACTTGAAGCCCAGGTCGTCGGTGGTGAGGCTGAGGGCGCCGCCCGCCTCGTCGAAGCCGAGCAGGCTCTCGAGGTCCTCGTCCGAGGTGACCTCGCTCGAGCCCGAACCGCCCTTGAAGCACAGGCCGGCCTGGCCCGAGGTCACCAGGTCGAGCTGGGTCTCGAGGGTGATGGCGGCGTTGGGCAGCGCGAAGAGGTTGTCGAGGTTGGGAGCCGCCGGCTTGGTGCGCCCGAAGAGCGCATCGCGCAGGCCCACTAGCCGTTCAGGTCCTTCTCCAGGCGGGCCAACTGGTCGAGGCGCACCTGGAGGGGCGGGTGGGTCGAGAAGAGCGAGGCGGCCGACCCGCCGGCCAGGGCCGGCGCGAAGAGGAAGGCGTTCATGCCCTCGGTCTTGCGCAGGTCGGTGCGCGGGATGCGCCCCATGTCGCCGCTGATGTGCACCAGGGCGCTCGCCAGGGCCGAGGGCTTGCCGATCAGGATGGCGCCCGAGCGGTCGGCCGCCAGCTCGCGGTAGCGGCTGAGGGCCATGGTGAGCAGGTAGGCGATCACGTAGATGACCATGGAGATGAGCCAGGTCGCCAGCTCCAGCGCGGCCAGGTTCTCCCCGTCGCGGCTGCGGCCCCCGCCGTTGAGCATCGCGCCCCACATGGCCATCCGCCCGACCAGGCCGGCGAGGACGCCCACGCCCGAGGCGATGGTCATCACGGCCACGTCGCGGTGGGCGACGTGGGAGAGCTCGTGGGCCAGCACCGCCTCGAGCTCCTCGTCGTTCAGCCGGGCCATCAGGCCGCGGGTCGCGCAGATCACCGCGTGGCTCGGATTGCGCCCGGTGGCGAAGGCGTTGGGCATGTCGAGCTCGGCCACGCCGACCCGGGGCTTGGGCATGTTCGCGAGCGCGCAGAGCCGGTCGACGATCTGGTGCAGACGCGGCTCCTGCTCGGGCGTCACCTCGTGGGCCCGCATCGAGAACATCGCGATCTTGTCCGAGAAGTAGTACTGGGAGAAGAGCAGGGCGGCCACGATCACCACGACGGCGACCATCGAAACGCCCACGCGCAGCAAGACGGTGACGATGATCGCGTAGAGCAGCACCAGCGCCAGGCCGGTGAGGAACATCCGGGCGCTGAGCCCGCGATCGGACTCGATGCGGGTGCTCGACATCAGGCGCCCTCGGCGGGGCTCTCGGCTCCCTCGCCCGCCCCCAGGGCCCCGCCGGCCATCTGGCTCTTGAGCGCGGCCAGCTGGGCGTCGACGCTGGTCGTGGCGCTCGCGGCGTCGAGCTGGGCCTGGATGTCGTCGCGGTTGGAGGTGAGGTCGGTCAGCGCCCCCGAGGCCAGCAGCTCGTCGAGCGCGCCCGAGCGGGCCTGCATCTCGGCGACCTTGTCCTGGGCGCGCTGGAGCGCCGCGCCGGCGTCGCTCATCGAGGTCGAGATCCCCGACACGGCCTCCGAGACGTGGGCGGAGGCCTCGGCCGCGGTGTAGGTGGCCTTGATGGTCTCCTTCTTGGTGCGGAAGGCCTCGACCTCCGTGGCCAGGCGCTGGGCGGTGTCGGTGAGCTTGCCCTCCTGCTCGACGATCTGGGCGTGCTGGGCGTCGAGGTCCTTCAGCTGGCCGGCGATGACCTCGCGCCGGGTCAGGGCCTCACGGGCCAGCGGCTCGTTGCCCTGGGCCAGGGCGGCCTTGGCCTGCTCGGCCAGCTTGTCACCCTGGGCCTTCAGCTGCTCGGCCTGGATCTCCACGCGCTTGCGCGCGGTGGCGACGTCGGCGACGGCCCGGCGGACCTTGGTCAGGTTCTCGAGCTGCTGCTCGTAGGAGAGGTCGAGTGTCTCGCGCGGGTCCTCGGCCTTGTTGAGGGCCGAGTTGGCCTTGGCCTGAAAGATCGTGCTGACTCGCTTCCACACGCCCATGGGGCCTCCTTCGCTTCTCGCCCAGACTAGGGGCTGGTCGGGCGCGCCAGCGGGCGAGCCCTCACCCTCGGGTCAGGTCGCGGTCCTGGGTCCTCGCCGCCTCGGCCAGGGCCAGCCGGCGTTCCTCGAGCGCCGCGGCCAGGGCCGGGTCGGCGAGGGACAGGATGCGAGCCGCGAGCAGGCCGGCGTTGGCCGCGCCGTTGACGGCCACCGTCGCCACCGGCACCCCGCGGGGCATCTGGACGATCGAGAGCAGCGAGTCGAGCCCGTCGAGGCGGGCCAGCGCGACCGGCACGCCGATGACCGGCAGGGTGGTGGTGGAGGCGAGCATGCCCGGCAGGTGGGCCGCGCCCCCGGCCCCGGCGATGATCACCTCGAGGCCGCGCTCGCGTGCGCCGAGCCCGTAGGCGAGCATGTCCTCGGGGGTGCGGTGGGCCGAGAGGACCCGGACCTCGCAGGGGACCTCGAGCTCCTCGAGGACGGCCACCGCCTCGGTCATGACCTCGAGGTCCGAGGAGCTGCCCATCACGACGCCGACCCGAGTGCCCATGTTCCTCCTAGGGGCGCGCGCCGTAGGCGTCGGCCCCCGCCCATGCTCTCACGCGCGCCGCCTCGACGTGGTCGTCGAGCACCGTCAGGTGGCCGATCTTGCGCCCCTCGCGCCAGGCCTTGGCGTAGTCGTGGACGTGGACCCCCACGAGGGCGGCCGCCGCCGCGGGCGTGGGCGGGGCCGACCCGCCCACCAGGTTCACCATGACGGCCGCCCGACCCTGGGGCGCGGTCGATCCGAGGGGCCGGCCCGCGACGGCTCGCAGGTGGTTCTCGAACTGGGAGGTGGCACAGCCCTCGATCGTCCAGTGGGCCGTGTTGTGGGGCCGAGTGGCCAGCTCGTTGACGAGCAGGCCGGCCTCGGTGACGAAGAGCTCGACCGCCAGGATCCCTACCACCTCGCTCAGCGCGGCCAGACGGCGCCCGAGGGCCTCGGCCTCGGCGACCAGGGCGGGCTCGAGGTCGCTCGGGAAGCGGGTCTCGACGCACATCCCGTCGCGCTGGACGGTGGTGACGACGGGGTAGGCGAGGACCCCCCCGTCGGCTCCGCGCACCACCACCTGGGCGGCCTCGCCGAGCAGGTCGAGGCGCTCCTCGACGACGGCGACGCCTACCTCGGCGACGACCTCGGCGGCCTCGGCGAGTCCGTCGACGAACCAGACGCCCCGCCCGTCGTAGCCGCCGCGGGCCGACTTCACGACGAGAGAGGGCCCCACCCGGTCCACGAACTCAGTGAGTTCGGGGTCGTCGGGGCGGGAGGCCACGACGAAGGCCGGCACCGGGATGCCCGCCTCGGCCAGGCGGCGGCGCTGGTGGGCCTTGTCGGCGGCGAAGGCCAGCGCCTCGGCGCGCGGGGCGACCCTCACGCGCCGCGCCAGGTCGCGGACCTGGTCGAGGTCGACGAGCTCGTGATCGAAGGTCACCACCTCGACCCGGCGGGCGAGCCCCTCGAGGGCCTCCTGGTCGCGCGCCCCGCCGACCACGAAGTCCTGGCAGGTGAGTCGGGCGGGATCCTCCGGGCCGCCGAGGGCCGTCAGGTGGACCCCGGCCGCCGCGGCCGCCTCGCCCATCATCAGCGCCAACTGCCCGGCGCCGACCACGCCGACGCGCACGAGTTCCTCGGGGCGCGCCATGGGGCCAAACTACTGGCGCGCTGGCGCGACGACGATAACGTGGGGCGCCGGAAGGAGTCCCATGGCCGCCACCGCTGCCGTCATCTCAATCGCGCTGGCCCTGGCGCTCGCCACCTCGGGCGCCTGGAAGCTCGCGAGCAGCGAGTACGCCGAGCACACCGCGATGCGCCTCGAGGCCGAGCACACTCCGTGGCGGATCTACGGGGGCGCCGAGGTGGTGGCGGCCCTCGCCCTGTTGATGGGGCTGTCGGCCTCGCGCTCCTCGGCGTGGGGCGTGCTCAACGAAGCGGGCGCCGTCGTGGCGATCGCCCTGTGCGCCGTCTCCTTCGTCCGTCTGCGTCGCGCCGGCGACCAGTGGCGGTCGCTGTGGCCCTGGGCGGCGTTGGTGGGTGGCGCCCTCGTGGAGCTGGTCTTCCGATTGGCCCAGTAGGCCTAGGCCGGCAGGCGGGTGTGCTTGAACTCGTTGAGCGCCGGTTGGGTCGCCGCCATCGCCACCAAGGACTCGAGCAGGGCCGCTGAGGCGGCGCCGTCCTCACTGGGCGGGTCCATGTAGCGCACGAAGACGGCATCCTCGTTGACGACCAGCGTGGGGACCCCGAAGGCCTCGTAGCGCTCGAAGGCGCGGTAGCTGTCGCGGATGACGCCGTGGGGTCGCCGGGTCGCCACGTCGGCGAGCACGTCGTCGACGTCGACACCCACCGGGGCCAGGGTCTCGCGGAGTTGTTCGGGGGTCACCAGGCGCACGCCGCGCTCGTGGCGGGCCCGGAACAGCGCCTCGTGGGCGTCGAGGAAGCGCTCGGGCTGACGGTCGCGCACCGAGACGCCGGCGGCCAAGGAGAGGTGGTGGGCGTCGTGGTGGGGGTCGTCCCAGACGTCGGGCGCACCCTCGGGCCGGTGCCCCTGGCTCAGGGTCCACGGGACGAACTCGATCGAGAGGGGCGCGCCGGCGCGCAGCGCCGCGACGGCGTGCAGGTGCAGGTTCTTCGCGAAGGGGCAGCGGTAGTCGAAGGAGAGGGCGACGTGGGGCACCTCCCCACGTTAGGGGGCCCTACGCGGGCACCGACACGCCGTCGGCGCGACAGCGGGCCTTGTAGGCGCAGAAGCGACAGGTCCGCGCCGAGGGGGTCGCGGGGAACTCACCGGCCTGGTAGTGCTGGGTGATCTCCCCCCAGGCCCGCGCGGCGGCCTCGGTGCGCGCGCGCACCACCACCGGCGTCACGTGGCGCTCGAGGACGCTGCCCTTGGAGAGGTAGAGGAGGCGCAGCCGGCTCGGCAGCTCGCCGCTCGTCGCCTGAAGGAGGGCGGCGTAGAGCTCGGCGTTGGCGAAGGTGAGCGAGTCGAAGCGCCGATCGGGGACCGCACCGGTCTTGTAGTCGACGACCACGAGCTCCTCTCCCTCGCGATCGACCCGGTCGAGGATCCCGAGCAGGGGGACCCCGTCGACCTCGGCGCTGAGGCGCAGCTCGACCCCCTCGTGCTCGACGAGAGCCGGGTCCTCCATGGCGAGATAGGTCTCGAGCGAGTGCCGGCACTCGACGCGCAGCGTCGCGGCTCGGGCCTCGTCGAGGTGGAGGTCGGCTCGGGTGGCGTCATCGAGGATCGCGGCCTCGGCCTCGTCGAGTAGGGCGTCGACATCGGCGTCGCGCCGGCTCTCTGGGGCGAGGAGGTAGAGGTGCTCCAGGGCGTGGTGGACCAGGCGCCCCTTGGTGGCGGCGTAGGAGGCGGGTTGGGGGAGCCGCTCAACCGCCCCGAGCTGGTAGCGGCGCGGACAGGCCCGGAAGTCCTGCAGGCGCGAGGGCGACAGATGGGCGGGGAGCGGCTGGTCGAAGGGCACGCCCCGACGCTAGGCCCGCGCTGTCACGGGCCGCGGGCTTGCTAGACACGAGGGTGTGAGTGACGGTCCCGTCCTGCGTCAACCCCGCTGGCAGGGGATCGTCGCCGGTGACGCCGTGTGCGTGGACGGGCCCCGCGAGCGGCGCCAACACTGGGTCTTCGTGGCCCACGCTCGCCACCAGGTCACCGGGGAGGAGTGGATCGAGGTCCGCGGCGGGCGAGTGGGCGAGGCCAAGGGCCGAGCCTTTCGCCCCGAGCAGATCTATCCCGCGTCCGCGCGCCGGGGCGCTCGGCTGGTGGGGCTGCCGCTCAGTGAGGCGCCTCAGTTGGAGCTAGGGGCCTCGACCCGGGCTCGGTCCACCTCGTTGACCCGGCGCGAGAGGAGCATCGCCAGCCCGGGCAGGATGGCGAGGGACGGGACGAGCCAGTAATAGGTGCGCACGCCGATCGCCCCGGCGAGCTGGCCCGCGACGATCAGGCCTACCGGGGACATCCCGAGAGAGACGAACCAGTCGACGCTCGAGACCCGGCCGAGCAACTCCCGGGGCACCTCGGTCTGGAGCATCGACTCCCACATCACGTTGCCCCAGACGAGCAGGGGAGCGGAGACCACGGGGAAGATCAGGACCATCCAGAAGTGGGTCGCCATCGCCATCGCGAAGGCCGAGAAGGATCCCGCCGTCCAGACCGTCCACATCGTGCGCAGTCGCCGTCGGGGCATCGGGACGTTGCTCGCCACGAGAGCGCCGATCGCCCCGGCGAGGCCGAAGGAGGCGAGTGCCACTCCGACGAGCGACTTCGAGGCGTGCAGCGTGTGGCGCAGGAGGTAGGGGAGCAGGACCCCCGTGGGGACGAAGACGAAGGCGTTGGACAGCGTCACCGCGAGGAGGGTCCACTTGAGCCAGAAGGTCTGACGCACGTAGGAGAGCCCCTCTTTGATCTCGGCGACCATGGAGGATCCCTCGCGTCGCTCGGGCGTGGGGGTGGGTGCCATGGCCGCCAGGCACAGCGCCGACACCGCGAAGGTCGCCGCGTCGATGCCGATCGCCCACGAGGTCGACCACGTCGCGAGCAGACCTCCGACCGCGGGGCCGATCATCTGCCCGATGACGTTGGAGGAGAAGGGGCGCCAGGAGTTCATCGCCGTGAGCAGGTCCTCGGGGACGATCTCGGGGGTCATGGCGTTGGAGGCGGGGAAGAAGAGCGCGTCGAACGCCCCGAAGACGATCGCGTAGAGGATCATCTCGGCGAAGTTCAACTGGTGCAGGACGAGCAGGATGACCAGGCCGCCGGTGGCGACCATGCGCACGCTGTCGGACAGGATGAGGAGGAGGCGACGCGAGTGCCGGTCGACGATGGCGCCGCCCACCAGCAAGAAGGCGACCTGGGGGGCCATGCGGGCCGCGGCGAACCACCCGAGCCCCGACGCCCCGTGCCACGTGTCGAGCACGAGCAGCGTCAGAGCGACGTTGGCAACGCCGTCACCGAAGTTCGACACGGCCTGTCCCAAGGCGAGGAGGCCGGGGTCCCGATGGCGCAGGAGGCGCACGAGGGCCGGGGTGCGAGACATCCGGTCCACGCTAGGCGGCCCGGTCACCCCGCGCTCGGGGCGCTCAAGGTCCGGTCAGGTCATCAATCGTCGCCAAGGTGACGAGGCCGCTCGCCCGAGCCCGCAGCAGCGGGTCGGCGGCGACCAGGCAGTCGGCCTGGAGCAGTGTGACGGCCAGGTACTCCGCCTGGGCCAGCCCCTCCCAGCCACCCGCGCGGGCGAGGTCCCAGGCGGTGCGCCGCGAGACCCGGTCACCGAGCAGCCGGATCTTGGTCTCGGTCATCCGCTCGTGCAGGGCCAGCGCCTCGCTCTCGGTGAGCGATCCGTCGCCGACCCGCGCGAGGAGGATTTCGAGGGCCGCGCTGCGCAGGGAGTTGGGGGCGACGAGGGAGTGCTGGGGCGCGGGCCCCTGGCCGCTCTCGGCCAAGTGGACGAAGGTCGTGGGGTCGATGACGAAGCGAGTCACCGAGCGCGTCCCGGCCGCGGTGCGAGTCGCCGATCGACGACGAGCGGAATGAGGCCGACCAGCGTCGCGAGGACTCGAAGGGCGTGGTGTCCCATCGGCGTGAGGCTACCGCGAGGGGTGTGACGTGGGTCCGAGACTGATGGGCTCCCACCGAGGGATGCCCGAGAGAGCGGGTGACGGGAATCGAACCCGCATAGCCAGCTTGGAAGGCTGGAGCTCTACCATTGAGCTACACCCGCAGAGCGGGACCAGTCTAGGAGAGGTCCTAGCCTGGTCCCGTGGAGACGAGCCTGTACGACCAGTTGGGTGAGGACTTCTTCGTCCGTCTGGTCGACGGCTTCTACGACGCGGTGGCCCTCGACGAGACTCTCCGTGCGATGTACCCCGAGGACCTCTCCGAGTCCAAGCGTCATCTGCTGCTCTTCCTCGTCCAGTACTGGGGCGGGCCGAGCGACTACATGGCCGAGCGGGGACACCCTCGCCTACGCATGCGCCACGCCCCCTTTCGCATCACCAAGCTGGCCCGTGACGCGTGGCTGCGCGCGATGACCTCGGCCCTCGACGCCCAGCGGGACCTGCTCACCGAGGAGCAGTACCGCGAGATGGCCGGCTATTTCGACATGGCCGCCCACCAGCTGCGCAACGTCTGAGACCCGAGGCGCAGCCGTCCCTGGCCCACCGCGGCCCCGAGCAGGACGAGGAGCCCCCCGACCGGCTGGTTCCAGGTGATCGCCTCGTGCAGCAGGGTCACGCCCACTGCGACCGCCACGACCGGGGTCAAGTAGGTCACCGTCGAGGCGACCGAGGCGCCGGCTGCGGTGATGACCGACAGGTTCCACATGAAGGCGAAGCCCGAGGAGAAGACGCCGAGACCGATCACCCCGACCAGGGCCCTCGCGCTCAAGGGATGGCCGTTCGTCCCCGCGAGGAGCATCGTCGGCGCCAGGACGACGCTCGCGACGAGCAGTTGGGCGGCCGAGAGCGAGGCCGGTGAGTGGGAGCGCCCGACCACGTGGCGTCGGGCGTAGGGGAAGGAGACGCCGTAGAGGGTCACGGCGCCGAGCAGGGCCGCCACCGCCCACCACGGCGTGGTGCCGAGGCCCCGCCACACGCCGAGCACGACCAGCACGCCCAAGAGCCCGATGCCCAGGCCGGCCACCTGATGGCGCCGCACCGGCTCATCGCGGAAGACGACGGAGACGAAGAAGAGGGTCGTCAGGGGGGTGAGGGCGTTGATGATGCCGGCCAGTACCGAGCTCGACCGGGACTCGGCGACGGGGAAGAGCACCCCGGGGATCACGTTGATGCACAGGGCGACAACGGCTAGGTGGCCCCAGATGACGAGGTCGCGAGGCAGGGTCTCCCGGCGTACCCGTACCACCACGTAGAGGGTCGCGGCGCCGAGGGCGCAGCGCGCGAAGGCCACGCCAAAGGGTCGCAGGTCGCTGAGGGCGTACTTGATGAAGAGGAAGGAGCAGCCCCACGACAGCCCGGTGCCGAGGTAGGGGGCCAGCCACCCTCACGAGGGGGGTCGCTGCTGGCCCGGCATCGGCGGAGCCTATCCTCGCCCCGCGGGCGCGACCGACTCCCTACGCTGGTGGGGTGGCTCGAGACCAGCAGTGGCGCGAGGGCGAAGAGGTCGTGGTGAGCCTGACCCCCGTCGCCTCGGGCCTGTGGCGTCCGGGCGTCGCGGTGGTCCTCCTCGCCGCGGCGGTCATCGGCCTCTCGCACCTCTCCTCACTGGCCCACCACCACGAGGGTTGGCTCGCCCTCATCCTGGTCGGGCCCCCAGCTCTGGTGCTCGCTACGCGCACCTGGCGCTGGCGCAGCCAGAAGGTCTTCGTGACCACCGAACGGGTCGTCGTGGTCGGTGGCGTCCTCGATCGGGTGCGGCGCTCGGTGGACCTGGGCGACGTCGTGACCGTCAACGTCGCCCAGCGAGTGCGCGACCGGGTGACCCGGCGCGGCGACGTCTGGCTCGACACGCCGGCGGGCGCGGTGGATCTGGGACGGGTGCGCCACGCCGCAGCCCTGGTGCGGGTGGTCGAGCGACAGCGCTCGAGCACGCCCGAGCGTCTGCCCCTCGACACGGTCTTCGACTTCCGAGAGCCCGAGCGCGGGCTCTTCGGCCCGGACCTCCAGTGGCCGGGCGGCTCGTGAGCGGGCCCACACCTTCCACCCGGTACGGTGAGTCCGTGATGACTCGCTATCGCTGCACGGCCTGCGGGAACCTGACGCGTTTCG
Organism: uncultured Ferrimicrobium sp.; assembly: GCA_964449735.1. GTDB lineage: Bacteria > Actinomycetota > Acidimicrobiia > Acidimicrobiales > RAAP-2 > RAAP-2. The sequence goes on from CAYUZO010000024.1 coordinate 21,121, forward strand.
ACGTCGTCGAGACGACCTCGGTGAGGAGCTTCCACCACTACACGGTGGGCGGTGAGCTGACCGTCGAAGAGCCCGAGGTGATCAGCCACTCGGTCGAGTCGGTGACCTGCCGGTGGTGCGGCCACGGCCGCTCCGTCGAGGTCCTCGACGCCTCGTCGTGAGTCCGGGAGCGCCCCGCTCCTTCGACCCCCCGCGACCCCGCGAGGTCCCCATCACCCTCTCGGGACGCACCCTCGACGGGCGGGAGGGGTCGGTCGTGCTGACCTCCACGACGCTGATCGTCGCCGTCAAGCCCGGCTGTGACGGGTGCCTGCCCTTCGTGGTGGGGGACCTCACCGAGTTAGGGGACTGGCCGGTGGTGGTGCTGGCGAGCGCGTCGGACACCCGAGGGGAGTGGCGCGACGCCCGTCGCGAGGTGCTCGTCGCCCCCGACGCCCTCGAGGCGCTCGGAGTGCGCTGGCCGCCCTTCTACCTGCTCGTCGAACCGTCCGGGCCGCGAGTCGTCGTCGAGGGCGTGGTCTTCGGGCCAGCCCAGGTGGCCGCCGAACTGCGCGCCCACGGGGCGTGAGCCTGTCACAGCCCCGCGTCACCATGGAGTGCGTGAAGCGAGGTGACATGAGCGACTCGATAGAACTCTCGATCAGCTGCCGGGACTGCGTGCGACGCGGGACGCCGGACTGCGAGGACTGCCTGGTGACCTTCGTGCTCGGTGAGGCGCCCGAGCACCTCGAGATGACGCCGGCCGACGCGGACGTGGTCGAGCTCCTACGGGCCGAGGGCATGATCCCGCGCCTTCGCTTCGTCGCCCGTGAGGGGGGCCGCTAGCCTCACGAGGTGGCCCGCCACCTCCTGGTGACCAATGACTTCCCGCCCAAGGTCGGCGGGATCCAGAGCTACCTCTACGAGCTCTGGCGCCGGTTGGAGCCCGGGCGGGCGACGGTCCTGACGGCCTCCTCCGACCCGGGGGCGGCGGCCTTTGACGCGGCCCAGGACCTCGTGGTGGAGAGAGTGGCGACGCGGACCCTCTACCTGCCGACGGCGGGGGCCCGCCGGGCCATCGAGGGCGCGATCGAACGGCATCGACCCGACCTCGTCCTGCTCGATCCCGCCTGGCCCCTCGGACTGCTCGGACCGAGCCTGTCCGTCCCCTACGGCGTCGTCCTGCACGGCGCGGAGGTGACGATCCCCAGCCGACTCCCCGTCTCGGGCGCGATGCTGCGCACGGTGCTGCGCGGAGCGGCGGTCGCGGTCGCCGCGGGCCACTACCCAGCCGCCGAGGCGCGTCGCAACGCCGGCGAGGACACCCCGCCGATCCTGGTGGTTCCGCCGGGGGTCGACGTCGAGCGCTTCCGCCCACTGGGGCCGGCGGCCCGTCGCGACGCCCGAGAGCGGCTGGGCCTGCCCGCGGAGGGGCCGGTCGTGTTCTCCTACTCCCGCCTCGTCCCGCGCAAGGGCATGGACGTGCTGATCGACGCGACGGCCCGCCTCGCGCCTCACTGGCCCGAGTTGGTGCTGGCGATCGGCGGGGCGGGACGGGACCGGGAGCGTCTGGAGCGACGGGCGAGGGACCGGGGGGTCGCGGTCCGGTTCCTCGGCCGCGTCCCCGACGAGGAGCTGCCGCTTTGGCTCGGTGGGAGCGACCTCATGGTGATGGACTGTCGCTCGCGCTGGCTCGGGCTCGAGCAGGAGGGGTTCGGGATCGTCTTCGCCGAGGCCGCCGCCGCCGGCACGCCCCAGGTGGCGGGCCGCTCCGGGGGCTCTCACGAGGCGGTGATCGACGGGGAGACGGGCGTCGTGGTCGACAATCCCCGCGACGCCCGGGCCCTCGCTGCGGCCATCGAGGGGCTCCTCGGCGACCCCGTAGAGGCCCGCCGCCGCGGCCAGCGGGCCCGCGAGAACGCCGAGGCGGCCTTCGACTGGCAGCGCCTGGCCGACTCGCTCTCGGCCGGGCTCGCCCCCTTCGACCACTTCCGGGCCACCGGGGCCGCTGTTCTAAGGTGAGGGCGGGAGGTCCCGTGGCGCAACGAGCGACATTGTCGATCACGGTGGAGGCCGCCCCCGAGGCGGTCTACGCGGTGGCGACCGACTTCGAGCGCTACCCCGAGTGGGCCGAGGACGTCAAGCGCATCGAGGTGCACGAGCGCGACGCCGACGGGCGGGCCCTCGAGGTCGAGTACCGCGCGGCGGCCTTCGGGCGCTCGACGACCTACACCCTGCGCTACGACTACAGCCGGGCCCCCGGTCTGCTGTCGTGGTTCCAGACGGCGGGCGACCTGACCGAGTCCCTCTCGGGCCAGTACCGCTTCGAGCCGCTCGGGGACGCCACCAAGGTGACTTACGACCTGGAGGTCGAGCTGATGGTCCCCATCCCGGCCTTCGTCAAGGCGCGGGCGGCCCAGCGGATCCAGGTCCAAGCGTTGCGCGAGCTCAAGGCCCGGGCCGAATCGCTCCCATGAGCGAGGTGGCCATCGGGATCGACGTCGGGGGGACCAAGGCCCTGGCGCTCATCGTGGCGCGCGACGGGCGGGTCCTCGGAGAGGTGCGGGCCGCGACCCCGCACGTCGAGGACCAGGCGGCCGGCAGCGCCACCGCCGAGGTCCTCACCGCCCTGGTGAAGGAGCTGGCGACCCGCCATGGTCTCGACCCCTCCGAGGTGCCCCTGGGCATCGGGCTGCCGGGACTGATGCGCCGCGACGGCCGCCTGGCCTTCGCGCCCAACCTGCAGAGCGCCTCGGGCGCCGACCTCGGCGCCCTGCTGGGCGCCTCGCTCTCTTCGACCCGGGTCTTCTGCGAGAACGACGCCAACTGCGCGGCGCTGTGTGAGCACGAGTGGGGTGCCGGACGGGGCATCGACGACTTCGTCATGGTCACCCTCGGCACGGGCATCGGCGGCGGCGTGATCGCCGACGGGCAACTGGTGCGAGGGCGCAGCGGCTTCGCCGGGGAGATCGGCCACATGGTGGTCCAGGCCCACGGCGCGCCCTGCCAGTGCGGGGGCAACGGCTGCTGGGAGCGCTACGCCTCCGGGGGAGGGCTGCGTCGCATGACGGTCGAGGCCGCGCGGGAGGGGCGCCTCGCGCACCTCGTCGAGCGGCGCGGTTCGCCCGAGGCGGTCACCCCCGAGGACGTGACCGACGCCGCGAGCGAGGGCCTGGAGGAGGCGGTGACGCTGGTGCGCGAGGTCGGCTGGTGGCTGGCGCTCGGCCTGTCCAATCTGGCGGCCATCCTCGACTGCGGCCACTTCGTGATCGGCGGGGGGCTCTCGGAGGCGTCGGACCTGGTGCTGCCCTTCGCCCGCGAGTACCTGGTCGACCTCGTGGAGGGCTACGACGCCCGCCCGACGATCACCGTGACGACCTCGATGTTCGGTCCGCGCAGTGGCGCCATGGGGGCGGCCATGGTGGCCTTCGACCGGGTGGCGTGAGGCTCGGCCTCCTCCTGCCGACCTTCGCCGACTCCGCCGAGCCGGCCCTCGCGACGGCGGCCGCCGCCGAGGAGGCGGGCCTTGACGGGGTCTTCGCCTACGACCACCTCTGGCCGATGGGCGCACCGACCCGTCCGGCCCTGGCCCCGCTCCCGGTCCTGGCGGCCGTCGCCGCGCGCCACCAAGGTCTCGTCGTCGGGCCGCTGGTGGCCCGGGTGGGGCTGGTCGGCGCGGACCATCTGGTGCGCGGCCTGACAACCCTGACGGCGCTGGCGCCGGCGGGGGTCATCGCCGCCCTGGGCACCGGTGACCGGCTGTCGGCGGCCGAGAACGAGGCCTACGGGATCGCCGAGCGCACGGCCGAGGAGCGTCGAGCGCTCCTCGCGGAGGTGGCCTCTTCGCTCGAGGGCGTCGCCGAGGTCTGGGTCGGGGCCGGGAGCACGGCGACCAACGTCGCGGCGAGGTCCCTCGGGGCGACCCTCAACCTCTGGGACGCGAACCCCGAGGAGGTCGCTCGCGCGAGAGAGGAGGGACCGGTGTCCTGGGCCGGTCCGCCGGGCGAGGACCTCGAGGGGCGACTGGACGCCCTCGCGGCCGCCGGCGCGACGTGGGCGGTCCTCACCCCGTCGGTCGATCCCACGCGACTGGGTGCGTGGCGCCACAGGGCCTGAAGTAGTGTTCGCCGATGGAGTTCCGCCGCGTCAACGGCCTGCCGCCCTACGTCTTCGCCCAGATCAACGGGCTCAAGGCTGAGGCCCGGGCCGCCGGGCGCGACGTCGTCGACTTCGGCTTCGGGAACCCCGATCTGCCGAGTCCTGACGTGGCCGTCGAGAAGCTCGCCGAGGCTGCCCACAACCCGCGCAACCATCGCTACAGCGCCAGCCGGGGGATCCCCAACCTGCGTGCGGCCATGGCCCGGCGCTACCACGAGCTGTTCGGTGTCGACCTCGACCCCGAGACCGAGGTCGTCACGACCATCGGGGCCAAGGAGGGCCTGACCCACCTGATGTGGGTCCTGCTCGGCCCGGGCGACAGCGCCCTCGTGCCGACGCCGAGCTACCCGATCCACCTGGCGGGGCCGGGCTTCGCGGGAGCCCAGGTCCTCACGGTGCCGATGGTGGACCCGGGCGAGGGTGGCGTCGACCCCGGGGAGAGCTTCTTCGAGGGGCTGGTGGCCGCCTACGAGGCGGCCACGGTGAAGCCCCGGGTCGTGATCTGCTCCTTCCCCCACAACCCGACGTCGGCCTGCGTGGACCTCGCCTTCATGGAGCGTCTGGTGGCCTTCGCCCGCGAGCGCGAGGTGGTGGTCTGTCACGACTTCGCCTACGCCGACTTGGGATTCGACGGCTACCAGCCCCCCTCGATCCTCCAGGTGCCCGGGGCCAAGGAATGCTGCGTCGAGCTCTACACCCTCACCAAGTCCTTCTCGATGGCCGGGTGGCGGGTCGGATTCCTCGTGGGCAACGCCGAAGTGGTGGCCGCGCTCACCAAGCTCAAGAGCTACCTCGACTACGGCACCTTCCAGCCGGTGCAGATCGCCGCCATCGTCGCGATGAACGAGGCCCCGGACTACCCCGACCACCTGCGGACCATCTACCAGTCCCGGCGTGACACCCTCATCGAGGGACTCACGCGCATCGGGTGGGAGGTGGCGCCGCCGCGCGGCTCGATGTTCGTCTGGGCTCCGATCCCCGAGCCCTACCGCGAGATGGGGTCACTGGCCTTCGCCCGCCACCTCATCGAGCACGCCGACGTGGCGACCAGCCCGGGCGTCGGGTTCGGTGAGGGGGGCGACGGGCACGTGCGCTTCGCGCTCATCGAGAACGAGCTGCGCACCCACCAGGCGATCCGCGGGCTGAAGCGGGCCCTGGGCGAGCTCGGCTAGGGCCGACCGGCGCCGGGCACCTCGACGCGGGCCCGCTCGACGCGACCTCGCGCGGCGTCGGCGACCTCGAAGCGGTCCGAGGTGGGGGCGGTCATCACGTAGAGGCTGCGCCGGTCCTCGCCGCCGAGCATGCAGGCGAAGGCGTTCTGGGAGGTGCTGACCCGGCCCAGGACCTCGCCGCCCTCGGCGACGCGCAGACACTCGGGAGCCAGAGCGTTGGCGAGCCAGATGGCCCCCTCGGCGTCGAGGCACATCCCGTCGGTCGGCACCAGCTCCAAGGCGGCCCAGACCCGCCGGTTGGAGAGTCGACCGTCGGGGCCGATGTCGAAGGCCGTGAGTCGGAAGGCCAGCGTCTCGCCAACGATCAGCGTCGCGCCGTCGGGGGTGATGACGGCCCCGTTGGGAAAGACCATGTCCGGCACGCTCTGGAGGATCGCGCCGTCGGGGCCGACAACCACCAGGTGAGTGGCCGGGGGGCCCATGGCGAGCAGGCCCTCGACCCCGACCGAGCGCAGCGTCTCGTCGAGGTCGAACCCGAAGTCCCCGACGTAGGCGACGTCACTGGCCGACACCACGAGGTCGTTGGACCAGAAGCCGCAGTAGGGAGAGAGGTCGGCGAGCTCTACCAGCTCGCCGTCGTGGCGGCGCAGCAGACGGTTGTCGGTCATGGAGACCACGACGAGGTCGCCGTCCGCACGCCACGCGAGCCCCGAGGGCTGGCCCGCCACGTGGAGCTCCTCGCGCTCCTCGGCGCCGTCCTCGGAGAGCGAGAAGACCGCGTGGCGGTAGAAGTCGCTGTACCACAGGCGCCCCTCGTGCCAGCGCGGCGCCTCGCCGAAGTGCAGCCCCTCGCGCACCACGGTGGCCTCGTAGCTCTCCATCGGTCCCTCCTAAAGTCGTTCGATCGAGCGGGTCCAGGCCCCGTAGGCGGCGTCGAGGGCCTGCGGGTCGCCCGGGGCGAAGTCGGCGTCGCACTCCCAGCCGTCGGCCAGATCCTCGAGCGAGTCGACCAGGCCAGCGGCCAGGGCCGCCGCCGTGGCGGCCCCCCGGGCCGTCGCCTCGAGGGTCGTGCCCCGGCGGACCCTCACCCGTGAGGCGCTGGCCTGGAGCTCGAGCAGCAGGTCGTTGGCGGCGGCCCCGCCGTCACAGCGCAGTTCGGTCACGGCCAGTCCGGCCGCGGCGAAGGCGTCAGTCATCGCGCGCACCTCGAAGGCGATGCCCTCCAAGGTGGCCCGGGCGAGATGCTCTCGCGTGGTGGCCCGGCTGAGCCCGAGCAGGGCGCCGCGCACGTCGGGCCGCCAGAAGGGCGACCCGAGCCCGGTGAAGGCCGGCACCGCCGTGACCCCACCGGCGTCGGGCACGCGCCGGGCCAGGGACTCGACCTCGGGGGCCGTCTCGATCAGGCCCAACTCGTCGCGCAGCCACTGCACGGCGGCGCCGGCGACGAAGGCCGAACCCTCGAGGGCGTAGGCCGCCGGACCGCAGGCCCCGAGGTCCCAGGCCACGGTGGTGAGGAGGCCCTCGACGGGCTCGGGGGGAGCGACACCCGCCTGGGCGAGGACGAAGGCCCCGGTGCCGTAGGTCACCTTCACCTGTCCGGGGTGGAAGCAGGCCTGGCCGAAGAGGGCGGCCTGCTGGTCGCCGAGAGCGGCGGCGATCGGGACTCCCTCGAGCTCGGGGACGACCCCGCTCACCCGGGCGAGCTCGCCGGCCGAGGGACGCACCGGCGCCAGCGTCTCGCTGGGCACGCCGAAGAGGTCGCACAGGGCGACGCTCCAGTCGAGGGTCTCCAGGTCGAGCAGGGAGGTGCGCGAGGCGTTGGAGGGCTCGGTGAGGAAGGACCCCCCGTCGACGCCGCCGCTCAGCCACCAGACGAGGTAGGTGTCCACGGTGGCGAGGGCCGGGGCCTCGAGGCCCTCGAGGGCGCCGTGCTCGAGGAGCCAGGCCATCTTGGTGGCGGAGAAGTAGGGGTCGAGGACCAGGCCGGTGCGCCGGCGCACCTCGGGGCCGTGGCCGGCCGCGGCCAGGGCGGCGCAGAGGGGCGCGGTGCGCCGGTCCTGCCAGACGAGCGCCGGGTGGGGGAGGTGGCCGCTCTCGCGGTCGAAGGCCAGCGTGGTCTCGCGCTGATTGGTGAGCCCGAGGGCCACCACGTGGTCGTGTCGGCGCCGGGCCGCGTCACCGACCTCGCGCAGTACCGCCACCGCCAGGTCGGCGATCTCGCTGGCGTCCTGCTCGACGAGGCCGGGCGCCGGGAAGGAGGTCGGCAGGGGTCGCTGGGCGGCGTCGACAACCCGGCCGCGGGCGTCGTAGGCCACGGCGCGCACGCTGGAGGTGCCCGCGTCGAGGGCCAGGAAGAGGTCCATCGCTCGTGAGGCTACCGAGCCGGCGACCCTCTGACGGGGTTGCCCGGGTGCAGGCCAAGGGGGGACTGGATCCCCACAAAAGAGTTGACGCGATGTAATTACAGTGCTGTAATGACACAGCATCTTGCGACGCAGGTGGCAGTGACCACAACATGTTGTGGTTCGAGGGGGAACCGCCGGTAGGCTGCTCTTCCCCCCGGCACCGCAGGATCGGGCAGTGTCGGAGTCGACGACGGAGGTTTGGGAGATGGCCATCGCACCACAGCGGATCGGGATCGGGATTCGCCGGTACTTCACGCACGAGGACCGCCACCCCTACGACGAGATCGTCTGGGAGCGCCGTGACGCGCGCATCACCAACTTCCGCGACGGCTCGGTGGCCTTCGAGCAGCTCGACGTCGAGGTGCCCGCCTCGTGGTCCCTCAACGCCACCAACATCCTCGCCCAGAAGTACTTCCGCGGCCCCCTCGGGGCACCCGAGCGCGAGTCCAGTCTGAAGCAGGTCGTGGACCGCATCGTCGACACGATCACCAACTGGGGCGTCGAGGCCGACTACTTCGCCGACGAGGAGGAGGCCGAGACCTTTCGCGCCGAGTTGAAGCACCTGCTCGTCACCCAGAAGGCCGCCTTCAACTCGCCGGTGTGGTTCAACATCGGCGTGCGCGGCGTGCCCCAGCAGGGCAGCGCCTGCTTCATCCTCTCGGTCGACGACTCCATGCGCTCGATCCTCAACTGGTACACCGAGGAGGGCATCATCTTCAAGGGCGGCTCGGGCGCCGGCGTGAACCTCTCGCGGATCCGCTCGAGCTACGAGCCGCTCGAGGGCGGCGGCACCGCCAGCGGGCCGGTCTCGTTCATGCGCGGGGCGGACGCCTCGGCGGGCACCATCAAGTCCGGCGGCAAGACCCGTCGCGCCGCCAAGATGGTCATCCTCGACGTGGACCACCCCGACATCGAGGAGTTCATCTGGTGCAAGGCCCTCGAGGAGCGCAAGGCGCGAGTCCTGCGCGACGCCGGCTTCGACATGGACCTCGACGGCAAGGACATCCACTCGATCCAGTACCAGAACGCCAATAACTCGGTGCGGGTCTCGGACGAGTTCATGCAGGCCGTCATCGACGACGCCGACTGGAACCTCGTGGGCCGGGGGGACCACGAGACCGTGCGGACCGTCAAGGCCCGCGAGGTCTGGCGCGAGATCGCTCAGGCCGCCTGGGAGTGCGCCGACCCCGGACTGCAGTTCGACACGACGATCAACCGCTGGCACACCTCGCCCAACACCGGGCGCATCAACGGCTCCAACCCCTGCAGCGAGTACATGCACATCGACAACTCGGCCTGCAACCTGGCGAGCATCAACCTCCTGAAGTACCTGCGTGAGGACGGTCGCTTCGACGTCGAGGCCTTCCGTCACAGCGTCGAGGTGGTCTTCACGGCCCAGGAGATCATCGTGGGCGCCGCCGACTACCCGACCGAGAAGATCGGGGAGAACTCGCGCAAGTTCCGCCAGCTCGGCCTCGGTTACGCCAATCTCGGCGCCCTGCTCATGGCCTCGGGCCTCGCCTACGACTCCGACGCCGGTCGGGCGTGGGCCGCGGCCATCACCGCCCTGATGACCGGCCACGCCTACGCCGTCAGCGCCCGCACCGCCGGGAGGATGGGTCCCCACGAGGGCTACGCGGAGAACGCCGCGGCCATGCTGAACGTCCTGCGCATGCACCGTGACGCCGCCTACGAGATCGACGGGACCCTCGCACCGGCCGAGGTGCTCGAGGCCGCCCAGCGCTCCTGGGAGGACGCGGTCGACCTCGGCCAGCGCCACGGCGTGCGCAACGCGCAGGCCTCGGTCCTGGCCCCCACCGGCACCATCGGGCTGCTGATGGACTGCGACACCACCGGCATCGAGCCCGACCTCGGCCTGGCCAAGACGAAGAAGCTGGTGGGCGGCGGCACGATGACCATCGTCAACCAGACGGTGCCGCGGGCCCTGGCCGCCCTCGGCTACTCGCCGGCCCAGGTCGACGAGATCACCGCCTACATCGACCACAACAAGACGATCGTCGGTGCGCCCGGACTTAACCCGGCCCACCTGCCCGTCTTCGCCTGCTCGATGGGCGACAACACGATCCACTACCTGGGCCACGTGCGCATGATGGGGGCCGTCCAGCCCTTCATCTCGGGGGCGATCTCCAAGACCGTCAACACGCCCGAGGCCGTCAGCGTGGAGGACGTCGAGCAGCTCCACATGGACGCCTGGCGCCTCGGTGTGAAGGCGGTGGCCATCTACCGGGACAACTGCAAGGTGGGCCAGCCCCTGTCGACGACCAAGAAGGAGGGGGCCGAGGTCCCCGTCACGGTCGACGCGGCAGCCGACGCGGCCACCGCTGAGCTCTACGCGAAGATCCACAAGTTGGAGTCGGCCCTCGAGCTGGCCAAGACCGAGGGCAGCCACGTGGTGGTGGGTGCGGTGCGCGAGCGCCTGCCGCGCCGACGGGTGTCCACGACCTTCGCCTTCCGGGTCGCCGACTGCGAGGGATACGTGACCGTCGGCGAGTACGAGGACGGCCGCCCCGGCGAGGTCTTCATCAAGGTCTCCAAGCAGGGTTCCACCCTGGCGGGGATCATGGACGCCTTCTCGATCTCGATCAGCCTGGGTCTGCAGCACGGCGTGCCGCTGGCGACCTACGTGCGCAAGTTCGCAAACATGAAGTTCGAGCCGTCGGGCATGACCGACGACCCCGACCTGCGGATCGCGACCTCGTTGGTGGACTACATCTTCCGCCGTCTGGCGCTCGACTACCTGAGCCGCAGCGAGCGTGAGGAGCTCGGCGTCCTGTCGACGACGGAGCGCCTGCAGCCCACCCTGCCCGACGTCGCCGAGCAGGCGACGCCGACCGTGCCGCTCGACGTCCAGCCCACGTTCGTCGAGGTCACCGCCACCCCGGCACCGGCGGCCACGACGATCAGCCGCTCCGAGCAGCGTGACGCGCCGATGTGCTACCAGTGCGGTAACGCGATGCAGCGCGCCGGGTCCTGCTACGTCTGCTCGAGCTGCGGGGCGACGAGCGGCTGCAGTTGATGTGAAATTGCACCAAGTGACATGCCCAAATTGCGCCAAGTGACACCGCCTATTGCACGAAGTGACACGGGTTTTTGCACGAGGTGGCATTCGTCCACAGGTCCGGCCCCTCCTGACTCGCTGGGAGGGCCGGCCCGAGTAACGGTCCAGTCGTCCTTCGTGCCGCGCGAGCTCCTCGAGCGGCCTGAGGACTTCAGGGCCGAGGCCGACGTCACCTGGCGCTACGCCAGCAACCTCGACGAGGCGATTCGCCTGGCGTGATCCATCGACCAGCGCGTCCAGGCGTT
>CAYUZO010000025.1:0-31154 GCA_964449735.1 uncultured Ferrimicrobium sp.
GGGCCACCAGGAGTCCCAGCATCAACACGTAGATCGGCGCCTTGAATCCCGAGAGTCCCCCGAAGGCGTGATAGCCGCTCGACCCGAAGAGGAAGCCCATGCTCTGGTGGCTGTGGGAGTGGGGGGCGATGAACAGCAGGATCACGATGACCGCGACACCCACCAGGTGCCACCACACCGAGATCTTGTTGAAGAGCGCGACGATGTCCACCCCGAAGGTGTTGATCAGCCCCTGGATCAGCAGCAGGATCCCGGTGAGCAGGACCACCCGCGGGTTGGTCGTCCACTGGGTGTTGCCGCTCACGAGCTGGATGAAGGCGCCGACCGAGTAGCCCGCGCCGAAGGTGATGCCCGCGGTGACCGCCACCTGGCCGAGCAGGTTGAACCAGCCGGTGAACCAGGACCAGGCGGGACCGCTCTTGCCCGGCGCCAACTTGGCGGCCCAGTAGTAGAGGCCGCCGGCCGTCGGGAAGGAGGAGCAGATCTCCGCCATCGACACGCCGGCGAACATCACCAGCCCACCGACGATGACCCAACCCCAGATCATCGACGGCGGCCCCCCGTGGGTCAGGCCGTAACCGTAGAGAGTGAGGCACCCCGAGAGGATCGAGATGATCGTGAAGGAGATGGCGAAGTTGGAGAAGCGGCTTAGTCGCCGGTTCAACTCCTGCGCGTACCCCAGCTGATGGAGACGTTCCGTGTCGTCCATCAGCTCGAGTGGTCGATCGATACCCTCTGGCATTGAGCCCCCCTGACTTGGCGGCGTGAGCCGCGATGTGCGGCAGCCTATGTTCGCCACCTTCCGCGGGCAAGGAACTTTCTTTATCTGTCACGCCCCGTTCACGCGGTAAGGAACACCGACGTCGGAGTAAGGGACTCGAGCCACGTCACCAGCCTCCACGGAGGCTCGCCGGGGCCTCGTTGTTCGGCCCTGCGCAACGCGCGGCGCGCCGCGCCGGGCGCCTCGTCGCCTCCGGGGCCTCTGCGAGCCAGGGATACCATGGCCCCACATCTCCGAGGGGAGGACCATGTCAGGCGTGCGCACGGGTCGACCGACCCGAGAGGAGTTGCTCGGTCTGATCGAAGCCGGTGAGGTCGACACGGTCATCGTGGCGATCACCGACATGCAGGGTCGTCTCCAGGGCAAGCGCCTCGACGCGACCTTCTTCGCCGAGGAGGTCGCCGGCGGCGCGGTCGAGGGCTGCAGCTACCTGCTGGCCTCCGACGTCGACATGCGCACGGTGGACGGCTTCGCGCTGACCTCCTGGGAGCGCGGGTACGGCGACCTCGCCTTCACCCCCGACTACTCGACGATTCGCCTGATCCCCTGGTTCGAGAGGACCGCGATCATCTTCTGCGACGTGACGACGGTCGAGGGCGCGCCGGTCGCGGTCTCCCCCCGCCAGATCCTCGCCCACCAGGTGGAACGTCTCGCGCTGCACGGCTGGCGGGGCTTCACCGGCACCGAGCTCGAGTTCATTGTCTTCGAGGACTCCTACGAGGAGGCCTGGCGGCGGGGCTACCGCGACCTCACGCCGGTGAACCTCTACAACGTCGACTACTCCCTCCAGGGCACCTCGAGGGTCGAGGGCCTGCTCGGCCGGCTGCGTCGCGAGATGCGCGGGGCCGGGATGGAGGTCGAGTCGGTCAAGGGCGAGTGCAACTTCGGTCAGCACGAGATGGCCTTCAAGTACGCCGAGCTCCTCGACAAGTGCGACGAGCACAGCCTGTACAAGCTCGGGGCCAAGGAGATCGCCTCCCAAGAGGGGGTGAGCCTGACCTTCATGGCCAAGTTCAACGAGCGCGAGGGCAACTCCTGTCACATCCACCTCTCACTGCGCGACGAGCACGGCAAGGCGGTCTTCGCCGGCGACAAGGACCACGGGTTCTCGAAGCTCTTCCAGCACTTCCTCGCGGGCCTCATCAAGTTCTCGCGTGAGATGTCCTACTTCCTCGCGCCGAACATCAACTCCTACAAGCGCTTCGTGGAGGGCTCCTTCGCGCCCACCGCACTGCTGTGGGGGATCGACAACCGGACCTGCGCCTTCCGCGTCGTGGGCCACGGTCCCTCTCTTCGCGTCGAGTGCCGCATCCCCGGTGGCGACGTCAACCCCTACCTGGCCCTCTCGGCCATGGTCGCTGCGGGGTTGCGCGGGGTCGAGGAGTCGCTGAAGCTGCCGGAGGCCTTCGCGGGCAACGCCTACGTGGCCGACGCCGCGCGGGTCCCCACGACCCTTCACGAGGCGGTGGAGCTGCTCGACAAGAGCGAGGTCGCGCGCCACGCCTTCGGCGACGAGGTCGTCGACCACTACGTCCACGCCGGACGGGTCGAGGTCGCCGCATACGACGCGGCCGTCACGGACTGGGAACGCTACCGAGGATTCGAGAGGCTATGAGCACCACACCCATCGTCAACCCGGCGACCGAAGAGGTCGTCGCCCACGTCGAGATGGAGTCGGTCGAGCAGGCCGACCAGGCGATCGAGCGCGCCGAGCGCGCCGCCGCACCCTGGCGCGCCGTCACGCCGGCCGACCGGGCGCGGCTGCTGCGTCGCTTCGCCGAGGTAGTGGACGCCCACAACGAGGAGCTGGCCCAGCTCGAGGTGGCCAACTCGGGTCACACGATCTCCAACGCGCGCTGGGAGGCGGGCAACGTCCGTGACGTCCTGCACTACTACGCCGGGGCCGTCGAGCGGCACTCGGGCAAGCAGATCCCCGTCGCGGGGGGCGTCGACATCACCTTCTACGAGCCCCTGGGCGTCGTGGGGATCATCGTGCCCTGGAACTTCCCGATGCCCATCGCCGGCTGGGGCCTCGGACCGGCACTGGCCGCGGGGAACACCGTGGTGATGAAGCCCGCGAGCCTCACGCCGCTCACCGCGATCCGCCTGGCCGAGCTGGGTCTCGAGGCGGGCCTGCCCGAGGGCGTCTTCCAGGTCATCCCGGGTGCCGGCTCAGCCATCGGGGGGCGCTTCGTCACCCACCCCGCGGTGCGCAAGGTCTGCTTCACCGGGTCGAACGAGGCCGGCAAGAAGGTGATGGAGGGCTGCGCCGACCAGGTCAAGCGCGTCACCCTCGAGCTCGGGGGCAAGTCGGCCAACGTCATCTTCGCCGACGCCGACCTCGAGCGAGCCGCCGCCATGGCCCCCTACGCCGTGTTCGACAACGCCGGCCAGGACTGCTGCGCGCGCTCGCGGCTCCTCGTCCAGGCCTCCGCCTACGAGCGCTTCATGGAACTCTTCGAGCCGGCCGTGCGCGCGGTGAAGGTGAAGGACCCCTCCGCCGACGACTCGGAGATGGGGCCGATGATCACCGCCGCCCAGCGCGAGAGCGTCCTGTCCTACATCGACGAGTCCGAGGTCGCCTTCCGCGGCAGCGCTCCCGAGGGCGCCGGCTACTGGCTGGCCCCGACCGTGCTCGAGGCCCGCGACCGCTCGGGCCGGGCCCATAACGAGGAGATCTTCGGACCGGTCGTCTCGGTGGTGACCTTCGAGGACGAGGCCGAGGCCGTGGCGATCGCCAACGAGGGCCCCTTCGGGCTCTCGGGCTCGATCTGGACCCGCGACGCCGGGCGCGCGCTGCGCGTGGCGCGGGCCATCGAGACCGGGACCATCTCGGTGAACTCCAACTCCTCGGTGCGCTACGCCACTCCCTTCGGGGGCTTCAAGCAGTCCGGGATGGGCCGCGAGTTGGGACCCGACGCCCTGCTCGGCTTCTCGGAGGAGAAGAACGTCTTCATCTCCACCGAGGGCTAGGCGCTCTCCTCCCCCGTCGTCGAGGGGATGAAGTACTCGCTCAGATACTTCTCCCCCTCGTCGCAGGCCACCGTCACGAGGGTCGCCTCGGGGCCCAGCTCGGCGCGCAGCCGCGAGGCGGCGACCATGTTGGCGCCCGTGCTCGGACCGACGAGCAGGCCGTGCTCGCGGGCCAGTCGGCGCATCTCGGCGACCGCGTCATCGGAGTGGACCGAGACGATGCGGTCCACCATGTCCGCGTGGCGCGCGTAGATGCCCGGGATGAAGCCGTCGGAGATGCCCTCGATGCGGTGCAGGCCGGTGTCGCCGCACTGGATGGTGCAGGACTCGCTCGGCTCGAGGGCCACCAGCAGGCACTTCGGGTTGGCCGCGCGGAAGGCCTGGCCGACCCCGACGAGGGTCCCCCCGGTGCCCACCCCCATCACGAAGGCGTGGGGCTCGGTGCCCGGCGGCAGCTGGGAGAGGATCTCGGGCCCGAGCCAGGTGCGGTTCTCCTCGACGTTCCACTCCGACTCGAACTGATGGGGCGCGAAGTAGCCCGGGAGCGACCCGAGGCGGGCCGCCTCGGCGAGCGCCTCGTTCACGTGGAAGGTGCCGACCGCGTGGACCTCGGCGCCGAAGGCCGTCGAGATGGCCGTGCGCTCGGGGCTCAGGCCCTCGGGCATCACGACGATCATCTTGTAGCCCTTCACCGCGGCCACCATGCTCATCGCGTTGCCGGTGTTGCCGCTCGAGGCCTCGACGATGGTGTCCCCGGGGCGCAGAAGTCCTTCTCGCTCGGCCCGCTCGATGATGTAGCGCGCCATGCGCGCTTTGATCGAGCCCGAGGGGTTGAGGTACTCGAGCTTCAGCCAGATCCCGTCCACCTCGATGAGGGGAGTCGACCCGATGGCGTCAAGAACGGTGCGTCGCGCGGCGGTTGAGCTCACGGGACCTCCTTGTCCGCCCCACGATAGGTCCGCGGGTGTGGACTCAGGGAATCAGGAAGTTGGTGAACTGCCAGATGTCGTCGCGGTCCAGTTCCCGTCCCGACCAGCGGTCGAACCAGTCGGCGTGCGTCGACACGGGGTCCCACTCGAGCGGTCCCGACCACTGGGTCCCCACGTACGGTTCGGCCACGTCGAGGACCCGCCGCCAGGGCAGTTCGTCGGGGACGCGGACTCCTTCCGCGGGCGAGTGGAGCAGCCAGTCGATTGCGCCAAGGATCGACGCCGCCACCTGAACCGTTGTGGCGCTCTGGTGCGGGGCGACCGAACGGGCCTCCTCGATGGAGGTGAGCATCCCGGTCCACCAGGAGCGGTAGGGGTGGCCCATCACCAGCACCCCGAGCTCGTCACGGCCCGACACGATGTCGTCGTTCAAGATGCGCTGACGGTCGGGGTAGCGATACTGCATCCCCTCGAGCTCGACGAAGCTGGCCCACGCGGCGTCCGACGGGCAGTAGGCGTAGTGGACCGTCGGCCGATAGGCCGCGCGCCCGTCCTCCCAGACGGTGAGGTGGTCGCAGATCGTGAAGGCCTCACCGTGACGGATCACCATGCCCACGATGGGGCCCGAGGGCACGACCGACCGCACCAGGGTCTTGTGGGCCATCTGGGCCAGGCAGATCTGATTGAGGGGGCCCTCGCCGTGATGGGTCAGGCCCAGTGGCGGCAGCCGCTTCTCGTGAGTGCCCCAGCCCATCTCCGCCGGCGCCACTCCCTCCTCGTAGAAGCCGTCGACGCTCCAGGTGTTGACGAACTCGCCGGGCAGCTTCGGCTGGTCGGTCACCTGGGTGTCGCGCTCGGCGATGTGGATCGTCTTGACCCCGAGGGCCCGGCTCAAGGCGGCGAAGGACTCGGTCGCCAGGGCCTCTTCGACCTGGGCCGAGGTCGAGGCGTAAAGGCCCTCTCGCAGTCCGGCCTCGGCGATGTCGGTGAGGGCCCGCTTGGTGAAGTGGCTCACCAGACCCGGATTGGCCCCGTGCTCGACGACGGCGGAGGGCCCGTCGTTCGATCCCCAACGCGCGATCTGGCGGCGCAGCGCCATGTGACGCCAGTAGAGGGTCCGGTCCTGCGGCGCGGTGTGAGCTGGCTCGTCGTAGGGGTCCCACACCTCGACCGAGGTGTTGAGATACCGCACACCGTGGTCCCGGCACCAGTCCAGCAATGCGGTGAGATCGATGTTCCAGGCCAGGTCGATCAGCAGATCGCCCGGACCGAGGTGGGACGCGAGCGTCTCATCCAGGTTCTCTGGGGTGATCTCGTGCCGTCGGTAGTTGACGCCACGGGCGATGCTGGCTTCGATCCGCGCACGGTTGTCGCGCGCCTCGAGGACGGTCACCGTCGTCGGGTCGAAGTCGAAGTGGTCGAGCATCAGCGGGATCAGGCACTGGGCCACTGACCCACAGCCCAGGACGAGGATGCGAGCGGGGTTCTCCGGGGACATGACGACCTCCTTCAGTCACTGCGCCAGGGCGAGGTGACGACACTAGTCAGTCTCGCCGGACGTGACCGGCTCAGTTGACCGTCATCCCCCCGTCCACCGCGACGTCCGCCCCGGTGATGGCCGAGGCCGCCGGCGAGGCGAGCCAGGTGATGGCGGCGGCAACCTCCTGGGGGTCGATCAGCCGTCCGATGGGCTGCTGGGCGGCGAAGGCCTCCGAACCACTGAGTCCGTAGACGGCCGCCGAGGCCTCGAGGATCGAGGTGCGCGTGGAGCCCGGGCTGACCACGTTCGCCGTCACGCCGCGCTCGGCGAGGTCCATGGCCACCCCCTTCACCAGACCCACCACCGCGTGCTTGGCCGCCGAGTAGGCGGCGAGGTGGCGCAGGCCGAGCGAGCCGGCGGCCGACGCGACGGCGACGATCCTCGCTTGGCCCTGGGGCCCGCGGCTGAGCAGTGCCGGGACCGCCGCCTGGATCAGGCGGCGCGTCCCCAGGACGCTCACCGACCAGACCGCGTCCCACGCCGCGTCGGAGATCTCCCAGAGCGGGCCCCCGCCAGCCACCACCCCGGCGGCGGCCACCGCCACGTCGAGGTGTCCGAAGTGGCGCGTGGCGGTCTCGACGGCCAGAGCCATGTCCGAGGCGCTGCGCACGTCGCCCACGAGGCCGAGGACGGCGTCGCCGTGGCGGGCCACCACGGCGTCGAGGTCGGCTGGGCGGGCCAGCGCGTAGGGCACCTCGGGGATGTCACGGCACCGGTCCACCGCCACCACGTGGTAGCCCTCGGCGACCAGCGCGTCCACGGTGGCCGCGCCGATGCCCCGGGCCGCGCCGGTCACCACGGCCACCCGGTTCACGTGCCGAGCCTCCGGGCGAACCCCTCGGGCAGCACGACGTCCCGACGGGTCACCTCGGCGACGTCGGAGTGCCCGAGGCCGAGCAGCGCCGAGTCGATCCCCGCGCGCAGGATGTCGAGGACGTTCTCCACCCCCGCCTGGCCGTTGGCCGCGAGGCCCCAGAGATAGGCCCGTCCGATCATCACCGCGCGCGCCCCGAGGGCCAGCGCCTTGACGACGTCGCCTCCGCGACGAACGCCCCCGTCCATCAGCACCTCGACCCGGTCCCCCACCGCCTCGGCCACCGCGGCGAGCGAGCGCAGCGGAGCGGGCGTCGAGTCGAGGTTGTTGCCGCCGTGGTTGGAGACCGACAGCGCCGTCGCCCCCAGGTCGGCGACCCGGCGGGCGTCATCCACGCGCGAGACGCCCTTGATCATGAGGGGCCCGTCCCAGGTCTCGCGCAGCCACGCGAGGTCCTCCCAGCTCGGTGGCGGCGTGCCCATCCACTCGCCGTAGGCGCCGAAGAAGGTCGGGGCGGCCTGGCCGGGGCGCGCCATGTTCGGCGTCTCGAGGCCCGGCAGGTGGCCGGTGCGCAGGTAGGACCAGAGCCACCCGGGCCGGCTCAGGACCTCGGGGGCCAACTTGCGCACGGCCGTCAGGTCGATGCGCTGGGGGATGAAGGGGCTGCCCCAGTCGCGACCGTGCGAGAAGGTCCAGTCGAGGGTCACGATCAGGCCGCGGGCCCCCGCCCGGCGGGCCCGCTCGAGGCGCGACGCGATGGCGTCGCGGTCCCCCGCCCAGTAGACCTGGAACAGGACGCGGTCGTGGACCGCGGTGACCTCCTCCACCGCGCGCGAGGCGAAGGAGCTGAGGCCCATCACCACGCCACGACTGGCCGCGGCGCGGGCCACGGCCACCTCGCCCTCGGGGTGGACGGCCTGCACCCCGGTGGGCGAGATCAGCACCGGCATCGAGCACTCGAGGCCCATCACGGTGGTGGCCATCTGGCGCGATGGGCTGAGTCCGGCCACGTGGGGCGCGAAGCCGACCTCGTCGAAGGCCGCCAGGTTGTCCGAGGAGGAGAGCCCCTTCTCGGTGCCCGCGATGAGGGCTCCGTAGACCGAGGGCGGCAGGCGCCGTCGGGCGCGACGTTGGGCCTCGGCGACCGTCTCGAACCAGCCACCCGGCATGGGTCGAGACTACCCGGTGGGGCTGGCCACCTTCCGGGGCGCTAGGGCCACCCGCACCGGCGAGGAGTGATCGGGGCTCGGCCGCGGCGCCGGGGCCCGTCGGCGCGCCAGGGCCACCTCCCCGTGACCGTGCACACACTCGGGGTCCGGGTCGTCCAGTTCGAGTCCGGTGAAGAACTTGGCCGCCATGCAGCCGCCCCGACAGGCGTCGTAGGACCCGCAGGAGCTACAGGCCCCCGCCGAGCCCGGGGCCCGCAGCTGGGCGAAGAGCTCGCTCTCGCGCCACAGCGCGCCAAAGCCCCGCTCACGCACGTTGCCGGCGAGGAACTGGTCGTGAATGACAAAAGGACAGGCGTAGACGTCGCCCACGGGATCGACGAGGCACACCACGCGCCCGGCGCCGCAGAGGTTGACACCCTCGAGGGGGCTGCCGAGGGCCGACAGGTGGAAGAAGGAGTCCCCCGTCAGGACCTCGGGACGCTCGAGGAGCCACTGGTAGAGCTGGCGATTCTGGGCGGCGCTGGGACGCATCTCCTCCCAGACCTCGGCCCCGCGTCCCGAGGGCCGCAGGCGGGCGAGGCGCAGCTGGGCGCCGTACTCGGCGCTCAGCCGCTCGAGCTCGTCGAGCTGCTCGACGCTCTCGCGGGTCACGACCACCGAGATCTTGAAGGGGCCGAACCCCGCCTCGGCGAGGTGGTCCATCGCCCGCCGGGCGGCGGCGTAGCTGCCCTCCCCGCGCACCCGGTCGTTGGTCGCGGCGTCGGCCCCGTCGAGGGAGACCTGCACGTCGAGGTAGTCGAGGGCCGCCAGGCGGCGCGCGGCCGCGCGGTCGAGGCGGGTCCCGTTGGTCGAGAACTTCACCCCGACCCGGCGCTCGACCGCGTGCTCGACCAGCGTGAAGAAGTCGCGCCGGATCATGGGCTCCCCGCCGCCCACGTTGACGTAGAAGACCTGTAGCGCCGCCCACTCATCGATCAGCGCGAGCGCCTCCGCGGTCGTCAGCTCCCGGGGGTCGCGCCGGCCCGAGGAGGACAGGCAGTGGCGACAGGCGAGGTTGCAGGCGTAGGTCAGCTCCCAGGTCAAGCAGATCGGAGCCTGGAGGCCGCGCTCGAAGCGGTCGCGCAGAGAGGACTCAGCGGCCACTGAGGATCCCTGACTCGGCCAGGCTCGCGAGCGCCGCACGGTAACGGGGGACGGCCCCGCCGCCGATCACGGCCAAGAGCGCTCCCTCGGCACTGTCGAACTCGTCGAGCCGACGCACCAGCTCGACGAGGCGCGGCGACTTCAAGAAGACCAGCCGTCGATTCCCGAAGTGGTAGGCCAGGGCCCCGAAGGGCTCGTCGCGCAGTGCCACCTCCTCGGAGAGGCGCCACGGGGCCTCGCTCGAAAAGGGCGGGGTCACCGTCTAGTAGACGCCGCAGAGGCCGTCGATCGAGACCTCCTCGACGAGCAGCTCCTCGCCCTCGTCGAGGACCTCCTCCTCGGTGACGGTGTCGGTCGGCACGGCTTCCTCCTTGGTCCCCCACATTCTGACCCCGGCGAGCGCCCGGGCCACGGATGGCCCTCATCCCCGTGACGGCCCCCCAGAAGACCAGGCGTCGCGGCCCATCACCCAGACCATGCAGTGTCCCGACTCGCCCGGGGCCTGGGGCTCCTCGTCGACCACCTCGGCGAGGAGGAAGCCCAGCCGGCGCGCCACCGCGGCGCTGGCCCGATTGGCCTCGACGAAGCGCGCGATCTCCTCGTCGAGGGGCTCCGCGCTGGCGAAGGCCAGCCAGGGCCTCAGCCGCTCGCGGCTGACGAGGACGGCCTCGAGGAGTTGAGGGGCCTCGTCACCGAGGTAGCGGCGCAACACCACCGGCGGTGCCGCCACCTCGGGGGCGGGGACCGGTCGGCCGGCGAAGGCTCCGGGTCCCACTCCGGCAGACTCCATCGATCCAGGCTAGTGAGGGCGAGCCGGCCTGGAAGACTGCAGCGGTGGAGCGCCAGGCCCGACCGGACGACTCCGCGCCCCCCCGGCGCGTCGAGTGGGACCCGCGGACCCGCTCGCTCGGTGTCTCCTTCCTCGCCGGCGGCGCCCCCTGGCGCCTGGTGCGCTTGAGTGGGCCGTCGTCGCGGGCCGTCGCGCGGTGGCGCAACGGCGGGATCGTGCGTGTCTCCGAGCAGCACCTGGCCGACACTCTCGTGCGTCAAGGACTGCTGACCCGCCGCGAGGTGGCCCGCCATCGCCCGAGCCAGGTCGACGTCGTCATCCCGGTGCGCGACCACCTCTCGACCCTCGGGCCCCTCCTAGCAGGACTGGCTTCGGTCGAGGGGTTGCACGTCACCGTCGTCGACGACGGCTCTCTCGACGGAGAGGCCGTCGCCGAGCTCTGCGCGCGCTGGGGCGCATTCACGCACCGCCACCCCCAGGCTCGAGGGCCGGGTGCTGCGCGCAACACCGGTGCGCGACTCGGCGAGCGAGAGCTCCTCTGGTTCCTCGACGCCGACCTCCTCCTCGACGAGCCCGGCGTCGTGCTCGACCGCCTCCTGCGGGCCCTGGCCGACGAGGGGGTGGGCGCCGCGGCGCCGCGCATCGTCGGCCCCCCGAGGCGGGGCCCGCGGGCCGGCTTCGAGTCCCGGCACGGGCCACTCGACCTTGGACCGCGCACCGCCTCGGTGGCGCCCGGGGCGGCGGTCCCCTACGTGCCGACCGCCTGCCTGCTGGTGCGTCGCGAGGCGTTCAGTGAGGGATTCGACGAGGGGCTGCGGGTCGGCGAGGACGTCGACTTCATCTGGCGTCTGCACGACGCCGGATGGCGGGTGCGCCACCTCGGTGAGGTGCAGGTGGCCCATCCCGCGCGGTCGAGTTGGCGAGCCTGGTGGGCCCAGCGCGTCAGCTACGGCGCCTCCAGTGTCGCGTTGGCCGAGCGCCACCCCGACCGGACGGCCCCGCTGCGCCTCGACCGAGGGGCGCTCGCCGCGTGGGTCCTCGCCCTCCGGGGAGCGCCGCTGGCGCGCGTCCTCTACCGTGCCCGGGTCGCCGACCTCGCCACGCGCCTCGCGCCCCTCGAGGTCGGCGACGAGCAGGTGCCGAGGCAGCTAGCCCGCCGCCAGTTCCTGTTCGCCCTCGTCCCGACGGCCCGCGCGGCAACCAGGTCCTACACGCCGCTGCTGCTCGCGCTGCTCCTCACGCGCTACCGGCGCGCGGCGCTGGCGGTGCTGGCGCTCGGCTCGGCGGCCCGCCTCGGCCCCTCGGCCCGCCCGCTCGACGGAGTGCTCTCTCTCGCCGACGACCTCGCCTACTCGTCCGGTCTCTGGCGCGCGGCCTGGCGCGAGCGACAGGGCCGCGCCCTGCTCCCGGTCCTCACCGGACACTGGGGCCGCTCGCCGGGACGTGACCTCGCCTCGGGCGTCCCTAGAAGCGCACCACCCCTCGGACGTTCTCGCCCGCCTCGAGGTCCAGGTAGCCCTGGTTCACCTCGTCGATGGAGTACTCCTTGGTGATGATCTCGTCCACCATGAAGCGGCCCTCGTGGTGCAGGCGCAGCAACCGCGGCACCTGGACCCGCGGGGGGACCGAACCGAAGACGGTGCCGCGCAGCTCCTGGTTGTAGAGGCTGAACATCGCCAGGTTGAGGTCCACCGAGGTCTGCTGGAACGGCGCCAGGCCGGTGGCGACCATGATCCCACCCTTGCCGAGGATCGAGCGCGCCTCCTCCACCAGCTCGCTGGTCACGACGCCCGCGGTGATGATCACGACGTCGCAGTTGCGTCCGGTCGTCAGGTCGGGCAGGAAGTTGAAGGCGGCCTCCAAGGCCGAGCCGGCGCCGTGGGTGGCGCCGATCTTCATGGCCCGCTCGACCTTGGTGGGGTTGGTGTCGATGGCGATGACCGCCCGGGCGCCGGCGTGCACCGCGCCCTGGATCGCCCCGGAGCCGACGCCTCCGCACCCGATCACCGCCACCACGTCGCCCGGTCGCACGTTGCCCCGGGTGGTGGCCGAGCCAAAGCCGGTCGACAGGCCGCAGGAGATCAGGGCCGCCGCGCGCAGGTCGTACCAGGGGTCGATCCGGATCAGGGAGGCCTCGTGGACCACGATGTACTCACTGAAGGTGCCCAGCTGGGCGTAGCGGTTGAGGGGCTCCTCGCCCAGGTGGTGGCGCCACGTGCCGTCCGAGATCATCGGACCCACCAGCGTGTGGGCCCCGAGGTCGCAGATGTAGGCCTGGCCGTTGGCGCAGTAGTGGCAGCGCCCGCAGCTCGGGATGAAGGAGACCGCCACGTGGTCCCCGGGTGCGAGGCCCGTGACCCCCTCACCCACGCTCTCGACGATGCCCGCACCCTCGTGGCCCCCCACGACCGGGAACATCGAGTCCTTGCCGAGCATGGCCAGGACCTCGGGGGGCATCGACATGTCGCCGGTGCGCACGTGCTCGTCGGAGTGACACATGCCCGCGAAGGCCATCTTCACCTTGACCTCGTGGGCGTGGGGCTCGTCGATCTCGATCTCGACCGTGCTCCACGGCTCGCCCACTCCCGTCGCGATCGCCGCCTTGACCTGCATGGCTGCTCCCTTCACTGCCCCCCGGGGCCTCGGCCGTACACTACCGAGCCCCGCCGAGCCCTACATCCGCTCGGGCGCCTCGATCCCGAGCAGGTCGAGACCGGTGGCGAGGGTCCTCCCGACCAGCTCACAGAGCGCCAGGCGCTCCTCGCGGAGGGCCCCCTCGGCCCCGAGGACCGGACAGGCCTCGTAGAAGGTGGTCAGGCGCTGGGCCAGGTCGAAGAGGTAGGCACAGAGCCGGTGGGGTTGGCTGGTGGCGACGGTCGCCTCGACGGCCTCGGGCAGGGCGATGAGTCCGAGTGCCAGGTCCCGCTCGGCCGGATGGGCCAGCGCGAAGGCCACCTCGCCCGGACGCACCGGCTCGCCGGCCCGTCTCAGGATCGAGCGGACCCGGGCGTGGGCGTACTGCAGGTAGGGGCCGGTGTCCCCCTCGAAGGCCACCATGCGATCGAGGTCGAAGACGTAGTCGCGCTGGCGCTCGGTCGCCAGGTCCGAGTACTTGATGGCCGCGCGCCCCACGGCCGCGGCCAGCCGGTCGCGCACCGCGGGGTCGAGATCGGCCTCTCGCTCGAGGAGGGCGAGCCGGGCGCGCTCGACCGCCTCGTCCACCAGCCCCACCAGCTTGACGGTCTCGCCCGAGCGACTCTTGAACATCTTGCGGTCCGGCCCGAGCACGTTGCCGAAGGCCACGTGCTCGGCCTCGACCCCCTCGGGGAGCCAACCCGCCAAACGCGCGACCGCGAAGACCATGGCGAAGTGCTGGGCCTGGGGGGCGCCGACCACGTAGAGCATCCGGGTCGCGCCCAGGGCCACGCGGTCGCGCACGGCCGCCAGGTCGGTGGCCGCGTAGCCGAAGCCCTCGTCGCTCTTTTGGACGATGAGCGGCTGGGGCTCGCCCTCGCGGCCGACGAAGCCCGGCGGGAAGACGCACAGGGCGCCGTCGCTCTCCTCGAGCAGCCCCAGGGCGTCGAGGTCGGCGACCACGCCGGCCAGGTGCTCGTTGTAGCGGGACTCGCCCACCACGTCCTCGGGGGTCAGCGTGACGCCGAGCTTGGCGTAGACCTCGCTGAAGTAGGCCACCGACTGGTCGTAGAGGAACTGCCAGAGCCGTCGGGTCTCGGGGTCCCCGGACTGCAGCGCGACCACCCGCAGGCGGCTCCGCTCGCGGAACTGCTCGTCGGCGTCGAACTTCGAGCGGGCGTCGCGGTAGAAGCCGTCGAGGTCGCCGATGGACAAGGTGGCGACCGCCGCCTCCTCGCCCAGGTCCAGCAGGTGCTCGATCAGCATGCCAAAGGGGGTCCCCCAGTCCCCCACGTGGTTGCGCGGAATCACTCGGTGCCCGACGAAGCGGTGCAGGCGCGCGAGCGCGTCGCCGATCACGGTGGAGCGCAGGTGCCCGACGTGCATCTCCTTGGCCACGTTGGGCGCCGAGTAGTCCACCACCACGACGGCGGGCCCGTCGTCGGCGACCCCGAGGCGCTCGTCGAGGGACATCGCGCGCAACTGGGCGTCGAGGTGCTCGGGGGCGACGCGCAGGTTGATGAAGCCGGCCCCGGCCACCTCGCCACTCGCCAGCCCCGCGAGGTCGGCGCGGGCGAGGACCTCCTCGGCGACCTCGCGCGGAGCGCGCCCCAGGCGCTTGGCGAGCGCGAGGGCGCCGTTGGCCTGGTAGTCGCCGCGCTCGCTCGGCCTGATCACGGGGTCACAACCCGGCTCGAGGGCGTCGAAGGCGGCCCCCAGGCGGGCTCGCAGCTGGTCGTAGGTCGAGGTCACCCCGCCAGTCTCCCACGGTCCCCGGCTCGCCCCCGTCCCTCGCGAGGTGCCGGGTCCGAGGGAGGGGCAGAATGGGACCATGACCTCTCCCTCCCTCGACTCCTTCTCCGCGCGCTCCTCTCTCGAGGTGGGCGGGCGCTCCCTCGAGTTCTTCTCCTTGCGCTCACCCCGTCTCGCCGCCCTCGGGGTCGACCGCCTTCCCTACTCGATCAAGGTCCTGCTCGAGAACCTGCTGCGCCACGAGGACGGCGTGAAGGTCACGAGCGCCGACATCGAGGCCCTGGCCCGCTGGGCCGAGACCCCCCAGCGCCACGGCGAGGCCGCGGGCGAGGACGCCCGCGAGATCGCCTTCACCCCCGAGCGGGTGCTGATGCAGGACCTGACCGGGGTGCCCGCCGTGGTGGACCTGGCCGCGATGCGCGACGCGATCATCGCCCTGGGCGGCGACCCCAAGGCGATCAACCCCCTCGTCCCGGTCGAGCTCGTGATCGACCACTCGGTCATCCTCGAGCACACCGGCACCGCCCAGTCCTACGACGAGAACGTCGAGATCGAGTACGAGCGCAACGCCGAGCGCTACACCTTCCTCAAGTGGGCCCAGAACTCCTTCGAGCACTTCCGGGTCGTGCCCCCGGGGATGGGTATCTGCCACCAGGTCAACCTCGAGCACCTGGCCCGCGTCGTCTTCTCACGCGACGGCGTGGCCTACCTCGACACGGTCGTGGGCACCGACTCCCACACGACCATGGTCAACGGACTGGGCGTCCTCGGCTGGGGCGTGGGCGGGATCGAAGCCGAGGCCGCGATGCTCGGCCAGCCCACCTCGATGCTGATCCCCCCGGTCGTGGGCCTGCGCCTGACCGGCGCGACCCGCGAGGGCGTCACGGCCACCGACGTCGTTCTCACCATCACCGAGCTGCTGCGCCGCCACGGGGTGGTCGGCAAGTTCGTCGAGGCCTACGGGCCCGGCGTCGCGGCCCTGTCGCTCGAGACCCGCGCGACGATCGGCAACATGTCGCCCGAGTACGGCGCGACCTGCACCCTGTTCCCCATCGACCAGGTGACCCTCGACTACCTGCGCTTCACCGGCCGGCCCGACGAGCAGGTCGCCCTGATCGAGGCCTACGCGAAGGCCCAGGGCGTCTTCCACGACGCCGCCGGCGCCGAGCCCACCTACTCCGAGTACGTCGAGCTGGACCTCGCCGAGGTCGAGCCCAGCCTGGCCGGACCGCGCCGGCCCCAGGACCGCGTCTCGCTCGGGGCCGTGGGCGGGGCCTTCCGCGAGGCCCTCGGCCGCGAGCCGCTCGAGGTCACGGGGACCGGCGAGGCCGAGAGGCTGCGTGACGGCGCCGTCGTGGTGGCCGCCATCACCTCGTGCACCAACACCTCCAACCCGGCCGTCCTGGTGGCCGCCGGCCTGGTCGCCCGGGCCGCCGTGGCCCGAGGGCTGCGGGTGCCCGCCTGGGTCAAGACCTCGCTGGCCCCGGGCAGCCGGGTCGTCATGGACTACCTCGAGCGCGCCAACCTGGTGGAGCCGCTCGACCAGCTCGGCTTCTACCTCGCCGGCTTTGGCTGCACCACCTGCATCGGCAACACCGGCCCCCTGCTCGAGGGGGTCAGCGAGGCGGTCAACGCCCACGACCTCTCGGTGGTCTCGGTGCTGTCGGGCAACCGCAACTTCGAAGGTCGCATCCACCCCGACGTGAAGCAGAACTACCTGGCCAGCCCGCCACTGGTGGTGGCCTTCGCGCTGGCGGGGACCGTCGACATCGACCTCGCCCACGACCCCCTCGGACTGGACTCCGAGGGCCGGCCGGTCTACCTCGCCGACCTCTGGCCGAGCGACGCCGAGGTGGCCGAGGCCGTGCGGGCCTCCTTGACCCCCGAGATGTTCGCCACCCGCTACGCCAGCGCCTTCTCCGGCGACGAGCGCTGGCGCGCGGTGCCGGCCACCGGGGACGTGACCTTCCAGTGGGACGCCCGCTCGACCTACGTGAAGCTGCCCCCCTACTTCGAGGGGCTGACCCCCGAGCCCGGACGGGTCGAGGACGTCTCCGGCGCCCGGGTGCTCGCCAAGCTCGGCGACTCGGTGACCACCGACCACATCTCCCCGGCCGGCAACATCCGTCCCACCTCGCCGGCCGGGCGGTACCTGACCGACGGGGGCGTCGAGCGCCAGGACTTCAACAGCTACGGCACCCGCCGGGGCAACCACGAGGTCATGATGCGCGGCACCTTCGCCAACGTGCGCCTGCGCAACCTGTTGGCCCCGGGCACCGAGGGCGGCGTGACCCGCAAGCTCCCCGAGGGCACCGAGATGTCGATCTTCGACGCCGCGATGGCCTACGCCGCCGAGGGGACCCCGCTGGTGATCCTCGGGGGCAAGGAGTACGGCACCGGCTCGAGCCGCGATTGGGCGGCCAAGGGCACCCGCCTGCTCGGCGTGCGGGCCGTCCTCGTCGAGAGCTTCGAGCGCATCCACCGCTCCAACCTCGTGGGGATGGGGGTGCTGCCGCTGCAGTTCCTGCCCGGCGAGTCGGCCGAGACCTACGGCCTCGACGGCACCGAGACCTTCGACGTGCGCGGGCTCGAGCCGCTGAACGAGGGCCGCACCGTGGCGCGCGTGACCGTGGTGGCCACCCGCGCGAGCGGTGAGCGGGTCGAGTTCGAGGTGCGCCTGCGCATCGACACCCCGACCGAGGCCGAGTACTACCGCCACGGCGGCGTCCTCAACTTCGTGCTGCGCCAGCTCGCCCAGCGGTAAGGGACCGTCCCGAGCGAACAGGGGGCAGGCGTGAGAGAGATCATGCCCCCCATCGTCCCGTCCACCCCCTCGCGCGCCCGCCGGCCACAGCGGGCCGCGCGTCCCCTCGTCGCCGCGCTGGTGGCCCTCGCCGGACTCGCCGGCCTGGCCACCGCGCCGGCGATGGCGGGAGGCGCCACCACCGTGCGTCTGGCGACCGGGCTCGGCTGCGCGGCCCACGCCGAGGTCCGCCCCGGCCAGGTCACCTTCGCCTGCGCCGACCAGAACGCCTACCTCGGCGCCCTGCACTGGACCCGCTGGGGGGCCACCTCGGCGCGGGGCACCGGCACCTTCTACCTCAACTCCTGCACGCCCAACTGCGCCTCCTCACGGGTGAGGGCTCGCTCGCAGGTGAGCCTCGTCGCCACCCACCCGGTCGGCGGGCTCTTTCGCAGTCTTCAGGTGACCTACCGCGTGAGCGGCACCACCGAGCGACTGACCTGGGCCGGTCCGACGGCCCACGCCTGGTCCGCCCACGCCCTCTGGCCGGCCTCGATCAAGTAGGCAGCCTCAGCGCCGAGCGGCGTTGACGGCCTCGTCGACGCTGGCGTAGACGCCCACGCGCCCGAGCGCCGGGTTGGAGAAGCGTGACAGCTGGCGTCTGACGTGGTCGTTGGCCCTGGCGACCGCGACGCTGACGCCGTCCTGCTCGAGGTCGGCGACCACCTCGGCCAGGGTGTCGAGGCCGGTGTAGTCGATGTCGGGCGTCGCCACCACGTCAAAGACCAGGTGGCGGGTGCCCGGCAGGGCGCGCAACCTCTGGTAGAGGTCGCGCCGGAACAGTCCGGTGTTGGCGAAGTAGAGGGTCTCGTCGAAGAAGAGCACCAGGGTGTGGTCGACGCGGTGGACTCCCTTGGTGTCGAGCGGCTCCCAGCTGGTGGTGCCGTGGCGCCGCCCGAGTTCCACCATCCGCGGGCGTGAGGAGCGCCACGTCCTCACCAGGATCGCCAGACCCACGGCCAGGGCGAGACCCAACTCCACGCCGAGCACGACGACCCCGAGGGCGGCTACGCCCGCGAGGGCCGTCTCGACGCGGCTGGTACGCCAGATCGCCTTCAGCCGCTCCGCCTTCACGAGGCGCAGGGCGATGAAGGCGAGGACCCCGGCGAGTGCCGGCAGCGGGATCAGGTGGGCGAAGCGCACGAGCGGCACGAGGGCCACGACGCCGAGCGCCACGACGACCCCGACGGCCTTGGAGCGCCCTCCGGCGAGGACGGTGACCGTGGTGCGCGCCGGGCTGGCGTCAACGGGGAAGGCCCCGACCAGTCCCGCGGCCACGTTGGCCGCGCCCACCCCGAGGAAGTCCCGGTCGAGGTCGTCGGCCAGGCCGGCCTCCGCCGCCGAGGAGCGGGCGGTCGCCGCGCTCTGGCTGACGATCACGACGAGCAGGGTCAGCGAGGTCGTGACGACGACCCCCCAGTCGTGGCCGCTCAGGGAGTCGAGCCGCCAGCTCGGCCCGCTCGCGCTCACCGCGCCGAGCTGGGCGACGCCGTGGCGCACGAGGTGCAGGGCCCCGACCACGACCGCCGAGCCGATCACCGCCACCAGCGCGCTCGGCCAGCGGGGATTCAACCTCTCGCCCACCAGCATCACCGCGAGGGTCCCCGCCGCCAGGCCGAGCGACCACCCGCTCACCTGGGGCGCCTGGTGCCACAGGGCGCTGAGACGCGACCCCACGCTCTCGCCGCCCCCGGGCACCCCGAGGGCGTGGGGCAGTTGGTGGACGATGATGATCACGGCGATGCCGCCCATGAACCCGGTCACCAGCGGCACCGAGAGGAAGTCGGCGAGCCACCCCAGGCGCAGGGCCCCGACGGCGCCGACGAGCAGTCCGGTCACCACGGCGGTCGCCGCCACGAGCGCGAGGTAGTGGGGGCTCTGGGGTGCGGCGAGGCGCAGCAGGGCCACCGCGAACAGCGGCGCGATGGTCGAGTCGGCGCCGATCGACATCACCGGATTGGACCCGACGACGAGGAAGGCGACCGTCGCGGCCACGAAGGCGAGCAGTGCGAGGAAGGCGGGCACCTCGGCCAGCTGGGCGGTCGCGAGCTGCTCGGGCACCGCGATCGCCAACAGGGTCACCCCCGCGAGGACCTCGGTCCCCAGGGTCTGGCGCGACAGGCCGTGCAGGAGGTGGGTGACTCCCCCGAGCGGGGAGCGTCCCTCGACCGGCGTGCGCGGCGCGACGCGGCCCTTAGAGCTCTTGCCCACCTGGCCACCCTAGAAGGGGTGGCTCACCCGGTGGTGACGACGCGGAACCCCTCAGCCAGACGGGACTTGCCCATGCCGGCACCCTTGGCCGTCAGGCGCGCCCACTGGCGCACCATCTTGTGCAGGTCGTCACGGTGGCCGACCTGGCTCTCGTGACGGCGAAGCGCCGCCAGCTTGCGGTCGAAGGTCTTGGTGATGTCGACCACCATCGTCGGTCGGGTGCCCGCCACCCAGACCGTGCGCACGGTGTGGGGCTCGTAGCCCTCTCGCTTGAGCTCGGGGAAGGCGTGGGGGTTGCGCGCGTCGGGGTACACCGCGCGCAGGGTGGCCTCGCCGGCCGCCATGTGGTCGGGGTGGCTCGCGAAGATGCGCTCGTAGTTGCGCTCGGGGCTCTGGGTGATCACCAGGTCCGGGCGGTGGCGTCGGATGGCCCGGGCGATCTCGCGACGCAGCAGCAAGGTGGCCTCGACCTGACCGTCGGGCCAGTGCAGGAAGGTGAGGTCGCTCACCCCGACCTCGGCGGCGGCGGCCCGCTGCTCGGCCTCGCGGATGGCGGTGCGCTCCTCGCGGGTGTGGGTCGAGTCGTCCCCGCCGGCGTCGCCCGAGGTGACCAGGCAGTAGGCGACGTCGACCCCCTTCTTAGTGAGGTAGGCGACGGTCCCGGCCGAGCCGAAGTCGACGTCGTCGGGGTGGGCCACGACCACGAGGGCGCGGCGCAGGCGCTTGTCGTGCTCGTAGACGGGCAGGCGGTCCTTCTTGCTCACAGCACCGACTCCTCTTGGCTCGAGTCCCAACTCGCGAGATCCTTCAGTCGCGGGTCGTTGGAGAAGATTTCCACAATCGGGCGCTTCAGGGCCAACCGGCGCATGAGGACCTCGGCCTCCACCACCTGGTTCCAGAGCAGCAACGAGACCACGACCCCCGTCGAGCCGGCCCGCGCCGTGCGTCCCGAGCGGTGCAGGTAGGCCTTGTGGTCCTCGGGCGGGTCGTAGTGCATCACGCAGTCCACGCCGTCGATGTGCAGTCCCCGAGCGGCCACGTCGGTCGCGACCAGGACCGGCAGGCGCTCCGCGGCGAAGTCGGCGAGGGCCTTCTCGCGCGCGCTCTGGCGCAGGTCGCCGTGGATGGCCGCGGCGTGCACGCCCTCCTTCCCGAGCTGCTCGACCAGACGGTCGGCTCCGCGCTTGGTGCGGCAGAAGACGATCGTCTTGTCGAAGCTCGAGCAGATCGCCGCGGCGACCTTGACGCGGTCCATCTGGTGCACGAGGAGGAAGTGGTGGACCATGGCGGCCACGGTCTGGGTGTCGGAGCGCACCTCGTGGAAGACCGGGTCGCTCAGGTAGCGCTTCACGAGCCGGTCGATCGCCCCGTCGAGGGTCGCAGAGAAGAGGAGCGTCTGGTGGGGGCGCTCGGCGATGCGCCGCAGCACCCACTCGACCTGGGGCATGAAGCCCATGTCGGCCATCCGGTCGGCCTCGTCGAGGACCAGGACGTCGAGGTCCGCGACCGAGATCTCCCCCCGGTCACCGAGGTCGATCAGGCGACCCGGCGTGGCGATCACCACGTCGCTGCCCTGGCGAAGGGACTTAATCTGCCGCTCGATGTCGGCGCCGCCGTAGATGGCGTTGACGTGCAGACCGAGCGCCTTGCCGAGCGGGGCGAGGACGTCGTGGACCTGAACGGCCAGCTCGCGGGTCGGCAGCAGGACCAGGCCCCGGGGTCGCGCGGCCCCGGTGAGGCCCTCGGGAGCCGGTGCGGCGGCGATGCGCTGGAGCATCGGCAGCCCGAAGCCCAGGGTCTTGCCCGAGCCGGTCTTCGCCTTGCCACAGACGTCGCGGCCGGCCAGGGCGTCGTGGATCGTCATGGCCTGGATCGGGAAGGCGGTGTGGATGCCCTGGTCCGCGAGGACCTTGCAGAGGGCCGGGTCGACGCCGAGACCCTCGAAGGTCTGGTCGGTCGCGTAGGTATCGGTGCTGGTCGGGGCGATGTCGCTGGTCACGGCGGGGTGGTCTTTCCGGTCGGACCCCGAACCGTCACAAGGAGATGGGCCCGCGCCCGCTTCTGGGGCGCCGTCCTTAGTCTAGGGGCAGGCACGCCAGTGCCGTAAAGGAGGACAGATGGCCCGCCTCGAGCCAGGAGCGAAGGCCCCCGCCTTCACCTTGAAAGACGCCGCCGGTAACACGGTCTCCTTGAAGGACTTCGCCGGACGGCGTCTCATCTTGTACTTCTACCCGGCCGACGACACACCGGGCTGCACCAAGGAGGCCTGCCAATTCGACGAGTCGCTGGCGGCCTTCGCTGCCGCCGGGGCCACCGTCGTCGGGGTGAGCCCCGACGGGGCGGACTCCCACCGGGCCTTCACGGCCAAGTACGGGCTCAGCCTCACCCTGCTCAGTGACCCCGACCACCGCGTGATGGAGCGCTACGGCGCCTACGGGGAGAAAGTGCTCTACGGCAAGAAGGTGGTCGGGGTCATCCGCTCCACCTTCTTGATTGGGCCCACCGGTCGAATCGAACGAGCCTGGTATGCGGTCCGCGCTGACGGTCACGCCGCCAAGGTCTTGGCGGCGCTGGCTGAGTGACTCAGCGGGCGTGGCGCCCGCGACCCTGGCCGGCGTAGTGAGCACGCACCGTGCGCACCCGGCGGTAGAAGCCCCAGGCGAGCAGGGCCACGACCGCCGCGATCACCGGCCACTGCAGGAGGTGGACGTCGTGGCTGACCTTGCCCCAGTTCGACCCCGCCGCGTAGCCGAGGCCCGACAGCACCGCCACCCACAGGGCCGAGCCGATCACCGTGAGGACCATGAAGGGGCCACGGCGCATCTCGGCGATGCCCGCGGGCACCGAGATGGCGCTGCGCACCACGGGCAGGATCCGCCCGAAGAAGACCGAGGCGTTGCCGTACTTGGCGAACCAGCGCTCGGCGGCGTCGAGATCGTCGGGGGTGAGCAGCACCCGCTTGCCCCACCGGTCAACGATGGCGCGGCCGAGGCTACGGGACACCTCGTAGGCGATGACCGACCCGACGAGGGATCCCACCGTGCCGATGACGATCACCCAGGGAAGGGAGAACTGGGCGTGACCGGTGACCGCGGCGGTGCAAAGGGCGCCCGCGAAGCCGAAGGTCACCTCGGAGGGGATCGGCGCACAGGCCGACTCGACGATCGAGAGGATCACGAGGGCCAGGTAGCCGTAGCTCTGGACGAAGGACTGCATCGCGCCATTCTCCCAGAGGAACTGCCGGCGACCCCCCTTCCTAAGGGCGATTCTTAAGTCACTTCTGGTGGAGGGGGCACCAGTAGGTCGTGCGCCCCCCGACCGTCGCCACGCTCATCGCCGCCCCGTCCAGGGGGCAGTGGGCGCCCGGGAAGCGAGCCTCCATGTGGTCCCCCGTGTGGGACCCCCCGCGCCGTCCGAGGGTCGAGACCGTCCGGCGAAGGGCCCGCTGGAGGGCGGCGCGGGCGTCGGTGTCGAGGCGCCCGACCGGGGTGCGCGGGTCGATGCCGGCGCGAAAGAGGGCCTCGTCCGCCAGGAGGTTCCCGACCCCGGCGAGTCGGGACTGGTCGAGGAGCCGGGCCTTGACGGCGGGGCCCTCCCCCTGGGTCACCTCGAGAGCCGACTCCAGCTCGCGGCGGGTGAGGCTCAAGAGGTCCGGCCCGAGCTCCTCGAGGGCAGGCTCGATCTCGACCCGACCTAGTCGACG
The DNA here is from genome assembly GCA_964449735.1 of uncultured Ferrimicrobium sp. Lineage (GTDB taxonomy): Bacteria > Actinomycetota > Acidimicrobiia > Acidimicrobiales > RAAP-2 > RAAP-2. The sequence continues at coordinate 23,243 of CAYUZO010000025.1, forward strand.
GGGGTCGTGCAACACCAGCCGGCGGCCGTCGGTGAACTCCAGGCCGGCGCGGATCCAGCGGGCCTGGAACTCGTGGGGGCCGTAGAAGAGACCATCGACCCCGCTCTCGTCGCCCAGCAGGAGCACCCCGGTCATCCCGAAGCGCCACCCAAGGCGCGGCCCGTCGGTGTCGAGCCACATCAGCTTGCCGCGCCGACCGGTGCCCTCGATGCGCAGTCCCTTGACGGCGCGCGCCCACGCCTGGGGCGAGGGGAGCTTCTTCGCCGCGAACTGATCGGCGAAGCCGCGGGCCACGGTCGCGCCCACCACGGCCTCGGCGAGGCGTCGGTAGGACTCGACCTCGAGCACTTCGGGCACGGCGGCAGGCTAGTGGGGCCGTCGCGCCCGGTCACTAAGGTTGGGCGATGGCCCTCGAGAAGCCCCAGTGGAAGGAACTCTTCAGCGAGGTGGTGACCTCGGGGCTCTGCACGGGCTGCGCGGCGTGCGTGGTCGCCTGCCCGCACGACGTCCTCGACTACCAGACCGACGCCGGCGCCTACAAGCCCTTCCACCTGGACATCGACGGGGGGCCGACCGACTGCACCCACGGGGTGAAGGGCTGCACCATGTGCACCCGGGCCTGCCCGCGGTTTCGCACCTGGGAGGGCGAGATCGACCACCACCGTTTCGGGCGCGAGCGCAGCGCCGAGGAGGTCTTCGGCGTCGGTGACGTCGTCCTGGCGCGGGCCCACGACCCCGAACTGGTCGCCGCCGGTCAGGACGGCGGCGTCGTGTCGGCGATCCTGATCCACGCCCTCGAGCACGACCTGATCGACGCCGCGCTGGTGAGCGGCCTCGAGGGCGACGGCTCCACGTGGCGGGCCCAGCCGACTGTGGTGCGCTCGAGCGAGCAGGTCCTGGCGACCGCGGGCTCGCGCTACACCTACTCCGCCAACCTGCTCGCGTACCGCATCGCCGCCGAGGAGGGCGCGGAGCGTATCGCCCTGGTGGGCATGGGCTGCATGGCCTCGGCACCGGGCGCCATGCAGACCCGTAAGGCCGGAAAGATCGCGCGGCGACTCTCGCTCACGATCGGCCTGCTGTGCTCGAAGACCTTCGATAACGCCATCTTCGAGGAGCTCTTCGAGGCTCGCTACAACATCGCGCGCGCCGACATCGTCAAGATGAACATCAAGGGGATTTTTCAGATCTGGACCCGCGACGGTGGGTACCACGAGGTGCCTTTGAAGGAGGCCCACGCCTACACCCGCGAGGGCTGCTCGCAGTGCCCGGACTTCGCCGCCCAGCACGCCGACCTCTCGGCGGGGGGCATCGGGGCCAACAGTGACTGGACCCTGTTGATCGTGCGCACCGAGCTCGGCCGCGAGTTGCTGGGTCAACTGGTCAGCGCCGGCAAGCTCGAGGTGCGCCCCGGTGACGACGACCCGGGCGCGGTCGCGCTGCTGCACAAGCTGGCCCGCGTCAGCCGCAAGCGCTGGCCCGAGACGGCCGACCCCGGCCCCCGCCGTATCCCCCTGACCAGCGCCTGAGGCGCCGACGCTAGGGTGCCGTGGTGAGTGCTGGACCGTCGACGACGACCCTCCTCCTGGTGCGACACGGCGCCACCCCCTCGACCGGCAAGGTGCTGCCCGGGCGCGCGCCGGGGCTGCACCTCTCGCCTCGCGGGCGGGCCCAGGCCGAGCGCCTGGCCGAGCGCCTGGCCTCGCTCGGGCGACCCCTCGCCCTCTACTCCTCGCCCCTCGAGCGCGCCCGCGAGACGTTGGCGCCGGTGGCGGCGACCCTCGGCTCCCCGGTCAAGGTCGAGCGGGGTCTGACCGAGTGCGACTTCGGCGCGTGGACCGGTCAGAGCCTCGCCCGTCTGCGCCGGCGCGCGGAGTGGTCCCAGGTCCAGACGAGCCCGTCGACCTTCACCTTCCCCGAGGGCGAGTCCTTCTCCGCGATGGGCCAGCGCATGTGGGCGACGCTCGGGCGCCTCGCCGAGCGTCACCGCGGCGAGGTCGTCGTCGCGGCCAGCCACGCCGACCCCATCAAGGCGGCGGTGACCCAGGCCCTGGGGGTTCCCCTCGACCTGTTTCAGCGCACCGTGATCTCCCCGTGCTCGGTGAGCGCGATCATGCTCGGGTCGGGCGCGCCGCTCGTGCTCTGCGTCAACGCGGTCGGGGCGCTCGACGAGCTGGTGCCCTCGTGAGGTACCTCTTCGACGCACCTGAGCGGGTGATGGTCGGAACGCGCGGTGAGGTCGGGAGCCGGCTCTTCCTGCTCCAGGCCCGCCAGGAGCGTCGCCTGATCGTGATCAAGGTCGAGAAGACTCAGCTCGCGGCCCTGGCCCAGTGGCTCTCAGGGGTGGCCCTCGAGCTCGGCCGGCCCGCCCATCTGCCCGAGGACCTCTCCCTCGAGAGCGAGTACGAGCCCGACCTCGTCGCGGGCGAGATCTCGGTCGCCCTCGACGAGACGGCCCGGCGCATCGAGGTGACGATCGAGTCCCTCGACGAAGAGGACCTCGTGGAGCTGCACCTCAGCGCCGAATGGGCCGGGGCGCTGGCCATCGCGATCACCCGCCTGGTGGAGGCGGGTCGGCCCCCGTGCCCGCTCTGCGGCGGTCCGCTCGACCCCTCAGGGCACGACTGCCCGCGCACGAACGGCCACCGTCCCCCGGTGCGCTAAGTGGAGCTCGCCGTCCAGCTCGAGCTCTTAGAGCGCGGGAGGATCCACGTCGAGGGCCGGGTCCAGGGCTCCTCCAACCAGGCGCTCCTCGTGCGCGTCGAGGCGAACGGTCTCGAGGGCTTCGCCTGCTACAAGGCCGAGGCCGGCGAGCGGCCGCTGTGGGACTTCGACGAGGGACTCTGGCGTCGGGAGGTGGCCGCCTTCGAGCTGGACCGAGCGCTCGGCACCGGGCTCGTTCCCCCGACGATCGCCCGCCTCGACGGCCCCTTCGGCCCGGGTTCGCTGCAGTGGTGGGTCGAGGATAACGGCGAAGACCACTACTTCACCCTGCGCGAGCGCGTCGAACTCGCCGAGTGGTTCGCCGCACTCGCCGCCTTCGACGTGGTGGCCAACAACGCCGACCGCAAGTCCGGACACGTCCTCTTTGACGGCCAGCGCTGTTGGGCCATCGACAACGGGCTGTGCTTCCACGTCGAGGACAAACTGCGCACGGTGGTCTGGGACCTCGCCGGCGAGGAGCTGGCCCCGGACCTGCGCGCGCGCCTGGCCGAGTTCGCCCGGGGCGACGGCGCCCCGCTCGCACCCTGGTTGAGCCTTGAGGAGGTCGCCCTCACCGTCGAGCGCGCGCGGCGCCTCGTCGAGGAGGGGTGCTACCCCGTCCCTGATGAGGGGGCTGACTGGCCGCCCTATCCCTGGCCCCTCGTCTAGGCAACCCTAGAGGCGCGGGGCCAGGTCCGCCTCGAACTCGGGCACGCCCGAGGGAAGGGTCACGAAGGTGGCGATCGCTCCGGCCCCGAACAGCCCCGCGGCCCACCAGAAGGCGACCGCGTAGCCGTGCAGGGTCCCGCGGGTGAGGATCGACCAGGCCTGGTTGCCGTGGGGGGCGCGCAAGAAGCGGTTGGTCACGATCACCGCGATGGTGTTGAGCGAGGCGAGACCAAGTGAGCCGCCGACCTGCTGGGAGGTCGTCACGAGGGCCGACGCGGCCCCGGCGTCGGCCGGGGCGATCCCGGCGGTGGCCCCGGCGGTCGCCGGCGCGTAGATCAGTCCGAGTCCGAGCCCGAGCACGACGAGTCCCGGCAGGACCTGGCTCAGGTAGTTGTCCTGAGGGGAGAGCTTGGTGAACAGAGCCATCCCGAGCGCGCCGAGCACCATCCCGACAGGGACCAGCGAGCGCGGGCCCACCGTGTCGATCAGCCGGGCACTCGCCGCGGTCGCCGAGATCACCAGCGCGATCACCAGGGGCAAGAAGTAGATCCCGGTGCGCAGCGGCGTGTAGTCGAGGGTGTTCTGGAGGTAGTAGGCGAGGAACAGGGTGGAGCCGAAGACCCCGACGTTGGTGAGGAACAGGGCCGTCAGGGACCCAGCCCGGGTGCGGTCGGCCACCAGTCGCGGCGGGACGAGGGGCGAGCGAGCCCGCCGCTGCCACGCCCCGAAGAGCGCCAGCAAGACGGCCCCCACGCTGAGGGCTCCCCAGGAGGTCTCGTCTCCCCAGCCGGCGCTGACGGCGCGCGCGATGCCGAGCACCACCCCGAAGAGTCCGAGTGAGCCGAGGATCGTGCCCAGCGCGTCGAGTCGCGGCTTGGCCCGGCCGGCGTCGTCGACGAACAGGCCGATGCCGCTCAGGGCCACGGCCGCGACGACGAGGTTGATGAGCAGACACCACCGCCAGGAGGCCCACTGGGTCAGCGCCCCGCCGAGCAGCAGCCCAATGGCCGCACCCGACCCGCCGACGGCGCCGTAGATGGTGAAGGCCCGGGCCCGCTCCTTGGGGTCGGTGAAGGTGGTCGTCAAGGTGGCGAGGGCCGCCGGGGCCAGCAGGGCTCCGAAGACCCCCTGGGCGCAGCGCGCCGCCACCAGGACGGCGAAGCTCTGGGCCGCACCGCCGAGCGCGCTCGCCGCCGCGAACCCGGTCAGGCCGACGACGAGGGCCGCCCGGCGCCCCCAGAGGTCCGAGAGCCGGCCGCCGAGGAGGAGCAGCGAGCCGAAAGTCAGGGCGTAGCCGGTGATCAGCCACTGTCGATCGGCGTTAGAGAAGCCGAGGGCCCGCTGAGCCCAGGGCAGGGCGATGTTGATGACGGTCGCGTCGAGGGCGACCATCAACTGGGTCAAGGAGAGGACGGCCAGCGCCGCTCGACGGCGCAGGGCGGTCCCGGGTGTCGGCATAACTCCGACCCAGCCTAGGCAGGCCCGCCCGAAGGCTGGTGCCCGCAGGGTCGGGCCCAGGCTCGTCAACCCTCCCCCTAGGTGATATCCCTGACCTGGCCTTTTGCCACCCGCTTCCGTCATCGCCCGCTCCCTAGGCTGCGGCCATGGCCCCCACCCAGACCCTCGAGCCCCCCGCCAGCGCCGGCGACGCGATCCGCTGCCAGGGACTCACCAAGCGCTTCGGCGACAACGCGGCCCTGCAGGGCATCGACCTGGTCGTGCCGCGCGGCAGCGCCTTCGGGTACCTCGGCCCCAATGGGGCCGGCAAGACCACCCTCATGCGCGTCCTGCTCGGCCTGACCCACGCCGACGCCGGCACCGCCTCGATCCTCGGCCATCCGGTGCCGCGCGAGCGCCACCTCGCCCTCGCGCGAGTCGGGGCGATCGTCGACGAGCCGCGTTTCTTCGCTCACCTCTCCGGCCGCGAGAACCTCCAGGTCCTCGCGGCGAGCCGAGAGAGCGCCGCGCGCGGGCGTGTCGACGCCTCGCTGGCGCGCGTCGGCCTCGCGCACCGGGCCGACGACCGGGTGAGCAAGTACTCGATGGGCATGCGCCAGCGCCTCGGCGTGGCCGCCTGCCTGCTCGGCGACCCGGAGCTGCTCATGCTCGACGAGCCGATGAACGGCCTCGACCCGGCCGGGATGCAGGAGATGCGCGACCTCATCCGCTCCTTCGTCGGGGAGGGACGCACGGTCATCCTCTCCTCCCATCTGCTCGACGAGGTGGAGCGGACCTGCGACGCGGTGGCGATCGTCGATCGCGGCACGGTCATCCGCCAGGGGCCGATCGGCGAGCTGCTGGCGATGACCGGCACCTCGCTCGAGATCGAGTGCTCCCAACCCGAACGGGCTTCCGAGCTCCTCGCGGGGCTCGTCGAGGGCAACGCCCTCTCGCGTGAGGGCGCGGTGCTGCGACTGGCGCTGCCCGAGGGGGCCGGACGGGACCTCGCCGCCGAGGCCAACCGCCGCCTGGTCACCGCCGGGATCGAGGTGTGGCACCTCGAGGTCGCCCGCGTCTCACTGGAGAACTGGTTCCTGCAGGTGACCAGCCGGCTCGGGGAGGACGCGTGAGCACCGACCACCGCAACTCGTGGGTCCCGACCGGGCCGATGATCCAGGCGAAGTTCCACGAGCTGCGCCGTCGCCGCGGCCTCATGATCGCCATGGCCGTGGTCACCATCGGCATCCCCGTCGTGTACTTCGCGATCCGACTCATCGAGCACGCCGCTGCCCCTCACACCTACGGACCGGCCGGCGGCTACGACCAGTTCGGTGGCGTGATCGTGGGCGCCCTCTACGTCCTCGGCTTCATCGTCGCCGCCACCTTGGGCACGGCCGCCGGCTCGGCCGACCTCTCCGAGGGGATGTTCCGCCATCTCGTCATCACCGGACGCAGCCGATTGGCCCTCTACTTCGCGCGCATCCCGGCCGCGTTGGCGATCGCGGTCTCGATGGTGACGGCCGGCTTCGCGGTGATCACCCTGGTCTGCGTGTTCGCCGCCCCGACCAAGGTCAACTACGGCAACGTCCAGCTCGCCCCGGGCATGACCCGCAGCGAGTTCGTCCACTGGGCCCAGGTCCACCCGGCCGAGACCCTCTGCTACCTCCCCTACGGTGGCAACGGCGTGGCCAGCCCGCCACCCATCGCCTGCTTCGGGTCGCCGAGCAACCCCCGCTGGGTCAAGATCACCGGCGCCAACGGCTTCAAGACCCCCACCACCGTCCACCCGACCCACGCCGAGCTGGTCGCCAGCGCCACCCAGGTCGCCCAGGGTGACTACCACGACTACGCCAAGATCTTCCTGAGCCCGCCAGCCACGGTGATCCTCGACGCCTGGCTGTGGGTGCTGTTGGAGGCCGCGATCGGAGTGACGGTCGGGATCGGGCTCTCCTCGCTCATCGGCCAGCGCACCGTGGCCGTGGTGCTGATGATCGTGCTCGAGGTGCTGATCACGCCCCTGGCGACGAGGGCCCATCTGCCCCACCTCGTGAACCTGCAGCGCTCGATCGTCGGCGTGGCGACCGCCCATCTCGAACCCGCGGCTCTGCCGGCGCTCAACGCCTCACGCGACGTCGCGGTCGCCATCACGACGAGCGAGGCGTGGATCGTCGTCGCCGCGTGGCTCGTGGGCTGGACGGCGTTGGGCGCCTGGCGCATGGCCCGACGCGACGTGTGACCTAGCGGGCCTTCAGGGCCTCGATGAGGGCCGGCAGGACCTTGTGAACGTCGCCCACGATCCCCAGGTCGGCGATCTGGAAGATCGGCGCCTCAGCGTCCTTGTTGACGGCCACGATGTTCTTGGAGCCCTTCATCCCGACGAGGTGCTGGGTGGCCCCGGAGATGCCGCAGGCCAAGTACACCGTCGGCTTGACCGTCTTGCCGGTCTGGCCGACCTGGTGGGAGTAGGGAACCCACCCGGCGTCGACGATGGCCCGGCTGGCGCCCGCGGCGCCGTTGAGCAGGCGTGCCAGCTCGACGACGAGTTGGTAGGCACCGGCCTCGCCGAGGCCCCGTCCGCCCGACACGACGACGGCGGCCTCCTCCAGCTGGGGACCACTGCGCTCCTCGGCGTGGCTGGCCACGATGCGCGCACTCCCCGTCGGCCCGAGGTCTCCGGCCGGCGCCGCCTCGATCGAGGCGGGCGCGCCCCCTGAGGGCTCCGCGGCGAAGGACTTCGCGCGCACGACGACGATCCCCGGCGCACCGGCGCTGAAGCGGGCCTTGACGACCTGGGTGCCGCCGAAGATCGGGTGCTCGGTCGTGAGAGCTCCGTCGACGACCTCGAGGCCGGTCACGTTGGTGAGGACCGGACGGTCGAGCCGGGCCGACAGCCGTCCGGCGATGTCGCGCCCGTCGTAGCTGGTGGGCACGAGGATGGCCTCAGGGGCGCCCTGGGCGGCGACCAGCGCGGCCAGGGCGGCGGCCACCGGCACGCCGGGCAGGGCGCCGGCGAGGGCGCCCACGTCGTAGAGGGTGGAGGCCCCGGATTCGCCGGCCAGGGCGGCGCGCGCGGCGCCGGTGCCCCAGGAGACGGCGACGA
>CAYUZO010000026.1:0-30118 GCA_964449735.1 uncultured Ferrimicrobium sp.
GCGGCGCTGCTGGCGGCCGGACTGGTCGCGGCGGGCACGCTGAGCGCCCTCACCAACGCCGCCAACCCGACCGCCCCGCCTCCCGCCACGCCCGCCCAGGTCGAGTCGGCCTCTCTCTACTGCACCGGGCTCACCACCGCGGCCGGTGGTGCCGGGGGAGTGGTGGCCCTGCTCAACACCTCCAACCAGGCGCGCCACGCCACGGTGACGGTCGTCTCGGACACCGGCCACAGCGCCTCGACGACGATCCCCCTGGGCGCGCACGCCAGCGCCCGAGTGCGGCCCTCCTCGCTGGTGAGCGGCAACCTCTTCGGGCTCTCGGCCATCGTCGACGGCGGGGGCGTGCTCGCCCAGGTGGTCCTCGACGACCATCGCTCGATCACCCCGTGCCAGAGCACCGGGGTCACCGACTGGTACGCGTCGGGACTGGACACCTCGGTCGGCTCCAGCGCGAAGATCAGCCTCTTCAACCCGACGGCCACGCCGGCGGTGGTGGACGTGTCGGCCTACACCACGACCGGCTTCCAGGCCCCCGCGCCCTATCAGGGTCTCGCGGTCGGGCCCCACGCCGAGGTCGTCGTGAACCTCGGCGGCCAGCTCGTCAACGCCACGGCCCTCGGGGTCAGGGTGCGGGCCCTGCGCGGCGCGGTCGCCGTCAGCGCGGTCGAGGACTCGGCCGGCCTGGGCTCGCTCGACGTCGGCAGCCTCGCCCCGACGACCAGCGCCTACTTCACCCGGGTCACGACCGCCAGCGGGGCCCACGCCGAGGTGCGCCTGGCGAACCCCTCGCCGGTGGCCTCCCAGGTGAGCGTCCAGGTGCACCTGGGCAGCTTCACGGTGCCCGACCTGACGGCGAGCGTGCCCGCCTACTCGACGGCCCGCCTCGTCATCACCCCCAACTCGGCCATCCCCGCGGCCGGGCTCGCGAGCCTGCGGGTGGTGGCCAGCCAGCCGGTGGTGGCGACTCTCGCGGTGGGCGGCTCCCAGGGGCTCGCCCTCAGCCCGGCGGCGACGCCGGCCAGCGCGCTGTCCCTCGCCGACCTCGCCGGTCTCGGGATCGACGGCGCGACGCTGGTGGACACCGGCTCGGGGAGCCTGAGCGTGAGCCTGCGGGCCTTCACGATCGGCTCGGGGTCGCCCGCCGTCACCGAGAGCGCGCGACTGACCCCGGGTCAGCCGGTCGACTTGCTCGGCCTGTTCGGCGCCCTCCACAGCCTGAGCTCGCTGTCGGTGACCCTCAGCGCCTCTCGCCCGTGGCTGGTGCTGGGCGCGACGACGCCCACCAGCCCCGCGGGCCTGTCGGTGGTGACCCTGCTAGACGGCCGGTAGGGTCGGCGGCTGCCAGGCCGGCACCGCCGGCTCGGGCGTCGGGGCCGACACCGAGGGCGCCGAGAGCGAGGAGACGGTCTTCACGGCGCGGTCGTGGACCGGCTCGCCGTGGGCCTCGTCGATCAGTCGCGCCGCGGTCTCGCCGTCGATCGTCTCGCTCTCTAAGAGGGCGCGGGTCAAGGCGTCGAGGCCGCGCCGGTGCAGGGTCAGGATCTCGATCGCGCGGGACTCCTGCTCGCGCAGGATCCTCTCGACCTCGTCGTCGATCATCTTCGAGGTGTGGTCGGAGTAGTCCCGGGTGTGCATGAGGTCCTCGCCGAGGAAGACCTGGTTGTTCTGGCCCCAGGCCATCGGGCCGATCTCCTTGGACATGCCCCACTCGCGCACCATGCGCCGGGCCAGGTCGGTGTTGCGCTGCAGGTCGTCGGCGGCGCCCGTCGAGAGGTCGCCGTAGACGAGCAGCTCGGCGACCCGCCCGCCCATGCGCATGCACAGGGAGTCCTCGAGGTGCTGGCGGGCCATGATGTGGCGGTCCTCCTCGGGCAGGGTCATCGTGACCCCGAGGGCCATGCCGCGCGGGATGATCGTGATCTTGTGCAGGGGATCGGTCTTGTCGAGGACGTAGGCCAGGAGAGCGTGCCCGGACTCGTGGTAGGCGATCCGCTCGCGCTCGTCGTCCTTCAGGACCATCGTGTCGCGCTCCTGGCCCATCATGACGCGGTCGCGGGCCGCCTCGAAGTCCTCCATCGAGATGGTGCCCGAGTGGCGGCGCACGGCGTGCAGGGCGGCCTCGTTCACGAGGTTGGCGAGGTCGGCCCCGCTCATCCCGGGCGTCCCGCGGGCCACCATCCCGAGGTCGACGCTGGGGTCGAGGGGCTTGGACTTGGCGTGGACCTTGAGGATCGGCAGGCGCTCGTCGAGGTCGGGCAGGGGCACCACGATCTGGCGGTCGAAGCGTCCCGGGCGCAGCAGGGCCGGGTCGAGGACGTCCGGCCGGTTGGTGGCCGCCATCACGACGACCCCCTCGGTCGCCTCGAAGCCGTCCATCTCCGAGAGCATCTGGTTCAGGGTCTGCTCGCGCTCGTCGTGGCCGCCGCCGAGGCCGGCCCCGCGCTTGCGGCCGATCGAGTCGATCTCGTCGATGAAGACGATGGCGGGGGACTGCTTGCGCGCGGTGTTGAACAGGTCGCGCACGCGGCTGGCGCCCACGCCGACGAACATCTCCATGAAGTCAGAGCCCGACACCGAGAAGAAGGGCACTCCGGCCTCGCCGGCGACCGCGCGGGCCAGCATCGTCTTGCCCGTTCCCGGGGGCCCGACGAGCAGGATGCCCTTGGGGATCGTCGCGCCGATGTCGCGGAAGCGGCCGGGGCTCTTCAGGAAGTCGACGACCTCGCTGATCTCCTGCTTGACCCCGAGGTAGCCGGCCACGTCGGCGAAGGTCGTGCGGGGTCGGTCCTCGGAGAACTGCTTGGCCCGACTGCGCCCGACCGACATCATGCCGTTCATCTGGCCGCGGGCCTGGCGGTTGACGAAGTACATGAAGCCCGCGAAGATGAGGATCCAGATCAGGTAGGGCAGCAGCATTGCCGCCAGGCCCGAGGAGTTGGCGAAGTTCACCGTGACGTTGGCGTCGCGCAGGGTGGTCACCTCGGTCGAGAGGGCCGGGGCCGGGCCCGAGACGCTGTAGTTGGTCCCGTTGGTCAGCTGGCCGGTGATGACGCCGGTGCCGTTGTTGATGGTGGCGGTGTTGACCTTCTGCTGCTGGGCCATCGAGAGCAACTTGGAGTAGGAGAGGCTCTCGACCGACTTGTTCTGGAACAGCGAGGGGATGAAGAGGATGCCCACGACGAAGGCGATGATGGCGATCGTCACGAGTCGACGGCGCGACTCAGGGGTCAGCGGGCGCTGGGCGCCCATCAGCGGCCGCTTCCCGGGCCGGTCGGTAGGGTCGGGGTTCACGTTTCTAATCTAGGGGTTGACCATAAGAAATGGTCTAAGCCCCGGGAAAGGCCAGTGAGAGTGACCGACGCGCCCGTCGCCGTGCCCGCCGCGCCGGCCCGACCGGGCCTGGTGCTGCTGGGCTGCGTCGCGGGCTTCGTGCTGGGCGAGGTGGTGGCGGCGGTGCTGTTGGCCCTCGGGGCGGCGCTCGCCCACTACCCCGGAGGGGCCGGTGCGCTCGCCAAGGCGGCGACCCCGCCGTGGTGGGCCAACGCCCTCAGCCTGGTGGGGCTGTGGAGCGGGTTCGCCGGCGCCTTCCTCTTCGCGGCCCGTCCGGGCGGTCTCGCCCACGTCGAGGGCCAGTGGGGTCTGCGCGGGCGCGACGTCTCCTTCCTCGGGCTCGGGGTCCTCTGCCAGATCGCCGTGGGCCTGCTCTACGCCCCCTTCCACCTGCACGACCTCGGCCGGCCGGTGCATCGACTCTTCAACGGCTCCTCCGGGGTGACCCTGGCCCTGCTCGGGGTGATGACCGTGCTGCTCGCCCCCTTCGTCGAGGAGCTGTTCTTTCGCGCCACCCTCTACCGGGCCCTGCGCCGGAGCCTCGCCGGGCGGTCGCGGGCGCTGGCGGTCGGCCTGGCGGCGGTAGGCAGCGCGGTCCTGTTCGCCCTGGCCCACGGCGAGCCCCTCCAGTTCGCCGGTCTCGCCCTGGTGGGGCTGGTGCTCGCGCTGGTCGTCGAGTTCACGGGCCGGCTGTGGCCGGCGGTGCTGACCCACGTCGGCTTCAACGGCGTGGCCTACGCCGTCCTGGTCGCCCAGCGGGTGCACGGATGAGGGGGCGACTGCGGCGCCCCTCGCCGCTGCTCTGGCTCGACCTGATCGGGGTGGGCCTGGTGATGGCCATCACCCTGTGGGAGCTGCACCCCAACCTCGTCTTCTCCTCCAGCCTGCTCACCGGCGGGGACACCGCCTCCCACCTGGCGCTGCCGGCCTACCTGCGCACCCAGGGGAACCTCTTCAACCTGACGCCGTGGTACCCGGGGTGGTTCGACGGCATGCCCGCCTACACCTACTACTTCGTCCTGCCCGACTACCTCGCCACCCTCGCCAGCTACGTCATCGGCTTCGCCCACGCCTTCAAGCTGGCGACCGTCCTCGGCTCGCTGCTCATCCCGCCCGCCGCCTACCTCATGGGGCGGCTCTTCCGCGCCCCCCGGCCGATCCCGCTGGCCCTGGCGATGTCGACCCTGCCCTTCCTCTTTGACGCCTCCTACACCATCGACGGGGGGAACCTCTTTTCCACGATGGCCGGCGAGTACGCCTTCTCGCTGTCGCTGGCCTTCGCCCTGGTGACCATCGGCCTGCTCGCGCGCGGCGTGCGCCGGGCCCGCGGCTACTGGTGGACGGCGGTGGCGCTCAGCCTGACCCTGGCCGCGCACCTGCTGCCGTGGATCTTCGCCCTGGGGGCCGGCGCGGTGATCGTGGTCTTCGAGCTCTTCGCACGACTCGGGATCGGGGACCCCGAGGCCCGCGAGCTCGGACTCCAGGGGGACCACTGGCGACCGGTGCGCTTCGCGGTGGGCGCGGGACTGCTCTCCTTCGGGCTGTCGGCCTGGTGGCTCGTGAGCTTCGGACTCACCCAGAACCTGACCAACTCGATGGGCTACGTCAACGACAACACCTCGAGCCCCCACGCGATCTTCACGACGCTGGGCTGGTTCAGCTCGACCGGGGCGGCGGGGGACCGCTGGGTCATCGTGATGGCCGGCGTCTCGCTGCTCGTGGCCTTCGCGGTGCGCCAGCGCCTCGGGATGATCCTCGGGTCCCTCAGCGTCCTCTCCCTCGCGGCCTTCGTCCTCGACCCCCAGAGCGCCATCTGGAATGAGCGCCTCGTCCCCTACTGGTACGTCTCGATCCACCTCAGCGCCGGCTGGCTGGCCGGCTACCTGCTCTATCGCTGGGCCGAGTGGGGGCGGCACCGGCGCGGGTGGCTGATCTACGTGGGCGAGGGGGGCCTGTCGGTCCATCGCGCCGGGCGCGAGGAGGGTGAGGCGGCCCCGGTCGCCCTCACGTCCGCAGTGGACTCAGAGGGGGCCTTCGCCGTCGCCGAGGAGGAGGCGAGCGACGAAGGGACCCGTCCCGTCGAGGTGCCCCCGCCGGCCGACGCGCTCGGCTTCGCGGAGCTCCCCGAGAGCGACGAGGAGCGCGAGCGCCGCTACGAGCGGCGCCGCTACCGCGCGGGCGTGGTGGCGATCCTGGCGGGCCTGCTCTCGACGGTGCCGGGGCTGGTGCCGCCGGTCGCCTCGGCCCTCTCGCTCAACACGACGGGCAACCAGGTCTCCTCCTGGGCCCAGTGGAACTACTCGGGCTACCAGGGCAAGGCCGCCTGGCCCGAGTACCACAACCTCATGGAGACGATGAGCTCGGTGGCGCACCGCTACGGCTGCGGGCGGGCCATGTGGGAGTACAGCTCGGACCAGAACCGTTTCGGCTCGCCGATGGCCCTGATGCTCCTGCCCTACTGGACCAACAACTGCGTGGACTCGATGGAGGGGCTCTTCTTCGAGTCCTCGCCGACCGTGCCCTACCACTTCCTCGACCAGGCCGAGCTCTCGGCGGCCCCCTCGGACCCCCAGCTGAACCTGCCCTACGGCTCGCTGGACGTGGCCCTCGGCGTCGAGCACCTCCAGATGCTCGGGGTGCGCTACTTCATGGCCTTCTCGCCCTCGGTGGTCGCCCAGGCCAACCGGGACCACTCCCTCCAACTGGTGGCGACGACCCGCAACTGGCCGGGCGGGGCCCACTGGCGCATCTACCGGGTGCTGAAGGCGCCGGTCGTGACCCCGCTCACCCACTGGCCCAACGTGCTGGCCCACGTCAACGGGCGCCAGAGCTGGCAGGACGCCAACGTGACCTGGTGGCTCGACCCGCGCCTCTGGTCGGTGCTGGGGGCGGCGAGCGGCCCGTCGAACTGGCCGCGGGCGGCCTCCGTCACCTCGATGGTGGCGCGCCGGGCGCCCGCGACGGCGGTGAGCGCCGTGCGGGTGGGGACCCAGTCGCTCTCCTTCCACGTCACGCGCCTGGGCACCCCGGTGCTCGTCAAGGTCTCCTACTACCCGCGCTGGCACGTCACCGGCGCCGACGGCCCCTACCGGGTCAGCCCCAACCTGATGGTCGTGGTGCCCCGCTCCCACGAGGTGACCCTCACCTACGGCTCCTCGCCGGTCGTCGTGGTGGGCAACCTGATCAGTGACGCCACCGTCCTGCTCGGCCTGGTGGTGGGCTTCCTCTGGCTGAGGAGGCGGCGCCTGGCGCGACGGTAGGCTGACGCCCCGTGGACCTGGGCACGATCTTCAAGGCCTACGACGTGCGCGGGACCTATCCCGATCAGCTCGACGAGGCGGTGGCGCGCGCCGTCGGCTCGGCCTTCGCCCAGTTCTGCCAGAGCCCCCGCCTGGTGATGGCCCGCGACATGCGCCCCTCGGGCGAGGGGCTGAGCGCGGCCTTCGCCGAGGGCGCGCGCGCGCTCGGCGTGGAGGTGCTCGACGCGGGCCTCGCCTCGACCGACTTCATCTACTTCGCCGCGGGCTTCCTCGACGCGCCCGGGGCGATGTTCACCGCCTCGCACAACCCGGCCCGCTACAACGGCCTCAAGCTCTGCCTGGCCGGAGCCCGCCCGGTGGGCGCCGACACCGGGCTCGAGGAGGTGCGCGCCCTCACCGAGCGCTTCCTCGCCGAGCCGGCCGGCGAGCCGCGCGCGTCGCTGACCCCGGTCGACCTCACCGTCGAGTGGGTGACCCACGTGCGCTCCTTCGTGGACCTGACCGAGCTGGCGCCGCTGAAGATCGTGGCCGACGTGGCCAACGGGATGGGCGGACTGGTGGTGCCGGCGATCTTCGACGCCCTGCCCTTCGAGGTCGAGGTCCTCTACCCCGAGCTCGACGGCACCTTCCCGAACCACCCGGCCGACCCGCTGAACCCCGAGAACCTGCGCGACCTACAGGCCCGGGTGCTCGAGACCGGCGCCGACGTGGGGCTGGCCTTCGACGGCGACGCCGACCGGGTCTTCCTCGTCGACGAGAGGGCCCAGCCGATCAGCGGCTCGACGACCACCGCGATGGTGGCGGCCGCCATGCTCGAGCGCCACCCCGGTGCCACCATCCTCTACAACGCCATCTGCTCGAGGGCGGTGAGCGAGGTCATCGCCGAGGGCGGCGGCGTGGGGATCCGGACCCGGGTGGGGCACAGCTACATCAAGCAGGTCATGGCCGACACCGGTGCCGTCTTCGGGGGCGAGCACTCCGGCCACTACTACTTCCTCGACAACTTCCGGGCCGACTCGGGGATCATCACGGCCCTGATCGTCCTGCACCTGCTCTCGCGCGCCTGCGGGACGTTGAGCGAGCTAGCCGCCCCCTTCGAGCGCTACCACTCCTCGGGCGAGATCAACACCGAGGTCGCCAGCCCCGCCCAGTCGGTCGAGGCGGTGGCCGCCCGACTGGTGGACGAGGGGGTGGCGGTCGACCGGTTGGATGGACTGTCGGCCGACCTGGGGGAGTGGTGGTTCAACCTGCGACCTTCCAACACCGAGCCGCTGCTGCGCCTCAACGTCGAGGGCCGCGACGAGGCGGCCGTCGAGACCGGCGTGCGCACCGTCACCGACTGGTTCAAGGGAGCCTGATGAGCCTGCCCGAGTTCCTCCTCGACGTCCTCGTCGACCCGACCGACCACGGCCCCCTGCTCTACGTGGGCTCGCGCGACCTGCTCTACAACCCGCGCCGGCGCGTCGCCTACGAGGTGCGTGACGGCATCGCGGTGCTGCTGCCCGAGGAGGGCCGCGCGGTCGAGGAGGCCGAGCACCAGGCCCTGGTGTCGGACCCCGGCGCTCGCCCGACGACTCGCTGAGGGGTCCTCGGCTCAACCACCCGCCCACGCGGCGGCGGGGTACCTCCGACCTCTGATCAGTCGCCGAGACGCTCGACGATCATGGCCATCCCCTGGCCGCCGCCGACGCACATGGTCTCGAGGCCGAAGCGCTTGCCCTGGTCCTCGAGGGCGTTGAGCAGGGTCGTCATGATGCGCGCCCCGGTCATCCCGAAGGGGTGACCCAGGGCGATGGCGCCGCCCACCGTGTTGAGCTTCTCGAGGGGGATCCCGAGGTGGCGGGCACTGGGGATGACCTGGGCGGCGAAGGCCTCGTTGATCTCCACGAGGTCGATGTCGTCCATTGTCATCTGGGCGCGAGCCAGCGCCTGGCGGCTGGCCTCGATCGGGCCGAGGCCCATGATCTCAGGGTGCAGCGCTGAGACCCCGGAGGCGACGATGCGCGCGAGGGGCTTGATGCCGAGCTCGGCGGCCTTGTGGTCGCTCATGATCACGACGGCCGCCGCCCCGTCGTTCAGCGGGCAGGAGTTGCCCGCCGTCACTGAGCCCCCCTCGCGGAAGACCGGCGCGAGGGAGGAGAGGCGCTCGAGGGAGGTGTCGGCGCGCGGGCCGTCGTCCTTCGTGACCACCGTGCCGTCGGGCAGGGTGACGGGGATGATCTCGCGCTCGAAGAAGCCGCTGGCCTGGCTGGCGACGGCCAGCTGCTGACTGCGCAGGGCGAACTCGTCCATCTCGGCCCGGCTGACCTTCTCGAACTCGGCGACGTTCTCGGCCGTCTGGCCCATGGCGATGTAGACGTCGGGCAGCCCCGGCGCCGGGGACCACGCCCCCTGGCCGCCCTGGGCGCGCTGCGCGCTGCGCGCGACGGCCTCCTCGAAGAGCGGGTTGGTCGCCTTGCCGACGTCCGAGGCGCCCGCGGCGAAGCGCGAGACGGTCTCGACCCCGGCTGCGACGAAGACGTCGCCCTCCCCAGCGCGGATGGCGTGGGCCGCCATGCGGATCGTCTGGAGCGAGGAGGAGCAGTAGCGGTTCACCGTCACCCCGGGCACGTCGTCGAGGCCCGCCAGCACGGCGGCGACGCGCGCCACGTTGAAGCCCGACTCGCCGGCCGGCTGTCCGCAGCCCACGAGCAGGTCCTCCACCAGGTGGGGGTCGAGCTCGGGCACCTTGTCGAGGACCGCGCGCACCACGTGGGCCGTGAGGTCGTCGGGGCGCAGGTCGACGAGGGAGCCCTTGAAGGCCCGTCCGATCGGGGTACGTCCGGTGGCGACGATGACGGCCTCTGGCATGGCTCCTCCTGGTTACCGCAGCGTAAGGGGTGAGCGTACCCCAGGCGGGCTAGAGGGCGAGGGGCCCCGCGTCCTCGAAGCCCTGGCGCACGCCCTGTCCGGCGCGCAGGCGCAGCTGGTCGGGCTCGAAGAGCATCCAGTAGGCGTTGCGCGCGTGCTTGCGGCTGCGCTGGTCGAAGACCCGAGCGAGCACCTCGGGGTCGTCGGACTCGTCCTCGTGCACGAAGACCTCGAGGATGGGGGTCGAGGTCATCAGCTGGGCCTGCATGATCCCGGTGGAGGCCTCGTGGGCGCACTGCTTGTCGATGGGCGCCGACCCGGGCATGCCCAGGGCCACGACGATCGCGCAGCCGTCACGCTCGATGAGGTTCTTCGCCGCCACCGCCAGGTCCTTGAAGCCCGGCACCGTCGCCGCGATCACCTCGAAGCTCTCCCCGTAGCCGGGACACTCGGCCAGCTCGGCCCGCGCGGCGCCACCCATGTCGTAGCGCGCGAACATCGTGTCCACGACCCCGATGCGGACCTTGGCTGGTGCGGACCTCTTCTTCTTGCCCATATCGCCTCCTCGACCAGTGTAGGGAACCCCACGAAGGGCCCCTCGGGGCGGACGTAGAGTGAGGCCAAAAGGGGGCGACATGGCCTGGGACTTCTCCACCGAGCCGGAGTTCGAGGAGCAGCTCGAGTGGATGCGCGCCTTCGTGCGTGAGGAGGTCTTCCCCCTCGAGGTCCTTGAGCTCAACCACGACCAGCTGGTGCGCGCGATCGAGCCGCTCCAGGCCGAGGTGAAGCGCCGCGGCCTCTGGGCCGCCCACCTGCCGCCCGAGCTCGGGGGGATGGGCTTTGGCCAGGTGCGCCTCGGGCTGATGCACGAGATCCTCGGCCAGTCCCCCTACGGGCCGGTGATCTTTGGCAACAACGCCCCCGACTCGGGCAACGCCGAGCTGCTGGCGGCGGGGATGGAGATGACTGGGCGCGAGGACATCCGAGAGCGCTGGCTGGCCCCCCTGCTCGAGGGGCGGATGCGCTCGGGCTTCTCGATGACCGAGCCCGAGGCGGCGGGCTCGGACCCGCGCCTGCTGAAGAGCCGCGCGGTGCGCGACGGCGACGAGTGGGTGATCAACGGCCACAAGTGGTACACGACCAACGGCTCGGTGGCCGACATCTTGATCGTGATGGCGGTCACCAACCCCGACGTCCACCCCTACCAGGGCTCCTCGATGTTCGTGGTGCCCGTCGACACCCCCGGGGTGACCATCGTGCGCGACGTCGGCTCGATGGACGACCCGATCGTCACCTATGGGCGCTTCGGCAATCACGCCGAGATCGTCTACGAGGACGTGCGGGTGCCCGCCGACCACCTGATCGGTCCGGAGGGCTCGGGCTTCCTGCTGGCCCAGGCCCGCCTCGGCCCCGGCCGGATCCACCACTGCATGCGCTGGCTCGGCCAGTCCCAGCGGGCCTTCGACATGATGTGCGAGCGGGCCCTCAGCCGCTTCACCCACGGCTCGATGCTCGCCGACAAGGGCCAGGTCCAGACCTGGATCGCCGACTCGGCCGCCGAGATGCACGCCGCGCGCCTGATGACCCTGCACGCCGCCTGGAAGATGGATCAGGTGGGGGCCTCGGCGAGCCGCGACGAGATCGCGATGATCAAGTACTACGGCGCGAGCGTCCTGCACAACGTGATCGACCGGGCCATCCAGGTCCACGGGGCGCTCGGCTACGCCGCCGACATGCCCCTCGAGGCCATGTACCGCTGGGCCCGGGCCGCGCGCATCTACGACGGACCCGACGAGGTCCACCGCCAGACCGTCGCGCGCCACGCCCTCAAGCGCTACGAGCCCCACGAGGTCCCCAGCGAGTTCATCCCGGCCCGTCGGGCTGCGGCGCGCGAGCGCTTCGCCGAGCTGCTGGAGTTCCTCGAGGCCGACCGGGCCTAGGACCTTCGGCCCTCGAGGGGCCGCTCTTGGACTCCTAGGGTCAGGTCGTGGTGGCCCGGCGTCGCACGGTGATCGTCCTCGAGATCCTTCTCGGGCTGTGCGCCCTCGGTGGGGCCCTCGACCTGGTGACCCATCCCGCCAACGCCCTGCCGGCGCGCTACCTCACGGGCACCGGCTTTGGCTCCTGGCGCCTACCGGGGATCGCCCTCGGGCTCTTCGTCGGCGCTGGCCCGCTGCTCGCGACCTGGCTCCAACGCCGCCCGGGTCCCTGGGCCCGAAGGTCGGCCCTCGTCGTGGGTGGGGGCCTCCTCGCCTGGCTCCTCGTCGAGGCGCTCTGGGTGGTCTGGTGGCCGCCGCTCCAGCTGCCCCTCGCCGCCCTGGGCCTCGTGATCCTCTGGCTCGCCAGGGGCCTCTAGGGGGCGAGGCCCTCCACGGCCGCGGCGAGGTCGACCCCGAAGGGCACGATCGCCACCGTCGCGCGCTCGACCCCGGCGTCGAGATAGCGCTGGACGTGGGCGCGGCACTGGTCGAAGGACCCGTGGATCACCAGCTCGTCGACGACCTCGTCGGGGATCACCTCGTTGGCGCGCTGACGCTCACCGGCGGCCCAGGCCTCCCACATCGGCCCCAGGGCCTCGGCCCGGCCCACCCAGCGCTGGAACTCGGCGTAGGCCGGCACCGTCAGGTAGGAGCTGATCATGCGTCGCGCCACCGTGCGCGCGAGGCCTTCGTCCTCGGTGGGGATGACGAAGAGGCGCGCCGCGATCGTCTTGCCCTCGCCGACCTCGGCGCGACACGTGGCCACGTCGTTCGCCCCTAGCCAGTTGAGGATTGCCCCGTCGGCCTCTCGCCCGGCGAGGCGCAGCATCCCCGGGCGCAGCGCGCCGAGCAGGATCGGCGGGGCGACGGCGGGCGGGCGCGAGAGGCGGAAGCCGTGCACCTCGAAGGTCTCGAAGGTCTCGTCGATGCGCTCGCCGGCGAGCGCCCGGCGCAGGAAGCGCAGCACGTCGCGGGTGCGCTGGTAGGGCTGCTCGTAGGCGACGCCGTTCCAGCGCCCCACCACCACCGGGCTCGAGGCGCCGATGCCGAGGGTGAAGCGGCCCGGCGCCGCCTCGGCGAGGGAGGCCGCGGTCATGGCGAGCAGGCCCGGTCCGCGGGTGAAGACCGGCGCCACCGCGACCCCGAGCTCGAGGCGGGGCTCCCAGGCGGCCGCCAGGGCCAGGGGGGTGAAGCCGTCGGCCCCGTCCACCTCGGCGCTCCAGACGTCGCGGTAGCCGAGGTCGGCCAGGCGGGTGAACCAGGACCGGTGCTCGGCCAGGGTCACGCCGTCGAAGGGGATGGTGATGCCGTAGCTCATGGGCGCAGTCTTCCAGCCCCGGGGGCTCAGTGCAGGTAGTCGAGGTGGTGGGAGGGCGGCACCTCGATCCCGCGACGGGCCAGGTCGTGCTCCCAGCGCTCGATCAGGGTCTCGACGACCCGGACCCGGGCGAAGTGCTTGGAGTCGCCGGCGATGAGGTCCCAGCGCGCGTGGGGCCGGTCGGTGCGCTCGACCATGTCGGCGAGCGCCTCGAGGTAGGCCGGGCGCAGCGAGCGGTTGCGCCAGTCGTCCTCGGTGAGCTTCCAGCTCTTCAGGGGGTCGCTCGCTCGCGCCTCGAAGCGGCGCAGCTGCTCCTTTTCCGAGACGTGCATCCAGAACTTGACGATGGTCACGCCGTCGTCGACGAGGGAGCGCTCGAAGGCCGCGATCTCGCCGTAGGAGCGCTCGATCTCCTCGGGTTGGGCGAGGCCCTCGACCCGCTCGACGAGGACCCGCCCGTACCAGGAGCGGTCAAAGACGGTCATCTGGCCGCGCCCAGGCAATGAAGGCCCGAAGCGCCAGAGGAAGTGGTGAGCCAGCTCCTCGGGACTCGGCGGGCCCACCGGGACGACCCGCACGTGGCGCGGGTCGAGACCGGCGACCATCCGGCGGATGGCCCCACCCTTGCCGGCGGCGTCGAAGCCCTCGAAGAGCACGATCAGGCCCGGGCCGGGCTCGCGCGGGGCGATCAGCCCCGCGGTGAACAGGCGCAGGTGGGTCAGGCGCAGCGCGGCCGCCGCCAGGCGCTTCTCCGACTCCTCCGCCGACATCGAGGCGGTCAGGTCGATCGACTCGATCCGCGAGGCCATGGCCAAGTCCGAGGGTAGCGCCGAATCGGCGCACGGTGGGCGGCTCTCTACACTGGCCCTGGTGAGGGTCGTCGCGGGCGTGCTGGCAATGGGGCTCGTGGCTGCAAGCGCCGCGGCCGGCGCCAGTGCGCGCCCCCAGGCGAGCCGCCCCACCTCCCCGGCGCCCATCTGCGTGGCGGCGCCCGGGCACCGCATCTGCTCCTCCTGGGTCAGCCGGGACACCTGGGCCGGGGTGGGGCTCGTCGAGACGGCCCAGTTCACGCCCGTTCCCTCCCATCCCCAGGTGCGGGCCTACGCGGCCTGGATCCGCACCGCGGGCACCCAGCTGGCGCTCTATCCCGGGTACGAGGGGCCCGGCCCGACGACCCTCAGCCGCGGTCCCGAGATGGTGCCGCTCTCGGCTCGCCCCCGCCTGCTCGCCACCTTCAACTCCGGCTTCTACGAGCAGGACGGCGCGGCCGGCTTCTACGCCCACGGGCTGCTCTACCACCCGATGATCAAGGGACTGGCGACGGCGGTGCGCTACCGCGATGGGCGGGTCGACGTCCTGTCCTGGACGGGTGGGCCCACCCCGGGGCCCGACGTCGTCATGGCCCGCCAGAACCTCTCGCTGCTCGTCGGGGGATTGCGCCCCACGGCGCGCAGCGCCGACAACGCCCTGTGGGGCATCACGCTGCACGGGGTGCCGGCCGTCTGGCGCACGGCGCTCGGGATCACCGCCCAGGGCGACCTCGTCTACGCGGCGGCCCCCGCCCAGACCTCGGCGAGCCTGGCGGCGATCATGGTCCAGCTGCACTGCGTGAGGGCGATGCAGCTCGACATCAACCCCGAGTGGCCGATCTTCGTGACCTACGCCCACGCCGGGGCCGTCGGGCCGAGCCTCTTCGTGCCCAACCCCAACCAGATCCCCGGGCGGTTCCTCTACTCCTCGACGAAGGACTTCTTCGCCGTCTACCGCGGATCGGCGGGCGCCCAGCCGTGGTAGGTCGTCACGCGGCCGGCTCGTCGCGACGGCGCGCGGGGCTCGTGGTGGCGGTCGCGCTGCTCCTGCTCGTGGGCGCGACGGTGGCGGCGCTGCGCCTCGCCAAGCCC
The DNA here is from genome assembly GCA_964449735.1 of uncultured Ferrimicrobium sp. GTDB lineage: Bacteria > Actinomycetota > Acidimicrobiia > Acidimicrobiales > RAAP-2 > RAAP-2. The sequence goes on from CAYUZO010000026.1 coordinate 14,639, forward strand.
TCGCGGGCCGACACCACGACGACCACCAGCCTCGCGACGACGACCCTCGCCACGACGACGACCGCCCCACCCACCCTGACGCTCTCGGCCGTCGGCGACACCGAGCTCGGCGACACGCCGGTCCTGCCGCCCGATCCGGCCCACTACCTCGACCCGGTGCGCGCCGCCCTCGCGGCGCCCGTCGTCTTTGGCAACCTCGAGGGCACCCTCTACGACGCGGCCTCGCCCTCCAAGTGCGCGGTCGCCTCCTCGCAGTGCTACGCCTTCCGCGTCCCGACGAGCTACGCGCGGATCTACCGGGCCGCCGGCTTCACCGTGATGAATAGCGCCAACAACCACTCCTACGACTTCGGCGCCCCCGGCGAGGCCGCCACCAGCGCGGCCCTGCGCGCGGCCGGCATCACCCAGGCGGGCCTGCCGGGCCAGATCGGCCTCGTCCACGTCGGCTCGCTGCGCGCGGCCTTCGTCGACTTCGCCCCCTACGGACTGACCAACAACCTGCTCGACCCCGCCGGGGCGAGGGCGCTCATCGAACGGGCCCGCCGCCTGGCCCCGATCGTGATCGTCTACATGCACGCCGGGGCCGAGGGCACGAGCGCCGACCACGTCACGCGCCAGAGTGAGTACTTCGTCGGCGAGAACCGGGGCAACCCCTACCAGTTCGCCCACGCCGCCATCGACGCTGGCGCCGACCTGGTGCTCGCCTCGGGGCCCCACGTGCTGCGCGGCATGGAGTGGTACCGCGGCCACCTCATCGCCTACAGCCTCGGGGACTTCGCCAACTACGAGGACTTCTCGGCGAGCGGCGACCTGGCCCTGTCGGCGATCTTGCACGTCACCTTGAGCGCGAACGGCGCCTTCCTCTCGGGGCGGGTGACCTCGGTGCTGCTCGACGCCGCGGGCCAGGCCCGCGTCGACCCGACCCACCAGGCCGCCCAGTTCATGAACTCCCTCTCGCGCCAGGACTTCGGCGCCGCGGCCGCCCTCATCGGGTCGGGCGGCGCGATCGCGCCCGCGCGCTAGCAGCCCCCCGGCGGGCCGGGCTGGCCCGGACCGGCGCGGTAGCCGTCGACCGTCCCGACGTCGACCGGCCGGGGGTTCGGCCCGAGGTGCACGACGTACCACACGCCCCGCCAGGAGATCAGCGAGTCGATGGCGACCGAGTAGAGACGGGTCCCGTGGCGGTAGAGGAACCGCACCCCGGGCAGGTGCCAGTAGCCGATCGTGTTCTCACAGGCCCCCGGCGCGATCCAGGCGGCGTCGGCCGTCGTCGCGCTCACCCTCACCAGGGTGGGGGAGCCGCCCGTGAGCAGGAGGCGGTGGTAGGCGGCGACGTCGAGGTCGAACAGTCCGATCAGGCGGTCCTGGTAGTCGGCGGCGGCGTTGGGAAGGACGTGGTCCTTCATCTGCAGGTAGGCCTGGCGGGGGAAGAAGGCGGCGCGGGCCCTTCCCGCGTCGCCGCTCACCAGGGCGCGAAAGAGCGGGGTCAGTCGCGAGGTGAGGGTGCTGACCGGGGGCCGGGTGGCCGTCTGGGGCAGGCGCCCGGGGTCGCGCGCGGCGCCCGCGGGAGCCGACAGGCCCACGAGGAGGGCTCCGCTCAGGGCGAGACAGCGCCAGCGCATCACCGCGAGCCTAGGAGAGCGCGAGGGAGGCGATGTTAGGGTCGTGGCCGTGAGGGGCCTGGGCACGCGCGCGAAGGGACCGGCCACGCCCGTCACCGCGCGCCAGGTGCTGTGGATCTTCTTCTCCCTCACCTTCGTGGCGCTGGCCTGCTGGTCCTTCGCGAACCCGCTCGTCGCCGCGCCCGACGAGCAGGCCCACATGATCCGGGCCTACGCCCTCGACCACGGCCAGCTGGGCCACTCGATCCCCTCGGCGACCGACAAGTCCGAGGTCGACGTGACCGTGCCCGCGAGCGTCGAGTTCACCAAGATCTACCCCCAGTGCTTCCAGTTCAAGGCCCAGGACCCGGCCAGCTGCGCCCCGCCCTGGACGACCTCTACCGCCGCGGTGACGACCAACACCTACGTCGGCCACTACCCGCCCCTCTACTACGCGATCGTCGGGGTGGGCTCGTGGTTCTCCTCCTCCGAGCCCGGCCTCTACCTGATGCGCCTGATGAGCGCGCTGGCCTGCTCGATCCTCATCGCGCTCAGCGCCTACGTGATCGCCCGCTTCGCCAAACGCAAGATGATCGCGGCCGGGGTCGCCCTGTCCCTGACCCCCATCGTCTGGTTCCTCGACGCCTCGGTGAACCCGAGTGGCTTCGAGATCACGACGGCGATTCTGCTGTGGACGACGCTCGCGATCCTCGTCACCGACTACCTCGACGACCCGCCCCGGGCCCTGGTGGCGATCCTCGGGGTCGCTGGATCGGTGCTGGTGCTGGTGCGCGGGCTCTCGCCGGCCTTCGTGGTGATCATCGGGGTGGTGATCGCGGTCGCGGCCGGGCCGCGCCGGATCTTTGATCTGGTGCGCCGTCGGCGCGACGTGCAGATCGCCCTCGGGGCGATCGTGCTGGCCGCCCTCGTGGCGGCGGCGTGGATCTTCACCCAGGGGACCCTCAACATCGCGCCCGACGGGGCCAAGGTGGCTCCGGGGACCTCCGAGTACGAGATCATCCGCATGGTCGCCCACCACATCCGCGACTGGATCCGCCAGAGCGTCGGGGTGCTCGGGTGGCTCGACACCCCCTTCCCGCACTGGTTCTACGACCTGTGGTACCTGATGGTCGCGGTGGTCTTCGTCGGCGGCCTGGTCTTCGCGGCCCTGAGGGCCAAGATCGCCCTGCTCGGGATCGCGGTGCTCTGCGTGGGGGTGCCCCTGGTGCTCGTGACCCGCCAGGTCCACCAGCTCGGCATCGTCTGGCAGGGGCGCGACTCGATGCCCCTGACGGTCGGGGTGCCGATCCTCGGCGCCGCCCTGTGGCCGCGCTCGCGGGCCCATCGGCGCGGCCAGCGCTACCTGGCGATGGCCCTGGTGGCCCTGGTGACCCTGCTCAGCTGGGGCTCCTTCTATCTCAACCTGCGCCGCTACGCCGTCGGGCGGGCCGGCTCACGCCTGTTCTTCCTGCACGCCGGCGGCTGGTCCCCGCCCACCGGGACGGTGGAGACGCTCGCCGTCTACGGCGTGACGACCCTGGTGTTGGCGGTGCTGGTGGGCGGCTGGCTGCTCGCCGCACCGCGCCCGGTGGAGGCGCCGCCGTCCTAGGGGCGCGGTGGGGCACCGGTAGGATGGACCGGCCGCGACCGTGACGAGACGAGAGGGTGGCCGTGGACCTGTTGCCTGAGGACTCGGCGCCCGGCTCGGGCACCGACGCCGGACGGGTCGCCGCCGAGCACGCCGAGGAGCTGACCCGCCTGCGCGAGACCATCCGGGTCTTCGAGCTGACGAGCGCCCACAACGAGATGGTCGCCGAGCAGTATCGCCAGCTCGAGCGCTCCCGCCTCTTCCCGCTCGCCGTGCTGGCCCTCAAGGTGGACAACGTCCTCGAACGGCGTCTGCGCCGGGCCCTCGGGCGGGTCCCCGCCCCGAGCCCCGCGCCGGCGTCGGCGACCCCAGTCGAGGGGCTCGCCGAGGCCCTGGCCCCCGCGCGGGCCTCCTCGCGCCGCGAGACCCTCGCCAAGGGCTGGCGTCTCGCGCGCCACGCCCTGCGGACCCTGTCGCGCGGTGGCGGGGCCGGACCGGCCGGCCAGTTCGGCGCCGACCCCTACGCGCTGTGGGTCGAGGCCTTCAACGCGGTCGACGAGGCCGGAAGGGAGCGGCTGCGCCGCCGGCTCTCGCTCATGAGGACCCGCCCGCGCCTCTCGGTGGTGATGGCCACCTACAACACGAACCACCGCTTCCTCGAAGAGGCCCTCGACTCCCTGCTCGCCCAGATCTACCCCGACTTCGAGGTGGTGGTGGCCGACGACTGCTCACCCGACCCCGAGGTGCGCGCGATTGTTCGTCGCTACGCGCAGCGCGACTCGCGGGTGCGCCTCGTCGAGCGCGAGAGCAACGGCGGGATCTCCGCCGCGACGAACTCGGCCATCGCGGCGGCCACCGGGGAGTGGCTGGTCTTCATGGACCACGACGACACGCTCGCCGAGTACGCGCTGCTCCACGTGGCCCTCGCCATCGAGGGCCGGCCCGACGCCACCCTGCTCTACTCGGACGAGGACAAGATCGACGAGGTCGGTCGGCCCTTCATGCCCTACTTCAAGAGCGACTTCGACCCGCTGCTGCTGCTAGGCCAGAACTACGTCTGCCACCTGACGACGGTGCGCCGGGACCTCGTCGAGCGCGTCGGGGGACTGCGCAGCGAGTTCGACGGCTCCCAGGACTGGGACCTCGTGCTGCGGGTCGCCGAGGCGGTGCCGCGCGAGACGATCCTGCACATCCCCCTCGTGCTCTACCACTGGCGCAGCCACGTCGAGTCGACCTCGCGGGCCTCGGCCGCCAAGCCCTGGGCCCTCGAGGCCGGGCGGCGCTGCGTGGCTGCCGCCCTCGAGCGCCGGGGGGTCGCCGCCACCGTCGAGGAGGTCGAGAGCACCGGCTTCGCCCAGGTGCGCTACCAGCTGCCCGACCCGGCCCCCTCGGTGAGCGTCCTCGTGCCCACCCGCGACGGACGACTGCTCGAGCGCTGCCTCACGACCCTGCTCGAGCGCACCCGCTACCCCGACTTCGAGGTGCTGGTGATCGACAACGGCTCCGAGAAGCCCGAGACGGCGCGTCTGCTCGCCTCCCTCACCGAGCGGGTGCGGGTGCGCCGCGACGACTCGCCCTTCAACTACTCGGCCCTGCACAATGCCGCCGTCCCCGAGACGCGCGGCGAGGTCCTCGTGCTGTTGAACGACGACACCGAGATCGTCGACGGCGACTGGCTGGCGGCCCTCGTGGCCCAGCTCGTCCAGCCCGGGGTCGGCGTCGTCGGGGCCAAGCTGCTCTACCCCGACGAGCGGATCCAGCACGCCGGGGTGGTGCTCGGCCCCAACGCCCTGGCGGGCCACGTCGGCCAGTTCCACCATCGCCTCGACAAGGGCTACTTCGGGCGCACCGCGCTGGCGACCGAGTTCCAGGCCGTCACCGCGGCCTGCCTGGCGGTGCGCCGTGAGACCTGGGACGAGGTCGGCGGGCTCGATGAGGGCCTGCGGGTCGCCTTCAACGACATCGACTTCTGCCTGCGGGTGCGCGAGCGGGGCCTCGCCGTGACCTACACTCCGCTCGCCGAGCTGATCCACCACGAGTCGATCTCGCGCGGCACCGACCAGACCGGACCCAACTTCGTGCGCTTCATGGGCGAGGTCCTGTGGATGCGCGACCGCTGGGGACTCGAGATCCTCCACGACCCCTACTACAACCCCAACCTCTCGCGGGGCCACGCCCTCTTCGAGCTCGCCTACCCGCCGCGGGTCTCGCCCTGGTACACGGGGATCGAGTAGATGGCGGCTCCGCCGGGGGCCCCGGAGGACCGACTGAGTGAGGCGCAGGCCCGCGAGGCCTGGGAGCGCTTCCGGGCCGACTCCTGGGCCACCCTCGCCGAGGCTCGCGGTCAGCGCGCCCGGGCCGCCACGCTGGCGCGCCTGCGGCCCGGCTCGTGGGCCTACCGCGCGGTGGTGGCCCTCGCCGGACCGTTCCTCGCCCTGCGCCGGCGCCTTCGCGGCCCCGTAGCGGCGCCTTCCGAGCGCCCCTTCCCCCTCGGCGAGCCGGTCGAGCCGGCCCTTCGTGCCGGACCCTTCGTCGAGGTGCGCCGCCTCGGCCCCGGCGAGAGCCTCGACCTCACCGAGGGCGAAGGGTGGCTCGCCCTCGTCGACGTCGATCAGGTCTGCGTGCCCGGCGCGCTCGAGGCGATGGCGGCCCTCGGCGAGGAGCGCGGCGCCGACCTCGTCTACGCCGACGGGGTCGAGCGGGACCGACAGGGGGGTCGCCAGGCCAGAGCGCGCTGCGCGGCGCTCGGGTGGGTCGGCCAGCTCTCCTACGACGGGGCGGGACCGGTCCTCGCGGTGCGCGCCGGGGCCCTCGCGCGGGTGTCCCAGCGCCTGGGGGCGAGCCGGGCGAGCCGGGCCGACCTGGTGCTCGCGCTGCTCGAGCTCGGCGCGCCGACCGCCCATCTGGCCGCCACGGTGAGTGACGGCCCCACGCCCGGTCCCGAGGCGGTCGCCGCGGCCGCTCGGGCCAGCGCCCGCTCCCTCGCCCGGGTCGGGCGACCCGGTCTCGCCCAGCCGGCCCCTGAGGTCGAGGGGCTGGTGCGCTGGCGCGCCCCCCTGGTCGGCCCGGCCCCGCGGGTCAGCGTCATCATCCCCACCCGGGACCGGCTCGACCTGCTCGAGGCCTGCCTCGCCTCGCTGGAGGCGCGCACCGACTACCCCCACCTCGAGGTGGTGATCGTCGACAACGACTCGGTGGAGCCGGCGACGACGGCCTTCCTCGCCGACACCCCCCACCGGGTCGTCGCGGCGCCGGGGCCCTTCAACTACGCGCGGATCGTCAACCTCGGGGTCGCCGCGAGCACCGGGACCTACGTCGTGACCCTCAACAACGACACCGAGGTCCTCGAGGCGGACTGGCTGACCCGACTGGTCGAGCTGGTGACCCTGCCCGGGGTCGGGATCGTCGGGGCCCACCTCGTCGAGCCCGACGGCGCCGCCCAGCACGAGGGGGTGGCGATCGCCCCCTACCCCCAGCACCTGCGCCGGGAGCGCAACTGGCTGCGGGTCGAGCCCTTCCTCTGCGCGACGCGGGAGGTCAGCGCGGTGACGGGCGCCTGCCAGATCCTCTCACGGGCCCTCTACGACGAGCTCGGGGGGATGGACGAGGAGCTGGCCGTCGTGCACAACGACATCGACCTGTGCCTGCGGGCCCAGGCGCGCGGGCACCGCGTCCTCTACGGCGCCGAGGTGCGGCTCAGCCACGCCGAGAGCTCGACGCGCGGCGACCACACCCCGTTCGGTGACATCGAGCGCTTCCTGCGCCGCTGGGGGGTGCTCGCCGGGCTCGGCGACCCCTGGTTCCCCGAGCGCCTGGAGATCCTCGGCGAGGTCGTGCGCTGGCGCCCGGAGGCCCCCCAGACCCGGTGGTAGGTTGCCCAAGAATGTTCTTTGGCCCAGGGCCAGGGGAGGGAAAGACATGTCCTCGACCACCGAGCACGGCGAGCACCGCCTGAAGTCAGGGGCCCTCGGCCTCTTCGACTCGGCGGTGATGGGGGTGGCCGGATCGGCCCCCGCCTACTCGATCGCGGCCACCACCGCCTTCCTGTTCGGGGCCGTCCTCTACGGCGGCGCGGCGGCGCTGCTCTACTGCGGCTTCTTCATGTTCGGCATCGTCTTCGCCTTCAACTACCTCTCTAAGTCCGACCAGCACGCCGGCGCCGCCTACTCCTGGGTGCGCCGGGCGATGCACCCGGTGCTCGGCTACCTGTCGGGTTGGGCGGTCGTGGTGTCGGCGCTGATCTTCATGGTCATCGCCACCTTCCCGGCGGGCTCCTCGGTGCTGAGCCTCTTCTCCGCCTCGGCGGCCTCCAACACCACCCTGGTGACGATCTTCGGGGCGGTCTTCTTCTTGCTGATGATCGCGGCCGTGGCGGCGGGGGTGACCGTGACCGTCACGGTCCAGATCATCATGTCGAGCATCGAGGTCTTCTTCCTCCTGCTCTTCGCGGCGCTGGCGCTCTTTCACGCCCACCACGTGACCCACTTCTCCTGGCACTGGTTCGCCCCGTCGATCTTCTCCGCCCACGGCTCGAGCGGCTTCGTGGCGGGCGCCCTGCTCGCCGCCTTCTACTACTGGGGCTGGGACGTCACGGCCAACCTCAACGAGGAGACCAAGGACGCCCACAAGACCTCCGGCGTGGGCGGGATGATCGGGGCCTTCGTCGTCTTCTGCCTCTACGAGGTCTTCACGATCTCGGCCGACCTCGTGCTCACCAAGCACCAGATCCTCAACCCCAACAACTCGGCCGACCTGCTCCAGGTCCTCGGCCAGGCGGTCTGGCACGGCACCGGCGGCAAGCTGATCGTGGTGGCGGTGCTGCTCTCGACGGTGGCGACCCTGGAGACGACCATCATCCAGGTGACCCGGACCCTCTTCACGATGGGCCGGGACCACACATTGCCCAAGGCCCTCGGCCGCACCCACCCGACCCGCCAGACCCCGATCGTGGCGACCTTCACGGTCGCCGCCATGAGCCTGCTGCTCTTCGTGGGCAGCCAGTACATCGGCTCGGTCGCCAACATCCTGAACGACGGCTACAACGCCATTGGCCTGCAAATCTGCATCTACTACGGCCTGGCGGGCCTCGCGGTCGTCATCCTCTACCGCCGCCAGCTCTTCAAGTCGGTGCGCAACTTCATCTTCATGGGGCTCTGGCCGCTCGCCGGCGCGATCTTCATGGGCTTCATCTTCACCAAGGTGATCCCCGGGCTCAATGGCACGACGCTCCTGGTGGGCCTCGGGGCCATGGCGATCGGCCTGATCCCGATGGTCTACTTCTGGATCAAGGGCAGCCCCTACTTCGAGATGCCCACCAAGGAGGACCGCCACGCGGTGCTCCAGGAGTTCGAGCAGAACCTCTAGACCTAGAGCGAGGCCACCTCGCGCCAGAGGTCGATCCCCGACTCGACGGCGTGGGCGTCGATCGCCGCCAGCTCCTCGGCGCTGAAGTCGAGGCGCTGGAGAGCCCCCAAGTTCTCCTCGAGCTGGGCGACCGAGGAGGCCCCGATGAGGGCGCTCGTTACCCTGGGATCGCGCAGCACCCACGCGAGGGCCAGCTGGGCGAGGCTCTGGCCCCGCTCTCGCGCCAGGGCGTCGAGGTGGCGGACGTGGTCCATCCTCTCGGGACTGAGGAAGTCGGTGGGCAGCGAGGTCCCCTGGGCGGCGCGCGAGTCGGCCGGCACCCCCTCGAGGTAGCGCGAGGTCAGCATCCCCTGAGCCAGCGGGGCGAAGGCGATGCAGCCCACCCCCTCGGTGCCGAGCACGTCGAGGAGCCCCTCTTCGATCCAGCGGCTGAGCATGGAGTAGTTGGGCTGGTGGATGAGCAGCGGGGTGCCCAGTTGGCGCAGGATCTCGATGGCCTCGGCGCTGCGGGCGGCCGAGTAGGAGGAGATCCCGACGTAGAGGGCCTTGCCGGCGCGCACCGCCGCGTCGAGGGCGCCCATCGTCTCTTCGAGTGGGGTGTCGGGGTCGAAGCGGTGGTGGTAGAAGATGTCGACGTACTCGAGCCCCATCCGGGCGAGGCTCTGGTCGAGGCTGGCGAGCAGGTACTTGCGGCTGCCGTGGTCGCCGTAGGGGCCGGGCCACATGTCCCAGCCGGCCTTGGTGGAGATCACCAGCTCGTCGCGCAGTGAGGCGAAGTCGCTTCTCAGGATCCGCCCGAAGTTCTCCTCGGCGGCGCCGTAGGGCGGCCCGTAGTTGTTGGCGAGGTCGAAGTGGGTGACTCCGAGGTCGAAGGCCCGGCGCAGGATGGCCCGCTGGGTCTCGAGGGACCGACCCTCGCCGAAGTTGTGCCAGAGCCCGAGCGAGATCGCCGGCAGCAGGAGGCCGCTGCGCCCGCAGCGGCGGTAGGTCATCTCGTCGTAGCGAGTGGGGGCGGGGGAGTAGGTGTCCACCGCCCGAGGCTAGCGAGGGCTCGCCGCCGAGAGCTAGGAGGCGACGGCGTGGGCCGCGAGCTCGCGACCCTTCAAGGTGACCAGTCGCTCGAGGGGGAAGGTGGCGACGGGACGCGGGCCGTGCTGCTCGTCCCAGACCATCAGCCGACCCCGCTCGATCGAGACGTGGGTCCCCTGGACGACGCGGGTCTCGGTGGCGCCGTAGTGGCCCGCGCGGGCCAGCTCGATGAGGTAGGTGCGCGCCGACATGGTGAGGCTGAGGGTAGCGAGCGTGACGGCCCCTCGGGGGGACCTTCATCGAATCTTTATCGAAAATTCCTTTACCCGCACGGCCTTCCTAGACTCAGCCCGTGGATCTCGGACTGAGCCAGCGGGCCTACCTGATCACCGGCGGCACCGACGGGCTGGGCCTCGCGCTCGCCGAGCGGCTCGTCAGCGAGGGGGCCTCGGTCGCCGTCTGCGGGCGCGACCGCGAGCGCCTGGCGCGCGCCCAGGTCGTGCTGGGTCCCGACGCGCTCTGCTTCGAAGCGGACGTCACCAGCGCGGCCGACCTCGACCGCTTCGTCGAGGCGACCCTGGAGCGCTTCGGGCGCCTCGACGGTGCCGTCTCCAACGCCGGGCGCACGGCCGGTGGTGCGGTGGCCGACAGCGAGGACGAGGCCTGGCGCGAGGACTACGAGCTGAAGGTGGTGGCCGCGCTCCACCTCGCCCGCTCGGTGCTCGACGCGCTGGAGGCGACCTCGGGGTCGGTGCTCAACGTCCTGACGATCATGGCCCGCGCCCCGCGCGGCGGCTCGACGCCGACCTCGGCCTCGCGCGCGGCCGGCCTCGCGCTCACCAAGGCCTTGGCCCACGAGGTGGGTCCCCGGGGGATCCGGGCCAACGCGATCCTGGTGGGGCTCGTCGCCTCGGGCCAGTGGGTCCGGCGCGCCGCGGCCGCCTGCCGGGCCGTCGAGGACCTCTACGCCGAGATGGCGAGGGACCAGGCGATCCCCCTCGGACGGGTCGGGCGGGCCGAGGAGTACGCCGACGTGGCGGCCTTCCTGCTCTCGCCCCGGGCCAGCTACGTGACCGGGGTGGGCCTGGCGGTCGACGGAGGGCTCTCGCCCGTCATCTGACGTCACAGGTCCGCCGTAGCGTCCTCGTTCCGGCCCGCCGGGCCGATCGAGGAGGGGCCGTGGGAGCGTCGAGGGACCCGAGCACGCCAGAGGGCGTGCGCCACCGCATCTGGGAGCACCTGAACCGAGAGGGCGGACCCTTCACCGAGCTGCGCCAGCTCGACGGCGCCGCCGCCGAGCGGCTGCGCTCGGCGCTGGTGCACCACCCTGAGGTGAGTGTCGAGGCGTGGCTCGCCACCGAGAAGGACGAGGTATCGAGCCTCTTTCGCTGTAGCGGCGGGTGGGTCCTGCTCGACGGGTTCAGTGGCCCTCGGGGTCACGCGAGTCTGCTGACGCTGAAGGCCCAGGACCGCGACTCGCTGCGGGAGCTGCGCGACGCGGTCCTCGCCGTCGGCGCGATCGACCACGGTCCGGCGCTCGCGGGGGGACGGGCGTGACCCGCGCGGACCGCGACCCCCAGCTCTTCGCGCGCGAGAGCCTGGAGGCCCGTCGCGCTCGGGCCGGCCGCTTCCACCACTTCACCAAGGTGACCGACCCCGCGGGCCTGCGGGACCGCTTGGAGGGCCTCGCCCCGGTGCGACTCGTCGCCTGGCTCGAGGACCTCGACGGCGACCTCTGGGCCCTCTACGAGGAGTCGGTGGGCGGGGCGATGCTCTGCGTGCGCGAGTGGCGCTGCGGGGACGACTGTGAGGAGGTTCACGGCGCGCTCGACGTGAGCGCCGCCTCCCACGGGGCCCTGGTGGGGGCGGTGGCGGCGGCCCTGGCGCTCGAGGCCTAAGGGCGGAGGAAGCGCTCGCGGGCCCGGGCGAACCAGGCGGCCGAGGCCTTCGGGGTGCGAGCGAGGGACTCTCGGTCCACGGCCACGATCCCGAAGCGCGGACGGTAGCCGAGGGTCCACTCGAAGTTGTCGAGCAGGGACCACTGGAAGTAGCCGCGCACGTCGACGCCCTCGTCCATCACCCGGCGCAGGCTCACGAGTGCCTCGTCGAGGTAGCGGATGCGCTGCTCGTCGTCATCGGTGCCGATGCCGTTCTCGGTGACGACGACCGGCCGCCCCGACAGGGCGGCCGCCCGGCGCACCGTCGCCTCGACGCAGGTCGGCCAGAAGAGGTAGCCCATCGAGGTGCGCTCCCCGGGCGTCGAGAGGTCGAGGCCGTGGGGGCCGATGACGAACTTGGTGTAGCACTGGATCCCCACGAAGTCGTCCTCGCTGAGGTCCTCCAAGTACCGGTCCTCCATCTCGGCGCGCAGGCGCGCCATCTCCTCCTCCCCGCCGGGCAGGGCCTCCCAGTCCTGCATCGAGAGGGCCAGGCCGATGGGATAGGAACCCGGCCCGGCCCGCAGGGCGGCCGCCATCTGCCGGTGGGCGTCGCGCAGCGTCGCGTTGACGGCCGAGAAGCGCTCCCAGTCGCTCACCTGGGGCGGGAAGAAGGCGAGCAGGTAGCCCATCATCGCCACGATGTTGGGCTCGTTGATCGTGCAGGCGACGCTGATGAGGTCCCCGAGCCGCTCGGCGACGAGGGCGGCGTAGCGGGCGGCCAGCTCCACGAAGCGGGGCCCCTCGACGCCGCCCTCGTCAGCCACCCAGAGCGGCAGGGTGAAGTGGTGCAGCGTCACCACCGGCGTGATGTCGCGCCGGTGACAACCCTCGAGGACCGCGCGGTAGTGGGCGAGGGCCGCCTCGTCGACGCGCCCCTCCTCGGGCTCGATGCGGGACCACTCCAGGGAGAAGCGATAGGCGGGAATTGAGAGCTCGACGAGCAGGTCGAGGTCCTCCTCCCAGCGCTCCCACGAGTCACAGGCCCTCCCGCAGCGCTCGGCGACCGGCGAGCCGGCCTGGTGCTCGAAGCGCCACCAGTCACAGTTCTCGTTGCCTCCTTCGATCTGGTAGGCCGAGGTGGCCGTGCCCCAGAGGAAGTCGGCCGGGAAGGGGACGTCGCGCGCGCTCACGGGCCGACCCTAGGTCACGGCCGCGAGGAGGGGAGGTCCGTGAGGGGAGACTGATAAGGCTACCCTGGCGAAATGACCGACTCTCCCGACCCACGTGACGTCGCCGCCGCCCTGCGGGTGGCCCTCGGCGGGCTGGTGCGCCGACTGCGCCAGGGCGCGGCGCCCGACGACCTGACCCTGCCCGAGGCCGCGGCCCTCGGGCGCCTCGACCGGGGCGGCGAGACCTCGCCGGCCGAGCTGGCCCGCCTCGAGCGCATCAGCCCCCAGTCGATCGGGGCAACGCTCTCCGCCCTCGAGCGCCGCCGCCTGGTGGCGCGCCGCCCCGACGAGGCCGACGGGCGCCGCGTGCTCGTCTCGATCTCCGAGTCGGGCCGCCGGGCGCTGCACGCGCGACGGGCCCTGCGCACCGAGGTCATGGCCCGCGCCCTCGAGGGCTTCGCCGGCGAGGAGCTCGCCACCTTGCTCGCGGCCGCCCCCCTTATCGAGCGCTTGAGCGACCGGCTGTGAGCGAGGACCGCTACCGCTGGGTGGCGCTCTCCAACACGACGATGGGCATCTTCATGTCGGCCCTCGACGGGTCGATCGTGATCATCTCCCTGCCGGCCATCTTCAAGGGGATCCACCTCAACCCGCTCGCCCCGGGCAACATCTCCTACCTGCTGTGGATGATCTTGGGCTACCGCCTGGTCCAGGCGGTGGTCGTCGTCTCGCTCGGGCGACTCGGGGACATGTTCGGGCGGGTGCGCATCTACAACGGGGGCTTCGCGGTCTTCACCGCGGCCTCGGTGATGCTCTCCTTCGACCCCTACCGGGGCGGGGGCGGGGCCACCTGGCTGATCGCCTGGCGGCTGCTGCAGGCCGTCGGGGGCTCGATGCTCGCCGCCAACGCCGCCGCCATCCTCACCGACGCCTTCCCCGCCGACCGCCGGGGGTTCGCCCTCGGGATCAACCAGATCGCCGCGCTGGCCGGGCAGTTCGTGGGGCTGCTCGCCGGGGGGCTGCTCGCCGCGTGGGACTGGCGGGCGGTCTTCTGGGTCAACGTGCCCGTCGGGCTCTTCGGCACGGCCTGGGCCTACCTGAAGCTGCGTGACAGCGGCGTGCGGACCCGCGACCCGATCGACTGGTGGGGCAACGCCACCTTCGCCGCCGGCCTCTTTGCCGTTCTCTTCGCCGTCACCGAGGGCCTCCAGCCCTACCACGGGCACGCGCTGGGCTGGTCCAATCCCGAGGTCCTCGAACTGATGGGTGCGGGTGTCGGCCTGCTCATCGCCTTCGCGCTGATCGAGCGACGCACCACGGCGCCGATGTTCCCCGGCTCACTGCTGCGGATCCGGGCGGTGAGTGCCGGGAACTTGGCGGCCCTCTTCGTCACGATGGCCCAGGGCGGCCTGCAGTTCATGCTGGTGATCTGGCTCCAGGGGATCTGGCTGCCTCTGCACGGCTACGCCTTCTCGCGCACGCCGCTGTGGGCCGGGATCTTCCTACTGCCTCTCACCGGCGGCTTCCTCCTCGCCGGCCCGCTCTCGGGTCACCTGTCGGACCGCTACAGCCCCCGCGCCTTCTCGAGCATCGGGATGGCGATCTTCGGGGCCAGCTTCGTCGGGCTCCTCCTCACCCCGGTCGACTTCTCCTATCCCAGCTTCGCGGTGTTGATCTTCCTCACGGGGGTCGGGGTCGGGATGTTCTCCGCTCCCAACACCTCCTCGATCATGTCGGCGGTCCCCGCCGCCCAGCGCGGGGTCACCTCGGGCATCCGCTCGACCTTCCAGAACTCCGGGACGAGCCTCTCGATCGGGGTCTTCTTCTCCCTCATGGTGGCCGGACTGGCGACCCACCTGCCCCGGGCGATGGCCCGGGGCCTCGTCGCCCAGGGAGTCGCTCACTCCGTGGCGGCCAAGGTGGCCTCCCTTCCCCCGGTCGCCTCGCTCTTCTCCGCGGTGCTCGGGGTGAACCCGGTCGCCCAGCTGCTGCGCGGAACAGGGGCACTGTCGTCAGTGACACCCGCTCAGAGGGCCACCCTCACTGGGGACCGCTTCTTCCCCGACCTCATCGCGGCGCCCTTCCACGACGGACTTCGCGTCGTCTTCGTGGCCTCGATCCTGATGGCCGTCCTCGCGGGTGCGGCCTCACTGGCCCGCGGGCCCCATCCCCTACGGGTCGAAGAGGGTCGCCGCTCGTTGCGCTAAGGGCCCTCTCCTCGCTGTCGCCGACTCCGCTTCTCTGCGAGGTGCGAACGAAGTCGCACGGGGGAAATGTGGTCCCAGGATCCTCAGTGCCTCGCGACCCGTTCACGGAGGAGTCGGACATGCGTCGAACGAGGCGTGTGGGCCTCACGCTCGCGCGCCGACACGATGCTGACCCACCGGCCTGAGTCGGCAGGAGGAGGCTCCCTACTTCGCGGGGAGAGTGTCGACGAAGGCGAGCCCTCGCTCCACCCAACGCGAGAGGTCGCGCGTCGATCGCAGTCTCGCCAGATCCACGACGACCCATCCTTTCGCTTCGCGCCCTCTCATCACGAAGGGACCCACTCCCTTGAGCGACCGAAGTCGTGGCTGGTCGGCGGGGTCTACGCGCACGATGAGTCCTTCCATGCTCCCCATGAGTCCGATGGCCAGATTGCCCGAGACCATGAAGGCGAGGCCGCCGAACATCGACTTCTCTCTCAAGTCCGGTCGAGGACCAATGATCGCGCGCACGCGCTCCGCGGTCTCGAGGTCGTAGGCCACGAGAGGCACCGTAGACCACACCGCCGAGCCCGACTGTCTCGTCGAGACTGCCCCTGAGCCCCGGTCGAGTAGCCGTCCGACCTGGTCTCGAGAACGGGGGGA
>CAYUZO010000027.1:0-8299 GCA_964449735.1 uncultured Ferrimicrobium sp.
CAGCGACGTGGTAAGCTTTGCCAAGAACACCCAGGGCGTGCACTTCTTCATCGAATACGTGGACCACAACGGCGACATTCGCCACTACTACCCCGACTTCGTGGTCAAGGTCCAGCAAGACGACGTCTACATCGTTGAGACTAAGGGACTCCAAGACTTGGACGTGCTGCCGAAGTGGCTGAGGCTCCAACAGTGGTGCGAGGACGCTACGGCTGCTGACAGCCAGGGCCGCAACTTCTACCCAGTGTTTGTCTCGGGTGACGACTTTGACGAGCTCGAGAAGTCAGCGAAGTCGATGCGCCAGATGGCCAAGGCAGTCGAGGGTCGAGGGCCAGTCGGGTCGTAGGAGATAAGGCCCGACTGAGCTCTCTTACACAAAGCGGCTGGGGCGGATTCCGTAGTAGCCCGCGAGACCGTCGCAGGTTGTGCCCGAGCGATTGAAGTGCCAACAGACCCCGTCGGCGAGTTCGGCAGGCAGCGGGGTGACGCAAGGGAGGTAGGGGCGGAGCCCTGCGTTGTCCATCTCCGTCCCTCGCGATCCGTAGAAGTTGCCGAGCGAGTTCTCAGGTGCTCGCATCCGGCGATAGCCACCATTGTCATAGAGCCACCAGCGGGAGGCTTGTAGCGGACGGTGGCAACCGGAGCACCTGAAGTTGCACCACGCGTTGTCGTCACCCGCCCGGCTTCCACTGTCGAGCAGATACGCGGGGATGCGGTCGCCATAGGCGCCACTCGCCAAAACCTGATTTGGGCTTCCGTAAGTTCTTCGCGTAGCACGATCAGTGAGCGCGCCGCTCGGAAAAGACCAATCAAAGGTCGCTACGCGACACCTTTCCAGCTCCAAAAACACCACGTTGATCATTTCTTGCCCCCGAAGAAACTCCTCTATTTCGACTGTATCCCGCGAGATTTGATGCGTGATCTGGAATCAGAAAGCCCCTGGTCAGCGCTGGTGGCTTTGAAAAATCTGCGCTCGGGCTTTGAAAAGCCGGTTTCGATGTGTTGAGAAGCCCAAGTGCCGCAAGGGCTCTGGACTTTTGTATTTGCGCCGCCATACAGCTGGGACTAGCGGTGCGCTGGCGCCCACGTGCCCTCGGGCATCGACACGACTCGAAGGACCCCTTGCCGGTGGTTCACTCTCCAAGAGCCAGGGTCGCCGACGGGTAGAAAGGAGGTCGTGCTCCTCGCGACGGCCCTGACCGCCTCCTTCGCCGTCATCGCCCCCTCGCTGTCGGTCCTGCAGTGCCTGAGCCAGTTGGTTCGCATCGTGCGCGTCGGCGCCCAGGGCGTCTCTCTGACCACCTGGATCCTCTCGGCCTTCGTGGCCGAGATCTGGGCCGGCTACGGCCTGATCTTCCACGTCCCGGCCGAGATCTACGCGAACCTGCCTTTCTGGGCCGTGGCCAGCTACGTCGTCGTGGCGGTCGCCCGCAGCCAGGGCTCGACCCGTCGGGCCACGATCCTCTACGTGGCGACCGTCGGCCTGGCCGTGCTCGCGACCCTTGCCGGGCTCACTCCCGCCGGCCGGGCGGCGCTCGCCACCCTGGCCGACGCCAGCGCCGTGGTGATCTACCTGCCCCAGCTGGCCGTGACGCTGCGCACCAGCGACCTCACGGGCGTCTCGGTGCTCAGCTGGGCGCTGGCGTTGGTGACGAGTCTCGCCTGGGCCCTCTACGGCGCCCTCATCCACCAGCCGCCCGTGGCGCTGCCCTCGATCGTCATGGTCCCCTCGGCGCTGGCCATCCTCGTCAAGGCGGCCCGTCACCGGGTGCGCGCCCGGGCGCTCGCCGGAGCCCTCGCCCCGATCGTGGAGTAGCCCCTAGACCCGGTGCCAGCCCCTCGGGCAGGTCGGATGGGTGCCGCGCACCGTCTTGAAGCGCGCGGTGGTGCCCTTCTCGCAGATGATGCTCCTCGTCCGCGACGGCGTGGTGGTGGTCGTGGTGGGGCTGGTCGTCGTGGTGGTGGCGTTGTAGGAGAAGGCCTGCACCGCCGCGGAGGTCGCTCCGGCCGCCGAAACCGCGACGACGCTCACCCCGTAGGCCGAGGCCGGACTCAGATTGGAGAAGCTACAGGTCGGCGTCGTGGTCGCGACCGTGAAGCTCGAGGGCTGATTGAAGCCGAACAGCAGGGTGCAGCGGTAGGTGACCCCGGCCGGACCGGTAGTCCAGGAGGCCGTCAGCGTCGAGCCGCTCGCCACCACCCCGAGGCCCGTGGGCGGGGCGACCGCGCCGACGGGGGTGGCCACCCCCACGAGGGCCACGATGAGACCGACCCAGTAGTCGGCGATCAGGAGGTCGCCCTGGGCGTTCACCGTGAGACTCAGCGGGACCTGGAGGGGCACGCCCGAGGCGAGCACCGTGGGGGTCGCCGGGAGGCTCCCCGCGAGCTGGGCGGCGCTCAGCTCGGACACCTGCGAATTGTTGTAATCAGAGATGAACAGGTTGCCCGCCCCGTCGACGGTCACCCCCCACGGACAGCTGAGCCCAGAGGAGCTGTTGACCACGGTCGTCGAGGGTCGCGGGAAGGTTCCGCTGGCGAGAGCCGCCGCGCTGAATCGCTGGATCGTGTCGCTCCCGCAGTCGGCGCCGTAGAGGTTGCCCAGGGCGTCGAAGCCGATTCCGTAGAAGTGAGCCCCCGAGGTGAGCGCCGTGGCGCTGTAGGGGGTGGCGCCGGACCTGATCTGGGCGGCGGTGATCTCGTAGATGTCGCCGCAGGCAGAGACGAAGATGTCTCCGGCCGCGTCGATCTTCATGTCACAGCCCTCGTACCTGGGGATCGTGGCCACCGGGGTGCCCAGGCTGAACGATCCCGACTCGGCCGCGGTGGCCGGCACCTCGTAGAGGTTCGCGGGGCGCTGAGAGAGAGCCCAGAGGTTGCCCGCCGCGTCGAAGGCCACCGCGACCACACGGCTGACCCCGAGGGGCAGGGTCGCGACGACGGCGGCGCTGTGAGGGGTGGGGCCGGCGAGCTGGGCCGCGGTGACCTCGTCGATCGTCTGCTGGTCGCCGCCGGCGATGAACATGTTGCCCGTCGCGTCGTAGGTCACCTCGTAGGGGTGGTTGAGTCCGTTGACCACCGTGACGAGGCCGGGGCTGGGGCTGGCGCTGGCGGTGCCGACGGCGAGAACCGCCGAGGCGACGACAGTGAGTGCCGCGACCACGATGGACACCTGCGAGCGGATAGTGCGCGACGACATCTCTCTCCCCTGCCAGTCGGAGAGTCCACCCGACCCGACTGCTGGGGAGAAGTTACCGCGTCGTCGTGCCCGGGCCGTTCCCTTCGAGGGGGAGCAGGAAGCTCGGTCCGCGCCGCAGCATCTGGGCCAGCGAGGCGAGGAACTCCCCCTGGGGACTGGAGCGTCGCCAATAGAGGGCGATCTCGCGCCGCGGGGCCGGGTCCGCGAAGGGCCGTACGACGACCTCGGGCGAGACGGGCACCGGGGGCTCCACCGCCAGACGGGGCAGCAGGGTGATCCCGACCCCGGCCGCGACCATCTGGCGCAGGGTCTCGAGACTCGTCGCGCGAAAGCCCCGTCGCTCGCTCGCCCCCGCGCTCGAGCAGACCGAGAGGGCCTGGTCGCGCAGGCAGTGCCCCTCGTCGAGCAGCAGGACCTCGTGCTCGCCGAGCACCGCGGCGCTGACTGGACCGCTCTCGCGGGCGAGGGGATGGTCGGCCGGCACCGCCAGGACGAACTCCTCGGCGAAGAGGGGCTCCTCGTGCAGGGAGTCCTCGCGGATCGGGCGGGCGAGGACCGCGGCGTCGAGGCGACCGTCGAGGAGCCGCTCGACCAATACGGCGCTCTTCTCCTCCACCAGCAGGACCTCGAGGCGAGGGAAGCGCCGGTGCAGCCCGGCCACGACGTGAGGCAGCAGGTAGGGGGCGAGGGTCGGGAAGAGCCCGAGGTGGATCGTTCCCGCTTCGGGGTCGCGCGAGGCCCGGGCCAGGGCCTGGATCTCGGCGACCTCCGCCAGGGCGGCGCGGGCGCGGGCGGCGATCGTGGCGCCCACTGGGGTCAGGGCGACCTGACGGGGGTTGCGCTCGATCAGGGTCACCCCCAACTGCTCCTCCAGCTTGCGCAACTGGGTCGAGAGGGTCGGCTGGCTCACGTGACAGGCCCGCGCGGCCTCACCGAAGTGGCCGTGGTCGCCGACGGCGACCAGGTACTCCAGCTCGCGCAGGTTCACCTCACCCCACTCCCGCCAGGGACTCCTCGTCCTCGCTCGGCGCCGAGGAGCGGATCAGGTGATCGAAGGCCGACAGGGCGGCCGTCGACCCCGAGCCGAGGGCCACGACGATCTGCTTGAAGGGCACCGTCGTGCAGTCCCCCGCGGCGAAGACCCCGGCCGCCGAGGTGGCCCCCCGGTCGTCCACCACGATCTCCCCGCGGTCGCTGAGTGCGAGAGAACCCGCGAGCCATTCGGTGTTGGGCACCAGGCCGATCTGGACGAAGAGGCCCTCCGCCTCGAGCAGACGGGTCTGCCCGCTCGCCCGGTCGACGTAGCGCAGGCCCGTCATGGCGCGCTCCCCGACGACCTCGGTCGTCTGTGCCCCCAGCACCACGTCCACATTAGGCAGGCTGCGCACCTTGCGCTGGAGGACCGCGTCGGCGCGCAGGGCGTCCTCGAACTCGAGAAGGGTCACGTGGGCGACGACGCCGGCCAGGTCGATCGCCGCCTCGACGCCGGAGTTGCCACCACCCACGACGACGACCCGGCGACCCTTGAACAGCGGGCCGTCACAGTGCGGACAGAAGGTCACCCCACGGTTGAGGAGTTCCTCCTCGCCCGGCACCCCAAGGCGCCGCCACCGGGCGCCGGTCGCCAGGATCACCGAGCGGGCGCGCACCCTCGAGCCACCCTCGAACTCGACGACGGGGAGTCCGTCGCTCTCCGCGAGGCCCACCGCGCGCAGGCCCTTCAGCACCTCGACGCCGTAGGAGCGCACGTGGGCCTCGAGGTCGGCGGCCAGGCTCGGGCCGGTCGTGTGGATCACCGACACCAGGTTCTCGATGGCGTCGGTGTCGAGGACCTGGCCGCCCAGGCGCTCGGCGACCAGGGCGGTGCGGATCCCCTTGCGCGCGGCGTAGACGGCGGCGGCCGCCCCGGCGGGGCCACCGCCCACGACCAGCACGTCCAGCTCGGTCTCGGCGAGGCGGGCCGCGGCCGATGCGGCACCGGCACCGCCCAGTCGCGCCAGGATCTCCTCGATCTCGAGTCGTCCCGAGGCGAAGAGCTCGCCGTTGAGGAACACCGTGGGGACGGCCAGCACCTCGCGGGCCTCGACCTCGGCTCGGAAGGGCCCGCCGTCGATGGCCTCGTGGCTGACGTCCGGGTTCAGCACCGCCAGGGCGTTGAGGGCCTGGACGACGACCGGGCAGTTCTGGCAGGACTGGGAGAAGTAGGTCTCGAAGTGCAGCGGTCCGCCCACCCGAGCCGCCTGCTCGGCAACGCCCTCTCCCAGCACCGGCGGGTGGCCGCCGACCTGGAGGATGGCCAGCACGAGGGAGGTGAACTCGTGGCCGAGGGGCAGCCCGGCGAAGCGCACCCGCTCCCCGGTGGCCTCGCTGGCGACGCTGAAGGAGGGGCGCCGGGGCGCGTGGCCCGAGAGGTCGAGGGTGACCGAGGGCGACAGGGACGCCAGCTCCTCGAGCAGGGCGCGCATCTCGGTGGCGGTCTCGCTCTCGTCGAGCGAGGCGACGAGCCGCACGGGACGGGAGATCTTGGCGAAGTGGGAGCGCAGCTGGTCGCTCAGCGCGGCGTCGAGCACGGGTCCTCCTCGGGACGGGTTCGGTGGGTGGTCCGGTGCGGGCGGCGGGCTAGCGCCCGCCGCCCGACTCGGTCAGATCTTGCCGACGAGCTCGAGGCTCGGGGCGAGGGTCTCGGCGCCCTCCTCCCACTTGGCCGGGCACACCTCGCCCGGGTGCTGACGCACGTACTGGGCGGCGCGGATCTTGCGCACCAGCTCGGCCGCGTTGCGCCCGATCCCCTCGGCGGTCATCTCGACGACCTGGATCACGCCGTCGGGGTCGATCACGAAGGTCGCGCGGTCGGCCAGCCCCTCGGACTCGCGCAGGACGCCGAGGCTGCGGGTCAGCGCGGCGGTGGGGTCACCGATCATCGTGTAGCCGATCTTGCCGATCGTCTCGGAGGTGTCGTGCCAGGCCTTGTGGGTGAAGTGGGTGTCGGTCGACACGCTGAAGACCTCGACGCCCAGGCTCTGGAGCTCCTCGTAGTGGTCGGCCAGGTCCCCGAGCTCGGTCGGGCACACGAAGGTGAAGTCGGCCGGGTAGAAGAAGAGGACACTCCAACGTCCGAGCAGGTCGGCCTCGCTGACCGGGAGGAAGGCTCCCTGGCGGTAGGCGGTGGCGCTGAAGGGCTGGATCTGGCTGTTGATCAGGCTCATCTCACATCTTTCTCTGGGGGATTGAGATAGACAGTCTATATGGACTGCTCTGTCTCCATTGAGAAGAGTGATTGAAATCCTCAATCGCCCCGATAGGGCTCAGCCGAGCTGGCCCGCGCAGTAGCCCTGGTGGGTGAGGAAGGCCCGCAGGTCGCTGAGGTAGTGGCCGTGCTTCACGAAGGCGGCCTGGTGATAGCGCGCGTCCGAGAGCAGGCCCCGTGCGCCGAGCCCCGTCGCCACGCTCCACGCGTGGGCCCCACGCCCGATCGAGCACTCGTCAGCCACCCAGGCGGCGAGCGTCCCAAAGAGGGCCGAGTCCGAGGCCGGTCCGCCTTCGCTGCTGCGCACCGCCTTCCAGAGCGAGGCCGCCTGGGCCGCGACGAAGGCGGTCTCCTGGGAGGTCACGTCCACGAGACGGAGGCCCTTCAGGACGAAGAGGTGGACCGGGGTGGGCGTGCAGGCGTAGCAGCCGAAGCGGTAGGCGAAGGTCCCGTCGGCCCCGAGCAGCACCGTCCGCCCGGCGACCCGTTGGGGCACCATCCCCTGGTTGATGTCGTAGGGGATCGACGGATGGCCGAAGTGGAGGTTCTCGTCGAGGATCAGGCGGTAGGCGGCGGCGCGGGGCGCGGCGTAGAGAGCGCTCTCCATGCAGCAGTGGGCGCCGCCGGTGTAGGTGCCCATCAGCACGGCCGGCCCGGCGCCCCCCGCGTCGACGAGGCACAGCTGGATCAGCGCGGAGCCGGCGAACCCTCCCGGCTCGACCAGGGTGGCGCGGTGCCCCCCGTCCACCAGGGTGAGGGTGCCCGGGAAGGGCAGACCCACCCCCGGCACGGGGATCGTCGTCGCCGTGCCCACGGTGCGGTAGGTGAGGTGCACTCCCTGCAGCGCGACCTCCAGGCTCGCCGCCTGGCCGGCGCGCACCGGGGTCACCGGGACCTTCGCGCAGGAGTAGCCCGAGGGTGCGCTCGCCGCGAGGGCCGGTCCCGAGACCACCAGAGGCGTCACCCCCGCCGCACAGGTCAGCACCGCCAGGACCGCACTCCGCCATCGACTGATCATCATCCACTCCGTCTCGCTCCAGCATCCCCGTGTGCGCGATCGGCCGATCCTTACCGCTGCGACCCTCACTCCTCACTGAGGTGGATGAAGCTGTCCTCCTCGACGGCGGTGTGCATCTCCAGCATCGCGGCCAGCTCGTAGAGGGCCGCGCGCAGGGCCGCGCGCGCACTGTCCGCATCACCGTCGACCCCCTCCTCCTCGCCGAGGGTCCCGGCGAGGTCGTTCAGACGCTGGGCCTCCCCGGCGAGCGCACGATGCTCGGCCCGCGCGGCCCAGGTGCTCGAGCGCCCCATCACCCGCTCGAGGGAGGGGAAGAGGTCGCGCTCCTCGTTGCCCTCGTGGACCATCACTGCCTCGACCCGACTGGCCAGCTGGCTGGCCAGGGTCTGCAGTCCCTCGGGACCGACCTCGTCGAGCTCGTCGGCCGCGCGCCGCAGCGACCGGACCACCTCGATGACGTCACCGTGCTCGCGTCCGGCCCGTGCCGCCGCCGCCTGTCCCGCGGCGTCGAGAGCCGCCCGTCGGGGTCCGCGCAGCGCCCGCAGGGCGTTGGCGATGGCCGCCACGTCGATGGCCTCCTGGAGCAGGGCACCGCCGACGGCCGGCAGATGACCCGAGGCGGCGACCCCCATCGCCACCAACGAGGCGGCCATCCCTCCCACCACGCTCTGGGTGGCCACGCGGCGACTACGGGTGGCGACGCCTCTGGCCACTCCCACCAGGTCCAGGCGGTCGAGCGAGACGACGATGTCGGCGGCCTCGGAGGAGGCGCTCGCCCCCCTCGCGCCGAGGGCGACCCCCACGTCGGCCACGGCCAGGGCCGGGGCGTCGTTGATCC
>CAYUZO010000027.1:8309-29468 GCA_964449735.1 uncultured Ferrimicrobium sp.
CATGACCACCGGGGCGCGCGCCTGCTCGGCGCGCACGATGGCGACCTTGGCCGCCGGGTCCACTCCGGCGTGCACCTCGTCGACCCCGAGGCGCACCGCTGCGCGCCGCGCCACGTCGGCGTGGTCACCCGTCGCCACGACGACCCTCTCGATCCCCTCCTCACGCAGCCCCCGCAGCAGCCGGTAGGCGTCTCGACGCAGCGGGTCGCGCAGCACGATCGCGCCGACGAGGCGATCCTCGTGGGCCACGCCCACCATCGAGGCCCCCTCGGCGCGGGCACGACGACGGGCCCGGTCGAGCCACGGCGGCGCGACCGTGGGTTGACTCGCGCTGAGCCAGTCGAGCCCTCCCACCGCGACGGCGTTGTCGCCCAGCCGCCCACGCAGGCCGTGGCCGGCCTCCTCGCTCACCTCGAGAGGCTCGACGAGGGAGAGGGAGCGCTCGTGGGCCTCGCGCACCACCGCGGCCGCGAGCACGTGGCGCGAGGCCTGCTCGAGGGAGGCGGCCTCCTCGAGCACCCGGTCGACCTCCCAGCCCGGGGCGACGACGACCTCCACGACGGCCGGTCGGCCCTCGCTCAGCGTCCCCGTCTTGTCCGCGACGAGCGTGGTGCAGCGCGCCAGGCGCTCCAAGATCGCCCCGCCCTTGACGATCACGCCCCGTCGCGCGCAGCGGCTGAGGCCGGCCACCCAGGCGATGGGTGCCGCGAGGATCAAAGGACACGGCGTCGCCACGACGAGGACGGCGACCGCCCGGTCCGCCCCTCCCCACCAACCGGCCAGGCCGGTCAGGACCGCCGTGAGGGGCAAGAAGCCGACCGCGAAGCGGTCGGCCAGGCGCACGAAGGACGGCGTCGATCCCTGGGCCGCGCTCACCAGTCGCACGATGCCGGCGTAGGTGCTCTCGGACTCGGCGGCGCTCGCGCTCATGGTGAAGGGGGCGCCAGCGTTCAGGGCGCCGCTGCGCACCGGGCCCCCGGCGGGGACCACCACGCTGCGTGACTCGCCGGTGAGGGCGGACTCGTCGAGCACCGCCTCGCCCTCGACCACGCCATCGACGCAGAGCACCTCACCGGCCGCCACCGACAGCCGGTCGCCGGGGCGCACCTCGGCGACGGGGACCTCGACCGCCCCTCCTTCGCGCACCAGGTGGGCGACTCGGGGCGCCCGGCGCAACAGCGCGGTGAGGTCCCGTGAGGAGCGCCCCTGGGCCCAGGACTCCAGGGACTGGCCGCTCACCACCATCAGCCCGACGATCGCGCCGGCGAAGGACTCGCCCACCGCCAGCGCACCGATCAGGGCCGCGACGGCGATGACGTCGACACCGAGGCGGCGCTGGCGCAGCGCCGACACGCTGGCGGCGAGACTGGTCATGAGTCCGACGAGGGCGGCCCCGTCGAAGGCCCCTCGAGCCAGGCCGTGCGCGCCCGCGGCCCACGCGATCGCCCCCGCGGCCGTGGCCGCGCTCACGGCCATCAGCCACCAGGTGGTGGGGGCGAGCTGGCGGGAGGGGCCGCGGGCCATCACCCGCAGCGTAGGTCCGCCTAGGCCGACTCCTCGTGGGCCGGCGCCTCGACTGGCGCGACCTCCTCGGGCGGCGCCGGCGCCCGGCTCGCGAGCACGTCAGAGGTGAAGGCGATCAGCTCCTCCTCGGCGGGCGGCACCGGTGGGAGGAGGCGACGCACCGAGGCGCGCCGGGTACCGCGTTCGGGCACCAGCCAGGAGGCGTCCCACTCCACGGCCCCACGCTAGGTCCGCCACCGGGCCGGCGCGAGCCACGGCTCGTGGGCCCTTGGCCCCTGGTGGTCCCGGACCCAGCGTCCTAGCCTCAGCGCTGCGGGGAGCGAGGAGGTGGGTCATGGCATCGACCACCGAGGGGCGCTTTGACGGGCGCACCGTGATCGTCACCGGGGCCGGCTCAGGGATCGGGCGGGCGACCGCGTCGCGCCTGCTCGCTGAGGGCGCGCGCGTCGTGGCCGCCGACCTGTCGGCGGGCCGCCTGAGCGAGTTGGCCCAGAGCGAGTCGAGCGAGCGACTGGTCACGGTCGCCGGCGACGTCGCCGACCAGTCCGACGTCGACAGGATCGTGGCGGCCGCCCAGGGTCGGGTCGACGGTCTCGCCAACGTCGCGGGCATCATGGACGGCATCCTCCCGCTGGCCGAGGTCGACGACCAGACCTGGGACCGCGTGCTCGCCGTGAACCTCACCTCGATGATGCGCCTGTCGCGGGCCGTCCTCGGGCCGATGCTCGAGGCCGGACGCGGTTCGATCGTGAACGTCTCCTCCGAGGCGGGTCTGCGCGGCTCGGCGGCGGGTGTCGCCTACACGACCTCCAAGCACGCCGTCAACGGACTGACTCGCAGTGCCGCCTTCTACTACACGCCTCGCGGCGTGCGGGTCAACGCCGTGGCCCCCGGGGCGGTGCTGACCAACATCGAGGCCCCCTTCGACTCGGCCTTCGCCACCGAGCGCATCGCCCCCTTCTTGCAGGTGAACGTCCCCCCGCCGGCCCAGGCCGACCAACTCGCGGCGGCCATCACCTGGCTGTTGAGCGACGACGCCTCCAACGTGTCGGGCGCGATCATCCCGGTGGACGGCGGCTGGGCCGCGATCTAGCGACCCCTCCCCGCCGGACCCGCCGGCGGGGAGGGGTGTCGCTCAGCTCGCCGCGATCCCCTCGAAGGGCACCGGCAGGTTCCAGAGCGTCTCGACCGGGGTCAGGGAGCCTCCCGCACCCACCGCGAAGGCGTCCAGGGCCCCGGCGGCCCCGCTCTCCACGTAGAGGAAGCGCCCGTCCGGCGAGGCCGCCGAGTCGGTCGTGCCGGCGTGGGCCGTCGCGGCAACCGCGGCGCTCAGGCTGGGGGTGCCGTCCAGGGCCACCGTGAAGGAGCTGACCGTGGCGCTGGCCGCGTTGGAGCCGAAGAGGTAGCCCTGGGCCGAGGCGATCCAGCAGAGCGCGCCCTGGCCGTCGCTCACCGAGCCGAGGGCGCTGAGCGTGCCGTCGGCGTTGATCTGGTAGGTGGTCAAGGTCGAGGTGGCCGCCTCCACCGCCGCGAGACGGTTCGCTCCCACGAAGGAGAAGGCGAAGGGCACGGGCGTGGCCGACGGGGTCACCGCCGCCGAGGTCGACAGCTGCCCCTGCGCCCCAACCGAGAAGACCTCGTAGGCGTCGCTCGAGTGCTTGGTCGTGACGACGAGGAAGCGGCCGTCGGGGCTGTAGCCCACCTGACCGACGCCCTTGACGAAGTCGGGGGGCGTGGCGTTGGCGAGTCCGAGGGAGCGCACCTGGCCCGAGAGCGGCGTCAGGTGATCGTGGCGGAGGACGAACTCGGCGACGCTGCCGGCGCCCCCGGCGTTGGCGACCGCCACCAGCGAGCCCGAGGAGGCCACCGACACCGGGAAGGAGCCGCCGCTGGCGAGCTGCTCGACCAGGCGCAGTCGGGCGCCGTCCACGGCGAACAGGGAGATCGTGTCGCTACCGGGGTTCACGGCGACGAGGTCGGCACCACCCCCCACGAGGGTCAGGCCCCCCTGGCTCGCCAACGGGTCGGCGACCGCTCCGGCGGCCGAGGCCCCGGCACCGCCGGTCAGGTAGGAGTGGGCGGCCCCGAGGGTGCCGTCCGAGTGGCGGGTGTAGGCGATGACCGCGTTGGCGCTCTGGTCGGTCTCGACGAAGAGGGCGTGGGTCTCCGCGCGCCCGTCGTGGCCACCGAGGCCCTGGGCCTGGGCGGCCAGGGGCACGGCGAGGGCGCCGGTGGCGCCAGCCAGGGTCACGGCGGCGAGGAGCCGTCCGATTCGGATCTGTCTCATGGTTCCTCCTTAGGGAAGGTGGCGAACTGCCACCACCTCGTCCTCGAAGGGCGGCCGCGCGTTACAGGGCGTTAGGGTCGCGCCGTGGAGGACCTGGCTCTGCTCGAGCGCCTGCTGGCCGGCGACGAGGCGGCCTTTCGCGAGCTGGTCGCCGCCCACCACGGGTACCTGCTCGCGGTGGCCCGCTACTACGCCGGTCCCGACCGCGCTGAGGACATCGTCCAGGAGACCTGGCTGGCGGTGCTGCGCGGGCTCGAGCGCTTCGAGGGACGCAGCTCGCTGCGGACCTGGCTGGCGCGGATCTGCGCCAACCGGGCCCGCTCGATCGCGCGCCGCGAGTCCCGCCAGGTGCCCGCGGGCGATCCCCAGTCGCCGAGCGTCCCGGCGGCGCGCTTCGACGAGCGAGGGGTGTGGCGCGACCCGCCGGCGCCCTTCGCCGACACCCTGGTCGAGCGGCTGGGCCGCGCCGACCTTGTGGAGGCGGTCACCGCCTCGATCGCCGCCCTCGGCGAGCCGTCGCGCAGCGTCGTAACGCTGCGCGACGTCGAGGGACTGTCCACCGAGGAGGTGGCCGAGATGACCGGGTTGAGCCCGGGCAACGTGCGCGTCGTGCTGCACCGGGCGAGGGCCCGGATCCGCGCGGCGGTCGAGGACGCTATGAAGGAGGCGCGATGAGGCTCGCTCCCCACTCCCTGGTCTGTCGCGAGGCGGTCGAGCTGATGAGCGACTACCTCGACGGCGCCCTGCGCCGGAGGGACCGGCGGCGACTGGAGCGCCACCTCGCCGACTGTGACGGGTGCCGCGCCTACCTCGAGCAGCTGCGCACCACGGTCGCCCTGGCCGGGCGAGCCGAGCCCGACGCGCTCACCCCCGAGGCCCTCGAGGGCCTCGTCGAGGTCTACCGACACTGGAAGGAAGAGGAGGAGCGATGAGCGAGGTGGTCGTCTACGGCGCGAGCTGGTGCCCGGACTGTCGGCGCTCCAAGGACTTCCTGATCTCCCAGCGGGTCCCCTTCACCTGGATCGACCTCGAGGAGCACCCCGAGGCGGTCGCCGAGGTCGAGTCGCGCAACGCCGGCAAGCGGATCATCCCGACCATCCTCTTCCCCGACGGCGGCCACCTGGCCGAGCCCAGCAACGAGGAGCTGGCCGCCCGCCTGGGCCTCGCCCGAGAGGCCCGCGAGCG
The DNA here is from genome assembly GCA_964449735.1 of uncultured Ferrimicrobium sp. Lineage (GTDB taxonomy): Bacteria > Actinomycetota > Acidimicrobiia > Acidimicrobiales > RAAP-2 > RAAP-2. Next base: position 13,306 of record CAYUZO010000027.1, read on the forward strand.
CGAGTACGACCTGGTCGTGGTGGGCGGGGGGCCCACCGGCCTGACGGCCGCCCTCTACGGCGCCCGCGAGAACCAGCGGGTCCTCGTCGTGGAGCGCTCGGCGCCCGGCGGCCAGGCCGGGATCACCGAGCGTCTCGACAACTACCCGGGCTTCCCCGACGGGGTGGCCGGCGCCGAGCTGGCCGAGCGCATCACCCGTCAGGTCGAGCGCTACGGCGTCGAGATCCTCTCGGCGGTCGCGGTCGAGTCCCTCGGGGTCGAGGGCGGACTCGTCGAGGTCGACCTCTCGACCGGGTCGAGGGTGGCCGGGCGGGCGGCCCTGATCGCAACGGGCTCAACCTACCGGCGCACCGGCGCGCGCGGCGAGGCCGAGCTCATCGGTGCGGGCGTGCACTTCTGCGCGACCTGCGACGGGCCCTTCTACCGCGGCGCGGACCAACTGGTCGTAGTGGGCGGGGGCAACAGCGGTTTGGAGGAGGGTCTCTTCTTGACCCAGTTCGCCGCGCGGGTCACCGTCGTCCAAGCCGGGCCGCGCCTCAGCGCCTCGGCCCTGCTCCAGGACAAGGTGCGGGCCCATCCACGCATGGAGGTCCTCACCTCGACGAGCGTCGAGGCCTTCGAGACGGGGCCGGACGGCAAGCTCCAGGCGCTGACGCTGGTCGGCGAGCACGCGGGCCGTCTCGAGACTCCCGGCGCCTTCCTCTTCGTCGGCCTGGACCCCAACACCGGGTTCCTCGGCGGACAGCTCGACCTCGACCCGCGAGGCTTCCTCCTCACCGACGAGTGCCTGCGCACCTCGATGCCGGGGGTCTTCGCCGCCGGAGACGTGCGCGCCGGCTCCACCAAGCAGCTGGCCTCCGCCGTGGGCGAGGGAGCCGCGGTGGCCCTGCACATCCGCCAGCACCTCGAGGAGTCGGCCGCCTCAGTCGGCGCGCCGGCGCGGCGCGAAGAACTCTGAGAGCAACGCCGCCGACTCGCCGGCGCGCACCTCGTAGGTGACCTCGGCCTCGTGGAGCAGCCGCGGGTCGGCCAGCAGGTTGTAGCGCGAGCCGACCGCGCCGGCCTTCTCGTCGAGCGCCCCGATGACGACCCGCTCGACGCGCGCGTTGAGCAGCGCCCCCGCGCACATCACGCACGGCTCCAAGGTGACGTAGGCGGTCACCCCGTCGAGGCGCCAGCGCCCCCGCGCCGCGGCCGCGGCCCGCAGGGCGACGATCTCGGCGTGGGCCGTGGGGTCCTGATCGACCTCACGGCGGTTCTCCCCCACGCCAAGGACCTCCTCGCCCGCCGCGAGCACACAGCCCACCGGCACGTCGTCGTGGTCGGCCGCCCGCCGCGCGGCCTCGAGCGCGAGGCCCATGAGCTGCTCGTCTCGCCCGTCCATCGGCGCGACCCTATCCCCCGGGGAGGCCCCGGCCGGCCGTTGGTAGACTCGACCCCGGAGGGGTGCGAGAGCGGCCGAATCGGGCAGTCTCGAAAACTGCTGTGTCCATTGGGCACCGTGGGTTCAAATCCCACCTCCTCCGCTCCGACGACGGGTGGCGCGAGCCACCCGTCGTCGCGTCTCGCGCCGGTGAGCCGCCCGGGGCCCGGCGGTAGCCTGAGAGGGTCCGCGGTCGCGGGCGCGAGCTAGGAGCATCATGGTCACGATCGAGTCCTCCCTCGGCACCGAGCGCAAGGTGATCACCGAGCTGCCCGGGCCCAAGTCCCGCGAGCTGCACGCGCGTCGTCGCGAGAGCGTCAGCGCCGGCCTCACCCAGGGCTTCCCCGTCTACATCGAGCGCGGCGAGGGGGCCCTCCTGCTCGACGTCGACGGCAACGTCCTGTTGGACCTCGGCTCGGGGATCGCCGTCACCTCGATCGGCCACGCCGTGCCCGAGGTGGTCGAGGCGGTCAGCCGCGCGGTGGCCGCCTTCACCCACACCTGCTTCATGGTCACCCCCTACGAGAGCTACGTCGAGGTGTGCGAGGAGCTGGCTCGCCTGACCCCCGGCAACCACGCCAAGACCTCGGCCCTGTTCAACTCGGGCGCCGAGGCCGTGGAGAACGCGGTCAAGGTGGCGCGCCTGGCGACCGGCCGTCAGGCGGTCGTGGTCTTCGACCACGCCTACCACGGCCGGACCAACCTCACGATGGCCCTCACCGCGAAGAACATGCCCTACAAGGACCGCTTCGGCCCCTTCGCCCCCGAGGTCTACCGCGCCCCGATGAGCTACCCCTATCGCGACGGCCTCACCGGCGCCGAGGCGGCGGCCCGGGCCATGGCCCAGATCGAGAACCAGGTCGGCGCGAAGAACGTGGCCGCCCTGCTCATCGAGCCCATCCAGGGCGAGGGCGGCTTCGTGGTACCGGCCGAGGGCTTCCTGCCGGCGCTGTCGCGCTGGGCCAGCGAGAACGGCGTGGTCTTCATCGCCGACGAGATCCAGAGCGGCTTCTGCCGCACCGGGGACTGGTTCGCCAGTGACCACGAGGGCGTCGTCCCGGACCTGGTGACGACGGCCAAGGGCCTGGCGGGCGGGATGCCCCTGGCCGCGGTGACCGGCCGGGCCGAGTTGATGAACGCGGTGCACGAGGGCGGGCTCGGCGGCACCTACGGCGGCAACCCGGTGGCCGCCGCCGCGGCGCTGGCGACGATCGCCACGATGCGCGATCGCGACCTGCCCGCGCGGGCCCGCGCCCTGGGCGAGACGATGCTGGCGGCGCTGCGCGGCCTCGCCGCGGAGCACGACATCGTGGGCGACGTGCGCGGACGCGGCGCCATGGTCGCGATGGAGCTGGTGCTGCCCGGCACGACCACCCCGAACCCCGCCGCGGCCAAGGCCATCGTGAGCTACTGCAACGCCCACGGCGTCGTCGCCCTGGCCTGCGGGACCTGGGGCAACGTCATCCGCCTGCTGCCGCCGCTGGTCATCACCGACGACCAGCTGGCCGACGGTCTGGCGGTCCTGGCCGACGCGGTGCGCGCGGCCCGCTGAGTCGTCGGTGACGCGCCGGGGGCGCACCTGGGGGGCCCTCGCGGCCCTGGTGGGCTCGGCCGCGCTGCTGAGCGCCTGCGGGACGACCGGTGCGGCCCGCGCGCCGCGCGTGACCGGCCTGCCCTCGATCTCCATCAGCGTCCCCCTCGGCCTCGTGGCCTGCCAACCCACCGGCACCTGCGTCGCCGTCGGCCAGTCGACGACGGGCATCGGCCCGAGCGCCACCGCCGAGGTGCACTCGGCCTCGGGGACCTGGCGCGCGATGCGAGTGCCCGGACTGGTCGGCTCGGCCATCACGGGCGGTTCCTGCTGGGACCAGGGATGTCTCTTCGTGGGCAGCCAGCCGAGCGGGGACCTCGTCTGGCGCTACCACCCGGCCTCGGTGGCGATGACGCGCGCCCACGCGCCGGCCGACGCCGTCGGCCTCTCCCAGGTCGACTGCCTCGCCGGGGGGACCTGCTGGGCCCTCGACGCCACGGCGAGCGGTGGGGCCGCGCGCCTGCTCGCGACCTCGGACGGGGCGACGACCTGGACCTCGCCGCTGACCCTCACCTGGACGACCGGGCTGAGCGTGCGGGCCCTCGCCTGCACCTCCGCTCAGGCCTGCCTGGTGGCCGCGACCGACGGCCACGTCGTCACCCTCGAGCGCACCGGTGACGCCGGGGCCAGCTGGACGGCCCTCGCGCATCCACAGGCCTGGAGCGACCTCTCCTCTCTCCAGTGCTTCGCGCGAGGCTGCTGGGCGCTCGCCCGGGTCGGCGCGCGCACCGAGCTCGTGCACCAGGTCCACGGACGCTGGCGCTCGGTCCCCGTGACCGGCTCGCCCGGGGCTCTCGCCTGCACCACCCAAGAGCGCTGCGTGGTCGTGGGGACCCACTCCGGTGCCCCGTGGGTCGCGACGGTGACGAGCGGAGTCGCCACCAGCGCGCGGCTTCGCTACGTGCCGAGTGCCCCGGTCGCGGTGGCCTGCGGTGAGCGGCGCTGCGCGGCGGTGGCCAGCGCGACGGTGCTGTCACTCACCCCTTGAGCGCCGCCACGACGAGGGCCAGGACCCGGCGCGCGCTCGGGTGGGCCTCCCAGTCGAGGAGCTTGCGCATCACCGTGCCGCCCGCCCGGTTGGTCGCGAACCACGCGGGATCGGGCTTGGCGAGGAAGGGCCCGCGCACCACCGTCTTCTCGGGACGGGCGATCATCAGCGCGTTGCCCACGACCCCGGTGCCCGACTGGATGTCCTGACGGGTGTGGCCGGGGAAGGCGCCCCAGGTCGTGGTGCCCAGGGCGAAGGCCAGCGCGTGCCAGGCGTTGACCCCCACGGCGCCGTAGCGCAGGTCGGCCACCGCCCGCTCGAGGGCTTCGGCGACCTCGGGCATCTCCGCGGTGCGCGGGTCGACGAGCACGGTGGCCGAGAGCGTCCCCCAGAGGGTCTCGTTGCAGAGGCGCACCGCCGCGTCCAAGAAGGCGGCGGGGTCGCTCTCGGGCAGCGCCGTCTCGCTGGTCAGCCCGCAGAAGGCCTCGACGTTCAAGCAGACGTCCTCGCGATCGGTCGGGTCGACCCCGGCGATCAGGGTCCAGGGTGCCGTGTCGGGGGTGGTCGCGCCGATGAGGCGGGCGTCGGGGTGGGCCTCGAGGAAGGCCTGCTGGCGCTCGCGCGCTCCTGGGTAGTAGGGACGGCGCGCCGGCAGGGAGGCGAGGACCTCCTCGAGGGCCTCGAGGAACTCGGCGCGCTGGGCCCAGCCGGCGCTGGTGACGAGGACCCGCGGGGTGAGGCAGTTGAAGCCGGCGTTGTTGGTGAGCATCGTCGCCACGTGACGGGCCTGGAACTCGACCTCGCGACGGGTCCAGGGTCCGGGGACCACGACGACCGGAGAGACGCAGCCGAGCTCGGCGGTCACCGGCTTGTCGAGCTGCGGCCGGTCCTCGGCCTTGCGGCGCGCACCCTCCTCGCCCGGGCCGAAGACGATGGCGTCGTAGGTCTTGTCCGAGCCGGTCACGTGGACCACGTCGACCAGCGGGTGACTGGTCAGGTGGGCGCCGGCGGCCGCACCGCCGCGCACGATTGCCAGCGCCCCTACCTCGATGAGGGCGGCCATGGCGCGCTCCCAGTGGGGAACCAGGTAGTCGTTGACCGGGTTGGCCTTCATCACGACGACCCGGCCCTCGTTGAAGAGCTGGAAGAGGGCGTCGCGCGGCCCGAGGCTCGCCACGTTGCCCGCGGCCAGCACCAGGGCGACGCCGGCGTGGGCCTCGGGGTCGCGGTAGGCGGGCGCCTGGGTCGTGCGCAGCTCGTCCTCGGTGACCCCCGGCTCGGTCCAGACCTCGGCGGTGATCCCGGCGTTGAGGATCCGGTCGCTCAGCGAGGCCGGCACGACCCGCACCGAGAGGCGATTGCCCGCGACGTGGCGCACCGGCCCGGGCAGCCGGGGCGGCCGGCCGGCGGCCAGGTCGGTGAGGGCACCGCGCAGCACGCGGGCGAGGTGGACGAAGGTGCCGATGCCCGAGAAGAGCTCCTCGCCCCCCTCGGGGCTCTGGGGGTCGTAGCCCTTGGCGGCGCAGGCCGCCGCCAGCCAGGCCTCGGACTCGGCCCAGGTGTCTTCGATGACCCGCCCGAGCAGGGCCGCCCGCTCGGCCGGACCGGTGCGGGCCCAGGTGCTCGCCCGCGCGCTGAGCTCCGCGACCGCCGCGTCGAGGGCTTCGACCGACTCCCCATCACGATCGGCCCCGCTCGAGGTCGGGGCCGCGGCCCCACGAAGAGTCGACATTGGCACCCCCTGTCTTCTATGGGAGGATAACGCCATGTCCCCTCCCCCTCCCGTGCCGCCGGGCTGGTATCCGGACCCGGCCGGGCAGCGCCAGTGGCGGGTGTGGACCGGGGAGCGCTGGAGCGAGGTGACCCGCACCTACGGTGAGCCGACGCCCGCCCCCAGCGCGACCGAGGTCGTGGCCGCGGCCGGCGCCCTGCGCCGGGTGATGCGCCAGGGGGCCCTCGGGCTGCTCGGCGGCATCGGGCTCGTGGTGAGCGCCTGGGCCCACTGGCCGGGCACCGCGTCGCCCCTGTCGAGCGGGATGGCGGCCATCCTGCTCGACGCGGGGATCGCCCTCATCCTCATCGGGTCGATCGCCTACGGCGGGGCCGCCTACGAGATGGCCGGCGGGCTCACGCTGTGGGCCGTCATCCCGGTCGTGAACGCCGTCGTCGTCACGGCCGCCGTGAACCGCGCGGTGCGAGGTCCGGGCCGGGCCTACGTCGTGGCGGTCGAGGTCCTCGCGGTGGCGCTGTTCATCTCGGGGGCTCGACGCGACCCCTGGCTCGGCGTCCTGCCGGCCCTCGTCGCCGAGGACCTCCTGCTGTCGGCCCAACGTCTGCTGCACCAGGTGCTGCGCGCGGGCGAGACCGCGCGCTAGGCCCCCCGGCGGGCCAGCGCGCCCGCCGACGCGCCGAGGGCGCCCAGCCCGAGCAGGACGACGGCCACGAGCAGCGGCGGGGCCAAGGTCAGCGGCGAGCCGTGCAGCGAGACGGCCCGCGGCGCGGCCTGGTCCATCGCCCACCACCACCAGGCGACGGCCCCCACGACGAGGAGCGCGGCGAGGGCGAGGAGACCCCCGAGCAGGCCGAGGAGCCGTCGGACCCCCGCGCCCACCTCGACCCGGGCGAGAGCCGCGACGGTGAGCAGGCTCAGCGCGACGGTGCTCGCGAGCAGTGAGGCGACCGTCGCCGGCGCCACGATCCTCGCCGCGAGGTCCACCCGGGCGCCGCCGAGGACGTGCTGGGACCGGTGGGCGATCGCCACGAGCGCGCCGACGAGCCCCGCGCTCAGTGCCACGAGGGCGAGAGCGAACCGGGAGGCCCCCGCCAGCTCGCCGAGCCGCCCGGCGCGCCACGACCGCCATACCGGCGCGAGGACGGTGGCCGCGACGGCCACGAGGAGGGTCGCCCCGACGACACCACCGGCCACGACGAGGTCGTAGGCGAGTTGGGGGGTCGCGCGCGCCGGCCCCGTCAGGGCGTTAGAGAAGTGCTCGGACACCTTGGCGAAGAGGCCCCCGCCAGCCAGCACGAGCGACCAGGCCGCCACGGCCCCGAGAGTGCCCGCGGGGGCTCCCGTGCCGACCCGGCCGCGACCGGTGACGATGCGCACCCACTCCCGAGCGGCGCCGGCCACGAGCGAGAGGGCGTCGCCCACCGGGACCCGAGCGAACCCGAGGTCCTCGCCGAGCAGGGCCTCTATCTCCTCGCCGTAGCGCTCCCGCCAGGACCGCGGGTAGCAGCGCACCAGGGTCCGCGCCCTCATCCCAGGCCCCCGATCAACTGCAGGCGCAGCCGTCCGGCCTGGGCCACGCGGTCGAGCTCGGCGAGGGCCGCGCGCAGCTCGGCGCGACCCTGGGGCGTCAGGCGATAGGGCCGGCGGCGCTGGACCTCGGGCTCGGGCGCGATCAGCCCCTGCTCCTCCAGGCGGGCGATCGCGCCGTAGAGGGTCCCCGGGCCGAGACGGACCCCGGCGAAGTCGGCGATGTCCTTCATGAGGGCGTGGCCGTGGCGGGCTCCGCCCGCGAGGCTCGTCAGGATCAAGAGGGCGGGGTCGCGTGGTCCTCGGCTCATCGGGCCAGACTACTACGTCTCACGTAGTAGTCAAGGGCCTCCCCGAACGCCTGGGTAGTCTCCCACTCGAGACGAGGAGGACCCGTGTACGACTGGACCGAGGAGCACCGAGCGATCGCCGAGGCCGTGCGTCGCTTCGTCGACGCCGAGATCCGCCCCCGCCTCGACGCCCTCGAGCACGAGGGCGAGCCCCCCTACGACGTGCTGCGGCGCCTCTACGCCACCTTCGGGATGCGTGAGATGGCCGCCGCCTCCTTCGCCCGGGCCCTCGAGCGCAAGCGCACCGGCGAGGAGGCGCCCCGGCGCGCCGGCGACGGGGGCGCCGCCCTCATCACCACCATCGAGCTGTGCCGGGTGAGCCCCGGGCTCGTCACCTCCCTCGGCGTCTCGACCGGTCTGGCGGCCGGGACCGTCAACAAGCTCGGCACGCCGGCCCAGATGGAGCGTTGGGGCCTCGACCTCATGACGCTCGACAAGGTCGGCGCCTGGGCTCTGACCGAGCCCGACTCGGGTTCGGACGCCCTCGGCGGGATGCGCACGACCGCGCGGCGCGACGGCGACGGCTACGTCCTCAACGGCCAAAAGACCTGGATCACCAACGGCCCCTACGCCGACACCCTCGTGCTCTACGCCAAGCTCGACGACGGCACCGAGCCCGACCCGCGCCGGCGCAAGGTGTTGACCTTCGTGCTCGACTCGGGGATGGAGGGGCTCACCCAGTCCCGGCCCCTGCGCAAGATGGGCCAGCACGCCTCGCCCACCGGAGAGGTCTTCCTCGCCGACGTGCGCGTCGGGCCCGACCGGCTGCTCGGCGAGAGCGAGGAGGCGGTCGGCGGTGGCCGCCAGAGCGCGCGCGACAACTTCGTCACCGAGCGCGCCGGGGTGGCCGCGATGGCGCTGGGCATCATCGAGGAGTGCGTGCGCCTCTCGGTGGACTACGCCCGCACCCGGCGGCTCTGGGAGACGCCGATCGGCGACTTCCAGCTCGTCCAGCTCAAGCTGGCCGAGATGGAGGTGGCGCGCATCAACGTGCGCAACCTCGTGCTCAGTCACCTCGAGCGCTCCTCTGAGGGGGTGACCCCCACCTTCGCCGAGGCCTCGGCGATGAAGCTCTACGCCGCCCAGTCCGCCTGCCAGGTGGCCGACCACGCGATCCAGGTCTTCGGGGGCAACGGCTACATCTCGGAGTACCGCGTCGAGCAGCTCGCGCGCGACGCGCGAGTGCTGCGCATCTACGCGGGCACCGACGAGATGCAGGTGACCGCCATCGCCAAGGACCTCCTACGGGGCTAGCGCGCCGCGTCGTCCTGGTGGCGGCGACGCTGCTCAGCCTCCTGGGGGCGCCGGCGAGCGGCGCCTCGACCCCGACCTCGCCGACCGCGGCGGTCTGGGTCGAGCCCGGCGCCGGTTACCGCTTCTTGAGCACGGCCTTCACGCGGGCCCGCCACTCGATCGACCTGGCCGTCTACGAGCTCGAGGACCCCGCGATGGAGTCCCTCCTCGTCGCGCGCCAGCGCGCCGGGGTGTCGGTGCGGGTCCTGCTCGACGCCGCCTACGTGGGCGTCAGCCACAATCGCGCCGCCGTGGCGGTGCTGCGCGCGGGCGGGGTGGCCGTGCACTACGCGCCGGCGGGGACCATCTTCCACGAGAAGTACGCGCTCGTCGACGGGACGCGGGCCTACGTGGGCACCGGGAACCTCGTCGCCTCGGACTACCGCGACACCCGCGACGTCTGGGTCGAGGACGTCGCGCCCGCCGACGTGGCGGCCGTCGCGGCGACCTTCAACCAGGACTTCGCCGGCTCCCCGAGCGCCCCGCGGTCCGCCGGGGGCCTCCTCTGGAGTCCGGGCTCGGCCCCGGCGCTCGAGGCCCTCATCGCCTCGGCCCACCACCAGCTGCTCGTCGAGAACGAGGAGATGGCCTACCCGCCGATCGAGGCGGCCCTCGAGGCGGCCGCCGCCCGCGGGGTGCGCGTGGAGGTGGCCATGACCGCCTCGAGCTCGTGGACGAGCGCGCTCGCCGCGCTGGCGGCTCACCGGATCGTGGTGCGCGTGCTCTCCTCCTCCCAGCTCTACATCCACGCCAAGCTGCTGTGCGTCGACTGCTCCTCGGGCGCCGGGCGAGCCTTCGTGGGCAGCGAGAACTTCTCGGCGAGCTCGCTCGAGCGCAACCGCGAGCTGGGGGTGATCAGCGCCTCGCGGGCCACCGTGGCGGCCGTGGCGGCGGCGATCCACGCCGACCTCGCCGTCGGGACCCCGGTGTCCCCGCCGTCGGCGGCCGGCGGCTCGAGCGCGAGCGGGGCGGCGCGCATCCTCTCCGCGCTCTCCCCCGTCGCCCCGGGGGCCCGCGAGACCCTGGTGGCGAGGACCCGCGCCCTCGACCACTGCACGCTGGCCGTGACCCTGCCGAGCGGGCGGATCAGCACGGCCTCGGGCCTCGGCGCGGCGACCGCCGACGCCGCCGGACGGGTCACCTGGACCTGGTGGATCGGACCGTCGACCGGCGCCGGCACCGCGCGCGCCACGCTCACCTGCGCCGCCGGGCGAGCCAGCGCGACCTTCGCGATCTCCTAGTCCCAGGCGCTAGGCGCCGTCAGACGCCGCGCCAGGGAACGCGGCGAGTCGCTCGGCGACCCCGCGCCAGCCCTTGTAGGCGGCCATCGCCGCGGGCGCCGACTCGATCGCCTCGATCAGGGTGTCGCGGAAGCCGGGGTCCTCCTCGAGGATCCTCGAGAGGGCGGTGACGTAGGTGCGGATGGTGAAGACCACCGCGCCGGTCTCGGGCAGCGCGCGCAGGGTCTGGCGCTCGACGCGGAAGAACCAGTCGGGCACCGGGGTCTCGACGCTGTCGCGCGCGGACTCGGGCTGGTGCAGGTCGGCCCGGTCGAGGAGCGTCCAGTTGAGGCGCCAGAAGGACCTCTCGGGCGTGAGCCGGTCGAAGGTCGCCGTCGTGGGGCGCGCGAGGGACTCCTCGTAGCCGGGGATCGGGTCGTGGATGGTGTCGAGGGTCTGGCCGATCTTGGCCGCCAGGCGCCAGCGCGAGGGGAAGCAGACGCAGGCCGCCTCGAGCCGCCAGGCGTCACTGCGCACCAGCACGCACAGGTCCTCTTGGACGAGGCGGGCGGCGGCCCGGATCGGGTGCTCCCCCTCGTCGAGCACCACCTCGAGGTCGGGGCGCTGCTCGGCGAGCCAGCGACGCACCTCTCCCAGCAGCTCGGCGCTGGGGGCCAGCCCCGCGTCGCGCACCGCCACCACGGTGTCGGGGACCTCGGCGAGCAGGCGGGCCTTCTCGGCGAGCTCGGCCTCGCGCGAGTCGTCGACCTCCAGCCAGGCCGCCCACTCGAGGGGACGCAGGCCCATGGCCAGGCGGTGGCGCTGGCCCGCGCTCAAGGGTCGATAGGGCGGGGCCTGGCTCACCGACGGTCCTTGTTGCGCAGCACCGCGAAGACCGTGATCACCACCAGGGGGATGGCCACCACGATGAAGCGCGCGATCGGCAGGGGCCGACCCAGGTGGGGGTTGGCGAGGGTCGTCGTGGTCAGATCGGCGAGGAGGCCCACCGGGCCATCCTCCCACCAATCGGCTCAGGCCTTGGTCGGCGGCAGCATCCCCTCGAGGCGGGTCACGATGGCCTGGAGGGCCTGGTCCTGGGCGAGGAGGTGCTGCTGGATCTCGGCCGCCTCCTTGAGGACCGCCTCGGCGTCCTTATAGGTGTCCTCGGCCCGCTTGTCCGCCGCGGCCGCCTGGATGTTCTGGCCCACGATGATGATCGGCAGCAGCACCAGCTGCAAGAAGCTCGACGAGAGCCACACGACGACGAAGTAGGTCCCCTGCTTGATCGCCGAGGGCAGGGCGAAGGCCGCCAGCACGGTGAAGAGGTAGGCGCACCACATCGTGCCGACGATGAGGGTGATCTTCAGCCCGAAGCGGGCGTTGAAGCGCACGATGGGGTTGCGGTGGTCCACCTTGCGCATGTCGCGCGTCTTGACCGGGCGGCCCTCGGCCAGCTCGCCGGCTCGGGGATGGCGCTCGTAGTGGTAGATCTCGGGCACGTCAGGAGTCTCACACCCCCCGGGGCGCCCCCGGTGGACCCGCCTAGGCCTTCATGAGGTCCGGGGCGGTCTCCATGCCGGCGCGCCAGGTCGAGCGCGCGACGATCTTCGTGACGTCGGCCCGGTCGCGGTAGCGCTCGGCGATGTCACGGATCTCCTCGAGCAGGCCCTCGGAGAGCAGCGTCGGGTTGAGCCCGAGCTCCAAGAAGCGCTCGCGGCTCACGTTGAGCTCGTTCTCGGCGGCCTCCTGGCGCGGGTTGGGCAGGTTGGCCACCTCGACCCCGGTGAGCTGGGAGATGAGGTTGGCCAGGTCTCGCACCCGGTAGGTCTCGGTCACCTGGTTGAAGACGCTGACCTGCTCACCGCGCGTGGGCGGGTTGTTGAGGGCGATCTCGATGCAGCGCACGGTGTCGCGGATGTGGATGAAGGCCCGGGTCTGTCCGCCCGTGCCGTGCACGGTGAGCGGGTGGCCGATGGCCGCCTGCATGAGGAAGCGGTTGAGCACCGTGCCGTAGTCGCCGTCGTAGTCGAAGCGGTTGATGAGCCGCTCGTCGAGGGCGGTCTGGGGGGTCTGGGTGCCCCAGACGATCCCCTGGTGCAGGTCGGTGATGCGCAGCTGGTCGTTCTTCGCGTAGAAGGCGAAGAGCAGCTGGTCGAGGGTCTTGGTCATGTGGTACACCGAGCCGGGGTTGGCCGGGTGCAGGATCTCGCGGTCGAGGTCGCCGTCGGGGGTGGGGACCCGCACCGTGAGGTAGCCCTCGGGGATCGGCGCCGAGCCGGACCAGCCGTAGCCGTAGACGCCCATCGTCCCCAGGTGCACCAGGGCGATGTCGAGCCCGGTCGCCACGATCGCCACCAGGACGTTGTGGGTGCCGCGCACGTTGTTGTCCACCGTGTAGCGCTTGGCCTGGACCGAGCGCATCGAGTAGGGCGCCGCGCGCTGCTCGCCGAAGTGGACGATCGCGTCGGGGCGCAGCTCGCGCAGCAGTCCCTCGAAGCGGTCGTACTCCTCAGCGAGGTCGAGGTGGACGAAGCCGACCTCGTGGCCGGTCAGCTCGCGCCAGACCCGCAGGCGCTCGCCGATCGGCCGGATCGGGGTGAGCGACTCCACCTCCAGCTCGAGGTCGATCTCGCGCCGGCTGAGGTTGTCGACGATGGTGACGTCGTGGCCGACCGAGGAGAGGTGCAGCGCGGTGGGCCAGCCGCAGAACCCGTCGCCGCCGAGAACGAGGACCTTCACAAGACTCCTTTGACGCGAACCCGGGCGCCGTCGCGGCCCCGGGGCGTTGCGGCTACCCAGCCTACCAACGGGGGGCCGACCCTCTCGGCCCCAGGCCGGGGATCGGCGGACGCGGTCCGGCCCGCCGGTTGCCGTAGCGGTGCGCGCTCACCGAGACGCTCTGCTCGAGCAGCCAGCGCGGCGCCTCGATCTCGCCACGTTGGGCGAGCGGGCGGGTGTCGACGCTGACCCCGGCCGCCAGGAGCGCGGGCGCGGGGACCGGCTCCCCCGAGAGCCAGCGCACCCGCGACAGGCGCGACGCGCGCGAGAGGAGCTCCTCGACGCTCTCGGGGATGACCCGCTCGGCGTCGAGGGGCACGGCGCAGCTGATCTGGACCTCGAGGCCCATCAGGTCGATGAGGCCGGCCAGCATCGCCAGCACCGACGCCTCGACGGTCCCCTCGACCCGCACGGCCACCGGGTGCCGCGCGCGGCGGTAGCGCTGGCGATTGGCCTCCACCTCCAATGCGGCCGGGTCGAGGCTCCTCGAGCCGACCGCCTCGAACCAGGCTCGGGCCCCCTCGAGCGCGCTGTCCACCTCGCGCAGCGGGGAGAAGTCGCGCAGTGAGGCGACGTAATGGGGACCGCCGGCCTTGGCGGTCGGCCCGACGCTCGAGAGCTTCCAGCCCCCGAAGGGCTGTCGCCCGACGACCGCCCCGGTCGTGGTGCGGTTCACGTAGAGGTTGCCGGCCTCCACCGCCTCGATCCAGTCGCGCGCCTCGGATTCGTCGAGGGTGTGCAGGCCGGCCGTGAGCCCGTAGGCGACCTGGTTCTGCCAGCGCACTGCGGTCACCAGGTCCGGCGCGACCATCACCCCGAGGACCGGCCCGAACCACTCGGTGAGATGGCTCCACGAGCCCGGGGCCACCCCCAGCTTCACCCCGGGACGCCAGAGGTGGCCTCCCGCGTCGAGGGGGCGCGGCTCGACCAACCAACTCTCGCCCGGCTCGAGGGTCGAGAGGGCTCGCTCCAACGGGCCCTCGGGGACCCTGATCAGCGGGCCGACACTGGTCGCCAGGTCACCAGCCGACCCCACGACCAGGCTCTCGACCGCGTCGCGCAGCTGGCGCAGGAAGGGCCCGGAGCGCACCAGGGGCTCCTCGACGATCGCCAGGCTCGCCGCCGAGCACTTCTGGCCCGCGTGGGAGAAGGCCGAGTGCACCAGGTCGCGCACCGCCAGGTCCACGTCGCAGCGCCGACTGAGCACCATCGCGTTCTTGCCGCTGGTCTCGGCGAGCAGTCGCATCGTGGGCCGCCAGGTGAGGAACATCTCGGCCGTGGCCGCCGACCCGGTGAGGACCACCGCGTCGACACCCTCGTGGGTCACCAGTCGCCGTCCGACCTCGTCGTCACGGGTCGGCACCAGCTGGAGCACCTCGCGCGGCACCCCGGCCGCCCAGAGCGCCTCCATCGCCTCGGCGCAGACCACCACCGCCTCGGGGGCGGGCTTGACGATCACGGCGTTGCCGGCCGCCAGCGCCGCGGCGACTCCCCCCACCGGGATCGACAGGGGAAAGTTCCACGGCGGCGCGACGAGGACCACGCCGAGCGGCGCCGAGTCGGCGAGATCGCCGAGGGAGCGGGCGTAGTAGCGCAGGAAGTCGGCGGCCTCGCCCACCTCGGGGTCCCCCTCGGCGACGGTCTTGCCGGTGTCGCGCGCCATCACCGCGAGCAGTCGGGCCCGGCGCGCGACGATCTCCTCGGCCGCGCGCGCGAGCAACTCGGCTCGCTCGGCCCCGCGGGCCTCCCAGGCGGGGCCGGCCGCCCGGGCCCGCGCGACCGCCGCCTCGACGGCCGCCACGTCCGCCACGGCGTAACGCGCCCAGGGTCGGGCCGTGTTCGGGTCGATCGAGTCGACGAGGTCCGCGCCGGAGCCTACCTCGGGGCTCTCGGTCGCGACCGCCGACCACGCCCCCCGCCACGCCGCCCGGTAGGCCGGATCGGTGGGGTCGCCGTCGGGCTCGGTCGCCAGTCCCGACGGGGCGTCGAGGTGCGGTCCGTGGCGGCGCGAGGCGGTGCTGACGTGGTGGCGCTCGGACAGCGAGTCGCGGAAGCGCCGGCACTGCTCGGCCCAGGCACCCGGGTCGTGGGCCAGCGAGAAGGCGGCGCTCAGGTAGTTCTCGGGCGCGGTGTTCTCGTCCAGTCGACGCACCAGGTAGGCGAGCGCCGAGACGAAGTCGTCGCGCGCGGTGACCGGCGTGTAGAGCAGGACCCGCTGACCGCTGGCGGCCAGCACTCTCGCCTCGGCGTCGGCCATGCCCTCGAGCATCTCGACGTCGAGACGCTCGGCGATCCCCCGGGCCGCGGCCACCCCCCGGGCCCACGAGAGGTGCAGCAGGTTGTGGCTGGCGACGCCGATGCGCACCCCCGGGCCCCACTCGGGCCGCAGCGCCACGTCGATCATCCGCGCGTAGCTGGCGTCCACCGCCGCCTTGTTGGGGTAGGGCGCGGGGGTCCAGCCGTGGATCTGGGCCTCGGCGCTCTCCATCGCCAGGTTGGCCCCCTTGACCAGGCGCACCTTGAAGGTCGCCCCCCCTCGCTCGTGGCGGCGCCGGGCCCAGGCGAGCACCGAATCGAGCTCGCCGTGGGAGTCGGGCAGGTAGGCCTGCAGCACGATGCCGGCATCGAGCGCCGCGAACTCCGGCTCGTCGAGGACCTCCAACGCCGCGTCGACGCTGAGGCGCAGGTCCCGGTACTCCTCCATGTCGAGGGTCACCAGCACCCCGTGCGCCGCGGCCGCCCGGTAGAGCCGACGCAGCCGCTCGGCCGCCCGCTCACGCGAGCCGGCCTCGTCCACCGCGACGATCTGGCTCATCACCGAGGAGAGCTTCACAGACACGAAGGAGACCTCCGGGCGCCCGATCATCTCGATCACCCGCTCGAGGCGCCGCTCGGCCTCCCCCTCGCCGAGCACCGCCTCGCCGAGCACGTTGACGTTGCCGAGCAGGCCCGCGCGAGTCCGACGGGCCAGGTGCGCGCGCAGCCGGCGCGGCTCGGCGTCGAGGATCATCGGCCCGGCGAGCGCGCGGACGCGCCCGCGCACCAGCCGCCCCAGGAGCCCGGGCGCGAGGCGCGAGGCCCCCGCCGCCAGGCGCAGCGCTGAGCGGTCGAGCAGGGAGAAGCCCGGCGCGCGGGCCTGGCCGGCGACGCGCCGCAGCGCGGCCACCGCGTCACGCGAGGACGCGCGCATCACCTCGTCGGTCAGCACGAGCACGACCGCGAGGGCCTCGGGCGCGGCCACCAGGCGCGCCACGCGGGCCC
>CAYUZO010000028.1:0-28663 GCA_964449735.1 uncultured Ferrimicrobium sp.
TGCGCTTCGGACCTGCCGGTCAGCTGAGCCTCTTGCCCGAGGTCTCCCGGCGGGCCGCCCAATGGCGCCCAGGTGGCACGGGAGCCACGTTGACGGGCGAGTCGAGCCGGTGGAGGGATTCGAACCCCCGACCTGACGATTACAAATCGCCTGCGCTACCGCTGCGCCACACCGGCCTTGTCGTACAAGGCTAGTGACGCGAGGGCGCCGCAGCGTAGGCTGCGGGGGTGAGCGAGACGACCCCGAGCCAGGCGCCGAGCCCCGGCTCCCACTACCAGCCGGCCACCTGGGTCGTCCTGGTGATCGTGCTCCTCTTCGTCCTGTCGGCCTTCGCGATCCTGCGCAGCCACTCCCCGGCCTCGAGCTCGCCGACGACCTCGACGACCACCACCACGACGGCCTCGAGCACCTCGACGACCTTGCCGGTGCGCTCGCGGGTGCGCGTGCAGGTGGCCAACGGCACCACCGTCTCCAACCTGGCACGGGACTTCACCCAGCGGCTCCAGACTTCGGGCTGGGACACCCTGCCGCCGCTCAACTCGACCTCCAAGGCCGCCGCGTCGGTGATCTACTTCACGCCGGGCAACCTGGTCGCGGCCCGTGAGATCGCCGCCGAGTTGCACCTGTCCAACTCCGCGGTCCAGCCCCTCAACGGGTTGACCCCGGTCGCTGGCGCCAGCAACGACGACGTGATCTTGGTGATCGGTCCCGACCTCGCCGGCTAGGCGTCGGGGTCGCGCGCGGTCAGGTTGACGCCGGCGCGCTCCAACGCGGCGCGCAGCACGTCCACCGCCATCGGTCGTAGCTCCTCGAGAGGCCGGTTTCGGTGTCGGCGAGTCCCGAGGTCGACCTGGGCGAGGGCGTCCACGCCGTGGCGGCGAGCCACGTCGATCAGCAGCGCGATCTCGACGCCGTAGGCGGGCTCTAAGGAGATGGCCGAGAGGGCGCTTCGCCGCAGAGCGGTCTCGCCGGCCAGGGGTTGGCGGATCTCGCCCAGGCCGGGGAAGAGAAGCGAGAGGATGGGGCGGGCTGCCAGGTCGTTCACTCGCCCGCCGCCGGTGGGCATGTCGAGAAGCGGGCGCTCGTAGAAGGCCTTGACCAGCTGGATGGAGGGCCGCGCCAGCAGCGGCCACAGCAGGCGCGGCAGGAACTCCCAGGTCGTGTTGAGCACGTCGGCGTCCAAGAAGACCACCAGGGAGGAGGAGGTGGCCTCGAGGCCCGCGGCCATCGCCCGGCCCTTGCCTGCGGGTCCGTCGTGGTGGACGACCCGGGCGCCGTGTCGACGGGCGACGATGGCGGTGTCGTCCAGGGAGTGGTCGTCCACCACGATCAGCTCGTCGACCAGGTCCTGGTGGGGGCGGACGGCGTCGAGCACCGCGCCCACGGTGTGGGCCTCGTCACGGGCCGGCACCACGACTGCGACGCTGGCGTCCCCCTTGGACCGTGCGACGCCTCGCGGGTCGACGTCGCCGAGGGCGAGGGTCCAGGGGACTGGTTCCATCGCTGGGCAGGCTAGGCGGCCCGACTTGACAGCGGCCCGGGGGACCGCCAAGATGGTCCGGTCATCAAGAGCGACTGAGGGACGGGCCCGCAGACGTCGCGACAACCAGTGTGACCACGAGACCCACTCGTCACACCAGGTGCCAAAGCCCGTGCGATGAAAAGGGAGTCATGAGCATCACCACTGGACTTATCTGCCGGGAGTGCGGCACCCTCTACCCCGAGGGCCCCCGCTACGCCTGCGAGCACTGCTTCGGGCCCCTCGAGGTCGGCTACGACCTCGAGGCGGCGCGCGGGCGGGTCACGCGCGAGTCGATCGAGGCAGGCCCTCTGTCGATGTGGCGCTACGCCGACCTCCTGCCCAGCCCGGGCGAGAGCCCCGTCGACCTGGGTGCGGGCTGGACCCCGCTGCGCCGGGCGACGCGCCTCGGTGAGGCGCTCGGGATCAAGGAGCTGTGGCTGAAGGACGACACCCGCAACCCGACCGGCTCCTTCAAGGACCGGGTCGTCTCGGTGGCCCTCTCGGCGGCGAGACGCCTCGGCTTCACCACCGCGGCCTGCGCCTCGACGGGCAACCTCGCCACCTCGGTGGCCGCGCACGCGGCCTCGATCGGGTGGCCCAGCGTGATCGTCATCCCCTCGGACCTCGAGAGCTCCAAGGTGGCGATGACCGCCATCTTCGGCGGCACCGTCCTCGGCGTCGAGGGCAACTACGACGACGTGAACCGGCTCTGCGTGGAGCTGGTCTCCGAGCACCCCGACTGGGCCTTCGTGAACGTCAACGTCCGTCCCTACTACGCCGAGGGCTCCAAGACCCTGGCCTTCGAGATCGCCGAGCAGCTCGGCTGGCGGACCCCCGCCCAGGTGGTCGTGCCCGTCGCCTCGGGCAGCCAGCTGACCAAGGTCGCCAAGGGCTTCAAGGAGCTCGAGATCCTCGGCCTCAGCGAGGGTCCCCGTCCGGTCCTCTTCGGGGCCCAGGCGGCGGGCTGCTCGCCGGTGGCGACGGCCTTCGCGCGCGGCGAGTCGGTCGTCACCCCCCAGAAGCCCTCGACGATCGCCCGCTCGCTGGCGATCGGGAACCCGGCCGACGGCCCCTACGTGCTCGACCTGCTGCGCGAGCGCGGCGGGGACTGCGGCTCGGTCGCCGACGAGGAGGTGCTCGAGTGCATCTCCCTGCTCGCCGAGACCGAGGGGGTCTTCGCCGAGACCGCCGGCGGCGTCACGGTCGCGAGCCTGCGCCAGATGGTCCTGCGCGGCACCCTCGACGCCGAGGCACCGGTGGTGGCCATCATCTCGGGCCACGGGCTCAAGACCCTCGATGCGGTCGTGGGCACCGCCACGCTCACCGAGGTCGTCTCGCCCTCGCTGTCCGAGGCCGAGGCGGCCCTCGGCCGTCACCTGCTGGCGGGTGCGCGATGAGCGTCACGGTGCGCCTGCCGGCCCAGCTGAGGTCCCTCACCGGCGGACTGGGAGAGATCCCCCTCGAGGGGGCCACCGTGGGCGAGGTCCTCGCCGCGCTCGCCGAAGCCCACCCCGAGGTCGCGGCGCGGGTCCTCGACGACCGCGGCCAGGTGCGCCGCTTCGTGAACGTCTTCGTGGCCGACGAGGACATTCGCTTCCTCGACGGGCTGGCCACCCCCACCCCGGCCGGGGAGGTCCTCTCCCTGGTCCCCGCTGTCGCCGGGGGCTGAGCGGCGTTAGCACTCCCGATGCGAGACTGCTAACATTGCTGCGCACCTGTTTGGAGGTGCCAGTCCGCATCAGGAGGAATCACCGTGGCGAAGCTGATCGCTTTCGATGAAGAGGCCCGTCGCGCGCTCGAGCGCGGCATGAACAAGCTGGCCGACGCCGTGCGCGTCACGCTGGGACCCAAGGGCCGCAACGTGGTCCTGGACAAGAAGTGGGGCGCCCCCACGATCACCAACGACGGCGTCTCCATTGCCAAGGACATCGACCTCGAGGACCCCTACGAGCGCATCGGCGCCGAGCTGGTCAAGGAGGTCGCCAAGAAGACCGACGACGTCGCTGGTGACGGCACCACCACCGCGACCGTGCTGGCCTGGGCGATGGTGCGCGAGGGCCTGAAGAACGTGGCCGCCGGCGCGAACCCGATGTCGCTGAAGAAGGGCATCGAGGCCGCCGTCGAGGCTGCCGTGGCGAGCCTGCACGACCTGGCCAAGCCGGCCGACACCAAGGAGCAGATCGCGCAGGTGGCCTCAATCTCGGCCGCTGACACCGAGATCGGCCAGCTCATCGCCGAGGCGATCGACAAGGTCGGCAAGGACGGCGTGATCACCGTCGAGGAGAGCCAGTCCTTCGGGATGGACATGGACCTCGTGGAAGGCATGCGCTTCGACAAGGGCTTCATCGCCCCGTACTTCGCCACCGACACCGAGCGCATGGAGGCCGTCCTCGAGAACGCCTACATCCTGCTGGTGAGCCACAAGATCGCCTCGGTGCGCGACCTGCTGCCGGTGCTCGAGAAGGTCATGCAGAGCGGCCGCCCGCTGCTCGTGATCGCCGAGGACGTCGAGGGCGAGGCCCTGGCGACTCTCGTGGTCAACAAGATCCGCGGCACCTTCAAGTCCGTCGCCGTCAAGGCGCCCGGATTCGGCGAGCGCCGCAAGGCCATGCTCCAGGACATGGCGATCCTCACCGGCGCCACCGTCATCTCCGAGGAGGTCGGCCTGAAGCTGGACAACGCCGGCGTCGAGCTGCTCGGCAGCGCCCGCAAGGTGGTCGTCACCAAGGACGAGACGACGATCGTCGAGGGTGCCGGGTCCGAGGAGGACATCAAGGGCCGCATCGCCCAGATCAAGGCCGAGATCGACAACACCGACTCCGACTACGACCGTGAGAAGCTCCAGGAGCGCCTGGCCAAGCTCTCGGGCGGCGTCGCGGTGATCAAGGTCGGCGCGGCCACCGAGGTCGAGCTCAAGGAGAAGAAGCACCGGATCGAGGACGCGGTCTCCACGACCAAGGCGGCCATCGAGGAGGGTGTGGTGCCCGGCGGTGGCGTCGCCCTGCTGCGCAGCCAGAGCCGTATCCTCGAGGCCGCGGAGAAGCTCGCGGGTGACGAGGCGACCGGTGCGCGCATGGTGGCCAAGGCCGTCGAGGCCCCGCTGACCCAGATCGCCCAGAACGCCGGCCTCGAGGGTGGCGTGATCGTCGACAAGGTCCGCAACCTGCCCGCCGCGACCCAGGGCCTCAACGCCGCCACCGGCGAGTACGAGGACCTGATCAAGGCCGGCGTCATCGACGCCGCGAAGGTGACCCGCTCGGCCCTGCAGAACGCGGCCTCGATCGCCGCCCTGTTCCTGACCACGGAGGCCGTCATCGTCGACAAGCCCGAGGAGAAGGCGCCCGCCATGCCCGGTGGAGGCATGGAGGACTTCTAGTCCGAACGCAGGTTCCACTGGACGAAGGCCGCGGGGTTCGCCCCGCGGCCTTCGTCGTCAGTGGCCACCCGCCCGCGCGGGAGCGACCCCTAGCATGGTGACCATGAGCGAACCCGAGAAGATGGGCCCGGTCAAGGGGCTCAACGTCCTGCACCTCTTCTGCCATCCCGCCGGCGAGGTCGACGTGGCCGCGGTGCGCGAGGCGGTCGACGCGGCGATCGCGGGGGGCCTGCAGGTGGTGACCGCGGCCATCGTCGGCGCCAAAGCCGACGTCGCCTTCATGCTGCTCGGCGAGGACCTCTGGGCGCTGCGCCGCTTTCAGAGCCGGGTCCAGGCCGCCGGGCTCGAGGTGGCCGAGAGCTACGTGTCGGTGACCGAGGTCTCCGAGTACGCCCAGGGCATGCCCGAGAAGATGATCCAGGACCGCCTCTACCCCGTGCTCCCGCCCGAGGGCAAGCGCGCCTTCTGCTTCTACCCGATGAGTAAGCGCCGGGCCGAGGAGCACAACTGGTACGGGCTGCCCTACGAGGAGCGTGAGCGCCTCATGCGCCAGCACGGGGCGAGCGGGCGGGAGTTCAAGGGCCGCGTGCTCCAGGTGGTCACCGGCTCGACGGGACTGGACGACTGGGAGTGGGGCGTCACCCTCTTCGGCGTGCACGTCGACGACCTCAAGGAGTGCGTCTACACGATGCGCTACGACGAGGCCTCGACCCTCTACGGCGAGTTCGGACCCTTCTACACCGGACTGGTCGGCAGCGTCGACGAGGTCCTCGGGGCCGCGATCGCCTGATGGAGCCGGTCGGCGAGCGGACCCTGCGGCGCTGGGCCGAGTCACTGTCGGCGGTGGCCCGCACGGGTATCGGCTTCACCGAGAGCCAGTTCGAGCGCGAGCGCTACGAGGAGGTCCTCAAGATCGCCGCCGACATCAAGGCCGCGGCCGACGAGGGCCTGGACGGGGTGCCCGACGCCGTCGGCCAGGTGGTCGAGTGGATGGGCCAGGTGGGCACCGGGGTCGCCGGCTACGTGACCCCCAAAGTGGCCGTGGGCGCGGCCGTCGCCAACGAGGCCGGCGAGCTGCTCTTGATCCAGCGCGCCGACTCAGGGATCTGGCTCTACCCCACGGGCTGGTGCGACGTGGGCTACAGCGCGCCGGAGGTGGTGGTCAAGGAGGTCCTCGAGGAGACCGGCATCGAGGTCGAGCCGGTGCGCCTCATCGGGGTCCTCGACGGCATGCGTTTGGGGGCGTCACGCATCCCGCTCTACTCCCTGCTCTTCTTCTGTCGGGCGGTGGGCGGCGAGTTGGCCATCCACCCCCTCGAGTGCACCGATGCGGGCTGGTTCACCCGCGACGCCCTGCCCGAGCCGACGATTGGCGCCGAGCGCTGGGCCGAGCCCATCTTCGCCGCGATCGACGGCGAGGAGAGACCCGTGTACTACGACGACCTGCGCCGTCCCGTCTGGCGGGGGGAGTGATGGAGGTCGAGCGGGTCGCCGAGGTCGACGAGGACTTGATCGTCGGGATGAACCGCCTGCTTCCCCAACTGTCGAGCTCGGCGGCGCCGGTCAGCCGCGCGTGGCTCGAGGAGCTGGTGGCCTCGCCGGCGGCGAGCCTGCTCGTGGTGCGAGAGGGCACGACCATCCTGGGCACGACGACGCTCATCACCTTTCCCATCCCCACCGGACGGCGAGCCTGGATCGAGGACGTCGTGGTCGACGAGGCCGCGCGCGGGCGCGGCGTCGGCGAGGCCCTCGTGCGCGAGGCCCTGCGGATTGCGAAGCGGGCCGGTTGCCGCACGGTGGACCTCACGAGCCGCGCCAGTCGGGTGGCCGCCCACGCGCTCTACGAGAGGGTGGGCTTCACCCTTCGCGAGACGAACGTCTATCGGCACTCCCTGGAGGACTGAGCCGTGGCGACCATGGGGAGGTCGTGAGGGTCAGGCTGACCACACGAGTCCCGAGCAGGGTCGTAGGGATCTCCGCCACCGGGACTGCGGCCGCCGTCGCGCACGCTCGGCGACGGCGGGGACCATGACCGCGCCGGGGCAACTCGATGACGGGGCCGCACGGCATCGCGCTGCGAGAAGTCCCGCCCGACGAGCACCGCGCCGCGCACTCGTCAGCGCGGGCGGGACCAGCCGCCGAGTGACCCGCAGGTGCCCCGACCAGAGGGCGGCGGTCAGAACCGTCCCACAGGGACCTGGTGAACGGGGGCCGCCGCCGCCGCCCCCGCCCCCGCCGCGAGGCGCCGGTAGATGCCGTCGGCGTAACGTGGGCCACAAGGCACACTGGGGACCAGGGGGCAGATGGCACCAGACGACGATCGTGCGCGCGCGTGGCGGGCGCGGGGGAACACCTTCCGCTGGGCGCCTCGCGACGGGGGATCGGAGGTGTCGGTCTTCCACGTCGAGGGCGGTCGTGTCGAGGACCCGGTCCTGGTGCTGGTCCACGGCTTTCCCACCTGCAGCGTCGACTGGTTCGAGATGTTCGACCTGCTCGGCGGTCGTTACCGAGTCTGCGCCCTGGATCTTCCGGGTTACGGGTACTCCGACAAGCCAGTGGGCTGGGGCTACAGCCTGGCGCGTGACGCCGAGCTGCTCGACCACTATGTTCGCGAGGTCCTCGGTGCGACCTCGTTGGCGATCCTGGCCCACGATCGCGGCTCGAGCGTGGCCCTGAACTACGTACTGGGACAGGTCGATCGCCACTCGCCCACGATCACGCACCTCGCACTGACCAACGCCAACCTCTTCCTGCCGCTCTCCAACCTCACCGAGTTCCAGCGACTGGTGCTCGACCCGGCCAGCGCGCCCGAGCTCCTCGCCGCACTCACCCCCGAGCTGCTGGCGGCCGGCATGGGTGAGGTGACCTACTCGCCACCGCGACCCGCCGAGCACCCCGACGTCAGTGCTCTCGCGGCGACCTTCGCCCACGACAACGGAGTCTCGGTGCTGCACGAGACCATCCAGTACCTGGTGGAGCGGGCTGCGCACGAGCGCGAGTGGCTCACGCGCCTCGCCCGGTTGGACGTGCCGACCACCCTGATCTGGGGCCTCCTCGACACGGTGTCGCCGCCGCGGGTGGCGGCCCGAGTGTGGGACGAGTTCTTGATGCTCAAGCCCGGGCGCAATCGCTTCTATCTGGTGCCTGGGGCCAACCACTACCTGCAGGTGGACCGGCCCCGGAGCGTGGTGGAGGCCTTCCTGCACGCCGAAGGGGTGACGAGTGAGGCGGCGCCCGGGGCGATCGGACCCGATCTCGACTCGCCGGTGCTGGTGGACAGTTCGCGGGCGCGCCTGCCCGAGGCCACCGAGGTGCTGCGCGGCACGGACCTCCCGTAGGGGCGATCGCGCCGGCGAGCAGCGCCGCGCCGCGCGACCCTCGGGATCGCTGCGATGGCTCCACGATCGAGAGCGCCCAGGGGGCCAGTGCCTCTGCGGCACGTCGCTCGCCGTAGAGCCGGTGCTGGAGCGTCGAAGACAGGGGTCTGACGCCTCGTCCCGTCGAGCGGACGACCGGTCGGTGGGGCTTGTGTCGCGCAGGTGCCTCGGCTGTACTGGAGGGGTCCGGGGCGCCTGACCCCGAGATCGGAGCCACCGTGTCACGCGCTCGAGTCCACAACTTCTCACTCTCACTCGACGGCTTCGCCACCGGTGAGGGGCTGTCCCTCGAAGCACCCTTCGGTCACGCGGGGCGGCGACTGCACCAGTGGTACGTGGCGACGCGCTTCTGGCACCAAATGGTGGGAGAGACGGGCGGCGAGGTCGGGGTCGACAACGCCTTCGCCGAGCGCCTGGAGACCGGCTTCGGGGCCGAGATCATGGGACGGGGCAAGTTCGGTCCCCAGACCGGCCCCTGGGAGGCGGTCGGTTCGCCAGAGGAGTGGCGAGGGTGGTGGGGGCCCAATCCGCCCTTCCACACGCCGGTCTTCGTCCTGACGCACTTTCCACGCGGTCCGATCGAGATGGAGGGCGGCACCGTCTTCCACTTCGTGGACGCTCCGCCCGCCGAGGTGCTGGCCATGGCCCGCGAGGCGGCCGGAGGAAAGGACGTGCGCATCGGCGGCGGACCCTCGATGGTCAGGGAGTTCCTGCTCGCCGACCTGATCGACGAGATGCACCTCGTGCAGGTGCCCGTCCTGCTCGGACGCGGGGTGCGGCTCTGGGACGGACTCGAGGGCCTGGAGGAGCGCTTCCACGTCGAAGCGGTTTCCTCGCCGAGCGGGGTCACGCACCTCACCTTCACCCGCCGGTGACCGAGGGGTCATCGGGGCGGCGCAGCTCCGGGCTGGAACCGGGTTGTCGAGTGCTGGCCAGCCCCACGACGCCGGGGGGCGACCGCTGCGTCGACCTCTTCGTGCGGCCCGAGGGTACCTTCGGCTACGAGGAGTTTCGCCGCGATCCCGAGGACGGGGGGCGCTGGACGGTGACGGGCTGTCACGCGTCGCGCCAGTTCGACACGTTGGCCGAGACCCTTCACGAGGCCCGGCGTCGCGTGGGCTGGCTCGAGGAGGTCCTCGCCACGTGGCCGGTCGAGGGCGTCGACCCGGTCGAGGAGGACTGAGGTGGGAGAGGGCCGAGACCCGACAGGGTCGCTCCCGTCCCGACTGGTGGCCGGTGACCTGACGCTCGAGGCGCTCTCGCTCACGTCCTTCGAGGAGGCCTACCGGGCGGTCGAGGAGTCCCTCGAGGAGCTCCAACGCTGGATCGCCTGGACCCAGCCGCCCTTCGATGCCGAGCGCTATCGGACCTTCGTCGAGGAGGCCGAGCGGTCCTTCGCTGAGGGACGGGAGTGGCGCTACCTGGCGCGTCGGCCCGACAGCCCGGCGGTGCTCGGAGGGGGGAGCGTCTCGGTGAGGAAGGCGGACTCGGGACCCTACGCCAACATCGGCTACTGGGTGAGGAGCTCGGCGGCCGGCCGGGGCCTCGGGACGAGGATCGCCTGGCTCCTGACGCGCGCCAGCCTCGACCACTTGGGCCAGCTGGGCCGGGTCGAGATCGGGATGGACGTGACCAACGTCGTCAGCGCCAGGATCCCGGCCCGCTTGGGCTTCACCCTGCGTGGTGAGAGACCGAGGCCACGCCGAGCGCTCGCCCAGACCGGGCGGGGCTTGCTCTGGACTCTCGAGGACCCCAGGGCGCTGGTGGGTTGGGAGGAGCTCGCGGGAGACGAGGGGCGCGGTGGGCCCCGCTCCCCCTAGGTGGTGGCCAACGCCGCCAGTGCGTCGGCGACCTCGCGACGCCGCTCGGGCACCGCCCGCCACCAGGTCCAGCGCCCGCGGCGCTCGCCGACGATGAGGCCCGCCGCGACGAGTCGGGCGGTGTGGTGGGAGATGGTCGGCTGGCTCTTGCCGGTCGGCCCCTCGAGGTGGCAGGAGCAGGCCTCGCCGCTCGAGCAGATGAGCGAGTAGATCCGCAGGCGCACCGGGTCGGCCAGGGCGGCCAGCACCTCGGCCAGGTCGCGGGCCTGCTCCTCGCTCAAGGCCGCGGCGTTCGAGGGCTCACAGCAGGTCTCGTCCTCCTCGGCCATCAGCACAGTCTATTGACACTCATCGATGGGTGGGGTAGGGTCCATCGACACCTATCGATGCCAGGAGAACCGATGTCGCGCGTCCAGCTCGCACTCAACGTGGCCGACCTCGACGAGGCGATCGCCTTCTACTCGCGTCTCTTTGACGCCACGCCCCACAAGGTCCGTCCGGGCTACGCCAACTTCGCCCTCGACGAGCCACCTCTCAAGCTCGTGCTGATCGAGGGTGGGGGACCGGCGGGCAGCCTCAACCACCTCGGCGTCGAGGTCGACAGCGCCGACGAGGTGGCCCTCGCGGCCGAGCGCCTGGCTGCGGCCGGCTTGGCGACCTCGCTGGAGTCCGAGACCACCTGCTGCTACGCCCTCCAGGACAAGGTCTGGGTGAACGGGCCGGACGCCGAGCCCTGGGAGGTCTACACCGTGCTCGCCGACGTCGATGAGCGCGACGGCGCCGCCTGCTGCGGGGTCGCCGCGGTCGATCTGCGACGGTGAGCATCCCCCTGGCCCGTCGGGCCCTCGCCGAGGCGGTGGGCAGCGCCGCGCTGGCCGCCGTCGTGATCGGCTCGGGGATCGCCGCCCAGCGCCTCAGCCCCGGCCAGACCGGTCTCGAGCTGCTTGAGAACGCTCTGGCCACCGGGGCGGGACTGCTCGTGCTCATCACGGCCTGGGCCGAGGTCTCGGGCGCCCACTTCAACCCGGCCGTCTCGGTCGCCGAGGCCCTCGCCGGGCGGCTGGCCTGGCGGGAGGTGCCCTCCTACGTACTGGCCCAGGTCGTGGGCTGCTCGGTCGGGGCGGTGGTGGCCAACCTCATGTTCGCGGGTCGGCCCCTCTCGATCTCTCACCACGAGCGCGCGAGCGCCGCCCACCTGTTCGCCGAGGGTGTGGCGACCCTCGGACTCGTCCTGGTGATCCAACTGCTCGCCCCGTCGAGCCGGGCCCGCCAGATTCCCGCGGCGGTGGCGGCCTACATCACCGCCGCCTACTTCTTCTGCTCCTCGACCAGCTTCGCCAATCCCGCCATCACCGTGGCGCGCAGCCTCTCCAACTCCTTCTCCGGGATCGCCCCGAGCTCGGTGGCGCCCTTCGTCGTCGTCCAGCTGCTCGGCGCGTTGGCCGCGGTCGCTCTCGGGCGCGCGATGCTCGGCCGGACCGCGGCTCCCACCTCAGCGGAGGTCGCCCCGTGACAGAGCAGCCGGTGGTCCTGTTCCTGTGCGTGCACAACGCCGGGCGCTCCCAGATGGCGGCGGCGCTGCTCGAGCGAGAGGCGGCCGGGGCGGTCGAGGTCCTCTCGGCCGGTTCGGCTCCCGGGGAGCGGCTTCACCCCGCCGTCGTGGAGGCGATGGCCGAGGTGGGCATCGACCTGACGGGGCGGCACCCCCAGGCGCTCAGCGAGGAGATGGCCCAGCGCGCCGACGTCGTGGTGACGATGGGCTGTGGCGACGCGTGCCCCTACTACCCCGGGAAGCGCTACCTCGACTGGGAGGTCCCCGACCCGGCCGGACGACCCCTCGAGGAGGTGCGCGAACTTCGCTCCGAGCTGCTCAGGCGGGTCCGTGCGCTTCTCGCGGAACTGGTCCCTCCTCGGCACTGACCGGCTCGCCGTCGCGGTGGCGCCGTCGGATTGGCGTGAAATCGACGAAGCCGAGGCGCTGGTAGAGGCGGCGCGCGGGGTTGCCCTCGGTGACCGACAGCACCCAGTCGGGCCGTCCCGCGCGCGCCAGGGCCTGCGCACTGCGCTGCAGGAGGGCGGTGCCGATACCGCGGCCTTGGTGGGACGGGGCCACGAGGGCGAAGGCCAGGAGGACCTCACCCTCCTCGGCCCAGTCGGTGGCCACCATCGCCCCGACCAGCCCCTCCGGCGCGTAGGCGCCGAGGGTCGCCTCGGCGATCGGTGGTCCGTAGAAGGCGGAGCCGTCGAGGGCCGTGCGCGCCCGCTCTCGGAACTCCTCGGGGCTCTCACCGTGGTCATCCACCGATCCGGCGTAGGCCACGGTCATGAGGGCGGCCAGCTCCTCAGCCGCCTCGATTCCGAGCGGTCGGACGGTGATCCCCTCGGGCAGGTCCGGTGCGGGGCCGAGCGGGAGAGTCGCCCTCATCGGGTAGCGCACCGCCATGGGGTGACCCTAGCGCCGCCCCCTCGCGCCCTCACCGGTACAGTGCGACCAGAGTGGGTGAAGGGGGGGCGACATGGGGTTCATGAGTGGATGGAACATCCTGGGTCTCAGCTCGCGTCGAGGTCGCGCGGTGCTCGCCGAAGGGACGACTCCCACCCGTGAGTCGCCGGGCTTGGCACAGCTCAACCTCGAGGCGCTCGAAAACGAGAAAGACGCTCGCTACGACCAGATGACCCCCGAGGAGCGTGAGGCCTACTACGTGCACCCCACGCGGCGCACGCGCTGGGCGCGGCGTCTCGGTCGCCGCTAGACGGTGGGGCCGTCGTCGCGCTGCCAGGGTGTGTGGGTGATGCCCACGAGGAGGCCCTCGGGGCTGAGTAGCCGGGTGACGGTCTGGCCCCAGGGCTCCAGTCGGTCGCGCACCACCAGCTCGTAGCCTCGGGCCTCCAGTTCGGCGCTGGCCGCGCCGACGTCGGGCACGTCGAACTCGATCCAGGCCTGGGGAACGGCTCGATCCTCGGGCCAGTGGGGGGACCCGAAGCAGGACTCCGCCGCCGAGGTGAGGGGCCAGAGCGCGAAGTGGCGCACGCCCTCGAGTGCGTCGCTGTGGCGGTAGCCGCCCTCTTCGAGGATGAAGGGGATGGCGAGCGCGCCCTCGTAGAGCTCGGCGCTGCGCTCGGGGTCGGTGACAATCGGCCCGAAGCCGGCGACGAAGTCGATGTCCATGGTCGCAACCTACACAGGGGGGCCTACGCTGCGCCCACGGGGAGGAGCGAGGGTGACGGTGGGCTGGCTCGAGGGGGAGGGGGAGTCCGTGCTGCGCGCTCGCCACCTGCTCGAGGGCTCGAGAGAGGTGGTCGTGATGACCGGGGCGGGGCTCTCGACCGCCGCGGGGATCCCTGACTACCGCGGTCCAGAGGGTCTGTGGACCCGGGACCCCGCCGCCGAGCGGTCCAGTCGGGCCGAGGTCTACCAGGAGGACCCTGAGGTCCGCCTTGCCGCCTGGCGCCGCTTCGCCGCGCGCCACGCCAGCGCCCTCCAGCCAACCTCAGCCCACCGGGCGCTCGTGGACCTCGAGAAGGAGGGTCGACTTCTCGGCCTCGTGACCCAGAACGTCGACGGGCTCCACCGGGCTGCGGGCACTTCGGCCGACCGGCTGGTCGAGCTGCACGGCAGCACCGACCGGGTCCGGTGCCTGCGGTGCGGCTGGCGCGGCGATCCCGCCCCGGTGCTCGCACGACTGGCCGCTGGCGAGGAGGATCCCCGGTGCACCGAGCCCGCGGGAGGGGGCGTCTGCGCCGGGCTGCTCAGTGCGGACATCGTGCGCTTCGGCGACTCGCTCGACGCCCTCGACCTGGCCCGTGCTCGCGCGTGGTTCGAGGGAGCCGACACGGTCGTGGCGGCGGGCTCCACGTTGAGTGTGCACCCGGCCGCGGGCCTCCTGCGCCACCGAGGACGTGGCGTGCCCTTGGTCATCGTCAACCTCGAGTCGACCGCGCTCGATGAAGAGGCAGACGTGGTGGTGCGCGCCGACGTCCAGCTCGCCCTAGCGACGATCCTCTCCGGGGGCGGACCGCAGTCCCTCGACGGTCGCCCGTAGGGTCTCCTCCCACGGGGTGGGGGCGAGGCCGAGGACCTCGCGGGACTCGCGGTCGTCGAGCACGAAGGGTCGCTCGAACTGATAGAGCGTGTGGCGCAGCTCCGCGACGGTCGGGTTGAACAGCCCGATCGCGCGAAGCACCGCGCGCGGCAGCACCCGCGCCCGGCGTCGGGGCAGACCGGCGGCGTCGGCGAGGTCGTCGACCAGCTCCTGCTGGGTGCGCGCCGGTGCGCTCGGCACGTGCCAGGCCCGGCCCCAGCTGTCGGCGCGCTGGGCCACCGCGACGAGCGTCGCGGCCACGTCCTCGACGAAGCTCCAACTGTGGGGCTGGTCGGTGGCGCCGAGGACCCAGGGGGACCTCCCCGCGAGCAGACGGCTCAGGGCCAGCGTCGAGGCGGCTCCCACGGCCCCGGGGCCGACGAAGTCACTGGCGCGCACCTCGACCGCGCGGACCCGCCCCGCCTCGTGGGCCCGGCGGGCCTCCTCCCACATCCGGGCGCGCACGCGCGCCTTGTCGTAGCGCGCCGCGAGCGGCAGGTCCGCCGACAGCGGGCCGTCGACCGGGCCGTAGGGGTAGAGGTTGCCCAAGGTCACCAGGGTGGCGCCGCTGGAGGCCGCCGCCTCGAGGAAGGAGGCGGCCAGGGGCGGCCAGTCCTCGGGCCAGCGGTGGTAGGGCGGGTTGACGCAGTTGAAGAGGGCCGAGGCGCCCTCGGCCGCCTCGGCCAGCGCCCGAGAGTCGAGCGCGTCGAGTACCACCGGCGCGACCCGGTCGGTGCGCAGACCGGTCCCTCGGCGCGAGGCCAGGCGGACCTCGTGGCCCTGACTGGAGAGACGGCGGGCGACCAGGGGGCCGATGGCGCCAGCCCCCACGACGAGATAGGTAGACACGGGACTCCTTCCGTTTGAGAGAGCACTGCTCTCTCAAACAACCTAGCGGAGAACCTATGAAGATGCAAGAGCAGTGCTCTCGATATGCCATGCTGGTGGGATGGCCCCAACCGGCGCGCGCGCCCGACACCGCGAGGTCCAGACCGAGGCAATCAAGGCGACTGCCCGCGAGCTGATCGCCGAGGGCGGCGTCAACGCCCTCTCTCTTCGCGAGGTCGCCCGTCGACGCGGCCTCGTCTCCTCTGCGCTGTTTCGGTACTTCGCGAGTCGCGACGACCTGTTGACGGCGATGATCCTCGACGCCTACAACGACCTCGGGGCGGCCGTCGAGCGGGCGGAGGCGCGGGTCGAGCGCGACCAGGTGCGAGAGCGGTGGAGGGCGACCTGCCGAGCGGTGCGCCGGTGGTCCCGACGCCACCCTCACGAGTACGGGCTCATCTACGGCACGCCGGTGCCCGAGTACTCGGCCCCGATCGAGACGATCGCGGCGGCGACCCGGGTACCCGAGGTGATGGGCCGGATCCTCGCCGACGACCGCGCCGCGAAACGGCGCTCCTCGCGCCGCGCGGCCCCCCCGACCTTCCTCGAGGTCGAGGCGATCGCCGCCGTGATGCCGGGGGTGTCGCCGGCCGACTTCCCCCTCGCACTCCTGGCGTGGAGCCACGTCTTCGGTCACGTGAGCTTCGAGCTCTTCGGGCACTTCGTCGGCTCGATCCGCGACGCGGACGCCGCCTTCGATGACGTGATCGAGCGCCTGGCCGATCTCCTCGGCCTGGGCTCGTCGAGCCACGACCGCTAGGGTCGGGCGAGGGAGGGCGATGTCGGAGAAGAGCAGGTTGGGACAGTCCGGTTTCGCCAACGGTGAGGCCTACGACGCCGGGCGACCGGACTACCCGGCGGCCAGCCTCGAGTGGGTCACGGACCAGCTCGGCCTCGGCCCGCGCAGCCGGGTCCTCGACCTGGGTGCCGGCTCGGGCATCTTTACCCGCCAGCTCCTGGGACGCGTCGGCGAGGTCGTGGCGGTCGAGCCTTCGGCGGGGATGCGTGAGGCGCTCGCCCGGCGCAGTCCCGAGGTGAGCGTCCTCGACGGGAGCGCCGAGGCGATCCCCCTCGAGTCGAGCAGCCTCGACGGCGTCGTCGTGGCGCAAGCCTTCCACTGGTTCGACGCCCCGCGGGCGCTCGCGGAGATGGCGCGCGTCCTGCGTCCGGGCCGCGGGCTCGCCCTGGTCTGGAATCAACGCGACGAGTCAGAGCCCTGGGTCGAACAGCTCCATCAGGCCATGGAGTGGGACCTGCGAGCTCCTCACCGGTCCGGGGCCGACTGGGCGGCAGTCGTCGAGCGAGGACCCTTCGGTCGGTGCACCGAGGCCACCTTCGCCCACGCCCGGACCTTGTCCCACGAACAGATGGTCGAGACGGTCCTCACGACGAGCTACATCACCTTGATGGAGCCCGCCGAACGCGCCGCCCTCGTCGAGCGGGTCCGAGCCGTGATCGCCGAGCGACCGGACCCCTTGGTCCTACCCCTTCTCACCGAGGCCTACGCGGCCCGGCGAGAGTAGTCAGGCGTCGCCCTCGCGGCGCGGCCGCTCGGGGGCGGCGTCGGTAGGCTGCGCGGCGAGGAGGTGGCCATGGAGGTCAAGGAGCTCGGGCACCTGGTGCTCTATGTCAGGGACCTCGAGCGGTCCGCCCACTTCTACCGCGACGTCCTCGGATGGCGTCAGGTCATGGACGGTCCGGCCCAGGACCTGCCCTTCAAGGCGGCCGCCTTCAATGCCCCGTCACTCCGCACCCACCACGAGCTGCTGCTCATCGAGGTGGGCGCCGACGCCGCGGCCCAGCCCCGCGGTCGCCGGGTCGGCCTCTACCACTTCGGCCTGAAGATCGGCGACAGCGACGACGAGCTCCGAGAGGCGTTGGCGACGCTGAAGTCCCACGGCGTGCGCATCCTGGGAGCGAGCGACCACACCGTGACCCACAGCCTCTACATCGCCGACCCTGACGGCAACGAGATCGAGCTGTTCATCGACGTGCCCGGGGTGGCGTGGCGCGAGGACCCTGATCTCGTCTTCGCGCCGATCAAGCCCCTCGAGCTGTGAGCGTCGGGCCGCTGGCGGCCGAGGACCTCGACGAGGCCGTGGCCCTCTGGGAGCGCTGCGGCCTGACCCGGCCGTGGAACGACGCGCGCCAGGAGTACGCCCGAGCGGTCGTGGGTCCCGCCTCGACGGTGCTCGGGCGGCGCGACGGAAACGGACTGGTGGCGACCGCCTTGGTGGGTGAGGACGGTCGCCGGGGCTGGCTCTACTACCTCGCGGTGGCCCCGGAACGCCGGGGCGAGGGTTGGGGCAGCGAGATGGTCCGTGCCGGCGAGGCGTGGTTGGCCCAGCGAGGGATCGCCAAGGCGATGCTCATGGTGCGGGCCGACAACAGCGCGGTGATCTCCTTCTACGAGCATCTCGGATACGAGGTCGAGTCGACCACCCTGCTCTCGCGGTGGCTGGTGGGGGAGTGAGCGTGGAGCGCGAGATCCTCACCGTGTTTCGCAGTCGGCTCGCCGAGGGCGCGGCCGAGCGTTACGAGCCGCTCGCCGCGGCGATGTGGGAGCGCGCGAGTCGGGCACCGGGCTTTCTCGCGGCGCGTAGCTATCGCGCCGAGGACGGTGAGAGGGTGACGATCGTGCGTTTCGCCGACGCCTCCAGTCAGGCGGCCTGGCGCGACGACGAGGAGCATCGCGCCGCCCAAGTCGCCGGTCGGGAGGGTCTCTACGCCTGGTTCGACATCACGGTCGCCGAGGTCGTGCGCCACGCCGAGTGGCCCTGATCGCCACGGTCGACGAGGGTAGCGACCACTCGCCTGAAGCCGTCGAGGTCCTCGTCGGAGACCATCTCGCTCCACTCGCGCTCTAACTCCTCGGTGACCTCCATCAGGTCGGCGCGGAACCTCTCACCTCGCGCCGTCAACGAGTAGGGCCGGCGCCGGGCGTCGTGGGCGTCGGCGCGCTCACGCACCAGCGAGCGCGCCTCCAACGAGCCCACCGCCTTTCGCGCGGCCTGGCGACTGACGTCGAGGAGGCTGGCGAGTTGACCCACGGTCGCTGAGCCCGCACCGAGTCGGCGCACGATGGCCGCGTCAGCGCGCCGGTACTCGAGGTGGCCCCGTGCGGCCATGCCCGCGCGGACCTCGGCGATCCACCGCTGTCGGGCCCGAGCGAGCAGGTCGCCCAGGGCCGGGGAGGGGGTTGACGAAGTAGGCAACGTGGTTGCATACTATCGCGGTGACCTCCCCGCCCCTCTCCAGCCTCACCGTGGGGGCCGCGTGGATCGGGGTCCTCGCCTGCGGGGTCTGCGTCAGCGCGCTCCTCGCCGTCCACCTGGCGCCCACCGGGCTCTCCCCGCTCGAGCACGCGGTCAGCGAGTACGGGATCGGGAGGTGGCGATGGCTCTACCGAGTCCAAACTCTGGCGATGGCCTTTGCGGCCCTCGCCCTGGCGGTGGCTCTGGGGGCCCTGCCCGGGCGACCGGTCGCCGCCTGGGGACTCGCTGGCCTCACTCTGGCGGCGGCGAGCCGCGCCGTGATCTCGTGGTTCCCGATGGACGTCCCCGGCCAGGCGCTGACGCGGACCGGTCGCCGCCACGGACTGCTCGCCCTGGTGGCCTTCGTGGGTCTCGCCCTGTGCGCCCATCCCGTCGCCCGGGGGCTCGCCGTCGTGGGCGTCCCGCACGAGGTCGCCACGTCGGGGGGCTGGCTCATGGGGCTCTCCCTCGGGGCGATGGTGGTCATGAGGCTCAGTGGCACGCGGCGCCTCTTCGGATTGGTGGAGCGGGCCTTCTACGTGGGCGCGGTGACCTTCCTCGCGGGCGTGGCCTTCGCGCTCGCCCTGCACTAGGTTCCCCTCATGGCCGAACTCGCGACTTTCCTCTGGTTCTCCTCGGGCGCCGACGAGGCCCTCGAGCTCTACTCGCGCACCTTCGCCGACAGCGAGGTGGTGGACGTGTCGCGCGATCCCACCCGCGACGAGGGCTCCCTGATGGCGGGCACCGTGCGCATTGGGGGGGCGAGCATCATCTGCTTCAACGGCGAGCCCTACGGCCAGTTCTCCTTCTCCACCGCCACCTCCCTCTACGTCACCTGCGAGGACCAGGCCGAAGTGGATCGCTACTGGGAGATGCTCGGCGAGGGTGGCCGGCCGGGACAGTGCGGCTGGCTCGAGGACCGCTTCGGGGTCACCTGGCAGATCGTGCCGCGACGCTTCGGCGAGCTGATGGGTGGACCGGACGAGGCCGGGCGCGAGCGGGTGTTCCGCGCGATGCGCGAGATGACCAAGTTCGACGTGGCGGCGCTGGAGTCGGCCTACCGGGGCGAGTAGGTCACCATCCACCGGATGCCGTAGCGGTCGAGGGTGGTGCCCCAGTAACCAAAGGGCATCTCGGACATCCCCTGGGACTGGGAGCCCTCGACCGACAGGGCATCGAAGAGGCGGTCGGCTTCCTCCCGGCTGTCGGGCTCGAGGGCGATGGTCGTGTTGTTGCCAACGCGCACCTCGTGACCCATCGAAGCGAGCATGTCGGTGGCCTGCAGGACGTGGCCCTCCATGATCTCGAGTTCGACGTGCATGACCAGCTGGCTCTCCTCGGGGGACAGGCCCTCCAGCCCGGGCATCTCCGCGAAGCGCACGAGGCCCGTCGGCTGGTGACCGAAGATCTCCCCGTAGTGGGCCATCGCCTCCTCGGTCTGGCCCATGAAGTTGAGATAGGTGCTGACGCGTCCCATGGTCACCCCCCCTTTCGAGCAGGACCCTAGCCGTGGGAGCATGGGGCGTGGCGAGACTGACCTTCTCCCAAGTGGACGTGTTCGCCGCGGCCCCCCTGCTCGGCAACCCCGTCGCCGTCGTCCACGACGCCGACGGCTTGGACGCGCCCAGCCGTCGGCGCCTAGCCGCGTGGACCAACCTCTCCGAAACGGCCTTCTTGGAGGCGCCGACCAATCCGCGGGCGGACTACCGCGTGGCGATCCACACCCCGACCTTCGAGCTGCCTTTCGCCGGACACCCGACATTGGGAGCGGCCCACGCGTGGTTGGAGGCGGGCGGGGTCCCGCGACGTGGCGACACCGTGGTCCAAGAGTGTGGCATCGGCCTCGTGGAGATCCGCCGGGGTGAGCATCTGGCCTTCCGGGCCCCACCGCTCCTGCGTGAGGGTCCGACCGACGAGCGGACCCGCGACGAGGTGATCGAGGTCTTGGGTGCTCGACCTGAGCAGGTCCTCGAGGTTCGCCACGTCGACAACGGTCCCGGGTGGGTCGCCGCGCTGCTCGACTCGGCGGACGCGGTGCTCGAACTCGAGCCCGGCCCACTCGGCGGTCGACTGATTGGGGCGGTCGGGGCCCACCCCACGGGTTCGCCGTGGCAGGTCGAAGTGCGGGCCTTCTTCCCTCAAGGGACACTCGTGGTGGAGGACCCGGTGACCGGCTCGCTCAACGCCTCGCTGGCCCCGTGGCTCCACGCGAGGGGCGTGGTGCCCGCGCGGTACCGCGCCCACCAGGGCTCTCGCCGCGGCCGCGACGGGGTGATCGAGGTCGAGGTCGACGACGAGGGCGTCTGGGTGGGCGGCAGCACCCGTCGTCTGGTGTCGGGGCGGCTGGATCTCTCAGAGGGTGGGCCGGGATCGAGGAGAGCGGATGCACGAGGAACGTGACGGCTACCGACTGAGCAACGAGGTCGAGGTGGATCTCGACACGGCCGAGAGGTGGCTGGCCCAGGAGAGCTACTGGGCGCGGGGTCGTCCCCGGGCGACGATCGAGCGCTCCCTCGCGACCTCGCGGGTCTTCTCGGTGCACCGGGACGAGGAGCTGTGCGCCCTGTGTCGCGTGGTCGGGGATGAGTCGACCTTCGCCTGGGTGTGTGACGTCTACGTGGATCCCGCGCACCGGGGCCGGGGGATCGGTCACTGGATGGTCGACGCCGCGACGCAGTGGGCGGTGTCGAGCGGAGCGAGGGTCCTGCTGGCGACCCGAGACGCCCACTCGCTCTACCAGGACCTGGGCTTCGCGCCCCTCGAGGCGCCCGAGCGCTGGTTGGAGTATCGCCGCGGCGGCCACGGCGGCGTCGTGGGGCGCCCGCTCAGCCAGGTCGTGGCCGACCTGCGACCGGTGCTGCGTCCTGACCCGGTCGCGGTAGTCAAAGGCCCCGTCGACGGTGCCACGATCCTCGCCCAAGTCGAGGAGCCTGAAGGCCCCACCTGCGTGGTCTCCCTCGCCGACGCGACACGCCTCGGCCTCCCCGTGGGTCTGACGGCGGCCTGGATCACCCTCGCGGCGCCGACCGAGCTGACCGACGTCGGCGTCACCGCGGCCGTCGCCGCGCTCCTGGCTCAGCGAGGGATCGCCTGCAACGTGCTGGCCGGCTTCCACCATGATCACCTGCTGGTTCCCTGGCCCCGGGCCGAGGAGGCGCTCGCGGCCCTCGCGGGGGACGGGACGGCACGGTGAGCCTCGACCCTGGAGCCCTGAGCCTCGGCGACCTCACCCTCGAGCCCCTGGCGAGCCACCACGTCGGCCCGCTGGCGAGAGCCGCCTCGCGCGGGCGTCCCACCTTCGCCTATACCGTCGTGCCCGACGGCGACGCCGAGTGCGAGGAGTACGTCGCCTCCCTGGTCGCGGCGGGCCAACGCGAAGAGGCCTACCCCTACGCCCAGGTGGTCGCTGGCGAGGTGGTCGGTGCCACGAGACTGATGAGCCTTCGCTTCGCACCGGGGGCTTCGGCTCCCTTCGCCGTCGAGATCGGCGGGACCTGGCTGAGCGGCCCCGCCCAGCGCACCGGGGTGAACCGTCGGGCCAAGGTCCTGCTCATGGGCGTGGCCTTCGATCGCTGGGGCGTGGGGCGGGTCGACTTCAAGACTGACGCACGCAATCTCCGCTCGCGGGCGGCCCTCGAGGGCATCGGCGCGACGTTCGAGGGGGTGTTGCGAGCCTGGCAGCCCTCGGCGGCGCCCGGTGAGACGGGGCTCCTTCGTGACAGCGCGATGTACTCGGTCCTCGCTGAAGAGTGGCCATCGGTGTCGGCGACCCTGGTGGCAGGGGTGGAGCGGTGAGCGACCTCGAGGTCGTGCTCGAGGTCGGTCAGCGCTGGACCTTCGCGGTCGTCCCCGCGTGGCCCGGCTGGGCCCGGCGTGGCCGGGGAGCCGAGACTGCCCTGTCCGAACTCGAGCGATACCGGTCGCGCTACGTGGCGGCCGTTCCCGACGGTCCTCGCCGTGGGGACCTGGTCGTAGTCGGCGAGATCGCCGGGTCGACGACGACCGACTTCGGTGCCCCGGCGGCCGTGCTGGCGGGCGACGAGCGACCCTGGACGGCTCCCGAGCTCCTTCGACAGGTCGGGGTGCTCGAGTCGCTCTGGGCCTACTTCGACCAGGCGGTGGCCGGCGCGCCGGCCGAGCTCGCCAAGGGTCCCCGCGGGGGAGGACGGGACCGCGAGAAGGTGGCCGAGCACGTGCGCGACGCGGAACGGGCTTACGCCCGCAAGCTCGGGGCCCCCGTGGCGCCGCGCACCCCGTGGACCGACCAGCGCGCGGCGCTGCGCGAGGCCCTCGCCAGCGACGTCTCAGGGGCCTGGCTCGCGCGGACCGGGATTCGCAGGGTCGCCTGGCATCTCCTCGACCACGCCTGGGAGATCGAGGACCGATCGGGCGGGAAAAATTGATTTCTTGTAGGTAGAACCGTGGTTTCGGCCTGATAGTCATGAGCCCGTGGTGTTGACGTCGGGCCCCCAGTCGGAGGCTGCAGAGACTCGAGGGGCAACGGGGTCCGTGACCTCAGGCGACGAGGGGGAACCCCTTCAAGGACGGCGTGTCGAGGGCTTCAGCGTCGCCGAGGCCCTCTCGCTGGTGATGGAGACGAGCCCCGCGCTCGCCGCCGGAGGGGCGCGCGCCGCGGTGCTGGGCGCCACGATCCGCCACCTCCTCGAGCGCGACGAGGCTCACTTGCGCCTCCAGGACATGACCCGTGCGGCGGGGCTCTCGACGACACCGGTCTACACCTACTTCCGCTCCCGTCAGGGCCTGGTCGACGCGGCCTACTTCGAGATCTACCGGGCGGTGATGAACCACTCACGCCTCAACCTCGAGCGCCTCGGGTCCGAGGTCGACTCCAGGGCCACGCTGGCCGCGCGCTGGTCACCAGGGGGAAGGGACCCCGAGGAGTTGCGCCGCGACGCGATCCGACGTCGCCTGCGCCTCATGGTGCTGGCCAAGACCCTTACCCGCCCGAAGTTGGCGGTCCTCGTGCAGGAGGAGCACCGCTGCTACGAGGTGCAGCTCGCCTCGACCTTCGAGCGCTGGCGGGCCGAGGGGATCATCACCTCACCACTCTCGGCGCGCCAGTTGGCGGCCTTTCACGTGGGCACCCACATCATCCGAGCCGTCGACGAGGCCCTGGAGGGGCCCCTCGCGCACGATGAGTGGGAGCAGATCAAGGCTCTCGTCTTCGGCCTCGACCTGAAGGACCCCTCCTAGGCTGGACCCGTGGAGTACGGGGGCGAGCCGGCCTGCTGGATCGAGCGGGTCTGCTTCGAGTGCGGCGCCGTCGAGGAGGAGGGCCACCGGGCGGGCTGCGCGCGCGCCACTAGCGTTCCTTCGATGACCCCACGTGAGCGCTACACCCATGGACACCACGAGTCGGTCCTGCGCAGCCACCGGTGGCGCACGGTCGAGAACTCCGTCGCCTTCGTCCTGCCCCACCTGCGCGCGGGCATGAGCCTGCTCGATGTGGGCTGCGGCCCTGGCTCCATCACCGCCGATCTCGCCCGTCGGGTCGCGCCGGGCCACGTGCTCGGGATCGACGCGGCACCCGGCATCATCGAGGCCGCCGCGGCCGAGCACGTGGAGGACAACCTGGAGTTCGCGGTGGGTGACGTCTACGCCCTGTCCCTGCCCGATCGTTCGGTCGACCTCGTCCTCGCCCACCAGGTCCTTCAGCACCTGGCCGACCCGGTCGCCGCGCTGGCCGAGATGGGCCGCGTCGTGACCGACAACGGCGTGGTGGCGGTGCGCGACGCCGACTTCGGCGCCTTCACCTGGTTCCCTGAGGACCCGGTACTGACGCGCTGGATGGCTCTCTACCACGAGATCACCCGCCGCAACGGCGCCCAGTGTGACGCGGGCCGGCGCCTGCTCGACTGGGCCCACCAAGCCGGCTTCACGAGGGTCGAGGTGTCCTCGGCCAACTGGACCTTCGCCACCCCCGAGGAGCGCGCCTTCTGGGGCGGGCTGTGGGCCGACCGGGTGCGCGAGAGCGCCTTCGCCGAGCAGGCGCTGGAGTACGGGCTCTCGACGCGCGAGGAGCTCGTCGAGATTGCCGCCGCCTTCGAGCGCTGGATCGACGAGCCCGAGGGCACCTTCTTCGCGCTCAACGGGGAGATCCTCGCGCGCCGCTAGGGGTGTGCCGGGTCCCTAGGCTGACCCGATGGGCCTGCTGCTCTCGTCGCTCGGGCACACCTGGGAGCCCTTCGTCCTGGTCACGGGACTGCTCCTGATCGGCCACGTGGCGGCCGGCGAGGGCCTCTTTGCCGCGGTAGGCGGACTGCTGGCGCGACTGCGGGGCGGTGCGGTCGTTCTGCTGGCGGCGACGCTGGCCGCCGTCGCGGTGGTGAGCGTCGTGTTGAACCTCGACACCGCCGTCGTCTTCATGACACCGGTCGCCCTGCACGCGGCGCGCGCGCGTCGCGTTGACGAGGCGCCCTTCCTCTACGGGGCGATCCTCATGTCCAACGCGGCCTCGTTGCTGCTGCTCGGGTCGAACCTCACCAACATGCTCGTCACCGCGGCCGAGCCGGTCGCGGGCGCCCGATTCGCGCGAGCGATGGCCCTGCCGTGGTTGGCCGCGGTTCTCGTGACCTGGGCCGGGGTCGCCCTCTGGCACCGGCGCGCTCTGGCGGGACGCGGGGTCGACGGGACTGTCCCGGGGCCGGGGCTGGTGGTGGGACCCGGGGTCGCCGGCGCCGCGGCGGCGACCGTGGCGATGCTGGTGAGCGCCCATCCGGCGCTCGTGGTGTTGGGCTGCGGGCTGCTCGCCGAGGTCTGGGAGCTGGCCCGGCGCCGCGTGCGCTGGGCCGACGCCTGGGGCGTGGTGAACCTCACCGTCGTCGGGCCGCTCTTCTTGCTCGCGGTGCTCGTGGGCTGGCTCGGGCGCGGGTGGGACGGGCCGGCGCGCCTGCTCGGTCACCACGGCGCGCTGTTCAGCGCGCTCGTGGCCGCGGGGGCGAGTCTGGTGATCAACAACCTTCCCGCGGCCTCGCTCCTCGCCGGTCACCACCTCGTTCACCCCCTGGCGGTACTGGTCGGACTGGACCTGGGGCCCAACGCATTCGCCACCGGGGCGATGTCGACCCTGCTGTGGCACCGCATCGCCCGTCGCGAGGGTGCCGATCCCTCCTACGCGCGCGCCGCCGCCCTCGGCGCGCCAGTCGCCCTAGCCACCATCCTCGCGGCGGTCGCCCTTCTCTAGGGATCCGCCGGGACTGTTAGAACGGAACGATGGAGAAGATCCTGGTGCGCCCCTCCGTCCAGCGGGTCGCCGCCGCTCTCGCCGCCGCGCGGGCGCGGGGCGAGGTGAGGGTGATGCCCGACTCGACCCGAACCGCCGTCGACGCCGCAGCGGCCCTGGGCGTCGAGGTCGGCCAGATCGCCTCCTCGCTCGTCTTCGCTCGCCCCGACGGCGTGCCCGTGCTCGTCGTGACGAGCGGGGCCCACCGGGTCGACGTCGACCGGGTCGCCGCCCACCTGGGCGTCGAGAGGTTGGACCGGGTCGACGCGGACTGGGTGAAGGCCCGCTCGGGCTTCTCGATCGGTGGGGTCAGCCCGGTGGCGTGGGAGGGCGACGGGACCCCGGTCATCATCGTCGACCTCGCGCTGGAGCCCTTTGACGTGGTGTGGGCCGCCGCGGGCCACCCTCACGCCGTCTTCCCGACCTCCTTCGCCGAGCTCGTGCGCCTGACCGGCGGGGAGCCCGCCGAGGTCGGAGCGTAGGTGGGACTCGACTTCGCGCTGCTCGACCTCGACGGGACCCTCGCCGATTCGGGACCGGGAATCGTGAGCTGCTTCGCGCTGACGCTGGCCGAGTACGGCCGTGAGGCCCCCGAGGCGCAGCTGCGCTCCCTGATCGGCCCGCCGCTGGCCCACTCCTTCTCGGTGCTGGGTTTCTCGGGGCCGGCTCTCGACGAGGCAGTGGCTCGCTACCGGGTCCACTACGCCCGCGAGGGGGTCCACGCGGCGGTCGCCTTCGCCGGCGTGGACGAGGCGCTCGGCGCGCTCGGGGCGAGGGGGCTGCGCCTGGCCGTCGCCACCGCCAAGCGTGAGGACTTCGCCCAGCAGATGGTGAGCGCCCTCGGCCTCGCCGACCACTTCGAGGCCGTCGTCGGAGCTCCCCGGGACGGCCGCCACCTCCCCAAGGCGAGAATCGTGGCCGAGGCCCTCGAGCGCCTGGGTGGACCGGCTCCGGCGAGCGGGGCCCTCGTCGGTGACCGACACTTCGACGTGGAGGCGGCCCGCGAGCGCGGCCTCGAACCCGTCGGGGTGCTCTGGGGCTACGGCTCGCGCGAGGAGCTCGAGGAGGCGGGGGCCACTCGGCTGCTCGAGCTCCCCGCAGAGCTCGCCACGCTCGACGGGCCATAATGAGCCGGTGAGCGTCGAGCGCAGCCT
Source organism: uncultured Ferrimicrobium sp. (assembly GCA_964449735.1). GTDB lineage: Bacteria > Actinomycetota > Acidimicrobiia > Acidimicrobiales > RAAP-2 > RAAP-2. The sequence goes on from CAYUZO010000028.1 coordinate 26,717, forward strand.
CAATCTCGCGCCGGCCTCGGTGATGGACTACCGAGCCCAGGCCCGTCGGCGCCTCCCGCGCCAGATCTTCGACTACCTCGACGGCGGGGCCTTCGCCGAGTCGACCCTGGCCGCCAACGTCGCCGATCTCGCGGCGCTGCACTTCCGCCAGCGAGTGCTGCGCGACGTCTCGGCGCGCACGCTGGCCACCACCGTCCTTGGCCAGCCCCTGGCGATGCCCGTGGTGCTGGCGCCGGTGGGCTTTGGCGGACTGATGGCCCGACGCGCCGAGGTCCAGGCCGCGCGCGCCGCGGCGGCGGCGGGGGTCCCCTTCTGCGAGTCCACGCTGTCGGTGCGCGATCTCGAAGAGGTTTCCCGGGCCGCCGGTCGTCCCCCCTGGTTCCAGCTCTACGTGATGAAGGACCGCGCGGTCGCCGAGATGCTCATGGCGCGGGCGCAGGCCGCCGAGGTGCCGGTGCTGGTCCTGACGGTCGACCTGCCCGTCGTGGGCCAGCGCTACCGCGACGCGCGCAACGGCGTCTCCGGTCGGGTCGGGCCCTGGGGACGGGCTCGCCGGGCCCTCGACGTCGCCGCCCACCCGCGGTGGGTGAGCGAGGTCGCGCTGCGTGGGCGTCCCCTGACCTTCGGCAACCTCGCGGCCGTCCTCGGTGCCGCCGCCGTCCCGAGCGACTTCCAGGCCTGGGTGGCGGGCCAGTTCGACCCCACGGTCACCTGGGAGGACATCGACTGGGTGCGTGAGCACTGGCGCGGTCCTCTGGTGCTGAAGGGCATCCTCGACCCCGCCGACGCCCGCGAGGCGGTGGCCCGCGGCGTCGAGGGCATCATCGTGTCGAACCACGGGGGCCGTCAGCTGGACTCGGTCCCCTCGACCATCGAGGCGCTGCCGCGGGTCGTCGAGGCCGTCGACGGGCGGGCCGAGGTCCTCATGGACGGCGGGGTGCGCAGTGGCCTCGACGTCGCCAAGGCGCTCGCTCGAGGGGCGCGAGCCGTCCTGGTGGGACGGGCCTGGGCCTACGCGGTGGCCGGCGACGGCGAGCGCGGGGTGGGCCACGTGCTGCGGGTGATGCGCGAGGAGATCGCGGTCACCCTCGGTCTGACCGGGCTCGCCGACGTGGCCGAGATCGGGCCCGACGCGCTCGTCGAGGGCTAGACGAGGAGGCGATCGGCGAGGAAGTCGAGCACCTGGTCGCGAGCGCTGCGGGTGGGCGAGCCCGGCGTGTCGAGGTAGTCCTCGGTGAGCACCGAGTGCGCGTGGGGTCCGTATCCCCAGGGGTCGGCGCCTCGGTTGTCGATCTCGACGCCGAGGAAGGCGTCACCGAGCGCCCGACGCAGCGTCTCGAAGCGGGCGGCCGGCGACTTGGTGTCGGCCGCGAAGCGCAGCCCCAGGACGCACAGCCCGTCCTCGGAGCGGCGTCGCAGCACCGCGAGGTCCTCGGGCGAGACCCCGGGGTCGCGCCGGCGGCGCTCCCCGAGGGGGAGGGGCAGGGAGGGCTGGCTGAGCACCGGGGCCACCAGCCTCTCGTCGACGGCCATCGCGAGGGCGAAGCCCCCGGTGAGGCACATCCCGAGCGCGCCGATGCCGGGTCCGCCGCAGCGCTCGTGCTCGAGGGACCCGAGGGCTCGCAGCCACGCGGTGACCGGGCTGGCCCGCCCGGTCGCGAGGACCGAGAAGGTCCGACTCACGCAGGCCCGCCCCAGGGTGGCCGCCGAGTAGCCCAGGCTCACCGGTCGCCCGGGCTCGCCGAGGAGCACCGGCAGCACCGCCGTCATGCCCCTCGCCGCGATCCATCGCCCGACCTCGGCGACGGCCGGCGTGACCCCGGGGACCTCGTGGATCACGAGGACCGCGGGCCCCGTGCCCGTGCGCAGCACCTCGCGGCGCTCGCCGAGCAGGCTCACGACCTCGGAGCGGTAGCCGGGCAGGTCCCACTGGCTCATCGAGGGGAT
>CAYUZO010000029.1:0-25946 GCA_964449735.1 uncultured Ferrimicrobium sp.
ACGGGCAGGGCCGGCCCGGCGATCGCCGCGACCACGCCCAGCACCGAGAAGACCCCCGCCCCGATCATCGAGCCGACCCCAATGCTGAGCGAGCCGAGCAAGGAGATCCGCGCCACCGGCCGAGACGACCCGTCAGGGGGGAGCCGACCCACGGCTCAGGCCGTCGGCCAGTCGTCGCCGCGGGCGCGCGCCAGCGCCCGGCGGGCCCGCTCGAGCACCTCGGGGGGCACGATCGTCCCGGGCCGGTTGGCCGGGTCCTGGGCGAGGAAGCGCCCCAGCACGGGCAACTCGGTGAGGGCCTCGGCCCGGAAGACGGCCGCGGCGACCGGGACGAAACTCTCGGCGGCCGGGTAGACGAGGTAGCGGGCCAGCCAGTCGGGCTGGTACTTCGCGTTGAAGGTCCACAGCGTCTCGATCGGCAGCACGCCCGAGAGCCGCTTGAGGGCCCAGCGCTCCACCCGGGTGAAGGTCCCCTCATCCTCGTGGCCCTCGAGCACCGAGCGGAAGGCGGCGAAGTTGAGGCTCAGACCCTGGGCCCCGCGCTCGCGCAGATGGGCGATGGTCGAGCACAGGGCGAAGTCGATCAACCCGTTGGGGTGCTCGCCGGGGTCGCGGCGCATCAGGTCGAGGCTGTAGCCGCGGATGGCCGGCGAGGGGACGAACTGGCACATCGCGGCCGGCTGGCCGTCGGGGCCGGTCACGACGCTGAGCAGCAGGCCCCGGTCCCGCGGGTCGAACAGGCGACCCAGCATCATCGAGAAGCCCCGCTCGACGTCGCCGCGGCGCAGTTTGGTCGCCAGCTCGACGAGGGCGGGCACCCGGGTGGGATCGAGGGTGGCCGGGTCGAGGAACTCGACGCGGTAGCCGTGGCGCTCGAGCCGGCTGCAGGCCTGGCGCAGCCCCTTCATCTTGCCGCCCTCGAGCGAGAAGCGTCGGCAGTCGACGACCGCCTCGTCGCCCACGTAGATGGAGTGCAGCCCCGCGGCGTGGTAGAGCGGCAGCCACTCGGCGCTGGCCCCCATCACCCCGAGGGTCCAGCCCCGCGCCTCGGCGTAGGCGCGAAAGGCGCTGAAGACCTCGACCCGCTCGGCCTCGGGTCCGATGGGGTCGGGCGAGATCAGCGCCACCCCGCCGTAGACGGCGTAGGCGACGAGCGAGTCGCGAAAGAAGAAGAACTGCTTGTCGTCGCGCAGGGCGAAGTAATCGAGGGTGCCGCGCCCGTGGCGTCGCACTAGTTCGCGAGCGCGCAGCTCCGCGAGGCCGCGCTCGGCGCTGCGGGCACTCGAGAGCCGCCGGTCGACGACCGGCCGCGTCGCCAGGTAGAGGGCCACCACCACGAGGGAGAGGCCGATGGCGGCGAGGGTGGGGGTCAGCAGGTCCCCGACGCGATCGGGCAGCTGGGGCAGAGAGATGACCGTGATCCCGACGAGGCGCTCGACGCAGGCGACCACCACCACCCGGAAGGCCGGCAGATGGTGCCGGCCGGCGGCGGCCTCGATCCCGAGTGAGGCGGCACCCACGCTGACCAGGGCAATCAGTGCCAATCGGGGCCAGATCGAACGGAGCGAGGAGCGGTCGGTGGCGGCGCGGAAGTGTTCGCGCTGGGTGACGAGCAGGGCGAGGATGGCGCTGGCGAGGACTGGGCTGAGCAGCGAGGCGCCCCGGGCGAGGTGGGCTATCACCGTGACGGCCAGGGTCGCCGAGGTGAGGAACCAGGCCCGTCGCTGACCCCGGCGGACCCCGCGCGCCAGCATGATCAGCGCCACGCCCGCGAGGGCGGTCGCGGCCGCGGCGGACTGGGCCACCCCGAGCGGCAGCACCGAGAGCACGTGGTGGAGCCGGTTGCGCAGCGGTGGGGCGGCGGCGGCCGCCACGTTGATCAGGCCGTCGAGGAAGATCAACCCCGAGGCGAGACGGCGCACCGAGCGCCGCCGGCGCTGGGCGGCGAGGCGGTCGGCCTCGACGGGGAAGGGATTGCCCGAGGGCCAGGCCCCGAGCACGGTCGTCGGCTCGCCGAGGGCCGGCTGGGTGGGGACGGAGGCCACCAGTCGCTCGAGCAGGCGCCGGGGGCGGCGCGGGCTCTCCCCGCCGATGAGTCGGACCTGGAGCGTCGAGGCGGCCTCCACCTCGACGACGCAGAACCGATCGGCCGCGCTGAAGACCGGCGGCAGCCCGAAGCGGCCGCGACGCTCGAGCAGGACTCGACCACTCGGTCCCGGCGCGGCGCAGATCCCGCGGTCGAGGAAGGCGAGCGCCGGTCGAGGGGCCCCGCCGACGATGGCCCCGGCGCCGCGCCCCTCGGCGCCACGGCGGGCCACCTCGAGGGCGTCGATCCCCTCGACGGTGGTGGTGGCGAGGGGCTCGGCCAGGGTGGCGGCGGCACCCGGACCGGCACCTCGGCGAAAGCGCGAGCGCACCGCCAGTCCGGCCAGTCCCACGAGGAGCCCCTCGGCGAGGGTCACCACCACGACGTCGAGGGCGAGGTTGGCCCAGAAGGTGTGCGGGTGGGGCGCGTGCACCCGCACCGGGTGGCCGAGCACGTGCTGGATCACGCGCGCCACGACGCCGGTCAGGTCGATCGCCGCCAGCGCCAGGACCGGCATCCAGACCCAGGGGCCGAGGCGCCGGTAGAGGAGCCGGCTCGCGACGAAGCGAGCCAGGGCCCCGCGGTCCTCGAGGCGCGCCGCGTCGTCGCGGTCGGCGGGGTCGGCCAGCTCGGCCTCGGCGGGGCTGGCGCCGGCGACCACGGAGACCTCACGGGTCTCGGCCGCCGAGGCCACCTCGAGGATGACCTCGCGGGCCACCTCGATGCCCGCACCGGCGAGGACCGCCTGGGCGGCGGGGTCGGCGAGCACCGCGGCGTCCCGTGAGCCGGCCAGGGCGACCACTCGGTGCTCGGGCCGGCGCGCGAAGGCGGCCAGGGCCCCGGTGAGACGCGGTACCACGTCGAGGGCCCGCCGCGCGGCGGTCGAGCCCGCGGCACCCGCCGGGTCGATCAGGTTGCCCGCGACGATCAAGGTGGCGGGTTCGTCGAGGTCCTCGAGCAGGGCGGCCAGCTCGCGCAGAGGTCGGGCGGTGGGGTCACTCCTCGACCCGAGGTCGAGGTCGCCCAGGACGTAGGCGCGATGACCGTAGGCCAGGGTCAGCCGTCGGCGCTCGAGCTCCACGGCCCCTAGTCTCGCAGAGGCGCCACCGAGCGACGAGGCCCGACATGCCAGCAACCGCCCCTGAGAACTGGACCTGGAGGTCCGAGCCCCTGGCCGGGGGGCCGGCCGTGATCTTCGACATCGACGGCGTCCTCGCCGACGCCCAGGGCCGTCAGCACTACCTCGAGCGCGGGGACTGGCGCTCCTTCTTCGAGGCCTGCGGGGACGACCCGGTCATCGAGGAGATCGAGCGCCTCCTCGAGCTGCTCGACGCCGGGTTGGCGGTCGTCCTGCTCACCGGTCGGCCCCTGCGGGTGCGGCCCCACACCCTGGGATGGCTGGGACGCTACGGCCTGCGCTGGGACCTGCTCGTGATGCGCGAGCGGGGTGACTACCGCGGGGTGGACCGCTTCAAGCGCACCAGCGTCGCCGAGCTACGCGAATGGGGCTTCGACCAACGGCTGGCCCTCGACGACGACCCGAAGAACCACGCGATGTACGTGTCCGAGGGGGTCCCGTGCCTGTACATCCACTCGGGGTACTACGCCTAGGTCACGCCCGCTCGCTCGACCCGTAGGCTCCGGCGCTCCGGAGGTGGAAGTGCACGTCGTCGTCGTCGGCTCGGGAATCGCGGGCCTGGCCAGCGCCTACCTGCTCAGCGAGCACCATCGGGTCACCCTGCTCGAGGCGGAGGGGACCCTGGGCGGTCACGCCCACACGCTCACCGTCAAGCGCGAGACCGGTGAGTGGGAGGTCGACACCGGCTTCCTCGTCTACACCGAGGCGACCTACCCCCGCCTGACCCGGCTCTTCGCCGAGCTCGAGGTGCCGACCCAGCCCAGCACCATGAGCTTCTCCTTCGAGGATCCCTCGACGGGCCTGCTGTGGCAGGGCTCCTCGCTCAACGGCCTGCTGGCGCGCCGGGCCAACCTGGTGGACCCGGTCTTCTGGCGCATGATGCGCGGGGTCCTCGCGCTCAACGCGAGCCTGCGACGGCTGCTCGCCGAGGGCCTCGACCCCACCTGGACCCTCGCCGACCTCATCGAGCACGAGCGCATCAGTCCGGCGACTGTCGAGGCCTACCTCGTGCCGATGGGCTCGGCCATCTGGTCCGCCGATCCGCGCCGCTTCCTCGAGACCCCCGCGCGGGCCTTCGCCGAGTTCTTCTCGCGCCACGGCCTGCTCTCGGTGACCGGCCAACCCGACTGGCGCACCGTCACCGGCGGCTCGCGGGTCTACGTCGAGGCGCTGGCGGCGCGCCTGGTCGCCCGGGGCGCGCGGATCCACCTCGACCGTCCGGCCCGCCGGGTGCGCCGCGAGGCCCACGGGGTGGTCGTCGACCTGGACGACGGGCGACTGGAGGCCGACCACGTGGTGCTCGCCTGCCACTCCGACCAGGCTCGCTCCCTGCTCGTTGATCCCACCGACCGCGAGTCGGCGGCGCTCGAGGCGGTGCGCTTCCAGGCCAACGCGGTGACCCTGCACACCGACACCTCCCTCCTGCCGCGCCACCGACGGGCGTGGGCCGCCTGGAACTACCGGGCCCGCGAGGGGGTGAGCGCCGCCACCTTGACCTACGACGTGACCCGACTCCAGTCGATTCCGGCCCCCGAGCGCTTCCTCGTGACCCTCAACAGCGACGACCTCATCGACGACGCGACCGTGATCGAGCGCTTCACCTACGCGCACCCCGTCCTCGACGGAGCCGCCCGCCGCGCGGCGGGCGTCCTCGCCGAGGGCGGCCCTCGCACCTCCTACGCCGGGGCCTGGCTCGGCGACGGGTTCCACGAGGACGGGTTGGCCAGCGCCGTCGAGGTGGCGGCCGCTTTCGGGAAGGGACGATGAGGAGCGCGCTCTACGAGGGCCGCGTCGTCCACCGGCGCCACGGCACCCCCTCGCGGCGCTTCTCCTACCCGACCTGGATGTGGCTGATCGACCTCGACGAGGTCGACGAGCTGGCCGAGCGGCTCGGCCGGCTGCGCCTCGAGGGGGAGGTGGGCCGTGCGTCCCACCCGCGACGCTGGACCTCAGTGCGGCCCGGGCTCTTCACGCTGCGCCGCGAGGACTTCCTCGCCGGGCGACCCGGCGAGCTCGGCGCCGCCGCGCGTGAGGCCTTCGCCGAGCTCACCGGCTCGGCGCCGCGCGGGGTGCGCCTGCTCACCACCTTGCGCTCGGTGGGGTGGTCCTTCAACCCCTTCTCGCTCTACCTCGGCGACGACGGCCAGGGCGTGAGCGCCGCCCTCGCCGAGGTCAGCAACACCCCGTGGGGGGAGAGCCGCCTCTACCCGCTCGGAGCGCCGGGCGTGAGCGAGGTCGACAAGGCACTGCACGTCTCGCCCTACCTGCCCTTCGAGGGCCGGTACCGGATCGCCTACCAGGAGCCCGCCGAGCGGCTCGTGGTGTCGGTGGCCTTCCGCGACGGCGACGGGCGTCGCCGGCTCGACGCCCAGCTCTCCCTCGCCCGCCGGCCTCTCGAGGGAGCCGAGCTCAGCCGCCTGGCCCGGCGGGCTCCCGACGTGGCCCTTCGGGTGAGCACCCGGATCTACCTCCAGGCGGCCGCCCTGGCGCTGCGGGGCGTACCCTTCGTGGCGCACCCCGAACGCGGTCGGGAGGTGAGCGATGTCCACTGAGGGCGAGATGAGCGTCGTACCCGGAGCCGAGGGGGGCCTGCGAGCCCGCGCGGTGGGCCTGGCGCGCGCGCTGGTGCGCACCCAGCTCTCGCGGGCGGCCCGGCGAGGGGCGGGCCGATTGAGCCTCGACGAGGGGGCCGGACGCCGCCTGGTGCGCGGCGAGGGGCCCGAGGCCCAGCTCAGCGTCCAAGACCGCGCGGCCTACGCCGCGCTGGCCTGGGGGGGATCGAAGGGGCTGGGACGGGCCTACGTCGCCGGCCAGCTGGACAGCGAGGACCTCACGGCCCTGATGCGCTTCCTCTTTCGCGCCACCGAGCCGAACCGGCGCCGTCTCGACCGCCTGGCGAGGGCCCTCGAGCCGGTGCGCCCGCGCGGACGGGTCCCGCGTCCTGAGGAGGACCGGCGCCACGTGGGGGCCCACTACGACCTGTCCAACGACTTCTTCTCCTTGATGCTCGACGAGACGATGGCCTACTCCTGCGCGATCTTCGAGGGCACCGAGGACCTGCACGCCGCCCAGGTCGAGAAGATCGACCGGCTCTGTCGACGCCTGGAGCTGCGCGCCGGCCAGCGCCTCCTCGAGATCGGCACCGGCTGGGGGGGCCTGGCGGTCCACGCGGCCACCCAGTACGGCGTCGAGGTCACGACCACGACGATCTCGGCCGAGCAGCGGGCCTACGCCGAGGAGCGCGTGCGTGCCGCCGGACTCACGGGACAGGTCCGCGTGCTCGGCGAGCACTACCGGGACCTGACCGGTCGCTACGACGCCGTCGTCTCGGTGGAGATGATCGAGGCCGTCGACTGGCGCCTCTACGACGACTTCTTCGCCTCCATGGCCGCTCGGCTGGTCGACGGGGGGCGCCTGGCGATGCAGGCCATCACCATCACCGAGCGCAGCTTCGACCGGGCGAAGCGTCGTCGGGACTTCATCGCCGAGATGGTCTTTCCCGGCGGCTGCCTGCCGAGCGTGAGCGCCCTCACCCGCGCGGGCGCGCGGGCCGGGCTGGACCTCGCCGCACTCGAGGACATCGGTCGCCACTACCCGCGCACCCTGGCCACCTGGCGCGAGAGGGTCCACGCCCACGAGGCCAGCGTGCGGGCCCTCGGCCTCGACGAGCGCTTCAGCCGCCTCTGGGACCTCTACCTCGCCTACTGCGAGGCCGGCTTCCTAGAGGGGCACCTCTCCGACGTCCAGATGCTCTTCCGTCCCTCGGGTCGGCGCTAGTCGAGCCAGCCCACGGCCTCGCGAGCCGCCCGCCGGCCCGAGCCGATCGAGGCGGGGATGCCAACCCCGTCGTAGAGGCCGCCAGCGAGGGCCACCCGGTGTCGCGCCGCCGCCTCACGGGCCGCCGCGACCATCGCCTGGTGGCCCACCCGGTACTGGGGCAGGGCCTCGGGCCAGCGCTGGACGACCCGGTCCTCGAGTTGGAGAGGGGCGCCGAGCAGGTGGGCCAGCTCGTCGGCCACGCGCGCGCCCAGCGCCTCGTCGTCGAGCTCTGACTGGCGACGGTCGTCGCTGCGCCCGACGTGACAGCGCACCAGGGACTCGCCGGGCCGGGCCAGGCGGGGCCACTTGCGGTCGAGGAAGGTGAGGGCGGTCACCATCATCGGCCCCGCGCCGGGCCAGGGCGTGCCCAGGGGCACGAGGATCCCGGTGCCGGTGGGCGGCAGGGGGGCGTCGCGCACCACGAAGGTGACCATCGCCGTTGAGGCGTAGGGGACCGAGTCCAAGGCGGCGAGGGCGGCCTCGCGCTCGCCGAGCAGGCGGGCCACCTCCGATGCGGGCGTGGCGAGGATCACGACGTCGGCCGGCGTCGTCGTCGCCGCGGTGTCGACCTCGAGGGGGTAGGCCCCCGCGGGCGTCTCGCGCACCGCAGTGACCGCGGCCCCGGTGCGCAGGATGACGCCGCGCTGCTCGAGCGCGGCGCTGAGCCGCTCGGCTAGCGAGCCGATGCCCCCGGCCAGGGAGTAGAAGAGGGGACCGGGGCTCGCCGGGGCGCTGGTGGGGCCCGGTCGGGTGAGGCGGGCCATCGCCCCCATCAAGGACCCGCCCTCACGCGCCGCGCCGAGCAGGGCGGGGAAGACCGCCGCGGCCGAGAGCTCGTCGATGCGCCCGGCCTGGATGCCGCCGACCATGGGCTCGACGAAGCGGTAGGCGAGCTCGCGGCCCAGCTTGCCCGCGACGATCTCGCCGATGGTGGCGTCCTCACCCACGCGCACCCGCCTCGGAAGGACCCGGTCGCGCCAAGCACCCAGGCGGGCCCGCCGCCCCAGGCCGCCGACGGCGCGCAGCTGGGCTGGGGAGGTGGGCACCCCGAGGGCCAGTCCCTCGGGGAGGGGCCAGGCGCGGCCCTCGAGGAAGATCGAGGCGCCGCTCGCCGCGATCGGCTCGAGGTCGTCGCCGGCCCCGAGCTCACGCACCAGCACCGTGGCCTCAGGACGCCGGGCGAGGAAGCCGTCAGGCCCGAGGTCCATGGTCCGTCCGGCGAACTCGCGGGCCGCCAGGGCCCCGCCGAGTCGCGGCGAGCCCTCGAGCACCTCGATCCGCGGCGCCTCGGGGTCCGCAACCTCGCCCCCGCTCAGCTCCCACGCCGCCGCCAGTCCGGCGATGCCGCCGCCGACCACGACGATCGAGGGACGGCTCATGGGAGGGCGGCGAGGACCACCCCGGCCAGCACCTCGATGAAGGCCGGGTCGTCGTTCAGCGAGGCGGTCCGCCACAGGTGCAGTCCGCACTCCTCGGCGACCGCCTGGGCCTCGACGTCGATGTCGTAGAGGACCTCGAGGTGGTCGGCGACGAAGCCGATCGGGCAGGAGACGACGTCGGTCACCCCCTGGGCGGCCTTCTCGCGCAGCACGGTCAAGATGTCGGGTCCGATCCAGGGGTCCGCGGTGCGGCCCGCGGACTGCCAGGCCACGTCGAAGTGGTCGACGCCCGCCAGCGCAGCCGCCCGACGCGCGCTGTCGTGGAGCTGGTCGGGGTAGGTGTCACCCAGTTCGAGGATCTTCTCGGGCAGGGAGTGGGCGGAGAAGAGCACCAGGGTCGAGGCCCGACGCTCGGGCGGCACCGCGTCGAGCGCGGCGCGCACCCGCGCTCCGATCAGCTCGAGGAAGCCCGGGGCGTCCCACCAGGCGCCGATCTCCACGAAGCGCACGGCCTCGCCGAGGGCCTCGCGGGCGCGGGCCATGTACTGGCCAGTCGACATCGAGGCGGCGTGGGGCGCGAGGGCCAGGCCGATCACCGTCCTCAGGCCGTCGTCGCGCATGGCGGCCGCGGTCTCTTCGATGAGCGGTGGCTGGTACTTCGCGCCGAAGCGGACGTCGAAGCGTCCGGGCTGGGCGGCCTCGAGGGCACGGGCCAGTCCGGCGACCTGATCGGCGGTGCGCGCGGCCAACGGGGAGGTGCCCCCGATGGCGTGGTAGCGCCGGGTCAGGTCGGCCAACAGCTCCTCGGTGGGCGGGCGGCCGTGACGGATGCGGGTGTAGTAGGGCTCGATCTCCTCGGGTCGCGAGGGTGTGCCGTAGGCCATCACCAGGACACCGATGGTCATCGCACCCCCGCCTTGCCCTCGTCGTGGACGACCGCCACCACGGCCTCGAGGGCCGCTGGGTCGGTCGAGGGGAGGACCCCGTGACCCAGGTTGAAGACGTGGCCCGGCTCACGGCCCGCGCGGGCGAGGACCTCCCGGGCGGCCTCGACGGCCGCCGCAGGTCCCCCGAGGCAGCGCGCGGGGTCGAGGTTGCCCTGCACCGCTCGACCGCCGACCCGCCGCCGCCCCTCGTCGAGGTCGACGTGCCAGTCGATGCCCATCACGCTCGACCCGGCGCTGGCCATCAGGTCGAGCAGCTCCCCGGTGCCCACGCCGAAGAGGATGGTGGGCACGTCGAGGTCCGCGACGCCCTCCAGCACGGCACGGGTATAGGGCAGGGCGAAGCGGCGGTACTCGTCACGGGTGAGGGCGCCGGCCCAGGAGTCGAAGAGCTGGAGGGCCTGGGCGCCGTGGGACACCTGGAGGCGCAAGAAGGCGACCGTGATCGCCACGAGCCGCTCGCTCAGGCGATCGAAGAGGAGGGGGTCGGCGTGCATCAGGGACTTGATGACGCCGAACTCGCGCGTCGGCCCGCCCTCAACGAGGTAGCTGGCCACCGTGAAGGGAGCCCCGGCGAAGCCGATGAGGGGGGTCGCCAAGGGGCGCAGTTCCTCGACGACCCGGTCGACCGTGGCGCTGACGTGGGCCACGTGGTGGGCCTCGAGGTCGGGCAGGCGCTCGAGGTCGGCGGCCGAGGCGAAGGGTCGCTCGACGACTGGCCCGCGGCCGGGCACGACGTCGACGCCGAATCCCACGGCGTGGTAGGGCACGACGATGTCCGAGAAGAGGATGGCCGCGTCGACGCCGTAACGGCGAACGGGCTGCAGGGTCACCTCGGCGGCGATCACCGGGTCGGCGATGGCCTCGAGGATCGAGCCGGTACCCCGCAGCGCCCGGTATTCGGGCAGGGACCGGCCGGCCTGGCGCATGAACCAGACGGGTACGTGGTCGACGCTCTCGCCTCGACAGGCGCTCAGGAAGGTGGATGGCATAGGAACCTCCGTCCCAGCCTAGGGGTCGGCCCACACCGGCGAGTGGGTCGCGGACCTCGCCTAGACTCGACAGACCCAACTTTGAGGTGAGGTGCCGATGGCCCACGAGCGCGAGATCGCCGAGGAGCAGGCCTTCCTCGACGTGGCCCTGGTCGCCCTGGACCACATGCGAGCGGAGGCCCGCAGCCTTCGCGACAGTGCCGCCGTCGCCACGATGCGCGGCGCCGGTGACCTGGTGGAGCGTGACGTGGTCATGGGCACCGCCCTGCATCGCCTCGACCAGCTGGCCATCGGCGACCAGCCCCTCTTCTTCGGCCGCCTCGACTACGCGCCCGACGAGTCGGGCGTCGCCGAGAGCTACCACGTGGGCCGCCTCGCCGTCTCCGACGCCGACCTGAACCCCCTGGTGGTGGACTGGAGAGCGCCGGTCGCCGAGGCCTTCTACCGCGCCACCGGGGTCGAGCCGCTCGGCCTCGCCCGTCGACGTCACGTGGCGTTGCGCGCGCGAGAGGTCACGGGCGTCGAGGACGAGTACTTCGCCGACGCCTCGGGTGAGCTGGCCCTGCCCGAGGAGGAGGCCCGACGGGCCACCACCGACGGCCTGGTGGAGGGGGGCATGGCCCTCGGCGGCCCTGGAGCGCTCCTCGCCGCGCTCGGGCGGGCCCGCACCGGTCGCATGGGCGACATCGTCGCGACCATCCAGGGTGAGCAGGACCGCATCATCCGCCACCCCCTCGCCGGGATCCTGCTCGTCCAGGGAGGACCGGGCACCGGCAAGACCGCGGTGGCCCTGCACCGCGCGGCCTACCTGCTCTACACCCACCGGGCCACCCTCGAGCGCCAGGGCGTTCTGGTCGTGGGGCCGAACCCTCTCTTCCTCGACTACATCGAGAACGTGCTGCCCTCCCTGGGCGAGTCCGGGGTCACCCTCTCGACGATCTCCGGGCTGGTCACCAACGTCGAGGTCCGCGCGAGAGAGAGCGAAGAGGTCCAACAGCTGAAGGGCGACATCCGCATGGTCGAGTTCCTCGCCCGGGCCCTGCGCACCCGCCAGCGTCCCTTGCGCGAGGACGTCGAGATCCCGATCGGGCGTGCCGTGCTGCGCCTGCGCGCGCGCGACACCCGCGAGGTCGTCGAGCGGGCCCGACGCCGCCCGGGCAACCACAACCAGCGGCGCTCGGCGGTGGGGCGTGAGCTGGCCCAGCGCCTCGCCCACGAGCACCGCGCGCGATTCGGAGCGGGCGACGAGGACGGCGCGGCGACGGTGAGCGAGTTGGCCGACGCCATCCGCAACACCCCCGAGTTCAAGACCGCGCTCCAGCGGATCTGGCCCCGCCTGTCGGGTCAGGAGCTGCTCCACGACCTCTTCGGCGCGCCGGCGTTGATTCGCGCGGCCGGGGCCGGGCTGCTGAGTGAGCGCGAGATGGACCTGCTGTGGCGTCCGCGCTCGGCCACCCTCGAGGAGATCGAGTGGAGCGCCGCCGACGCAGCGCTGATCGACGAGGCCCGGGTGCTGCTCGGCCCCCGCCGGCGACCCCGCCCGCCGGCCAAGGGACCTGAGGGGCTCCTCGACGGCGTCGACCTCGACGCCTACTCACCCGAGGTGCGCGCGGCGGCGCTGCGCGAGGCGGCCCGCCTCGCCGGCCACGGCGCCGCGGAGCTCGACGAGGCGGAGTTCGTGACCTACGGGCACATCGTGGTCGACGAGGCCCAGGACCTCTCGCCGATGGAGCTGCGCGTGCTGCGCCGCCGGGACCTGACCGGCTCGATGACGATCGTGGGCGACATGGGTCAGGCGACCTCGGCGGCCTCCTCGGCCTCGTGGGACATGGTCCTCGCGGTCCTCGAGCCGCGTCGGGCCCCGACCCGGGTCGACCTGAGCGTTTCCTACCGCACGCCCGAGGAGGTCCTCGACTTCGCGGCTCCCACTCTGGCCGCCTCCGGCGTCGACCTCGAGGCGCCGCGGCCGGTGCGCCGGGTCGGCTCGAGGCCGGTCGTCGACGTGGTGGAGCCCTCCGACCTCTCGACGGCGCTCGTCGAAGCGGTGCGCCGCGAGGTGGCGGCCGTCGCCCCCGGACGCACCGCGCTGATCGCCCCGGCCCAGCGCCTGGACGAGTTCGTGGGGGCGCTGCGCCGCGCCGGGGTCGAGGTCGCCGACCCGCGCGAACCCGAGTCGCGGGGCCTCGCGGCCGACCTGGTGGCCTTGGCCGCGGAGGCTTCCCACGGCCTGGAGTTCGACGCCGTCGTGGTCGCCGAGCCCGCCGCGATCGCCCGGCGGGGGGCCGCCGACGGCGAGCCGACCCCGCGGGGCCTGCGCACCCTCTACGTGGCCCTGACCCGCCCGACGCGCCGTCTCGCGGTCGTCGCCGGTGAGCCGCTACCGGCTACCCTTGCCGCGGTCCCCGCCGTCAGGTGACGGTGGGGGGTGCGTCGATGAACTAGAAAGGTGGAAGTGAGTCAGGCCGTCCCCCTCAACAGCCTGGCGAAGTCGGAGAAGATCGTCCACGATCGTCCGCCGATGCTGGCCATCGGCGTCATGATCTGGCTCGGCAGCGAGCTGATGTTCTTCTCCGGGCTCTTCGCCGCCCTCTTCACCATTCGCTCCCACCTGGCCGCCTGGCCCCCGGTGGGCACGAAGCTCGACGTCCTGCAGGCCGGGATCTTCACGATCATCCTGGTGGCCTCCTCCTTCACGATGCAGTGGGCCGTCTGGCTCGTCGAGCACCGCCGCCGCGTCGAGGCCAAGCGCTGGGTGATCATCACGATCATCATGGGCGCGGTCTTCATCGCCAACCAGGCCTACGAGTGGACCCACCTCGAGACGCGCTGGTACACGAACTCCTACGGCTCGGTCTTCTTCATCACCACCGGCCTGCACGGTCTGCACGTCTTCCTCGGCCTCGTCGCGATGGCCTTCTTGCTGTTCCGCATGCGCGGACGCGAGGGGGACCCCGGCGAGCTGGCCACCTTCCAGGGGGTCAGCTACTACTGGCACTTCGTCGACGTCGTGTGGATCGGCCTGTACTCCTCCCTCTTCCTGCTCAAGTAGCCATGAACCCTTCCCTCCTCACGCGCGCGCGCACCTGGTCCCTGGCGGCCCTCGTGGCGGCCACCCCCTTGGTGGTCTTCGCGACCTCGGCCCACGCGGCGGGCAAGGTGCCCTACCAGACGTCGCGCAAGAACGCCGGCACGCCCAACTCCTCGTCGGTGGTGACCAACTCCTCGGGCCAGGTCGTCAGTTACGGCAACTCAGCGATCACCTACACCAACCCCTCGCCCTCGCTCGCCGCCGTGGGCAAGGCCCTCTACCAGCAGAACTGCGCCTCCTGCCACGGCAACGAGGCCAACGGGGTGCCGGCCGGGGGGACCTCGGGTGCCTACCCCAATCTGGTGGGCCTGGGCTCGGCGACCATCGACTTCTGGATCGAGTCGGGCCGCATGCCGGCGGCCGACCCGCGGTCGGTGCAGGCCTCGCGCCGCCAGCCCCGCCTCACCCACGACCAGGCCCTCGCGATCGCGGCGTGGATCGACTCCCTGGGACCGTCGGCCTACCCGGCGATCCCCACCGTCAACCTGAAGAAGGCGAACTCCGCCGAGGGCATGGCCCTCTTCGCGCTCAACTGCGCCGCCTGCCACACCATTGAGGGCATCGGCGACGCGCTGGCCAAGTCGACCTTCGCGCCCTCGCTGCGCCACGTGCCGGCCACCCAGGTCGCCGAGGCGATCCGCACCGGCCCGGGCAACATGCCGCGCTTCACCGGGAACCTCTCGGACTACCAGGTGCGCGACATCGTCAAGTACGTCACCACCGAGATCCAGCACCCCCAGAACCCCGGCGGTTTCGGGTTGGGCGGGCTCGGACCGGTGGCTGAGGGCTTCGTCGGGCTCGCGCTCGGCGTGGGGCTGCTGGCCCTGGTGGGCTTCTGGGTAGGAGAGCGCGAGTGAGCGACGTGACCGAACACCGCACGCCGGTGGGCCTGCGCGGCCTGCCCGCGGACGACCCGCACCTGCAGCCGGCGGCCCGGCGACCCGAGGCCGTCGAGCGTGCCATCGCGCTGAGCTTCACCCTCGGACTCGTGCTCGTCGCCGGCTTCGGGGCCGCCTACTGGGTTAACGCCAAGCCGTGGATCCTCGGCGCGACGATGGGCGGGGGCCTGTTCTTCCTCGGCGTCGGCCTCGTCGCCTGGGGCAAGTACTTGATGCCGCGGGGCCCTTTCGTCGAGGAGCGCCACCACCTGGGCTCGAGCGAGGACGACCGCGACGCCTTCGCGGCGGCGCTCGTGGAGCGCGGGGCGGGCACGGTCAAGCGCCGTCGCTTCCTCGGGGGACTGCTCGGCGGAGGCCTCGGGATCTTCGGGGTGGTCGCGGTCTTCCCGCTGCTGCGCAGCCTTGGGCCACTGCCCAAGGGCACCCTGTTTCACACCGACTGGCGCAAGGGCTCCTACCTCGTGGACCAGACCGGTCGACGGGTCTCGGTGGGCGACCTCGCCGTGGGCTCGATCGTCACCGTTTTCCCCGAGGGGACCGAGAACACCGACCGGGGCCAGGCGGTCGACCAGACCGTCCTGATCCGCGTCTCCACCGAGGCCTTCACGACCCAGAAGGGGCGTGAGAGCTGGGCTCCGCACGGCTACGTGGCCTACTCCAAGCTCTGCACCCACCTGGGATGTCCGGTCGGTCTCTACGAGCAGCAGCTCGAACTGCTGGTCTGCCCGTGCCACCAGTCGATGTTCGACGTCGCCAACGGGGCCATCCCGAACTTCGGACCGGCTCCGCGCCCGCTGCCCCAGCTGCCGCTCTACGTGGACGGCTCGGGCTTCTTGAGGGCCCAGAGCGACTACCACGAGCCCGTCGGGCCCGGATTCTGGGAGCGTGCATGAGCACCGACGCCATCCCCACCCAGCGCTCGCGCCGCGCCGCGAGCGGTCCCTACGGTCGGGTCAGCCAGGCCGTCTCGGAGATCGACGAGCGCCTCGGCGTCGCTCGCGGCGGGCGGACCTTCCTCGACAAGATCTTCCCCGACCACTGGTCCTTCATGCTGGGCGAGATCGCGCTCTACTCCTTCGTGGTGCTGCTGGCCACCGGCGTGTTCTTGACCCTCTACTACACGCCGAGCCAGACGCTCGTCACCTACCACGGCAGCTACCTGCCCCTGGACGGTCAACGAGTCACCGAGGCCTACGCCTCGAGCGTCAACCTCTCCTTCGCGGTGCGCGCGGGTCTGCTGATGCGCCAGATGCACCACTGGGCCTGCGACATCTTCGTCGGGGCGATCGTCGTGCACATGGCGCGCGTCTTCTTCACCGGCGCCTTCCGGAAGCCCCGCGAGCTCAACTGGACGATCGGGGTCACCCTGTTGACCCTGGCGATCGTCAACGGGTTCGTCGGCTACTCCCTGCCCGACGACCTGGTCTCGGGCACCGGCATCCGCATCGCCTACTCGATCATCCTCTCGGTCCCGCTGGTGGGCACCTACCTGGCCTTCTTCATCTTCGGCGGGAACTACCCGGGCAACGGGATCCTCGAGCGCTTCTACGTCGCGCACATCCTCTTGATCCCGGGCATCATCATCGCTCTGGTGACGGTCCACCTGGTGCTGCTGGTGCGCCAGAAGCACACCCAGTTCCCCGGTGAGGGCCGACGTGAGGACAACGTCGTGGGCTCGCCCATGTTCCCGGTCTTCATGGCCAAGACCACCGGCTTCTTGCTGATCGTCACCGGCGCCATCGCGCTGCTCGGCGCCTTCGCCCAGATCAACCCGATCTGGCAGTTCGGCCCCTACGAGGCCGCCCGGATCTCCTACGCGGTCCAGCCCGACTGGTACATGGGCTTCCTCGACGGGGCCCTGCGCATCTTCCCGGCCTGGAGCTTCCACAGCTTCGGCTACACGATCCCGCTCGAGGTCACGATCCCCGCGGTCGTCTTCCCGGGCCTGGTCTTCGGTCTCGCCTACGCCTGGCCGGCGCTGGAGCGCAAGGTCACCGGGGACAACGCGATCCACCACCTGCTCGACCGGCCGCGTAACCGGCCCAAGCGCACCGCGGCCGGCGCGGCCGTCCTCGCGGCGCTCGGGATGCTCTTCATCGCCTCGTCGACCGACGTCATCGCGAACTTCTTCCACGTCTCGCTCAATACCGTGCTGTGGGCGATGCGGGTCCTCGTGCTGATCTCACCGTTCGTCGCCTACCCGATCACCTACAAGATCTGCAAGGAGCTCCAGGGGGTCGAGGGAGCCGGCAAGCGCAAGACCGCCAACGTCGTCACCCGGACCGCGGAGGGGGCCTACGTGGCCGAGCCCGCGCCCGCCTACCCCGACGACGTGCGCGAGGAGCTCGAGCCGGTCGAGGTGCCCCGCTTCATCGAGTCGGCCTCGAGCGCCGAGCCCGAGACCAGCGGAGTGCGCACCGTCGAGCGTTAGGCGTGGGCGGGCCCCGGCGCGCGCGGCGCGCCCTGCTCGTCGGCGCGGGGGCGCTCGCCCTGGCCGCTGCGGTGGCGACGCTCGTCCTGAGCGCCCAGCCCTCCTCCTCCACGACCACCACGACGCTCGCGGCCACGACCACCACCACCATCGCTCGCGAGCGGCCCCAGGTCGGCTGGGCGGTCGCCGAGGCGTCGGGGCGTGGGGTGATGGTCGACACCCGCCAGGTGCACGTGGGCTCGGTGGTCTTTCGCGCGGTGCGACTTCGCGCGCGCACGACCCTGCTGCGCTGGCACGTGGGACTGGGGGACCCCAACCTGTGGCAGCGGGCCCCCCGCGACGCCGGCCCGGCGATCGACTGGGCCACTGAGGGGCCCGCCGGCGTGGTCGCCGTCTTCAACGGGGGCTTCAAGCAGTCGGCGAACGCCGGGGGCTCGATGGTCGACGGCTTCACCCTGGTCCCGCCCCAGGCGGGACGCATGACCATCGCCCTCGACGCCGCTGGTCACTGGAGGATGGGGGTGTGGGGGCACAGCTTCCCGCCCGCGGGCTTCCGGCCCGTCGCGTGGCGCCAGAACCTCGGACCCCTGGTCGTCGCCGGGGCGCCGAGCGCGGCGGCCCACAACGGCTCCTCGGCGATCTGGGGGTCGCCGCTCGGCAACGTGCCCCCCGAGGCGCGCACCGGACTCGGCCTGGACGCCCAGGGGAACCTCGTCTACGTGGCGACCATGACCCCGATCATGCCGATCCAGCTCGCCCGGGCCATGGTCGAGGCCGGCGTCGTCACCGGCATGCAGCTCGACATCAACCCCTTCTGGCCCATCCTCGGCGTGCCGCTCCAGCCGATCCACCACCCGGGAGGTCACTACGCGATCGCCCTGCCCGGGGCCAACCACTCGCCCAACATCTACGACACCGGCTGGCAGCGGGACTTCTTCGTCGCCCTCGCCGAGCCCTCCTCGTGGTCCTGCTCCTGGCAGGGCCCCGGGCTCGGGCCGCGCGGCGCGGCCCGAGCCCAGCCGCTGCGCCTGGTCGGATCGGGCTGTGCCACCACGGCCACGACCACGACCACGACCACGAGTGCGCCCACCACCACGACGAGCACCCCGGCGACCACCACCACCGGGGGCTGACCACGCTCGCGGGCCGTGCGTAGCATGGGCGCCGTGAGTCCCTCCGACCCGTCCTGGCCCTCGGCGGCCAGCCTGGTCGGACGTTCCGCGCGCCCCGGCACCCGCGCGGTGGCGCTACTCGGCCTGCCGACCTTCGCGACCTCGGTGACCCCGCGCTCCTCGCGCTCGACCCCCGAGGCCGTGCGCGAGGCGCTCGCGCGCTTCTCGACCTGGAGTGAGGAAGTCGCCGACCTCGCCGAGGAGGTCTCGCTCGTCGACCTCGGCGACGTGGTCGACCCCGACGGCCCCGGCGGCACCGAGCGCACGGCCGAAACGCTCTCGAAGGCCCCCTCGTCGGTCGAGCTGACCATCGTCCTGGGCGGGGACAACGCCGCGACCTACCACGCCCTCACCGCCGTCGCGGGGGCGGACCTGGCCGAGTGGGCCCTCGTGACCCTCGACGCCCACCACGACCTGCGCGACGGCGTCTCCAACGGCTCACCGGTGCGCCAGCTGCTCGCCGGTGGGCTCGACCCGACCCGGGTCGCCCAGGTGGGCATCGCCGACTTCGCCAACAGCCCCGCCTACGCCCGCCGGGCCCGCGAGGCCGGCGTCACGGTGATCGGGCGCGAGGCGGTCGCCGAGCGCGGGGCGGTGACCTGCGCCCGCGAGGCCCTGGCCGCGGTCGCCGGGGCCCGGGCCGTCTACGTCGACATCGACCTCGACGCCGCCGACCGGGCCGCCGTGCCCGGTTGTCCGGCCGCCCTGCCCGGTGGCCTCAGTCCGGCCGAGGTGCGCCGCTTCGTGCGCACCTGCGCGCGCGACCCCCAGGTCGCGGTGCTCGATCTCACCGAGGTCGACGTCGAGCGAGACAGCCCCGACGGGCGGACGGTGCGTCTGGCGGCCCTGTGCCTGCTCGAGGCGCTGGTGGGAGTGGCGAGGAGGCCCCAGTGAGAGTGGTCGTCGGACAGGGCGCGCTGACGCGCGCCGAGGTGGTGGCGGTGGCGCGCGCCGGCACGACCGTCGAGGTCGCCCCGGACGCCCTCGAGCGCCTGGCCCGTCAGCGTGCGGCGATCGACGCCCTCGTCGAGGGGGGACGCCCGGTCTACGGCGTCTCGACCGGTTTTGGCGCCTTGGCGACCACCTTCATCAGTCCGGACCAGCGCCGTGACCTCCAACGCTCGCTGATCCGCTCCCACGCCGCGGGCGTCGGGGAGGAGGTCGAGCGCGAGGTGGTGCGCGCGATGATGCTCTCGCGCCTCTCGAACCTGGTGAGCGGGGTGTCCGGGGTCCGCCCCTCGACGGCCCTCGCCTACGCCGCCCTGCTCAACGAGGGCCTGACCCCGGTCGTACACGAATTCGGCTCCCTGGGCTGCTCGGGGGACCTGGCGCCGCTCGCCCACGTGGCCCTCGCCCTCACCGGTGAGGGCTGGGTGCGCGACGCGACGGGCCAGCGCGTCGAGGCCGAGACGGCCCTGCGCCGCGCCGGACTGGCGCCCGTGGAGCTGGCCGAGAAGGAGGGCCTCGCCCTGATCAACGGGACCGACGGGATGCTCGGCCAACTGGTGCTGGCCCTGGCGGACCTCGAGGGCCTCTGGCGCGCGGCCGACCTCGCAGCGGCGCTGTCGATCCAGGCCCTGCGCGGCACCGACCAGGTCTTCCTCGCCGAGATCCACGCGCTGCGACCCCATCCGGGCCAGGGGGCCAGCGCGGCCAACCTGCGGGCCCTGCTCGAGGGGTCACCGATCGTCGCCTCCCACCTCGACGACCCCTCCCAGGTCCAAGACGCCTACTCCTTGCGCTGCGCCCCTCAGGTCCACGGGGCGGCCCGTGACACCTGGGCCCACGCCAGTCGAGTCGCCGAGATCGAGCTGGCCTCGGCGATCGACAACCCTTCGGTCCTGGCCGACGGTCGCCTGGTCTCCAACGGCAACTTCCACGGGGCGCCGGTCGCCTACGTGCTCGACTTCCTCGCCATCGCGGCGGCCGACGTCGCCTCGATCAGCGAGCGGCGCACCGACCGCCTCCTCGACGCCGACCGCAGCTACGGCCTGGCACCCTTCCTCGCCCACCAGGCCGGCGTCGACTCGGGACTCATGATCGCCCAGTACTCCCAAGCGGCCCTGGTGAGCGAGATGAAGCGACTGGCCACCCCGGCCAGCGTCGACTCGATCCCCTCGTCGGGGATGCAGGAGGATCACGTCTCCATGGGCTGGCACGCCGCGCGCAAGCTGCGTCGCTCCCTGGGGGCCCTCGGCCAGGTGCTGGCCATCGAGGTCCTCGCCGCCTCGAGGGCGCTGGCGCTGCGCGCGCCGCTGGTGGCCTCGCCCGCGACGGCGGCCGTGGCCGATGCGGTCAACGCGCTGAGCGGTGGGCCGGGCCACGATCGCTTCCTCGCCCCGGAGATCGCGGCGGTGGCCGAGGCCCTGGCCTCCGGTGAGCTCGTCGCGGCGGCCGAGACGTTCGTGCCACTGAGCTAGGAGGGACCATGGAGGGATCGAGAACGGTGCGCGCGGCGCGCGGCCCGGCCCTGAGCGCGCGGGGCTGGCCCCAGGAGGCGGCGCTGCGGATGCTGATGAACAACCTCGACCCCGAGGTGGCCGAGCGTCCCGACGACCTGGTGGTCTACGGGGGCACCGGGCGCGCGGCCCGGGACTGGCGCAGCTTCGACGCGCTGGTGCGCACCCTGACGACCCTGGGGCCCGACGAGACGATGCTGGTCCAGTCGGGTCGCCCCGTGGGGGTCTTCACCACCCACGAGTGGGCGCCGCGGGTCCTCATCGCCAACTCCAACCTGGTGGGGGACTGGTCGACCTGGCCCGAGTTCCGCCGCCTCGAGGCGCTCGGGCTGACGATGTACGGCCAGATGACGGCGGGATCGTGGATCTACATCGGCACCCAGGGCATCCTCCAGGGCACCTACGAGACCTTCGCCGCGGTCGCCGAGAAGCGCTTCGGCGGGACCCTGGCCGGCACCTTGACCCTCACGGGGGGGTGCGGGGGCATGGGCGGGGCGCAGCCGCTGGCGGTGACGATGAACGACGGGGTCTGCCTGATCGTCGACGTCGACCCCTCGCGCCTTGCCCGCCGGGTCGAGCAGCGCTACCTCGACGAGTGGACGAGCGACCTCGACCGCGCGCTCGCCACCGTCCTCGCGGCCAAGGCCGAGCGCCGGGCCCTCTCGGTGGGCCTGGTGGGCAACGCGGCCGAGGTCTTCGCCGAGATCCTGCGCCGCGGGGTCGAGGTCGACATTGTCACCGACCAGACGAGCGCCCACGACCCGCTGTCCTACCTGCCCGAGGGGATCGCCCTCGGTGACTGGCACGACTACGCCGACAAGAAGCCCGAGGAGTTCACCGATCGGGCCCGACAGGCCATGGCCCACCAGGTCGAGGCGATGGTCGGCTTCCTCGACGCCGGGGCCGAGGTCTTCGACTACGGCAACTCCCTGCGCGGCGAAGCCCAGCTGGGGGGATACACGCGGGCCTTCGACTACCCCGGCTTCGTGCCGGCCTACATCCGCCCCCTCTTCTGTGAGGGCAAGGGACCCTTCCGCTGGGCGGCGCTCTCGGGGGACCCCGCCGACATCGCGCGCACCGACGCCGCGGTGCTCGAGCTCTTCCCCGAGAACGAGGCGTTGGCTCGCTGGATCACCAAGGCCCAGGAGCGCGTCGCCTTCCAGGGGTTGCCGGCGCGGATCTGCTGGCTCGGCTACGGCGAGCGGGACCAGGCCGGCGTCGCCTTCAACGACCTGGTAGCCCGGGGCGAGGTCGCCGCGCCGATCGTGATCGGCCGCGACCACCTCGACAGCGGCTCGGTGGCCTCGCCCTACCGCGAGACCGAGGCGATGATCGACGGCAGCGACGCGATCGCCGACTGGCCGCTGCTCAACGCGCTGGTGAACACCGCCTCGGGCGCCTCGTGGGTCTCGATCCACCACGGCGGGGGAGTGGGCATCGGGCGCTCGCTGCACGCCGGGCAGGTCTGCGTGGCCGACGGGACGGCGCTCGCCGAGCAGAAGCTGCGCCGGGTGCTGACCAACGACCCGGGCATGGGGGTCATCCGCCACGTCGACGCCGGCTACGACATCGCCGAGCGGGTCGCCGAGGAGCGCCACGTGCGCGTGCCGATGCACGAGTCGTGAGCTCGGTCCTCTTCGCGGGGATCGGCGAGCTCACCACCAACGACCCCTCACTCGGCGACGGCACCGCGCTCGGGCGACTGCACGACGCCGCCGTCGTGGTCGTCGACGGGCGCGTCGCCTGGGTGGGGGCCGACGCCCACGCGCCGGCCTGCGACGAGCGCCACGAGTGCCACGGCGCCGCGGTGGTGCCCGGCTTCGTCGACTCCCACACCCACCTGGTCTTCGCCGGCGAGCGCTCCGGTGAGTTCGAGGCGCGCATGGCCGGACGGCCCTACGACGGGGGAGGGATCGCCGCGACCGTCGCGGCGACCCGGGCCGCCCCCCTGGCCCAGCTGCACGAGGGGGCCCAGCGCCGGCGCCTGGCCATGTGGCGCCAAGGCACCACGACCGTCGAGGCCAAGTCCGGCTACGCCCTCGAGAGCGCCGGCGAGGCGCGACTGCTCGAGGTCTCGGCGCGCTACGCCGAGGAGAGGACCTTCCTCGGGGCCCACGTGGTGCCCGCCGAGTGGGCCCACGACCGTCAGGGCTACGTCGAGCTCGTCGCGGGCGAGATGCTGGCGGCCTGCGCCGGCCGGGCCGGCTGGGCCGATGTCTTCTGCGACCGGGGGGCCTTCAGCGTCGAGGAGGCCCGCCACGTGCTCGAGGCGGCCCGCGACGCCGGGCTCGGGCTGCGCCTGCACGGCCACCAGCTGGCCCGCACCGGGGCGGTGGCCCTGGCGGTCGAGCTGGGGGCCGCCAGCGTCGACCACTGCACCTGGCTCGACGAGTCCGACATCGCTCTTCTGGCCGACTCCGAGACGGTCGCCACCTTGCTGCCCGGCGCCGAGCTCTCGACCCGTTCGCCCTACCCGCCGGCGAGGGCCCTGCTCGACGCCGGCGCCACCGTGGCCCTGGCGACCGACTGCAACCCCGGGACCAGCTACCTCACCTCGATGCCCCTGGTGATCGCCCTGGCGGTGACCCAGATGGGCATGACCTGCGACGAGGCCCTGTGGGCGGCGACCCGCGGCGGCGCGCGGGCGCTGCGCCGTGAGGACGTCGGCTGGCTGGCCGTGGGCGCGCGGGCCGACCTCGTGGTGCTCGAGGCGCCCCGCGCGGCCCACCTCGCCTACCGGCCGGGCGACGAGGTGGTGCGCGAGGTCCACGCCGTCGCGCCCCTGCGCGCGCCGTTCACCTGAGCAGGGCCCACCCGTAAGGTACGGGTATGACGACCCCCTGGCCCCCCGACCTGCCCACGACGCTCGGCGCCCTGCGCGAGCGGGGCTACGTGACCCGTCCGGTCAAGGAGGAGATCCGGGCCAATCTCGAGGCCCGCCTGGGCGAGGGCCGGCCCCTCACCTCGGCCGTGCTCGGCTACGAGGACTCGGTGCTGCCCCAGCTCGAGACGGCCCTGTTGGCCGGACACGACGTGATCCTGCTCGGCGAGCGCGGCCAGGCCAAGACCCGCATGATCCGCTCCCTGGTGGACCTGCTCGACGAGTGGGTGCCCATCCTCGAGGGCTCTGAGGTCCGCGACGACCCCTTCGCGCCGATCTCGGCTCACGGCATCGACCTCGTCTCGCGCCTCGGCGACGAGGCGCCGGTCGCCTGGGTGCACCGGTCCCAGCGCTTCGCCGAGAAGCTGGCCTCACCCGACACCTCGATGGCCGACCTGATCGGTGAGGTCGACCCCATCAAGGTCGCCGGTGGCCTCTACCTCGACGACCCCCGGGCCCTGTCCTACGGCCTCGTGCCCAAGTCCAACCGGGGCATCTTCGCGATCAACGAGCTGCCCGACCTGGCCGAGCGGATCCAGGTCGGACTGCTCAACGTGCTCGAGGAGCGCGACGTGCAGATCCGCGGCCACCTGGTGCGCCTCGACCTCGACCTGTTGGTGGTCGCCACGGCCAACCCCGAGGACTACACCAACCGGGGCCGACTGATCACCCCGCTGAAGGACCGCTTCGGGAGCCAGATCCGCACCCACTACCCCTACGAGGTCACCACCGAGATCGCCATCATCCATCAAGAGGCCCACCTGCCCAGCGCCCCGGTGCCGGTCGTCGTCCCCTGGTTCATCGACGACGTGGTCGCGCGCATCAGCCACGTGGCCCGCCAGAGCCACGTGATCTCCCAGCGCTCGGGCGTCTCGGTGCGCCTGTCGATCGCCAACTACGAGACGGTCGTCGCCTCGGCGCTGCGCCGGGCGCTGCGCACCCACGACGGGGCCGTGGTGCCGCGGATCTCGGATCTGGCCGCCGTGGTGCAGTCGACCCAGGGCAAGATCGAGTTCGACACCCTCGACGACGCGGACGCCGAGCAGGTGATCGCCGCCCTGGTCTCGCTGGCGGTGCGCCAGAGCTTCACCGAGCACGTCCTGCTCGAGGAGGCCAGCGAGATCGTCGCCTCTTTCGAAGGCGAGGTGCTCGTGCACGTGGGCGACGACCTGCCCGACCACGACTACGAGGCGGCCCTGGCCGCGATGCCGGCCCTGGCGGGGCCGGTCGAGCGGGTGGCCGGCTCCGGCGCTGGCGCTGGCGAGAGGGCCTCCGCGCTCGAGTTCGTCCTCGAGGGCCTCTACCTCACCAAGCGACTGGCCAAGGACGCCTCGGGCGCCCGGGCCCTCTACCGTTCGCGGAGCCGGTAGTGCCGGTCCGCTACGGCTTTCGTCGCCGCGGCGAGGACGAGGGGGACGAGGAGCTCGACCTCGACGAGCTGCTCTCGCTGGTGGCGGACGACTTCATGGAGAGCGGCGACCTGGAGGCGGCCATGGACCGCCTCCTCAGTGAGGGCTTCACCACCGAGAGCGGGGAGCGGGTCGAGGGCCTGCGCGAGCTGCTCGAGCGCACCCGGGCCCGGCGCCGCGAGCTCGAGCGCGAGGCCAGTCCCGAGGGCGAGATGCAGCGCTACCGCGACTGGCTGGAGCTGATCGAGGGCCGAGAGGGCGAGGCGATCGAGGAGCTGGCCGCCGAGGCGGAGGCCTCGGGCGACGAGCGCCGCCAGGAGGTCACCCGCGAGTACCTCGACGCCAAGCGACTCGAGCGCGAGCTGATGAGCGACCGCCTGGGGGAGCGGCTGGAGGCCTACCAGCGCTACGACTTCGTCTCCTCCGAGGCCCGCGAGGAGTTCGAGTCGCTCATGGACGAGCTGCGTCGCGACGTCCTCAACACCTACTTCCAAGGGACCAAGGAGTTCCTCGAGAACCCCGATCCCGCCGAGCTCGCGCGTCTGCGCGAGATGATGGACGCCCTCTCGACGATGATCGAGCAGGATCGTCGGGGAGAGCCCCTCGACCCCAGCTTCGAGCAGTTCATGGAGCGCTTCGGCGACTACTTCCCAGGGGCCGAGAGCCTCGAGGACGTGGTGGCCATGATGGCCGAGCGAGCGGCCGCGGCCGAGGCGATGTTCAACTCCCTCTCGGGCGAGCAGCAGGCCGAGCTGCGCGGTCTCTTCGAGGGGATGCTCTCGGACATGGACCTGAGCTGGTCGATGTCGCGCCTGGTGACCAACCTGCGCCAGGCCACCCCGGAGATCGACTGGAACCGGGCCCATCGCCTGCGCGGGCCCGGGGCCGGCTCCTTCGCCGACGCCGCCTCGGCGGCCGAGGCTCTGGGCGAGCTGCGCGGGTTGGAGGACTTCCTCAGTCGCGCCGGCGCCGCGCGCGCCCTGCCCGAGGTCGACGTGGAGGCGCTGCGCCGCCACCTCGGCGACGACGCGGCCCGCCACGTCGAGCGGCTGCAGCGAGCGCTGCGGGGGCTGCGCGAGCGGGGCTTCGTGGACCGGGACGGGTCGGCGCTGCGCCTCACGGCCAAGGGCGTGCGCCAGGTGGGCCAGCGGGCCCTGCGCGACCTCTTCGCCCAGTTGCGCCACGCGCCGACCCTCGGGTCCCCTCGAGAGGCCGCGGTGGCCCGCGGCGGCGGCCGGGGGGGGGCCTC